>JBMDXB010000065.1:0-70210 GCA_048594885.1 Vicinamibacterales bacterium
GACTTGAACCATCGGAACAGGGATGATTCAAGACCTGACCCCAATGGTGTGGCAGCCGATGCGGGACATCGCTGCGCGGACGGCCTGGAACATCTCCTCGCCTTCGTACGTGCCGACGATGGCACCGCCGGAGCCGGCGAAGTTGGCCGAGGCGCCGCACGAGCGCGCGGTGTCAATCATCTGCACCTGCCACGCCGGCAGCCTGAAGATCCGCCGCCGCACCTCGAAGTTCTCGTCGACGAGCGACGCGAGCGCCCGCTCGTCGCGCGCCTCGAGGGCGACGCGCGCGGCCGCCGCGAGCGACGCCACGCGCTCCATCCCGTCGATCACTTCACGATCGCCGCGGTCGTAGCGGCCGCGGATATCGTTGTGGAAGACCTCCGTCGGCTCCGACAGGCCGCCGTGATACGACACGTACACCGGCGGCAGCGCCGCCGGATCGAGCCGCTCGTAGTGGTAGCTCGGCAGGCCCTCGACCACGCGCTCGCGATCGCGGCCGAAGTCCATGTAGACGAGCCCCTCGTAGACCTGGATGACGCGATCCTGCAGCCCCGCGGCGATCCCGAGCTCCTCGCGCTCCACTGACAGCACGAACGCCGGCTGGATCTCGATCGGCATCGTCACGCCGTAGAACGCCATCAGCGACCGCAGTGTCGCGACGATGATGGCGCTCGAGCCGGCCATGCCGACCTGCCTCGGAATGCGCGTCTCGTAGCGAATCGAGAAGTTGCGGTCGTGCAGGTCAATGCCGCGTGCGCGGCAGTGGTCGACGAACCGCTTGATCGTCGCCTTCACCAGACGGATGCCGCCGTAGTAGCCGTGAAGCGTGACATCCTTCGCGAGATCCTGGACGCTGCTGAACCTCGCCCGGTCGTCGCTGGCGAGCACGATCTCCAGCGAGTCCCACTCGTACAGCACCGTCTCCGCCCAGAAGTTCCGGATGAGCAACGCGATCGTCTTCCCGTGGTAGCCGTCGGACGGGTTGCCGACGAGCGCCGCCCGTGCGTACGCGCGGTTACGGATGATCTGCATGGAACTGCGCGAGGAACTTGCGGAACGCCTCGCCGTGCTTGTCGTCCGCGGCGGCGAACTCGACGAAGGCACGGAAGTAGGCGTCGAAGTTGCCTATGTCGAACCGGCGTTCGCCGTACGCCAGGCGCATGCCGTAGACGCGACGGCCGTTGCGGATCAACGAGCGGATCGCGTCGGTGAGCTGGATTTCGCCGCCCCGCCCCGGCGTCGTCCGCTCCAGCTCGGCGAAGACCTCCGGCGAGAGCACATACCGCCCGGCGATGGCGAGATTGCTCGGCGCCTCCTCCGGCTCCGGCTTCTCGATGAGATCGACGAGCTCGAGCAGATCGCCGATCTGCATGCCCGGCTTCGCGATGCCGTAGTTACGCGCATCCTGCGGCGCCACTTCCTCGAGCGCTATCAGCGCGGCCGCGTCGTGCTCGACGAACGCCGCCGTCATGCGGCGGACGACATCGCTTTCCGGGCTGAAGCCGATGATCGAGTCGCCGAGCGCGACGACGAACGGCTGGTTGCGGACCAGCGCCTGCGCCGAGAGCACGGCATGGCCGAGACCGAGCGCCTGCCGCTGCCGCGTGTAGAAGTACTGCACCGGCGCGCGCTCGAAGGCGAGCTCCGCGAGCAGATCCTCCTTGCCGCTCTCACGCAGCGACTGCACGAGCTCGGCATTGACGTCGAAGTGGTTCTCGATCGACGTCTTGCCCTGCCCCGTGATGAACAGGATCCGCCGCATGCCCGCGCGCGCCAGTTCCTCGACGACGTACTGGACGACGGGCTTTCGCCCGACCGGCAGCATCTCTTTTGGCTGCGATTTGGTCGCCGGAAGCATGCGGGTGCCCAGTCCGGCGACGGGGACGACGGCGACATCGATAGTCATGAGGAGGAGTCACGGAAAGAGTGAAGAGTAAAGGGTAAAGGGTAAAGAAAAGGTAAAGTTATCACTACGCATGAAGCATTTCCATGCGCTCTACGCGTCGCTCTACTCGCGCGATCTGTATCGCGACGTCGCGGCCAACTGGAAGGGCATCGGCCTGCTCTACCTCCTGCTGCTGCTCGCCTTGACGTGGGCGCCGTCCGCCATTCGCTGGCATACGGCCCTGCGGCACTTCGTACGAACGAGCGGCGCCCAGATGGCCGAACGACTGCCCGCGATCAGCATCCGCAACGGCGAGATGCGCGCCACCCCGAGCGGCCGGCATGACGTGCGGGACTCCGAGACCGGCGAGACGTTCCTGATCATCGACGACCGGCTCGAGCGCGTGCCGGACGACATCACGGTGCAGACGATGGTCTTGACGCGCCGGGAATTCGGCATCGTCAATCCGCACCGGAACGAGCGGCGCGTGTTCGCGCTCGCACCGAACGTCACGCTGGAGGTCACAGCTCAGAAGGCACAGCGCTTCCTCGAAGGCCTCCCGATCCTCGTCGCGCCGGTACTGTATCTCGTCTGCGTAGGAGGGTCGTTCGTCTTTCGCGCGCTGCAAGCGCTGCTCTACGCGCAGATCGCGATGTTCTTTGCGCGACGGCTGAAGCTTTCGCTGGACGACAAGGCGGCGATCCGTCTCGCTGCCGTGGCGATCACCCCGGTAGTGCTGGCCAGAACGGCATGGTGGTTCGCGCCGTCGGAACCGGCGTGGTACTACCGTTGGCCGGTGGCATTCATCATCACGCTTGGATGCCTGCGGTTCGCCGTCCGCGCGGTCGCCGAGTCGCGCGTGGAGTCGCAGACGCCAGCGGCGCCTCCAAGCGTGGTCGGGTTATGACTGTCGAGCAGTTCAAAGACAGCGTCCGCCATGAGGCGCCGCCGCCAGTGGACGCCGCGCTGGTGGCACTGTGGCACGACGCGAAGGGCGACTGGGACAAAGCGCACGAGACCGCGCAGGCCATCGACGATGCAAGCGGCGCGTGGGTGCACGCGTACCTGCATCGCAAGGAAGGCGATCTGGGCAACGCTGCGTACTGGTATCGCCGCGCGGGCAGGCCGGTCGCGAAGGACTCGCTCGAAGCCGAGTGGACGCGGATCGTGGAAGCGCTGCTCACGGCCGGTACTCGAACACCGCCCGCTGGGACTTGAGCTTCGCGCTCAGCGCGGCAGCGTCGATCTCCTGCACGGCGACGTTCCGCTCGATCGCCATCTTCGCCGCAACACCGGCGGCGTGGCCGATGATCATGTATTGCGGCTCCATGCGCAGCGTCGAGTAGGCGACGTGGGTCGCCGAGAACGCGACCGGCACGAGCAGGTTCGTCGCCTGCGCGCGCTTCGGCAGCATCACGCGATACGGGATCTGATACGGCGTGACGGGGACCTGCATGTCCCCTTCGTTCTCGACGAACCCCTCCTCGTTGACGATCCGCTGCACGTTGTGTGAGTCGCTGTTGTAGGAGCCCATGCCGATGACGTCGGGCTTGGTAAGCTCCGTCTGGATGTCCTTCTGCGACATCACGTACTCGCCGACCATCCGCCGCGCCTCGCGCACGTAGAGCTGGTGCGGCCAGTTGCCAGTGTCGGTGAACTCGTCCTTGCACAGGCCCCAGGCGGCCATCTCGTCGTGCAGTCCCTTCGGCACCTGCGGATCGTTCTGCAGGAAGTAGAAGAAGCCCTGAACGTAATCGACGTGTGACTGCCAGATGCGCGCGCGCGTCGCGTAGCTCGCGTTCGGATACTCGTAGTTGCCGCCGATGTAGTCCGTCGAAAAGGCGCCGTTGTTGTTCGTATCGGTCTTGCCGTTCGGCAGGGGATCCGGCTTCATCAGGTCGACCGCTGTCCAGCGCTGCTTCTTCTCCTGCTTCACCTTGTCCATCTCGCCGAGCATGCGCCCGAGCAGCGCGAAGCGGCCAGCGTGATAGCCGGCAGGCTTCGGGAACGGTACGCGGTTCTCCGCCAGCTTCGTCATGCAGACGCGGAAGTTGTAGGCCTGCACTTTTCGATCGGCCGATCCGGCGGGCGCCTTCTTCTCGGGCGAGATCTCCGGCAGCAGCCGCCCCTTCTCGTCGTACGGACCGACCTTCACGGTGAACTGATGCTTCGGCGTCCGATCGCGCACGCCAGCGAGCGATTCGCCGTACTCGTTCATGCCTTCGCGTCCCCACGTATAGGACACGCCGGCCTGCGCCATCAGATCGCCTTCGTACGTCGCGTCGGCGAAGATCCGTCCGGCGAACGTCGCGCCGTTGTCGAGCGCAATCGATCGCACACGCGTGCCGTCCTTGACGACTCCTCCCTTCTCACGCAGCCGGTGGCGATAGAACACCTCGACGCCGGTCTCCTGCACGAGCTCCCTGAACACCTGCTCGGCGACGTGCGGCTCGAAATGCCACTCGATGTCCTTGCCGTACTTCTTCCCGACGCGCTCGAAGTACTCGAGCGAATAGCCGCCGATCACCTGGCGCCGGCCGTAGTCGGTCCAGCCGAGACCGCCCGACACCATCCCTCCCAGATGATCGCGAGGCTCGAGCAGCGCGACTTTCAGTCCTTCGCGCGCGGCCGCGACGGCTGTGATCACGCCGCCCGCGGTGCCGCCGTACACGACGAGGTCATAGGTACGCGCCGTCGCCTGCGGCGCAGACGGCGTCGTGGAGGCTGACGGCCTCGCGCCGTGGGCACACGCGGCAGACAGCAGGAGCAGGACGACGATGAATCGATCAAATCGTGGCATTGGTTCGTCGGATGGCGAATTCGCGGTGGCCGAGACGTTCGGTGGCGGTCTGCTTTCCTGACGCGACGGCGAGCACTTCGGCGAACAGCCGGTCGGCCGCGGACTCCGGCGACTCGCTGTCGTCCATCAGGCCGCTGACGTCGACGTCGATGTTGTCCGCCATCTGCCGCGCCGTGCGCGCGTTGGCGGTGATCTTGATGACGGGTGCGATTGGATTGCCCGTGGGCGTGCCGAGTCCCGTGGTGAAGACGACGAGCTGCGAGCCGCCGGCGACCATGCCGGTCACGGACTCGACGTCGAACCCGGGCGTGTCCATGACGGTGAGTCCCTTCCGCTCGATCGGCTCACCGTAGCCGACGACGTCGGCCAGCGGCGCGCGCTCGCCGCCTTTGTAGGTAGCGCCCAGCGACTTCTCCTCGATCGTCGTCAGGCCGCCGCGGATGGTGCCGGGCGCCGGCTGCGTGCCGCGAATGTCGAGGCCAAGGGCGCGGGCCTCCGCCTCGACGCGCGTGATGAGCTGAATCAGCTTGGCCGGCGCATCGCCGTCCGACGCGCGAGCGGCAAGCAGATGCTCGGCGCCCATGATCTCGGCGATCTCGCTGAGCACGGCGGCGCCGCCAAGTTCCACGACGCGATCGGTGACGCGGCCAAGCGTCGGGTTGGAGGCGAGGCCCGACGTGTAGTCCGACCCGCCGCACTCGAGCCCGAGAACGAGATCCGACGCGTCGCACCAGACGCGCTCTGTCGCGGCTATGGCATCGGCGAGGCGGCGCGCGATCTCCGCGCCGCGTTCCGTCGCACGGACCGTGCCGCCCGTTGATTGGATCGCAACGATCTCCGCCGGTTTGCCGTGCTGGCGCGCCACGTCGGCGAGAAACTGCGCGACCACCTGCTCGCATCCGAGCGCGATGATGACGACGGCACCGACGTTCGGGTGGGCGCAGTAGGCGGCCAGCGTGTCGTGCGTCAGGCGCATGTCGGGACCAAGCTGGCCGCAACCGCCGGCATGCGGCAGCGCGGCACCGAGCGGTCCCGCCGCACCAGCCACGCGTTCCGCCACGACCGACGAACAGATGACCGTCGGCACGACCAGCACGTGGTTGCGCGTGCCGATCCTGCCATCTGGGCGCCGAAAACCATTGAAACCAGGCAGCTTATTCATGCATTCGGTCAATGCTGAATGCTAAATGCTGAATGCTGAATGCTGAATGCTGAAAATGTGGGAATGTCCGAATGAGCGAACCAGCACCCCATTCGGCATTCAGCATTCAGCATCGACCTATCACCCCAAATCACCGCGACCGCGATTACTCGCGAGGTTGTGAATATGTACGTGCCGGCCTGCGTCGATGGCGGCCGTCGCCGTGCCGATCGGGCTGCCATACTTGATCACCGCGTCGCCTGCTGCAATCGGACGCAGGGCGATCTTGTGGCCGGACGGGATCCGCTCGCCGACGGAAATCCGGCGGCCGCTCACCGTCAGCTCGCGCCCGGGCTCGAGCGTCTCGAGGGCGGTCGCGACGTTGTCGCGGTCGCTGATGACAATGACAGCTTTCACGTGCCGCTCATTCTATTTCGTCGCGGTCGGTTTCCAAGATACGATCGGCAATCGCCATGGAACCCGGCCGGTATCTCGAGTCCCTCTTCTCGCTCCAGGGAAAAGTCGCCGTCGTCATCGGAGGTACCGGTGAACTGTGCGGCGCGATGGCCGAAGGGCTCGGCGGCGCGGGCGCCGAAGTGGTGATTGTCGGCCGCAGCGAGGCGAAGGCGAGCGCCCGGCTCGAGCGAATCGAAGCGGCAGGCGGCCGCGGGTGGTTCCACGCCGCGGAGGCGACGAATCGTGCGGATCTCGATCGCCTGCTCGACGCTGTACTTCAGCGCTCCGGGCGCGTCGACGTCGTCGTCAACGGCGCCGGCGTCAACTCGCCCACGCCGTTCTTCGACATCACCGAGGACGAGTTCGAGCGCATCGTCAACGTCAACGTCAAGGGGGTGTTCCTTGGATGCCAGGTGTTTGGCAAGCACCTGGTCGACGCCGGCCATGGCGGGTCGATCATCAATCTCGGCTCGATGTCCGGTGTCGTGCCGCTTTCGCGCGTGTTCACGTATTCGGCGACAAAGAGCGCTGTCCACAACCTGTCGCTCAACCTTGCGCGCGAGTGGGCGCCGCATCGCGTGCGCGTCAACGTACTCGTGCCCGGGTTCTTCCCCGCTGAACAGAACCGCGCGGTGCTCACGCCGGAGCGCGTCGCGAGCATCATGGGACACACGCCGATGAAGCGGTTCGGCGAAGCGCGCGAGCTGATCGGCGCCACGCTCCTGCTCGCCAGTGACGCAGCGGGCTCGTTCATCACCGGTGAAGAGCTGATCGTCGACGGCGGTTTTCACGCGATGACGGTGTAATGTCCCGAATCAACAGGTTCCTTCTCGATCACGGGCTCCGCATCTCCACCAATCCCTGCGTCAGCCCTGATTTTTGCCTCGACTGGCCTGCCCTCTCCGAGAAGCTCGTCTCCGGACCTCCCGTGAAGGTATGGCCGAAGAGCGGCTTCGAAACCGCGGCGGCGAACTGGACGCTCCTCGAAGACGAGGAGACGGGAGACTGCGCCTGGCAGCGGCAGGCACGCCAGAAGCGCGCCGTGGACGACGCGCTGTCGGAGGGCGTCGCGCTCGAAGACGGCGTGACGGTGTTTCCGGCGACGTGGGACAACCTGCTGCGGCTGAAGAACGTCATCCTGGAGCACGATCCCGCGTCGACGATCTTCCCCACCGCCGGCGGCAACCTCGGACGCAGCACGCTCGGCATCGGTGCGCGGTTCACGACGCTGCACTGGCCCGCGGTCGAGTGGGCGATGAGCGTGCTCGATCTGGGGATGACGGCGAATCAGAACAGCATCCCGCGCGAGCTCGTGTACGACGTCGACGCGATGCTCGACGGGCGCCTCGACACGGTGCCATTCCCCTTCATCGGCACGTCCGTGCCAGAGGGACATCAGGGACAGAGCGTCGAAGGGATGAGCCATGGCTGCGTGGTGTCGAAGCTGAAATCCGGATTCCACCGCCGCCGCATCGCCTGGAGCTTCAACGCCGATCATCAGCCGATCGGCGGCAAGTTCGACACCCGCGAGGACGCGCTGGTGCGCGGCTGCCTTCTGGCCAGCTACATCACGTTCGACCTCTCGCCGGAGCTCGCGCAGACAACCGTGCCGGACGATCCGGCTGCGTGGGTGACGGCGCACGTGCCCGGCGAGCTGGTCGAACGCGTACGGAACGACGTCGCGGCCGCCGGCGTGCGACTGGCCGACGCCGCGCTCGCGCGACTGCTGGCGACCGTCTGGCCGGCGATGGAGAAGATGAAGCAGCGCGACGGCAAGTACCGCGCCGCGCGCGAGCGCGCGTTCACGACAGATGCCGGCCGCCTCTACCTGCGTGAGCTGTCGATCGACGAGCTGCCGGGCCTGACGACGCCCGAGACCACCGCCGTGATGCTCGCGCTGTGCCGCGCGCTCGACATGCGGATCGACTTCGTCGCGCCGGCGTTTGGATTCCAGAAGAACACGCCGTATCCAGACGACGCCGCGTTGCGTGAGTTGATCGAGCGGCAGTGGGCGGTGTGCCGCCGCTTCGACGCGAGCATCGGCTTCCATTCCGGCTCGGGAAAATCGGCGGGCAACTACCGCGTGATGGGCGACGTCACCGGCGGCCGGCTCGAGATCAAGACGAGCGGCCGCTACACCTACGAGCTGGGCGTCGCGCTTGCCGCCTCAACCGATCCGCGCGACCAGGCGCTGTGGCGCGACTGGTACCGGTTCACGATCGACATGGCCGTCGCCGGCGCGTTCAGCGACGACGCGACCGAGCAGAAGATGGCGCGGCACTTTATCGAGACTTCGATCGGACAGTCGGGGGGGCGGGGGGCCGGGGAGCCGGGGGGTCGGGAGCTGGATATGTTCTCGTCCACTGCCGCCTGCCGCGCTGCGCTCGAGGCGCTGCCTGCGAGCCCCGATCACATGTTCTTCTTCGAATACAACTTCCTCTACGTGCTCGCGGCTGGAGGCCGCGCGGAGAAGTCTGCGCTCGGCGATCACTCGCCGGCCGGGTATGCGCAGCGCGCGCGGTTCTACTCGATCGGCCCCGACGCGCGGCTGCGATTCCTGAAAGGCGTCGCAGGCTACATCCTGTTCCTGGCGGAACACACGGGCCTGGCGCCGCAATCGCGTTGCGCCACCGCCAGGGCGCGGCTCGAAGCGTATCGTTCAATGGAAGAGATGATGAACGATATCGGATCCCCAGCCCCCTAGCCCCCCGGCCTCCGAGTCCCCAGCTCCCGCTGCTGATACTGGAACGCTTCGGCGAGGTGATCGCTCATCGCCAGCCGTGCCGCTTCGCCGTCGCGCGCGCGGATCGCCTGATAGATGCGGCGGTGGGCCTCCGCCGCATCGCGAAGATTGCTGGCGCTCGCGCGCTCCGCGGTTTCGAGCCGCTGCTCGTAGTAGAGCGCCGAGACCATCTCCGTCAGCGAGGCGACGATCGGGTTGCCCGACGCCGCCCCGACGGCGCGATGAAAGTTGATGTCGTGGACGAGGAATCCCCGCGGCTCGTCGAGCGACGCGAACAGGTTCGCGACTTCCTCGGCCAGCGTCGCCAGGTGTTCGGGCGTGGCCCGCTCGGCCGCCAGGCCGCTGGCGCCGACCTCCAGGATGCGCCGCGCCTCGAACATCTCCTGGCGCGTGAACCCGTGCAGCGCCGCCAGGAAGCTGAGCGCCTCGGTCCGCAGCGCCGGTGGCCCCGCCGGGATGAAGGTGCCGGAGCCGTGCCGTGACTGCACGACCCCGATCCCTGCGAGCGCCTGCAGGCCGGCGCGCACCGTGGGCCGGCTGACGCCGAGCTGCACCGCGAGATCGCGTTCGGCCGGCAGCCGGTCACCCGGCCGCAGCAGGCCGCGCTCGATCAGCCCGCGCACGTAGGAGACGACCTGAACGGTGCCGCCTTCGAGCGTTTTCTCGTTCATCTCTTGAATGGCGAGGACCCCTGCACCCCGCCAAGCTCTTCTCCTCTCCGCGCCGCACTCTATCAGAACGTGAACCGCAGCCCGATCTGGATGTCGCGCGGGTTGTTGCGTTCCTGATTGATGAAACCGAAGTTCGCGTTGCTCGGCGTCACGTTCGGGTTCCACAGGACCGTGTAGTTCAGGCCGTTGATCGCCTCGACGCGGACCTGCAGCCGCGTGCCGCGCGGCAGCGCGAAGTTCTTCGTCAGCCCGAAATCGAGCAGGTGCAGCTGATGCGTCCGCACGTGCGGCAGCGTCGACGGGAAGTAGCGGAACGTGTTGCCCATCGAGATCCGCTGATCCGCGCGCTGCTTGGCCGGATCGTCCACGCCGTTGGTCTGGACGGCGGCGTCGTGGAAGTAGAAGCAGCTGAGGTTCCACGCCGGCGCGTCGCCGGTGAGACCCGCAGTGCCGCCCGACACCTTCCGGCCGATGAACGACTCGAGGTCTTTCGGGTCGCCGCAGGCGGAGTCGTAGTACACGTTCCCCCAGGTGAGCGGAGCGCCGGACTGATATTGGTATGTCGAGCTGAGCTGCCACCCGCCGAGGAACGCGTCAATGACAGCATTCCAGTCGCCGCCCCACAGCTGCTTGCGGCCGAACGGCAACCGCATCACCGTCCCGATCGAGAACCGGTGCGGCCGATCCTGCGGCGCCACCCGATCCTCGAGGACGCCGTCGGATGCGTTCAGGTAATTCAGCTTGTCCCGCGATCGCGAGTACGTGTACTGCGCCGAGATCGAGTTCGCGTTCGCGAAGCGCTTCTGGAGCTGGATCGTCCCGCCATGGTAGGAGTCCGATCCGACGTATTCTTCGACCGCGAACGTTCCGCCGAAGTGCGGATACGGCCGCAGGAGCTGCTGACGCTGGACGGTGGAGCCGTTGATCGTGCTGCCCGGCAGCAGCCCCGCAAACGGATTCCGCACCGTCGTGGTCAGGAACGATTCGTTGGCCGTGTTCCGGCTGCGCGTCGTCGACAGGTACTGCGTCGGAATGCCGTTGATCGTGTGGGCCACCGGCAGGTTCGTGCCACGCGATCCGATGTAGGTGAACCCCACCACCCACCCGCGCGCGAAGTCGCGCTGCAGGCTCGCCTCCCAGCGCGTGTAGTACGGCGCTTCGCGGTCCTGCTGGTAGACGGTGCCGAGGTTCTGTCCGAGCTGGCTCGCGAGCCCGTTCGCCGCGCCGACCGGCTGGATCAGTTGTCCGCCTGGCAGCGGGTTCGTGAGATTCGCCCCGGTGAACGTCAGGCCGTTGTCGGTCGTCACGAGGACGGGCGTCGCTTGGGCAAATCCCGCCTGGTTGATGTTCTCGAACAGGTAGTCGTAGGAGAACAGCCCGACGCCGCCCCGCAGTACCGTGCGCTCGGTCAGGAGGTACGACGCGGCCGCCCGCGGCAGGAGCTTCGTCACCGTCTTGTTCACCGGACCGTCGGCGAACAGGAGTCCGCCGGTCGCGTGGAAATCCGCAACCGCGATCTCAGGAATCGGGTTCAGGGCGTAGGCCGCCCGGGCCGCGGCCTCGATCGGGTTTGGGGTATTGAAGTCGAAGCCCGCGAGGTTGCGGTCCTGGGCCTCGGACATGCCCGAGTTGATCTCGAATCGCAGGCCGGCGTTGAGCGTGAGCCTGCGGTTGACGCGCCAGTCGTCCTGGATGAACAGGCCGTGCAGCGTCTGACTGAACTCCCCGGCGGACGCGATCTCGAACTGGCTCGACTGGGTGCCGGGCGCCGCCACGGCGCCGGTCGCCGCGGTCGGCAGGCCGAGGAGGAACTGCGCCCAGACCTGGGCACGATCGTTCAAGGCTGCGGAGTTGGTCGCGCGCGTGTACGCGCCGTTGAATTGGAACCGGCCGGCGGGGTACCCCGCCTGCGTGACCCTCCAGATCTGGTGCCGGAAGTCGTAGCCCGCGCGCGCCGTGTGCGCGCCCCAGATCCTCGTCAGCGTCGGCTGCACCGAGGTCGTGTCGATCGGACGGTCGAAGCCGGAGCCCCAGTCCGAGCGCTGCGCCCCGAGCGAGGCGATCGTCGAGTTCGAGTTGGTCGTACTGAAGCTGCCGAACGTCATCATCGGCAGGTAGCGGTAGCTGCCCATCAGTTGCAGCGCCGTGGCGGAGAACCCCAGTTGCGCGGGATCGAACTCCTGCGCCGGGTCGCGCCATTCGCCAAACCGTGCCCAGCTCCCTTTGACGTCGAGGAGCGTCGTCGGCGAGAACGCCGTCGTGTAGCCGAGCGTGACCCCGGTGTTGGTGCGGAAGTCGTAGCCCTTCGTGACCGCAAAGCCGTTGACGATACCGCCGCCGGTGCCGTTCGGCGCATCCTGCGCCCAGTTGTAGCGATCCTCGCGGCGCTTGTTCCAGTAGACGCTCGCGTACAGGGTGGTACCGGCGCTGAAGTTGTGATCGACGCGGGCGAGCGCCCCGTTGTAGTCGTACGGACGCAACTGGTTCGTGAAGTAGTTGCCGACGGTCCCGTTGCCCGTGCCCGCCTGGTTCGGTTGCGGATAGTAGGCGGCATACGCCTTCGCCACCGCGTTGATGCGATCGGGCGGGATCAGGTTGTTCGGGAACACCGTGCGGGTTCCGGAGCTCGTCACCGTGAACGGATCGTAGACGAGGTTGGAGAACTCGCTGAAATCGCCGTTCCGCATCTTCATCGTCGGAACCGTGTAGGTGGACGGCTCCGGCTGCACGTCGCGCAGGTGCTCGAACGATGCCATGAAGAACGTCTTGCTCCGGACGATCGGGCCGCCGACCGTGCCGGTCTGGCGGTTGTACTGCCTCGTCGGCTTGATGCCGCCCGCGCGCTTGGTCAGCAGCGGCGTGTTCGTCCGGCTATCGTCACGGTTGAAGATCGCCCCTTCGCCCCTCAACACGTTCGTCCCGCTCTTGAGCGCGAGGTTGACGACGGCGCCTGCCGTGTGACCGGTCTGCGCGTCGAACGCGTTCGTCTGGACCTTGAACTCCGAGATCGCGCCTGAGGGGGGCGAGAAGCCGACGCCACGCGCATTGCTCATGTTGGGCGCGCCGTCGATCGTGAACTGGTTGCCGCCGGTGGCGCCGTTGGCGACGATGCCGGCGAGGTTGCCGTTGTCCATCGGCCGGGCAAAGTGCAGATCCGACGAG
This sequence comes from Vicinamibacterales bacterium, assembly GCA_048594885.1. GTDB lineage: Bacteria > Acidobacteriota > Vicinamibacteria > Vicinamibacterales > 2-12-FULL-66-21 > JBMDXB01. Next base: position 12,859 of record JBMDXB010000065.1, read on the forward strand.
TCCATGATGCCGGGCGCGAGCCGCGAGAGCATATACGCGGTGCCGTCGCCGAGCGGCAGCTCGCCGATCTGCTGGCTGTTGACGGTCGTACCGCTGATACCGCTGCTCGTGTTCAGCAGCGGCACTTCCGCGGTGACCTGCACGGTCTCCTCGATGCCGCCCGTCTCCATCGTGACATCGACCCGCACGACGTCGGCCACGCCCACCTGATTGTTCGTGCGGACGAACTTCTTGAATCCCTGGAGCTCCGCCGACACGTCGTAGCGGCCTGGATTCAGATACAGCACCTGATACAGGCCGTTGCCGTCGGTGACGACGTTCTGCTCGACGCCGGTCTCGATGTTCTTGACCGTCACGGTCACGCCCGGCAGCACGCCGCCGGAGACGTCCGCCACGGTGCCGGTGATCGACCCGCGGAAGTCCTGCGCAGCGACGGGCGCCGCCGCCACGGTGGCGATCAGCAAGACGATCGCTGAAAACGCTTGACGCACACCCATACAGCTTCCCTCTCGATGGCGGCAACGCAGGGAACGCGTTGCGCGTATGAGGTAATACCACTTGCAAATCATGGACCTCAACAGGAAAACCATTCTGACGGGGCCGAACTGCCCAAGCGGCCGCAGATTGTGCCGAAATTTCGAGAACTGCCGGTTTTCTGGCCGCCGGAGAATCGGCGAGGACGCTCATGGCAAGTATGTAGATGGTAAAGCCACTTTGGACGCTGGTTCGATGCGTTAGCATTGGCGCCATGCCCGAATCATCGATGCCGGAGGTCGCCCGCAAGGTCGATCGCGTGGCGAGCCTCGCCCGCGAGCAGCAGTGCACAGGCATCGTGCTGGCGTCGCAACACAACTTCGCCTGGCTGACCGCGGGCCGATCGAACCGCATCGATGCGACTCGCGAGACGGGCAGCGGAATACTGCTGGTCACCGCCGATGGCCGCGCGTTCGCGCTGGCCAGCACGATCGAGAGCCCGCGCATGCGCGAGGAGACAGTGGCGGGACTGCCCTTCGAGGTCCTCGAGTTTCCGTGGACGGCCGAGCGGGCCGACGCCACGCTGCCCTTTCAGCTTGCCGCCCGCGTCGCCGGCGGCGATCTCGCGACCGACATCGTCACGCCCGCCGCGCGCAATGTCGAGGCGCACCTCTCGCGGCTGCGCGCGACACTCGTCGACGAAGAGATCCCGCGCTATCGCGCGTTCGGCGCGGATGCCGGCCGGGCGCTCGGTGAGCTCCTGCGCAGCATCGAGCATGGTCTCACCGAGCTCGAGATCGCGCGCCGCGTCGCCTCACGCATGCACGAGATCGGCGCGTATCCCAACGTGCTGCTGGTCGCCGCGGACAATCGCATCGCGAAATATCGACATCCGGTGCCCACGGCGACGCCGTGGCATCGCCGGCTGCTCGTCGCGTGCTGCCCCGAGCGTGAAGGACAGATCGTCGCGCTCTCGCGCGTCATCGCCGCGGGCGTGGCAGACGACGACCTGCGGCGGCGTACGCGCGCGACGGGACGCGTCTTCGGCGCGCTGCTCGAAGCGACGGTCGCTGGCGCGACCGGTGCGGAGATGTTCGCGGCGGCGGCGAAGGCGTATGCCGACAACGGCTATCCGAACGAGGAGCTACTCCACCACCAGGGGGGCGTGATCGCCGCGCGGTCGCGCGAATGGGTCGCGCATCCGGCATCCGACGCCGTCGCGCGGCCGCCGCAGGCGTACGCCTGGAACCCGACGGTGACGGGGACCAAGGTCGAGGAGACCGTGCTGTTGCACGAGGACAATCGCCTGGAGGTGCTCACCACGTCGCCTGGCTGGCCGTCGTTCGAGATCACCGTCCGTGGGCAATCGATCAAGGTGCCGGATGTATTCGAGATCTGAATGTGAGATCGCCAGTCCGGCGAGCGAAGCGAGCCGGCAAGCCCGAAGGGCGCCCGCGCGCGAAGCGCGCGTATAGGCGCCTGGGCGTGGGGCCCCAGGCGCCATTGAGAGAAGCTGGCCGATCGCGCTGATGATCGTGACGTTCGCTAGTGTGCGCTCCGCTCGCCGGCCTGGTGAGTCTCGCCGTAGATCGAGCTCTCGTGCACGTCAGCGGGTTATCGTCTCGTTGACCATCTTGCCGTTGATCCGCACGTTGCGCAGCTCGAGATTCCGGACGGATTCGAGCAGGTCCGGCTTCGCGACGCCGTCGAACCGGCAGTCCTGAACGAGGATGTCGCCGATCGGCGCGTGCTTGTAGCCGCGCAGCAGCAGGGCGTACTCGCTCTTGCCGCTCGTGACGTTGCGCACCTGGACGTTGCGCACGACCGGCGGGAACTTCCCCGCATCTCCTTCCTCGTAGAAGAAGTTGACCGTCACGACCGCCTCGGCGACCTGGCCGATGGTCACGTCGCGCATGTAGACGTCCTCGACCGTGCCGCCGCGGACCGAGTTCGTCTTGATCCGCAGCGCGCGATCGAGCTGCGGGCTGTCCATGCGGCACCGCTCGGCAAAGATGTTGCGCGCACCGCCCGAGATCTCACTGCCGATGACTACGCCTCCGTGCCCATCCTTCATGGTGCAGTCGCGAATGACGACGTTCTCGATGGCAACGTTGAGGCGGCGGCCGTCTTCGTTGCGGCCGGACTTGAGCGCGATGCAGTCGTCGCCGGTGTCGAACGTGCAGCGCTCGATCAGCACGTCGCGGCACGATTCCGGATCGCAGCCATCGTTGTTGGGGCCGTGCGACCTGATGCTCACGCCGCGCACCGTGACACTCCGGCACAACACCGGGTGGATCTCCCACATCGGCGAGTTGACGATCGTCACACCCTCGATGAGGACGTTACGGCTGCGATACGGCTGGATGAAGTTCGGCCGCAGGAACGACCCCTCGCCGAACACGCGCGCCGCGACCGGAACGCCCGCCGCCTGCATCTTCATCAGCTTCTCGCGCGCCGGGAACTGCTTCGCGTTCTTCGCCGGCCCGGGCGCGCGCCAGTCCCACCAGTGCGTCGCGTCGGCCTGGCCGTCGAGCGTGCCGGGCCCGGTGACGCCGATGTTCTCCGCCTCGAACGCGTAGATAAACGGCGAGTAGTTCATCAGCTCGACGCCTTCCCACCGCGTGAAGACGGCAGGCAGGTACTCGCGACGATCCTGGCTGAAGGCGAGCGTCGATTTCGCCGTCAGGTGCAGGTTCACGCCGCTCTCGAGCCGCACGGGACCGGTGAGGAACCGCCCGCCGGGCACGACGACACGTCCGCCGCCGGCCGCGCGGCACGCGGCAATCGCCTTGCGAATCGCGTCCGTGCACGACTTCGCGCCGTCGCCGACGGCGCCGAACGTCGTGATGTCGAAATCCCGCGCCGCGAAGCGCGGCGTCGTGATGCTCTTGACGATCGCCGCGGCGCGTTGCCACGGATCGGAGAGGTTCGCGATCGATTGCGGCACGAGCAGCGCCGGAGCTGCGGCCGCGGCGTGCTGGAGAAACTCGCGTCGTGAAACGATGAACATGTCGTGTGGTCCTGTCTCGTTATATTCTGTGATCGCACATCAGGTAAAGCCATGCTCACCGATACATTGTTCCGACAACCGCGCGAGACCGGCCTGCGCACGCTGCAGCGGCGCGGCGAAGCCGGCGCGCGCGAGCTCACCACGCATCGCCTCCGCCTCGATGCGGGCGCGAGCGCGACGTTCTCCTGGCCGGACGAGGAAGCGGTCGTCATCCTGCACGAAGGCAGCGGCGTGTTCACGGCCGGCGACAAGAAATGGAATGTCTCGCGCAAGAACGTGTTCGAAGAGCGCGCGACCGCGCTCTACGTACCGCCAGGCGTCGAGTTCGGCGCGACGGCTGCCACGCTGCTCGAAGCCGTCATCTTCACGACGCCGGCGCCGGCCGGCGGCGAGCCAGTGCTGATCACGCCGGGGGCCGTGCAGGTCAACACGCGCGGGCGCGGCAGCTACACGCGCGAGGTGCACAACATCTTCGTCGACGATCCCTACGTGCAGCGGCTGATGGTCGGCGAGACGTTCAATCCGCCCGGCCACTGGAGCAGCTTCCCGCCGCACAAGCACGATGGACGCGACGGCGAGCCGACGCTCGAGGAGGTCTACTACTACCGCGTCGATCCGCCGCAGGGATTCGGCCAGCAGTTGCTCTACACGAACGACGGCGAGAGCGTCACCCATTCGGTGCGCGACGGCGATACCGTGCTGCTGCCCTACGGGTATCACCCGGTGACGTCGCCGCCGGGATATCGCCTCTACTATTTATGGGGAATGGCCGGCGAGCAGCGCAAGCTCGCGCTGCACGAAGATCCGGCGCACAAGTGGATTCACGATGCAGCGCTCTGACGTGACCGGCGCGATCGAGCGCGCCGGCGTCGTCGCGGTCATCCGCATCAAGGAGCCGGGGAAGCTGCAAGCGGTCGTCGACGCCATCTCCGAGGGCGGCGTCACGGCGCTCGAAGTGACGATGACGGTGCCGGGCGCCGTGGAACTGATTCGCGATCTCGCGCCGAAGCTGCCGGCCGGCTTCATCCTCGGCGCCGGTACGGTGCTGGACGCGGAGACCGTGGCCAGAGTCGTCGATGCCGGCGCGCGCTATGTCGTCAGTCCGGTGTTCAGACGCAGCGTGATCGCAGCGTGCCACGATCGCAACATCCCCGCGATGCCCGGCTGCTTCACCCCGACAGAGATCCTCGACGCCTGGGAGGCAGGCGCGGACATCGTCAAGGTGTTCCCCGCGACGGCGCTCGGCCCCGGCTACATCAAGGACGTCCGGGCGCCGCTGCCGCAGGTCAAGCTGATGCCGACGGGTGGAGTGACGATCGACAACGCGGGCGACTGGATTCGCGCGGGCGCGGCCGCCGTCGGCGTCGGCACTGCGCTACTCGATGCGAACGCGATCGCGGCCGGCGATTATGGCGTGCTGCGCCGTAACGCGGAGCGGATCGTCGCAAATGTGCGTACCGCCAGAGAGCACTAGATGAGAACGGTTGTAACGTTCGGCGAGATCATGTTGCGACTGAGCCCGCCAGGGTTCGAGCGCTTCCTGCAGTCGCCGACGTTCGTTGCGACGTTCGGCGGCGGTGAAGCGAACGTCGCGGTGAGCCTCGCCCACTTCGGCATCGAAAGCGTCTACGTGACCGCGCTCCCGAAGCACGCGATCGGCGACGCCGTCGTCCGCGCGCTGCGCGCGGAAGGTGTCCGCACCGACGCGATCGTGCGCAGCGGCGGCCGCGTGGGCATCTACTACGCCGAGAGCGGCGCCAGCCAGCGCGCTTCCTCCGTCATCTACGACCGCGCGCACTCGTCCATCAGTGACATGAAGCCGGATGCCGTCGATTGGGCGGGAGTGTTCTCCGGCGCCGCGTGGTTCCATGTGACGGGCATCACGCCGGCGCTCGGTGTGAACGGCACTGAGGCGACGCGTACGGCGATCGCCGCCGCGCGCAAGGCAGGCGCGCGCGTCAGCGTCGATCTGAATTACCGGAAGAAGCTGTGGACCGAGGCGCAGGCGCAGCAGGTCATGGGACCGCTGATGCGCGACGTCGATGTCGTCATCGCGAACGAAGAAGATCTCCAGTCCGTTCTCGGCGTTCACGTGCCCGACACGGACGTGACGAGCGGTCAGCTCAATCTCGAGGGATTCCGCCAGGCCGCGGAAAGGGTGACGCGCGATTTCGGCCCGAAGATGGTGGCCATCACGCTGCGCGAGAGTATCTCGGCGAGCGACAACGGCTGGAGCGCCGTCCTGTGGGACGCCGGCGCGAACGTGATGCACCGCAGCCAGCGCTACGAGGTCCGGCTCGTCGACCGCATCGGCGGCGGCGACAGCTTCGCCGCCGGCCTGATTTACGGGCTCGTGACCGGCCGCTCACCCGAGGCGGCGCTCCGCTTCGGCGTCGCCGCGAGCGCGCTGAAGCAGACGATCCCCGGCGACTTCAATCGCGTGACGGTTGACGAAGTCGATCGTCTTGCCGGCGGCGATGCTTCCGGGCGCGTGCAGCGTTAACGGTCCCTGGTCCCTGGTCCCGGGTCATGGGTCCCTGGTCCCGGGTCCTTGGTCCTTGGTCCTTGGTCCTTGGTCCTTGCGTTATGCTGTGGCGGTCATATCACCATCTTCAGGAGAACACGCAATGTTGCTGACATTCCGCCGCAGGCCGATGGCCGCCGCGGCTGCCGTCGCTGTGGCGCTGTCGTTCACGCCGCTCTTCGCGCAGCAGGCGTCCGAGAAGGTCGATCTCGACGCGATCTACAAGATCAAGGCAGAAGGGTTCCAGCGCTCCCGCGTCATGGACATCATGAGCTGGCTGACCGACGTCTACGGTCCGCGGCTCACGAATTCACCCGGCTATCGCAAGGCTGGCGACTGGGCCGTGAAGGAAATGCAGTCGTGGGGCATGACGAACGTGACGCTCGAGCCGTTCCCATTCGGCCGCGGCTGGACGAACGACAAGTTCTACATGATGGCGACGACGCCCGGCGGCAGCTTCCCGGTGGTCGGTATGTCATCGGCATGGACGCCCGGCACGGATGGCCCGGTCACCGGCAACGCGGTGGTGGCGGTGATCGAGACCGAGGAAGACATCGCGAAGTTCAAAGGACAGCTCAAAGGAAAGTTCGTCCTGAGCGCCGCGATACGGGAAGTGCCCGCGTTGTGGACGGCGCCGGCGACGCGCTTTTCAGAAGAACAATTGAAAGACCTCGAACGGGAAACTGACGCGACGCCGCGTGGCGGCCGCGGCGGCCGTCAGGGCGGACCGGTCGCGCGCGGCGGCTTCGGCGCGGCGCAGGCGTTTGCGGCAAAACGCACGCAATTCCTCAAGGACGAAGGCGTGCTCGGCGTCATCTCGCCGGGCCGCGGCGACGGCGGCACGGTGTTCGTGCAGGGCGGCGGCTCGCGCGAACCGAAGGCGCCGGCCGGCGTGCCGTCGTTCGTCATCGCCGTCGAACACTACGGCCGCATCGTGCGTACGCTCGACCGCAAGATGCCCGTCACGATCGAAGCCGACGTGAAGAACTCCTTCTACGACGACGTCAACTCCTTCAACATCGTCGGGGAGATTCCGGGAACGGACAAAGCGGACGAACTGGTCATGCTCGGTGGCCACTTCGACTCGTGGCACGGCGGCACTGGCGCCACGGACAACGCCGCCGGATCGGCCGTGATGATGGAAGCGATGCGCATTCTCAAGGTGAGCGGCCTCAAGCTGCGGCGCACCGTTCGCATCGGGCTGTGGGGCGGCGAGGAGCAGGGGCTGATCGGATCGCGCGAGTACGTGACGAAGACGTTCGCCAATCGTGCCGACATGAAGCTGCTGCCGGCGCACGGCAAGTTCTCCGCCTACTTCAACGTCGACAACGGGACGGGCGCCATCCGCGGCGTTTACCTGCAGGGGAACGAGGCCGTCGCGCCGATCTTCGATGCCTGGATGAAGCCGTTCAACAACCTGGGCATGACGACGCTGACGATCCGCGACACGGGCGGCACGGATCATCAGTCGTTCGACGCGGTCGGGCTGCCCGGCTTCCAGTTCATTCAGGACACGGTCGAGTACAACTCTCGGACGCATCACTCGACGGCGGACGTCTACGAGCGCATCCAGGAAGAAGACATGCGCAAGAATGCGGTGATCGTCGCGTCGTTCGTGTACCACGCCGCGAACCGCGACGAGAAGCTGCCGCGCAAGCCACTTCCTCCGCCGTCGCCTGCAGGCCGCGGAAGAGGAACGGCCCAGTAGCGAGGGCGTGAAGGGGTAAGGGGTAAGGGGTAAAGGGTAAAGGGTAAAGGGTAAAGGGTAACGGTAATCGTGAAGCGGACTGTACCTTTGCCCTTTACACTTTACCCTTTACCCTTGTTGGCGGCGTTTTTGTTCATCGCCGCCCTGTGGACGTGGCCGCTTGCCGCCCATCTGAACTCGCGCGGCGCGCACGATCCCGGCGATCCGCTGTTCGGCGCGTGGCTGTTCTGGTGGAACGCGCAGCGCGTGCCGTTCGCGGAGAGCTGGTGGAATCCACCCATCTTCTTTCCGATGCGCGGAGCGCTCGCGCTCGCGGAACACCTCGCCGGGCTCGCGCCCTTCTCGACGCCGCTCATTCTCGCGGGCCTGAGTCCGCTCGGCTCCTACAACGTCGTTCTCATCCTCACCTTCGCGCTCTCCGGATTCTTCGCGTATCTGCTCGTCACTCAGTTGACGGGTTCGCGGCTGGCAGGATTCTGCGGCGGGCTCGCATTCGGGTTCTCTCCGTACCGCACGAGCCAGCTCGCGCACATCCAGGTCCTCGCATCGTTCTGGATGCCGCTCGCGCTGCTCGGACTGCATCGATACCTGGCCGGCGGCCGATGGCCGTGGCTGGCGGTCTTCGGCGTGGCCTGGCTGCTGCAGGCGCTGTCGAACGGCTACTACCTGTTCTTCTTTCCGGTGCTGATTGCGCTCTGGATCGCGTGGTTCGTCGACTGGAGACGTTCGCCGCGCACAGGACTCGCGATCGGCATCGCCTGGTTCCTGTCGTCGCTGCCGCTCGTCCCGGTGCTGCTGAAATATCGCGCCGTGCACCAGTCGCTGGGGCTGTCGCGGCCGCCGGAAGAAGTGGAGCGCTACAGCGCGACGCTCGCGTCCTTCCTGCACGCCGGGCCGCTTCTGAAGATCGCGCCGTCGCACGCTGCGCCGAACGACGAGACCTTCCTGTATCCAGGCGTCGTCGTGTTGGCGCTCGTCCTCGCCGCCGCAGTCATCGTCGCGCTGCAGCATCGCGAACGCCTGCGCACCGCGTTCGCGCGGCGATCGCCGTTCCTCTTCTACGGCGCGGCCGCCCTGCTGATGTGGCTGCTCGCGCTCGGTCCGAACGGCCCATACAAGCTGTTGTCGTATCTGCCCGGGTTCGAGAGTCTGAGAGTGCCGGCGCGGTTTGCGATGCTCGCGACGCTGTGCATCGCCGTCGCTGCCGGCATCGCCGTGTCACGGTTCGTGCGCAGGCACGTGCTCGCCGGCGCGCTGTGCGCAGCAGGCCTCGCGCTCGACGGCTGGCCGCGGCCCATGCCGCTCTTCGCGCCGCCGCCGCGCATCATCCTGCCCGACATCCCGAACGCGGTGGTCGTCGAGCTGCCGACCGACGATGCCGCCGTGAGCGTGTCGGCGATGTACCGCTCGATGTTTCACCAGCGGCCGATCGTCGGCGGCTACAGCGGCCACACGCCGCCGCATGCATTCATCTTCGCGGCGTCACTCTGGCGTCACGACGCGTCGGTGCTGCTGGAACTGTCGCGTGGACGCCCCGTGATCATCGTCGTTGACGACCGGCGCGCCGGCTTCTTGCGGCCGCTCGTGCGCGACCTGCCGTCCGTCGAGCGTCGACACGCCAGCGGCGCAGGCGAGATCTACGTGATTCCCGCGCTGGCCGCCTCGCGCGATCCGCGGCTCGGGCCGCGGCTGCCCCACACGGTGGACGAGACCACCGGGGACCGCCGGCTCGATCTCGGCGCGCTGCACACCGTCCGCACGATCGAGGTCCCGTTGAAGTGGCGCTACATGTCGCTGCATACGCGACTGACATTCGAGGCGTCAGCCGACGGCAGCAATTGGACGACGGTGTGGGATGACTGGACCGGCGGTCCGTCGTTCGCCGCCGCAATTCGCGATCCGCGCGAGGCGCCGGTTCGGGTCACATTGGCGGACGTCACCGCGCGTTATCTGCGCTTCGGCCCGGCGCCGGAATGGATGTGGAGAGAGATACGCCTCCATGGACCGTAGCGTCGGCAACTCCCAAGGGCCAAAGGCACAATCGCCAAATCTCGAACTTCCAATGGCCAAAGACCAACCGCCAACGACGAGAATCTCCGGGCGACGTGGCGCGCGCGAACTGCCGTTGCGGCGGCGCCGCCTGCTTTTTGGAACAAGGCTCTTGGGCGGATCAGCGGTGTGCCGCACCGATGGGCGTCGCCAGCAAGGTGGCGTTCTTGACGGTCGTGCCGACCTGGCTCAAAGACGACGCCCAGCAGGTCAACGTCAGCGCCCCGCCGGCGTGATTGACCACGGTCGTGATCTCGCGCTGGGCGTTGCTGCTGGCCTGCAATATACCTGGGCGCTCGCTGCTGTCCAGCAGCGCGCTGGTCCCCGCGTCGCCAGGCAGGCTGCAGTGGACTTGAGCGCTGCCATCGCGGGTGGTCCCGAAAGAGAGGTCGAGTCTCGCCTCGACCATGTAGGCGCCCTGTGGGAGGTCCAGCGTGAGAACGGTTCTCAGCTCGCCCACGAATCCCAGCAGGACGCCCTGCTCACCCTGCTTTAGATCCGTGTAGAAGCTGGCGAAGTACACATCGCTCGTCGCGGTGGTTCCAGGCGGCCCCTGCTCGCCCTGCGGACCCGCAGGACCAATTGGTCCCGGCACCCCCATGTGATTCCACGTAAGGGTCGTCTCCCCGTTCGTGCACGTCTGTCCCGCCTCCGCGTCGATCACCCGAAGCGATCCCTGTTGCGGAGCGATGTTCCTGTAGCAGCCGGTGATTGTGCCGTCCGTGGCGCTCGGGATGTACCCCTCGAGAATCACTGCCGTCGTCACACCCGCCGCGGCGGTCAGCAACAGCCGAACCACCGTCATTGTCCGATTCGCGGCGCGAAAGCTCGACAACATAGCGTCCTCCTCCGGTCAAATGGACAGCTCGCGATGGGGCGCCATTATTTCCGTGGAGAACACACGATGTAACTACCTCTGTGGGTAGGTCGCCTCGGAACTCGGAACTCGGCCTACTCGGACGACTCGGACGACTCGGACTACGGTTTCTTCCCCGGCAGCCACGCCGGCTTGAATTTCGAGTTCGCGAGCCATTCGATCGGATCGACCATCGATCGAATCGCGTCCGTCATGTGACGGTAATCGACGAAGCGCGCCTCGTCCTCGACCGTGTGGTACTCCTTGTGAAGCCCGTAGCTCGAGACGGTGTGCGCGACGACCCCGCGGCGGGCGAACTGAATGTTGTCGGAGCGGAAGAAGAAGTTCTGCTGCGGATGCGGATCCTGCACGAGCCGCGCGCCGCGGCGCGCGAGCTCGGGGCCGAGCGTCGAGCGCTCGTAGCCGGTCAGCCACAGCGTGCGCGGCGCCACGGCGCCGTCGGGACGGCCGATCATCTCGAACTGCAGGTTCGCGACGATCCGATCGAGCGGAACGACGGGCTTGTCGCTGAAATATCGCGAGCCGAACCCGCCCGCCTCTTCGCTGCCGAAGAAGGCGAAGACGATCGTCCGCCGCGGCCGGCGGCCCGCCGCGAGCACGCGCGCGATCTCCATCACCGCCACGCATCCGGATGCGTCATCGTCAGCGCCGTTGTTGATCGTGTCCCCGCCGGCCGATCCGCCGGGCGCGGCGCGGTTGCCGATGTGATCGAGATGCGCGCTCAGGAGAATCACCTCGGACGCACGGTTCGAATCGCGCCCTTTCAGTTGCCCGACGGCGTTCCACGTCTGCGTCGTCTGCGGCGGGCCGGCCTCGCCTTCGAGCGTGATCACCGTGCCCTCCGCCAGCGCAGCAATGCTGGCGTACGCAGCCTTGTCGAGCGCAACGCGCGCCGGCGTGCGCGGCGCCGCCGCGGCGGCGCCGACGCTGCGGGTGCCGAGCGAAACGGGACGCGACGCGACGACGCCCCACTGCGCGGCCGGCAGCGGCGACGCGCTGAGGACGATCGAAGCTGATGCCGTGACGGCCGGCGGTTGCGACACCCCTTCGGGCATCAGCACGGCCGCGCCGGACGGAATCGTGAGGCCCTCCTTGAACGTCACGAGCGGCCCGGATTGTCGCGCCGCGCTCATGCCGCTGACGATGAACTCCTTCCCGTGGGTGAAACGCCGCGACGGCAAAGAGAGCGTCGGCGGCGCGGCGAGTTGCGCGCGCTCGATCTCGACGACCTGAACGTAGTCGCCGTCTACCGGCTCCAACCCCGCGAGCCGGAGCTGCGAGGCGATGAACTCGGCCGCGAGCCACTCGTCGCGCGTGCCGCTGCCGCGGCCGTTCATCGCGTCACTTGCGAGAAACTCGAGGAGGGCACGGACCGATGACTCGGTGATGGCGTCGGAACCGTGAGCGAGCGGCGCGGCTGCCGAAGGTCCGCCGGCCAGCAGCACCAGAGACAGGACGATCGCGGAACGCAGCTTCACGCGCTCATCCTATACGAACGCGACGTGCTACCGGGGCGGCTGGAAGCCTCTGAGCTCCAGTTCGACTTTCCGTCCGACCTTGCGCGCTGCGTCGGTGTCGACGGTGTTCGGACCGACGGTGACGCCGATGCGGCGAAAGAAGCGGTCGAAGTCTCTCGCGTCCGCTATTCCGGGCGCGCCGGATAGCTCGCGGGCGTGCTGCAGCTCGTGCGCGAGCGTGGCCGTCAGCGCGTAGAGGCGCTGCTGCGCCAGGGCAAGGCTCGATGTGCCGGCATCCACCGACGCGACCACCCAACGGGTGCCTGCGCCCTGGCCGATGAACCCGAGGCAACCCCCGTTCGGCGGCTGCCTGGAGTCCTGCCGCACGTCGACGTAAACAATGACGTTCGACGTGTCGAGCTCTTCGACGAGTTGCCGGAACGTCGGCGATTTCTCGATGCCGAGCCGGAGAAGGACGCCTGCCAGCGTGTCACGCGGGCGAACGTTGTCTTGGACGAGGGGAGTATCTGCCCTGTCGATTGAAGGCACCGCGAGGAAAACCAGAAGTACCAGGAGAACACCCGACCTCGAGACTCGATCCATTGATGCGCACCGGAATGTCCTCCCGTAAAGTAAGGACTCCCGGGCGTGCCGAACCGTTTCACCCCCCTTCCCGCTCACGGCCTGCCGGGAGGCCGCGACGTATAATGCCCTCCTGTCTCCTGAATGCCCGTCCCAGAGGAGTTTTTCTATCGGCGCTCGCTGTTCCGCACACGGCTCCTCGGCGATCGGCTCTACACGGCGTCACATTTCTGGATCCAGGAGCAGGAACCGGGCCTGTGGCGCATCGGCGTCACGAAGTTCGCCTCCCGCATGCTCGGCGACGTCGTCGAGATCGGGTGGGAGGTGAACGAAGGAGACGCCGTCGGCGTAGGTGACGCTATCGGCTGGTTCGAGGGGTTCAAGGCGCGCAGCGACCTCTACTGCGTGGCCTCCGGCACCTTCGCCGGATCGAACCCGGAACTCGTCGATCGGATTGCCCTCATCGACGACGACCGGTATCGGCGCGGATGGCTCTACGCGGTGCGCGGCCGGCCGGAACCGAACGCCATGGGTATGCACGGCTACGCCGCGCTGCTCGACGAGACGATCGAGCGGATGCGCAACAAGCCGCTGGGGTCCTGAATGAAAGCGCGTTACGTGATGGTCGGCGGTTTCCTCGGCGCGGGCAAGACGACGACGCTGCTGCGCGCGGCGGAACGGCTGACGGCGCGCGGGCTGCGCGTCGGGCTGATTACGAACGACCAGAGCGGCGGCCTCGTCGATACCGCACTCGCGCGCTCACGCGACCTCCCGGTGGCTGAGATCGCGGGCGGATGCTTCTGCTGCCGGTTCACGTCGCTCGTGGACGCGGCGGCCGTCCTCGATAGGGACGCGCGGCCGGACGTCTTCCTCGCGGAACCTGTCGGGAGCTGCACGGACCTGCAGGCCACGGTGAGCGTCCCACTGCGTCAGATGTACGGCGACCGTTATCAGATCGCGCCGCTCAGCGTTCTGATCGACCCGAGCCGCGCGCTGCGGGTGTTGGGCGTCGAGTCCGGGCAGTCGTTCTCGCCGAAGGTGCTGTACGTCTATCGCAAGCAGCTCGAGGAGGCCGAGCTGCTCATCATCAATAAGACCGATGCGGTCACCCGGCCGCGAGTCGAGGCGTTGCGTGCCGCGCTCGATCGCCATTTCCCTGGGGCGACGGTCCTCGAGATGTCCGCTCGAACCGGTGACGGCATTGATGCATGGCTGAGCCGTATCGGTGACCAGGAAGGCGCCGGGCCGCTGCTCGACATCGACTACGATGACTACGCTGAAGGCGAAGCGCGGCTTGGGTGGCTCAATTGCACGGCGCGGGTGGACGCGTCAGACGACGGCGACGAGCTCCTGATGGGTCTGGCGCGCGGAATCCGCGAGGCACTGCGAGACGCTGGCGCGGAAATCGCGCATCTCAAGATGACGCTCACGCCCGACGGAGGGCCCGGTATCGCCGCCGTCAACGTGGTGGCGGCCGACGCGGATCCGGAGCTGGCCTTCGCGCTCGATTCGGGTCTGGAATCGGGCGAGCTGACCCTGAACCTGCGGGCCGAAGCCGACCCGGAACAGCTCGAACGGATCGTTCGTGAAGCGGTCGCCGCTGCGGCCTCCCGAAATCGCACGGTGGCCGTAATCGAGCACCTGGAGAGGTTTCGACCGTCGCGTCCGATCCCGACGCACCGAATCACGGCTGGAACGGTCTAAGTTGGACCGGGGGGCTTCGCCCCGCCGGGCCCCCCATCGCCGTCGCTCGCGGGGGCCCCTGCGCCCCGCTCCGCTCCGGCGGGGCGCGCCGCTGGCGCGCCTGGTGGTGTTGCGGATCGTCGCAACGAGTACAGATTTGCCGTTAACGACCTAATATCTACGCATGGCTGCCCCGCGCGTCCTCTACTGCCACTGCGCCTTCGCGCAGGTCGTCGCCAAAGACGTCAAAACCCGCGTGCTCGACACCCTCGCGACATCGCCGTGTTCCTTCGACGCGGTACCGGATCTCTGTGAGATGTCCGCGCGGCGCGATCCCGCGTTGGCGCAGATCGTCCAAGGGGGCGCGACGATCGTCGCGTGTTACCCGCGGGCGGTGAAGTGGCTCTTCACGGCTGCAGGCACGCCGTTGCCGGAAGGCGCGCGCATCCTGAACATGCGCGAGCAGCCGGCCGAGGAGATCATCGCGGCGCTCGCGCTCGACGAATCGGCGGAGGCGGCGATATGAAGCAGACGACGCTGCGCACCGTCGTGTATGAAGGCGCCGGCAGCCGTCAGCTCGAGGCGCCCGTCCGCGCCGAGGCGATCGCGAAGCTGCTCGAGAACGGCTATCGGGTCACGCGTGTCGGACCGCCCGCGCCTGCCCGGAGCGCAAGCGAAGCACCTGTGGAAGGACCGAGCGACGGACCGATTGCGGTGCTCGCCCGCTTCGAGACGGCGCAGCCGTCATCGGCCGAATCCGATGGACGTCCCGTCTTCTTCTCCGACATCGACGGTCTCACGGCGGACGACATCGTCGCGCGTGTCGCGTCGCTGCACGAGCGGACGGGCACGGTGCCGCGGCCGAAATGGAAGCCGTGGTTCCCCGTCATCGATTTCAACCGCTGCACGAACTGCATGCAGTGCCTGACCTTCTGCCTGTTCGACGTCTACGGCGTCAACAAGGAGAAGAAGATCGAAGTTCGCAACCCGACCAACTGCAAGACGGACTGCCCGGCGTGCTCGCGCGTGTGTCCTGAAGTCGCGATCCTGTTCCCGAAGTACAAGGGCGGACCGATCAACGGCGACGAGGTGCGCGAGGCGGATCTCCACCGCGAGAAGATGAAGGTGGACATCTCGGCGCTGCTCGGTGGCGACATCTACTCGGCGCTGAAGCTGCGCAGCGCCGACGCGAAGGCGCGGTTCTCGCGCGAGCGCGACGAGAAGCGGGCGCTCGACGAGCGCCGGAAGTGCCTGACCAAGCTGCAGCAGGCGCTCGACATCCCGCCGGAAGTCCTCGCGGCGCTGCCGTCGCTCGACATGATCCAGGCGCGCACCGCGCGCGCGGTGGCCGACACCGAGGGCCAGGAATGATCGTTCCGTTCGCCCGGCGGGTGATCACGGAGACCGATCCGCGCGTCCTGTGGACGTTCGCCTACAACTTCGGCTTCAAGGGCGTTCGATCCGTTCAGAAGTTCAAGAAGCGGCTGAAGCGCGGCGAGCACTTCCCGCCGTTCCTCTACATCTCGGTCATCAACAGCTGCAACCTGCGCTGCCAGGGCTGCTGGGTGAAAGTGGACGGTCCTCGCCACTACATCGACGCCGATCGGATGGATCGGCTGATCAACGACGCCAAAGCGAAGGGCAACAGTTTCTTCGGCATTCTCGGCGGCGAGCCGTTCATGCACCCGCAGTTGCTCGAGATCCTCGCGCGGCACCGCGACTGCTATTTTCAGATCTTCACGAACGGCCAACTGATCACCGACGAGATCGCGCTCGAGCTTCGCAGGCTGGCGAACGCCACGCCGCTCATCAGCATCGAGGGGACGAAGGACGTCAGCGACGTCCGGCGCGGGCGCGCGAACGTGCTCGACAAGACGCTCGCCGGCCTGGACGCGTGCAGCCGCCACAAGCTGATCGTCGGCGTCGCGACGAGCGTCTGCCGGTCCAATGTCGACGATCTGGTCAACGAGGCGTGGCTTCGTCATCTGATCGCGCGCGGCGTCCACTACGTCTGGTACCACACCTACCGTCCCGTCGGAGAGAACGCCTGCGCCGATCTCGCGCTGTCGCCGGAACAAGTCCTGCGCGTTCGCCGTTTCGTCGTGGCGATGCGGTCGAAGCTGCCGCTCGCGCTCGTGGATGCCTACTGGGACGACCAGGGCGAGGCCCTCTGCCCGATGGCGACCGGGATCAGCCACCACATCAATCCTTGGGGTGAGATCGAGCCCTGCCCGATCATCCAGTTCGCCACCGAGACAATCGACGACGTGCGGCCGCTGCCCGTCGTCCTCAACGACTCGGCGTTCATCAGGGATTTCAGGGAAACTGCGGCAAAGGCGACACGCGGGTGTATCGTCCTGGAGCGCCCCGATCTGGTGAGGGCGCTGGTCGAGCGGCACGGCGCGCGCGATACGACACACCGCGCGCCCGGCGCCGGACTCGCCGAACTCGGGCAGATGCAGCCGCGGACGAGCCAGCACCAGCCTGGCCATGAAATACCCGAGGAGCACTGGGCGTATAGGTTCGCCAAGCGGCACTGGTTCTTCGGATTTGGGGCGTATACGTAGAGCCGCGGGGGTCAGGTCTTGAATTATCAGTTTTCTCAAGACGTGAACGTGACAGGTCTTGAAAACTGATAATTCAAGACCTGACCCCCAAGACAGGGCAGCATGCACGATCAACTGAAGGTCTCTTTTCCCCGCGTCATCCCGGTGCACAACGCCCGGGCGCCGCAGGCCAACATCCCGCAGACGCTCCTCGAGCGGGAGCGGCTCAAGATGCTCGCGAAGGCGTATGTCGCGGACGTGCGTCCGGTGCCGCCGCTTCCGGCCGACGAGCTGCGCGGGCATGCCGCCGTCATGCTCCAGCGCGCGTCGATGCCGGACCTCTATCGCGAATACACTGCGGTCCTGATCAACAACGAGGTGTGGCGCGACGCGCTGGCGGGCATTCCCTACGAGCGCCGGCTCCTGCTGATGCCGAAATGCCTCCGCGTCGAGGAGAAGTGCCCCGCGCCGTTCGACGAGTTCGGCCTGCTCTGCAAGAAGTGCGGTCTCTGCTCCATTCAGGATCTGCAGGACGAAGCGGAGCGCCTCGGCTACGCCGTGCTCGTCGCCGAAGGCTCGGCGATCGTCATGTCGATCATCGAGACCGGCAAAATCGAAGCGATCGTCGGCGTCAGCTGCCTCTCGGTGCTCGAGCGCGCGTTCCCGTACATGGAAGCGGCGGCGATTCCCGGCATCGCGATTCCGCTGCTGCAAGACGACTGCATCGACACGGCGGTCGATCTCGACTGGGTGTGGGACGTCATTCATCTGACGAGCGACGACCGCACCTATCGCATGGATCTCGAGACGATCCGCCGCGAGGTGGACGGCTGGTTCCTGCCGGACGCGCTCGACGCGTTCCTCGGTCCCGCGCGCAGCGAAACCGAGCGCATCGCGCGCGACTGGCTGTCCCGCGCCGGCAAGCGTTGGCGCCCGTTCCTGACCGTGTGCGCGTGGAAGGCGCTGACCGACGATCCGGAAGCGCCGATTCCCGATGGCCTCCGCCGCGCTGCAATCGCGGTCGAGTGCTTCCACAAGGCGTCGCTCGTGCACGACGACATCGAGGACGATGACGCGACGCGCTACGGCGCGGATGCGCTGCACGCGGAGCACGGCGTGCCGGTGGCGCTCAACGCCGGCGACCTGTTGATCGGCGACGGCTACCGCCTGCTTGCCGAGTGTGGGGCGCCTGCCGACGTCGCCATCGAGATGGTGCGCAAGGCGGCGGAGGAACACAGGACGCTGTCGATAGGCCAGGGGACCGAGCTCTCGTGGGTGCGAACGCCGCGTCCACTCACGTCGTTGCAAGTGCTCGACATCTTCCGCCAGAAGACCGCGCCGGCATTCGAGGTCGCACTCGCGATCGGCTGCCTCTACGCCGGCGGCTACGACGATGTCGCGGATACGATCACGAGGTACAGCGAGGCGATCGGCATGGCGTATCAGATCCGCGACGATCTCCAGGATCTCGCGGGCGACGCCGGCGACATCTGCGGCGGGCGGCCGTCGCTGCCGCTCGCCGTCGGCCTCGAGCGCGCGCGTGCGCGCGACGACCTTCACGTCATCGTCGAGCCGGCGTGGCGCCGCGCGGCGACCTCGGACGAGGAGCGCGCCGCGGTGCTCGGCGCGCTCGCCGAGCTGAAGGTGCAGGACCGGTGCGACGCGCTGCTCCAGGGCTACAAGGAAGAAGCCATTCGCGCGCTCGCCGCGATTGAGAATCCGAGCCTCAAAGGACTGCTCCGGCGCGTCGTCGGCAAAATCTTCAACGACCTCGAAGTAAAGGGCTGGTGCAGTGAGTTTGAGGCGCGAAATGCTGCAGGTCGCGAGGCTCGCGCCAGCGCTGCTGGGTGAGTCGCGCGATCTCGTTCGCGATTTCTATCTGCAGCGGCTGAACGCGGACGGTGGCTTCCAGGATCGCGCCGGCGACAGCGACCTCTATTACACCGTGTTCGGCCTCGAGGGGCTCGCCGCACTCGGGCACGAGGCACCGGCATCCACGCCCGCATTTCTCCAGCGATTCGGTTCGGGCGAGGATCTCGACTTCGTTCACCTCACGTGTCTTGCGCGGGCATGGGCCACGGCGAGGCGCGACGGCGCGCCGCTGGACGTCAGGTCCGCGATTCTCGAACGCATCGAGACGTTCCGATCGGCCGACGGCGGCTACTCCGTCGCGGCCGGCTCGGAGGACGGCACGCCTTACGGCTGCTTCCTCGCGCTCGGAGCGATCGAGGACTTGCGAGGAGAGGTGACGCGGCAGGAGCGCATGCGTCACGCCATCCTCCGCGTCCACGCTGGCGACGGCGGGTTCGCGAATCACGCAGGCGCGCCGGCCGGTTCGACGCCGGCAACCGCCGCCGCCGTCATGGTGCTGCGGCATCTCGACGCGGCGGCTCCAGCAGAGGTCGCCGACTGGCTGTTCGCGCGCTGCCACGAGAGCGGCGGCTTCTTCGCCGCGCCCGAAGCGCCCGTTCCGGATCTGCTGTCCACCGCCACGGCGCTGCACACGCTCGCCGCGATGCACGCGGATCTCTCGCGCATCAAGGAGCCATGCCTCGACTTCGTCGACTCGCTGTGGACGAATGCCGGCGGGTTCTGCGGAAGCTGGGTCGACGACACGCTCGACTGCGAATACACCTACTACGGCCTGCTTGCCCTCGGTCATTTGAGCCTGTGAGTCTCTTCGAAGATCGCTACCGCGTTTCAACACGGAGGACACGGAGGGCACGGAGCATTCTCTTCTTCTCTGAGAAGATGTTGCTCCGTGTCCTCCGTGATCTCCGTGTTCAAACGCTGTGTACCAAGCCCGACAGAGTGCTATGAGCGACTTCCGCTCAAACGTCCATCGCGCGCTCCTCGACCGCCGCACTGCGGATGGTCACTGGACCGGCCGACTCTCCAGCAGCGCGCTGGCGACGGCCACGGCGGTGGTGGCCATCGCCGCGGCGCGCGGCGCCCGTGTTGGTCCGGCCAACGCGGACGCGCTGATCGACGCCGGCGTCGAGTGGCTGGCGAAGACGCGCAACGCGGACGGCGGGTGGGGCGACACAACCGACAGCGTCAGCAACATCAGCACGACAGCGCTCGTGTGGTCCGCGCTCGCCTTTGGGCGCTCCACCGACACCGCTCTCGCCGCTCACTCGGCGTCCGCATGGATCGAGCGCGCCACCGGCAGCCCCGCGCCGGAAGCGCTGGCGCGGGCACTCGGCGATCGCTACGGCAAGGACCGCACGTTCTCCGTACCTATTCTCACGATGTGCGCGATCGCCGGCCGGCTGGGCGAGAACGGCTGGTCGCTCATTCCGCCGCTGCCCTTCGAGCTCGCCGCGCTGCCGCGCGGGTTGTTTGCCGCGCTGCGGCTGCCCGTCGTCAGCTATGCGCTGCCGGCGCTGATCTCGATGGGCGTCGCGCGTCATCGCCGCGGTCCATCCACGCCGCTGCTCGGGGCGATTCGGTCGGCTGCGGCCGCGCGTGTGCTGCGAGTCCTCGACGGCCTGCAGCCTGAGGGCGGCGGCTTTCTCGAAGCGATCCCGCTCACCGCGTTCGTAACGATGAGCCTCATCGCCGCCGGCGAACCGGATCATCCCGTGGTCGCCCGCGCGCGGCAATTTCTCGTGCGGTCGGTACGCGAGGACGGCAGTTGGCCGATCGACACGAACCTCGCCACGTGGGTGACGACGCTGTCGGTGAATGGAGGCATCGACCTCGATCGAGAAGAGCGGCTGCGCATCCGCGACTGGCTGCTCGCGCAGCAGTGGACGCGCGAGCATCCCTACACCGGTGCCGCGCCCGGCGGCTGGGCGTGGACGGACCTTCCCGGGGGCGTTCCCGATGCGGACGACACCGCAGGTGCCGTCGTCGCGCTGCATCATCTCGATCGCGACGAGCCGCGCGTTCGAGCAGCCGCCGCGAACGGCATCCGGTGGCTGCTCGATCTGCAGAATCGTGACGGCGGCATCCCGACGTTCTGCCGGGGCTGGGGCGCGCTGCCGTTCGATCGAAGCGCCACGGATCTCACGGCACACGCGCTGCGGGCGTGGTTGACGTGGCGGCAGGAGGTCGACGCCGCGCTGCGCGCCAGAATCGACCGCGGCATCGCTCGGGCCGTGAGATTCCTCGAACGATCGCAGGGCGGGGACGGTACGTTCGTGCCGCTATGGTTCGGCAATCAGCACGCGCCCGGCGAGGAGAACCGGCTGTACGGCACCAGTCGCGTCGTCGAAGGACTGGTGGTTGCGCACGGCGTCCAGCGCGAACGCATCGCTCCGATGCTGCGGCGCGCGAGACACTGGCTTCTCGACGCGCAAAATGCGGACGGCAGTTGGGGCGGCGGCCGGCAGGTGCCTGGAACAATCGAGGAGACCGCGCTCGCCCTGGAAGCGCTCGTGCGCAGCACCGCGCACGACCCTGCGGATGCGGACGCGGTCGCTCGAGGGATGGTCTGGCTGAACGCCGCAACGGACGGAGGCCGCCGTTTTCCGGCATCGCCGATCGGGCTATATTTTGCCCGCCTGTGGTACAGCGAGGAGCTCTACCCGCTGATCTTCACCGCCGGCGCCGGCGCCCCCACATGAAGACGCTTCCGCGCACCGTCGTATCCGCCATCGACGCGGCCAAGATCATGGGCGTGCGCGCCGGCGCGAAATCCGATCACCGCTTCATCGGTGTCTGGCCGGTCGTCGTGAACGGGCGCGTCTTCGCGCGTTCGTGGACGCTGACGCCGGGCGGGTGGTACCGGACGTTCCTCGAGGATCCGCTCGGCGCGATCCAGATCGGCGATCGCGAAGTCCGCGTCCGCGCCGCGCGCGTCCCGAGCGAGCGACTCCGCGACGCTGTCGAGCGCGCCTACGCCGCGAAATACACGACGCCTGGGGCCATGCAGTACGTCCGCGGCTTCCGCACGCCGCGGCGCCGCGAGGCGACGATCGAATTCAAGCCGCGGTAGGATGTTGGCTGTAGCCAACGTCTCTTTGTTGTGGGACCTCAACATGGGGGCCAAGCCGGTTCAGATTTCGATCGACAGTGCGCTGCTCGAGCGCATCGACGCCGATCCAGAGACACGCGCGCGCGGCCGCTCCGCGTTCGTGCGATCCGCGGTCGAGCGCTACCTCGCGGCCAAGCAGCGCCGGGAAATCGACCGTCGCATTACGCAGGCGTACCCCGGCAAGGCAGACGCCATGCTGAACGACATCGCGGACCTGATTGACGCGCAGCAATGGCCGGACGACTGAACCGCGGCGAAATCGGGCTGTTGTCGTTCGCAAAGCCCGACAAGCGGCGCCCGGTCCTCATTCTGACGCGCCCGTCAGTCGTCGCGGTGTTGAATACCGTAACCGTGGCGGCGGTGACCTCCACGGTGCGAGGCTCGCCGACGGAAGTCGAAATCGGTCCGGAGGAAGGACTCAAGGCGAAGTCCTGCGTCAATCTCTGCAACGTGTTCACCGTTCCGCAAAGCGAGCTCCGGACTTTCGTTGGAACGGTGAGTCCTCAGAAGATGCGGAGCGTCTGCAGCGCGCTGTCGATCGCCTGCGGGTGTGAGTGAGCAGTGATCTCAGCGACCGAAGCGCTCACCCGCCTGCGCGAAGGCAACCTCCGCTTCGCGTCGAACGTGCTCGGCGTCGACGCGTTTCTCAGCCACACGCGCCGTGCGGAGCTGGCGACGAGGCAGGAGCCGTTCGCGATCGTGCTCGGCTGCTCCGACTCGCGCGTGCCGGCGGAAATCGTTTTCGATCAGGGCCTCGGCGATCTCTTCGTCATCCGCGTCGCCGGCAACATCGTCGCGCCATCGCAGGTCGGCAGTGTCGAGTTCGCCGCGGAGCGGTTCGGCACGCGCCTCGTAGTCGTGCTGGGGCACTCACAGTGCGGCGCGATTCTCGCGACGCTGGAGGAGCTCCGTCAGCCGACGGAACGCCAGTCGCGCAACCTGCGCGCGATCGTCAATCGCGTGCGACCCTCGGTCGAGAGCCTGGTGGGCTCCGGCCTCGAGGAGAATACGCTGGTCAGGGAGGCGGTGCGCGCGAATATCCGCGCGTCCGCCGATCATCTGCGCTACGGCTCGCAGATCCTCGAGCACCTGATGCTGCACGATGGGCTGGTAGTCGTCGGCGCGGAGTACTCGCTCGAGACCGGCATCGTCGACTTCTTCGACGGCGTGCCGGAGGGCGACCGGCAGTGAGTGACCTGATTCAGGCCTGACGCGGGTGCACGTCCGCGTGCAGCTCGCGCGCGCGGGCGAGGAGCACGTCGAGGTCCGCCGACTCCTCCTCGAGCCACAGCGCGCCGTCGCACAGAATCCGCAGCTCGAACTCCCCTTCGCCGAGCTGCCGGATCTCGAAGCACAGGTCGTGCGTTCCCGCGCAATCCCGCCACAGGACGACGCCGTCGTCTTGCATGCGGATCGCCGCGCGTGCGAGGGATGTGCCACGGCGACTCGCGCGCGGCACGATCGCCGGACGCCGCGGGCTGCGCCGGTGCTGCGGCTTTCCGCCAGCGGCGCACGCGCCCGCTTGCGGATTTCCGTCAGGCTCGCCTTCGAAGCAGGCAGAACGCGCGCGTGTTCGTGGCACTCCGGTTGCTCAGCGCAGTCGCACCTTCACCGGAGGCCCGACCCGTGATCACGTTCGCCCCTGGCAACCTTCGCATCCCGCGCTGGACGCGGCCGGTCTACATGGTCGCCGCCGGCTGCACCGACTTCCGCAAGCGGTATCCGGAGAAGCGGCTCGAGGAGCTGTGCATGATGGCGTTCCGCATGCTGCTCGAGGAGAACGATCTCAAGCGCGACCCGTTGGACGTCAAGGGGCACATCAACTTCGCGTGCTACGGCGAGTTCGCCGATCACTTCCAGGATCAGCTCCTCTGCGAGGCGAAGGTGCACGACTACCTTGGCCTCGACCTGCTGCCGAACGTCGGTATCAAGACCGGCGGCGCGACCGGCGGATCGACGATGCTGATGGGCGCGACGACGATCGCGAGCGGCATGAGCGACTGCACGCTCGTCCTCGGCTGGGAGCGGATGGACGAGGTGAAGACGTGGACGGGCAACTACTACATTGCCAGCGCCGCCTGTAAGGACTTCGAGACACGCCTCGCCCGCAACTACGCCAGCTACTACGCGCCGATGGCGCGACGCTTCCAGGAGATGTACGGCGTCGACGAGCAGGTCCGCGCAGCCATCGCCGTGAAGAATCGCGGCTACGCGCGCTTCTCCCCGTTCGCGCAGCAGCCGGGAAAACACACGATCGACGAAGTCCTGAACGGCGAGATCGTCTCCGATCCGCTGCGCTTCCTCGAGTGCTGCGCGATGAGCGTCGGATCCGCGGCGGCGCTGCTCTGCTCCGAGGAAGTGGCGTTCGAGCTGTCAGACAACCCCGTGCGCCTCTACATCGCCGGCGGGTCGCACACGCTGCGCACCGGCGATCGCCGCCCGATGCGCATTCCGCTGCTGCCGCACGAAACCGAGGACGGCTACGCCTGGCTCTACAAGGAGATGGAGAAACAGGACGGACGCTGGCCGGGCTTCGAGAGCTTTGGCGCCACGCGGTTCGCTGCCTACATGGCGTACGGCATGGCCGGCATCCAGAATCCGATCGAGGACCTCGATCTCGTCGAGACGCACGACGCCTTCACGATCTCCGACCTCCAGACCTACGGCGACGTCGGTCTCACGCTCTACGGCCGCGAGCAGGACTTCGTCACCTCCGGCGACTGCTATCTGAGAAATCCACTGACGGGCCGCCAGGGCAAGTGCCCCGCTAACCTCTCCGGCGGCCTGCTCGGGACGATGCATGCGGTGGGCGCGACGGGCATCTTCCAGTGCGGCGAAGTGTTCTGGCAACTTCAGGGCAAGTACGACAAGTTCCACGGCGATCCCGCGATGTGGACGCGGTACGGCAAGACGCGTCCGGACGACTGGGAGAGCCTGCAGGTCAAGGACGCCAGGCGAGGGCTCGCGATCTCGCACGCCGGAGTCGGCAGCCACGTCACCTGCGCCGTGCTCGAACGAACCTAGCAGGCCGCTGGCCGACGGCGGCCTGCAAGGACCAAGGGGCCAAAGGACCAAGGAACCAAACAGCGGAGTCAATCGACATGACGGTTATCAAGGATCTTGTGACCCTCACCACGCAGTCATCCGTCGTCGATACGGTAGGTGACGCATGGGTCGTGCACAATCCGAGGTTCGGCGACGAGGGCACGCACTTCCACACCTACGGGATGCTGACGCCGTACTTCAAGGGGCTGGGCGAGGGGAGGCTGATGGCGACGCGGTGCGTGAACCGGCTCTGCCCCGTCTCCACGGGCAACGGCGAGCTGTGGCTGCCGCCGCGGGCCGACTGTCCCGACTGCCATCAACCGATGACCTGGCGTGAGGTGCCCGATCCGCGGGGCTACGTGTATGCCTTCACGCAGGTCGCGCGCGGCGGAACGGGCCTCGAAATCGAGTGCCCGTACTACCAGATCGATGTGAAGATGAACGGCGTCTGCACGATTCTCAAGAGCTACCTTGTTGACCGCGGAACAATTCGGATCGGCGACCGCGTACGCGCGCGGTTCCGCACGGGCCCAGAAGCGACGCATACCTGCCTGGATCTTTACTGGGAGAGGGATTCATGAAACGTAGACACTTCATCAAGTGCGGCGCCGCGGCCGTCGGCGGCGCGTATGTCGGCCTGCGCCACTTCCCGTACCACCTATACGCCTCCGCGCAGCAGAAGCGCGCGCAGGATGTCGTCACGCTCGGCCGGACGAAGATCCGCGTGTCGCGACTCGCCCAGGGCACCGGCACGCGCGGCTACAACAAGTCGTCGAACCAGACGCGGCAGCTCGGCGAGCGCGGCCTTGCGGATCTGCTGGTCGCCGGCGTCGACAACGGATTGAGCTTCTGGGACCTCGCCGACGGGTACGGCAGCCATCCGCACGCCCGCCTCGCGATGCAGACGGTGAAGCGGGATCGCGTCGTGATCATGTCGAAGACGCGTGCCACGACCGAAGCGGACATGCGCGCCGATCTCGATCGATTCCGGCAGGAAATCGGGACCGACCACATCGACATCGTCCTGCTGCACGCGCAGACGCGCGAGGACTGGCCGAAGGTGAAGGAAGGCGCGATGGCGGTGCTCGCCGAGGCCAAGTCGAAGGGCATCATCCGCGCGCACGGCATCTCGTGTCACAGTCTGGCGGCGCTGAAAGCCGCGGCGGCTTCCGACTGGGTCGACATCGACCTCGCCCGGCTGAACCCGGCCGGCCTGCTGATGGACGGCACGGTCGAAGAGGTCGTCGGCGTGCTGAAGACGATGAAGCAGTCCGGCAAGGGCGTCATCGGGATGAAGATTCTCGGCGAGGGCAAGCTGCGTGACCGCGTGGACGAAGCGCTGCAGTTCGCGCTCGCGCAGGACGTGCTGGACGCCTTCACGATCGGCGCGGAAAGCCAGAGCGAGCTGCAGGATCTTCTGAAGCGGATTCCCGCCGCGAGCGTCCGAAGCTGATTAACGAGTCGCCGACCGGAGCGACGCGCGCACGAACGGAATCAGCCCTCCGGCGTCGACGATGGCCTGCCGCGCGCTCGGGAGCGGCACGACGTGGAACTGCTGGCCGGTCGTGCGATTGAGCACCTCCGCGGGGCCGATCTCGAGCTCGTCATCCGTGTTCGCCTCGATCGAGGGACAGACGATCGTCCGCAGGCCGAGATTGATCGCGTTCTGCAGGAAGATCCTGGCAAAACCGCGCGCGACGATCGTCAGCTCCGGCCCTTTCAGGCAGGACGCCGCCTGCTCGCGTGACGATCCACATCCGAAGTTCTGGCCTGCGACGATGACGCTGCCGGGGGGAATGAGCTTCGCCTTCAGAGCGGCGTTGAAATCCGTGAGATCCGCGAACGCGTACTGCGGCGTCTCCGACGGAAGCACCGTCGCCATGAATCGTCCCGGATAGATCGTGTCCGTCGAAACGTCGTCGCCAAGCGAGAGCACAACGGTCGGCATGATGGCTACCTCGGATCCGTGATGGTGCCGGTCAGCGCGCTGGCAGCGGCCACGGCCGGCGAGCAGAGATACACCTCGGCGTTTGGATTCCCCATTCGTCCCTTGAAATTGCGGTTGGTGGTCGAGAGGGCGACTTCCCCGTCGCCGAGCGCGCCCTGGTGAACGCCGAGGCAGCAGCCGCAGCCGGGATTCATCACGACAGCGCCGGCTTCGACGAGCTCGCCGAGATAGCCGCGCTCCATCGCCTCGCGGTAGATGCGCCACGAGGCCGGGAACACGAGCATGCGCACGCCGCGAGCGATGTGCCTGCCGCGCACGATCGCCGCCGCCGCGGCGATGTCGTCGAGCCGGCCGTTCGTGCACGATCCGACGACGACCTGATCGACGTGCGTACCGGCGACGTCGGTCACCGGCCTGACGGCGTCGACGGCATGCGGACAGGCAATCTGCGGAGCCAGCGCCGATGCGTCGATCTCCACGGTGTCGTCGTAGATGGCGTTCGTGTCCGGCGTGAGCAGATCGATCGGATCGGTCACGCCGGCTTCGTCGCGCAGGTATCTCATGGTTTCGGCGTCCGCCGGAACGATCCCTGACGTCGCGCCCGCCTCGACGGCCATGTTGCAGAGGACGAGACGTCCGGACATCGAGAGCGCCCGAATCGAGTGTCCGTGGAATTCGAGGACGCGGAAGTTCGCTCCCTCCGCGCCGATCCGGCCGATCAAGTGCAGCACGAGGTCCTTCGGTTGAACGCCCGGCGGCAGCATTCCATCGACGACCACCTTGATCGAGGGGGGCACTTCGACGTTCAGCACGCGGCCAAGCGCCCAGACGGCGGCCATCTCCGTCGCGCCGATGCCGAACGCGAACGCGCCGAAGGCGCCGTGGCTCGTCGTGTGGCTGTCGGTGCCGACGATGACGGTGCCCGGGCGATCGTAGCCGGACTCGGCGAGGACCTGGTGGCAGATGCCACCCTCGTCGCCGCGGATATCGTGGAACTTCGTAATGCCCTGGCTGGCGACGAACTGGCGGACTTTCTTCTGATTCGACGCCGTCTTGGCGCTCTCCGCCGGCACGCGGTGGTCGAAGATGATCGCGATCTTTTCCGGATCCCACACGCGCATCTCGCGGCCGGTGCCCTCGAACATCTCGGCGAACTGGTTGATCACCAGCGCCGCATTTTCGTGCGACATCGCAAGATCGACGGCGGGCTCGACGACGTCGCCGGTGGACACGGCCGGGCGGCCGCTGGCGCGCGCGAGGATCTTCTGGACGATGGTCATGGGTGGAGTTGAGAGATGCATGTATCCCTACACAATTCCCGCCGAATGGAAGGCGGCGATCTGGTCGCTGGAATATCCCGCCTCAGCGAGCACGGCATCGGTGTGCGCGCCGAGGAGAGGCGGCGGCGTCTCCACGCTCGCCGGCGTGCGCTCGAACTTCGCGGTGAGCGCAAAGAGCTGCAGGTCGCCGATGCCGTCGGCGTGAACGCTCTGCAGCGTGTGGCGATGCGCGATCTGCGGCGAGGCGAGCGCCTCCTGCAGCGTCGGAATCGCGCCGGCCGGCACGCCGATGCGATTGAGGAGGCACACCCACTCGGCGGTCGGGCGGCTGCGCAGCTTGTCTTCGAGCAGCGGCGTGAGCGCCGCACGATTGCGCTTGCGCGTGTCGCGTTCCCGGAATCGCGGATCGGTCTTGAGCTCTGGAGCGCCGACCGCGTCCGTGAGGTGCTCCCACTGTTCCTGCTGGTTGGCGGCGATGTTGATGAAGCCGTCGGCCGTCGCGAACGTGCCCGAGGGCGCGGCCGTGAAATTGTCGTTGCCCATCAACTGCGGTGGCTGTCCGCCGATCAACCAGTTGGCCGCAACCCATCCGAGCAGCGGCATGATCGAGTCGAGCAGCGCGACGTCGATGAACTGCCCCTCGCCGCTGCGCGCCCGGTGAAACAGCGCAGCCATGATGGCGAACGCGGCATTGAGCCCGCCGACGGTGTCGCACACCGGAAATCCGCAGCGCAGCGGGTTCAGCCGCTCGTCGCCGTTGATCGCCATGACGCCGCTCAGTCCCTGGATGATCTGATCGTAGGCAGGCTTGTCAGCGTCGGGTCCCGTCTGGCCGAAGCCGGAGATCGCGCAGTAGATCAACCGTGGGTTCAGCTCTCGCAGCGACTCGTACGAGAATCCAAGGCGCGTCATCACGCCGGGCCGGAAGTTCTCGACGAGGACGTCGGCGTCCCGCACGAGCCGCCGCAGGATCTCGCGTCCACCCTCCAGCTTCAGGTTGAGCGTCAGCGAGCGCTTGTTGGCGTTCTGCGCGAGGAAGCTCGTGCCCATCAGCGCGGCGTTCAGCTCGCGCACGGCGCCGAGCTTGCGCGCGAGATCGCCGCCGTCCGGGTTTTCGATCTTGATCACGTCCGCGCCGAGCAGCGCCAGGTGCACCGTCGCGAACGGGCCGGCGAGCACGTTCGTGAGGTCGAGGACGCGGATGCCGTCGAGCAGCTTCACTGCCATGGAATCGGTCCCGTTCTGTGCACGACGCCCGGCAGCGCGCGTCCGAAGAACGCCTCGGCATCGCGCGCGAGCTCGATCAACTCGGCGACGGCGATGTCCGATCGCGCGTGACCGCGCTGCAGCAGGTGCACGAAATCCTCGGTGCAGAGGTTTCCCCCCGCTGTCGCCGTGAAGGGGCATCCGCCGAGGCCGGCGAACGCTGACTCGAACGATCGCACGCCTGCGTCGATCGCCGCCTGCGCGTTTGCCATCGCCAGGCCGTAGGTATCGTGGAAGTGGCAGCCGAACGTCGCCTCCGGCGCCACGGTCGTCAGCTCCTCGAAGAGCAGCTCCACGACCGCGGGCGTCGCGTGGCCGGCGGTGTCAGCAAGGCTGATCGTTCGGAAGCCCGCGTCCAGATAGGCGCCCGCAATCTCCAGCACGCGGGACGCCGGAATCATGCCCTCATATCCGCAGCCGAACGCGGACTGCACCGACAGCTGCACGTCGGCGCCGGCATCGGCCGCGCGTCGCGCCATCGCGAGAATCCTCACGCGCGCGTCGGCCGTGCTCATGCCGGTGTTCCTGCGGCTGTGCGTGTCGCTCGCCGACACGCCCATGCAGAAGAAGTCGACGCCCGCCGCCAGTCCGCGATCGAGGCCTTTCTCGTTGAGCACGAGCGCCGACAGCCGCGTGCGCGGCGGCTTGCGCGGCACGAAGTGCGCGAACACCGCATCGGTGTCCGCCATCTGCGGAACCACCGATGGATTCACGAACGACCCGGCCTGCACGACGTCGACTCCGGCCGCGATCAGCCGCTCGATCCACGCGATCTTCCGCTCGGTCGGCACGATGGCTTGCTCGATCTGCAGGCCATCCCGCATCCCGACTTCGTGGATGACCACTGCGAACGGCATGTGCGGCCTTCAGCAGTCAGCGACGGCGCACTCCGGCACCGCCGCCGCGACGGCCTCCGCCATCTCCATCGTCGAGGCCGTACCGCCCATGTCGTAGGTGCGGACCCTGCCGTCGGCGAGCACCTGCGCGACGGCGTGCTCGAGACGCGCCGCCTTGTCCGTCTCTCCGAGCCAGTCCAGCATCATGACGACGGTGAGGATCGTCGCGAGCGGGTTCACTTTGTACTTGCCCGCGTACTTCGGCGCCGAGCCGTGCGTCGGCTCGAAGACGGCGAGGGTCGACCCGATGTTCGCTGAGCAGCCGAAGCCGAGCCCGCCGACCATCTGCGCGCACAGATCCGAGATGATGTCGCCGTAGAGATTCGGCGCGACGAGCACGTCGTAGTTGAACGGGTTCTTCAACAGCCACATCGTGATCGCATCGATGTTGGCATCGTCCACGGCGATCGCCGGGTAGTCGCGCGCGACCTCGCGGGCGATCTGCAGGAACAATCCGTCGGTGGCGCGAACGACGTTGGCCTTGTGGACGATCGTGACCTTGTGGCGGCCGTTGGCGAGCGCGTATTCGAACGCGGCGCGGACGATGCGCTCGGAGCCGTGCCTCGTGTTGATCTTGCACGAGATGGCGTACTCGTCTGGCGGCAGATGCGCGAAGCGCGCGAACGGCTTCGACAGCTTCCCGAGCGTGGCCGAGAGCTCCGCTGGAACGGTCGTGAACTCCACGCCCGAATAGAGGTCCTCGGTGTTCTCGCGGAAGACGACGAGATCGATGCCTTCCTTGAAGTTGAGCGGATTGCCCGGATACGCCTTGCACGGCCGGACGCAGACGTAGAGATCGAAGAGCTGCCGCATCCGCACGATGGGCGATCGATAGACGAGCCCTGTGCCCTGCAACCCTGGCGCGAGCTCCGCCTCCGCCGCCTGAATGGGCTTCGACGTGACCGCTCCAAAGAGCGCCGCCTTGACGGAGCGCAGCAGATCGATCGTGCGCTCGGGCAGCGCGTCCCCCTCCTCGCACCAGAACTTCCAGCCGATGTCACCGGGGATGTACTCGGCGTCGAGATCGATCGCGTCGAGCACGACGCGCGCGGCGTCGAGCACGTCTACGCCAATCCCGTCGCCCGGCAGCCACGCAATGCGATGCTTTGCCATACAGCCTCTTGGATTTCCGGCACGGCGGCGGCGGCGGCGAGCGCTGGCTGCCGGACTTCCGCCAGCAGGCCCGGAAATGCCGCCATTTTTCAAAGAATGTGGAAGGAGGTGAGCAAGCGGAACGCCACCCACCGGCTTGAACTGTGGCCGGTGGGAACTCCCAAGGGCCAAAGGCCAAGCGCCAACGTGGGCGTTGGACTTTGGGCGTTGAACTTTGGCGTCTGGGAGTTCGAGAATGTGGTCTTTGGGAGTTGGGAGTTGGGCGTTGTTTAGGACGCAGGAGGTTCGACCATGCCCAGAGTCGGCGTACCGGAGCTGGCGATCATTTTCATGATCTCGGCGTTGTGGATTGTTCCGCTGATCGCGGGTGTGTGGGCGATCTTCACGCTCTACAAGCTGCGCAAGGGCCAGCAGGAAATGCTCGTGAAGCTCGACGCGCTCGACCGTGCCATGCGTCGGCCGAGCTGACGCTGCAGCTACGACCCGTCGTTGCGCAACGCCGTCGCCGGATCGACGCGCAGCGCACGCCAGACCGGCACCGCGCAGGCGAGGAGCGAGACGCTGCCGAGGAGCGCGACCGCCGCCGTCAAGATCGCCGGATCCGTTGCCTCGACGCCGAACAGCAGCGCGCGCAGGGAACCGGCGAGGCCGAGGCTGCCAAGCAAACCGGCGATGCATCCAACGGCAACCGGCGACATGCCGCGAGCCAGCATGACCCGCGCGATGGCGGCGCGGTGCGCACCGAGCGCCATACGGAGACCAATCTCACGGCGGCGCTGCGTCACCGCGTAGGCGAGCGTGCCGTAGATGCCGACCGTCGTCAGCACGAGCACGGAGATCGCGAATACGGTCAACAACGTCAGAACCGTCCGCCGGAGAAATACCGCCCGGGATTCCTCGAGGATCTCCTCCATCGTCCGCATCGCGAACGCCGGAACCTGCGGGTCGATCCGGGCGAGCGCCCGACGAACGTCGGCGCCGATCGCGGCGGGATCGCTGCCGCGCAGGACGACACTGAAATTGCCGCTGGCGCTCTGCAGGTAGGGGAGGTAGACGACGGGGTCCCGTCCGCTGTCGATGTCGGTGAACTGTTCGTCCCCCACGATTCCGACGACGTCGAATCCGCCGGGCGCAGACGGAAAGGCAATCCGTTGGCCGATCGCGGATCCGCCAAACACGCGATCCGCAAGCATGCGGTTGACGATGGCCACTGAGGGCGTGCCCCTGCGATCGCGGTCGTTGAACGGACGTCCCGCTTCGATCGGAATACCCATGGCGTCGAAATAATCGGCGCCAATCGTCCGAACGAGCACGGTGGGCTCTTCACCGGCTACCGGCCGCGCGATGATTTGCAGCGTCATGCTCGGACTTCTGCCGGTCAGAGGAAGCTGATCGATCGTCGAAACCTCGGTGACGCCGGGCAGCGCACGGAACGCCGCGAGCACGCGGTCCCGATTGGCCTCGGTCACCGTCGCAATCCGATCCCGAAGGGCCTGTGCCGCCATCTCATTCCGATCGCGAACAGCCTGAGCCAGCGCCGCCTGGGCGTCGCGCGGGGCCGGCAGCATGATGCGGAAGGTGAGAAGGCCGCGCGGATCGAACCCGGGTGATACGTGCAGCAACCGGTAGACGCTGCGCGCGAGAAGGCCGGTGCCGGCAATCAGCATCAGCGCGAGCGCGACTTCACCCGCCACCAACACGCTGCGCCAGCGGGCGCCGCCAGCCGTTGCGCCGCGAAGCGTCAACGAACACCGGAAGTCCGCGCGATTCGTGCGAATCGACGTGAAGATACCGAGCGTCAGGCCCGCGAGGATCGACAGCACAAAGACACCGGCCACGACTTCCGGCGCCACGTCGAGACGGTCGGCATAGAGCAGCGACGCCTTCTGCCGTGCTGGCACGGCGCTCATGGCGGAGCGCACCAGCGCACCCGCCACGATCGAGCCGATCGCGGTGCCGGCAGTGGTCAACATGAGGCTCTCGATCACCAGTTGTCGCGCCAGTCTCGCGGGAGCCGCGCCGATCGCGGCACGCACGCTCAATTCCCGGCGACGCGCGATGGTGCGCGCGAACACGAGACCGGCGACGTTGGCGCAAGCCGCGAGGAACAGGAGCGCGACTGCCGTGAGCAGCGCCAGCAGCGACGGACGCACGTAGCCGACGATCTCCTCGCGAAGCGGAATGACGCTCAGTCGCGCCGACGCGTGGTACTTCGGATCTTCAGCCGCACGCAGTCTGGCAAGGAGATCGAGATCGGCGGCGATCTGCGCGTCCGAGACGCCGGGACGCCGGCGGGCGATGACGTCGAGCCAGTGGACGTAACCGCGTTCCCGCTGCACGCGTGACGGCCGCAACGGCTGCCAGAATTCCGCGCCGCCGCGCAACGGGAACTCGAACGTGTCGGGAAGGATGCCAGCGACCGTGGCCGGTTGACCGTCGAGAAGGATCGTCCGGCCGGCCAGAGCTGGATCGCCGCCAAATCGTCGCTGCCATGTGGCGTGCGTCAACATCACGGCCAGCGGCGCCTCCGTGACGAAATCTTCCGGCCGGAACAGCCGGCCGGCCATCGGTTGAATGCCAAGCGCTTCGAAGAATCCCTCCGTGACTTCCACTCCGCTCAGGCGATCGGCCATGCCGCCGTTGACGAGTGCGCGGCTGACGCCGTTGTAGCCCACCACGTCGCTCAGGCTTCGCGTCGATTGGCGAAGCGCGAGGAAATCCGGCCACGAAAAGTTGCCGCGGTCGGCTTCACGGACTCCGACGAGCGCATCGCCGTCACGGTATGGCAGCGGCTCGACGAGGACACGGTAGGCGACCGACGCAATCGCAGCGGCAACGGCAACCGCGACGGCGTACGTGGCAATCGCCGTCAGCGCGAAAATCGGCTCGCGACGCCATCCGCGCCACGCGTAACGGACGTCCTGCGCGATCTGCGCCACCATCGGCTCCGTGTCCTGCATCGTCATCGTCTCGTCGCGGCGCCAGGCGCGATAACGGAGGCGAACGGCCGCAGGGAGCGACGACAACGTCTGCGCCCAGTACCAGCGAGCGGCGCCGCGTGGGCCGCGCCTCGGCAACACGTGGCGCTGCAGCTCCTCGTCGAGATCGGCGACGACCGTGTCCCGATCGAGACGGGGGAGTACGATCCGCAGCAGGCGGCGGGCGATGTCGATCGAGCTCACGGCGTCCTCCTCGCCCGGCGCAGCTGGATGCCGGCCCACATCCGGATCTGCAGTGTCCTGGCTTCCTCGAGCGCGTCGATCCCGGCGGGCGTCACGTCGAAGAAGCGCTTCATCCGTCCGCTGCGCTCCGCGCCCCCGGCCTCATCGCGCTCCCGCAGCAGTCCCTTTTCGACGAGACGATCGAGCGTCGCGTAGGCGGCGCCGATCGAGACGCGGCGCCCCGCCCGCGTTTCGATCTCGCGACGGATGGTCGTTCCATATGCCGCTTCACCAAGGCGGATCACGGCCAGCATGACCACCTGCTCGAACTCGCCGAGAAACGTCACGCGTCCGGCCATACGGCCCATATTCTATAAAATAGAATCTCATGTCAACTGGTCGGATGTGGGACGCGCAGTCCCGCTCCCGAACGGACCGCCGTACCGGGTCCATCGCGATCAGCAATCGCGCCAACATGATGCAGACACCCGGACAGGGCACGCGATATGCTCCTCGGCCCCTCGGACCACTCGGACCACTCGGACCCTCGGACCCTGGGACATGATTCAAGATCTGCGATTCGCCGTCAGGTCGCTGCTCGCCGCCCGCGGCTTCACGACCGCCGCCATCCTCACCCTCGCCCTCGGCATGGGCGCGACGACCGTCGTCTTCGGCATCGTCGATGCGCTGCTGCTGCGGCCGGCGCCGTTCGGGCCGCGGACGCCCAGGCTGGTCACCGT
Organism: Vicinamibacterales bacterium; assembly: GCA_048594885.1. Classification (GTDB taxonomy): domain Bacteria; phylum Acidobacteriota; class Vicinamibacteria; order Vicinamibacterales; family 2-12-FULL-66-21; genus JBMDXB01. The sequence goes on from JBMDXB010000065.1 coordinate 48,199, forward strand.
GCACTCGACGCATCCGACGCAAGCGCAGGACTGGGACGACTCCGAGCTGTCCTATGCGGATGCGATGGATCTGCGGGAGACGTCGACGACGTTCGAGGACGTCGCGGTGCTGCTCGGGCGCAACGTGTCGCTCTCATCCGAGAACGAAGCGGAGCGGGTGCTTGCCGCCTCGATCTCGCCGAATCTGTTCGCGGTGCTGCAGGTGAACACCCAGATCGGCCGTACGTTCCGCGACGAGGACGGCGCGCTACCGGGATTCGAGTCCGTCGCGATCATCAGCGACGCACTGTGGCACCGGTTGTACGGCGGCGACCCGGCGATCAGCGGGCGCGCCATCCTCATGAACGGCCGATCCGTCACCATCGTCGGCGTCATGCCGCCGCGGTTCGCATTTCCCGAGCACACCGAGGTCTGGCTGCCCTATCGCACCGAGCGCGATCGGAACCGCGACGGACGCGCGATGTTCACCATCGGCCTGCTGCGCGACGGCGTCAGCCTGCAGGCGGCGCGCGACGACGCGCGGCAGGTGGCGGCGCGGCTCGAGGCGCAACATCCGCAGACGAACCGCGGCTGGGGCATGCACGTCATGCCGATGCGCGAGTTCTTCGTGCGCGATGCCACGCGTCGCGCCGTGACGGCGATGCTCGCCGCCGGCGCGCTGGTATTGCTCGTCGGCTGCGCCAACGTCGCCAGCCTGCTCGTCGCGCGTGGCATCGCGCGGCAGCGCGAGCTCACCGTGCGCGCGGCGCTGGGCGCCGGCCGGCTGCGGCTCATTCGGCTGCTGCTCGCGGAAACGCTGCTGCTGTCGATCGTCGCGGGCGCGCTCGGGCTGCTGATCGCCGGCTGGGGACTCGACGCGATCCTCGCGACGAACCCCGAGCCGCCGCCCTACTGGGCCGAGATGCGCATCGACGGCCGGATCGCGGCGTTCACGTTCCTGCTGTCGGTGCTGACGACGATCGCGTGCGGGCTGCTGCCGGCGCTGCGCGTGTCGCGGGTCCAGATTTCGAGCGGCACGTTACAGGCGGGCCGCACCTCCGGCGCCGGCCGCATCGATCGACGGTTCCAGGGCGTGCTCGTGGCGACGCAGGTCGCCGTCAGCTTCGCGCTGCTCGTCGGCGCGATGCTGCTGGCGCGCAGCACGATGGCGCTGCAGAACGCGGACATTGGCTTCGATCCAGCCCGCGTGCTGAGCCTCCGGATCTACATCGCCGGTGATGCTTACGATCAGGTCCCGGCTCGCGCGCGCACGCTCGCGCGCGTGGTCGAGCGGCTGCGGGCGCTGCCGGGCGCGTCGGCTGCCGCGGCGACGGGCGCGATTCCCGGCGACGACGGCGGCGGAACGCTGAGACTGATGCCGGAACGGGGAGCGACAGCTCCGGGCGACGAGATCGGCGCGCAGGCCATCCCCGTGACGGCCGCGTTTTTCGAAACCCTCGGACTGCAGATGAGCGAAGGCAGGTCGTTCACCGGGACAGAGCTCGAAGACCCGGAGGCGGACGTCGCGATCGTCAACCGCCGGCTCGCCACCGCGTTCTGGCCCGGCCAGAGCGCGCTCGGCCGCCAGCTCCGCATCGTCGAGGCGGACAGGATCGTTGCGCTGCGCGTCGTCGGCGTCGCGCCCGACATGGTGTACGAAGAGCTCGGCGAGGAGACGGCGCAGTCGCGCCTGAACGTCTACGTGCCGTACGGACGGATGCCGTCACGGTCGATGGCGCTGCTCGTGCGCACGGACGGCAATCCGTCGGCGCTGGCGTCCGCCGCGCGACGCGCGATCCACGACGTCGATCCGGCGTTCGCCGCGTTCGACGTGATGGCGATGGCGGAGCGGCGCATCTTCACGATGTGGGGCGAGCGTTTCGTCGGCCGCACCTTCGGCGCCTTTGCGCTTGCCGCGCTGCTGCTCGCCTGCATCGGCGCTTACGGCCTGACGGCGTACGCCGCCGTCCAGCGCACGCGTGAGATCGGCGTCCGCATCGCGATCGGCGCCACTCGGCGCGATATCATCCGTCTCCTGCTCGCGCGCGACGGACGCCTGGCGCTCGCGGGGATGATCGTCGGCCTGCCTGTGGCGATCGCCGCCGCGCGACTGCTCGAAAGCCTGCTGTTCGAGGTCTCACCATGGCAGATCGGCGTCTGGGTCGTGACGCCCGTCGCGCTGCTCGGCGCGATCCTGACAGCCAGCTTCCTGCCGGCGCGGCGCGCCAGCCTGACGGATCCGGCGGACGCACTGCGCGCGGAGTAACCGCCGATCGCTGATCGCTGATCGCTGATCGCCGATCGCCGGTCGCCGATCGCTGATCGCTGATCGCTGATCGCTGATCGCTGATCGCTGATCGCTGATCGCTGATCGCTCGGCGCTGCCGCTATAATCTCCAGACCTACTGACCCCTACGCGACTCGACGGCCGTTCCGCAGCCGTCCTGGGCGTCGCTTCGATCACAGGAGAGCCGTCATGACCCCATCCCCCGATCAGTTCCCGACGGACGCGGCAGGCCTGCCATCGGCAGGATCACCCGAAGTGCAGGATCTGGCTGATGGCGATCGGTTCCAGCTGCGCATCGCGCCGGTCGCCAAGCGGATTGGCGATGCCGTCGTGCGGATGCTCGGCTACAACGGCTCGATTCCCGGTCCGACGCTTCGCGTGCGCCAGGGCTCCAGGCTGGTGGTGGACGTCATCAACGAAGGCGACCTCGAAGCGACGGTGCACTGGCACGGGTTACGGCTCGACAACCGCTACGACGGAACAACCGACACGCAGCGGCCGATCCCTATCGGCGGGCGCTTCACCTATGTCCTGGATTTTCCGGATGCCGGCGTCTACTGGTACCACCCGCACATCCGCGAGGACTACGCGCAGGAGATGGGACTCTACGGCAACATCGTCGTCGTTCCTGCCGACGCTGATTATTGGCCTCCCGCGAACCGCGAACTCGCGCTGACGCTCGACGACGTTCTGATCGAGGACGGCAAGGTAGCGCCATTCAGCCGATCGACGACGACCTATACGGCGATGGGGCGCTTCGGCAACGTCCTCCTGGTGAACGGCGAGATGGTGCCGGTGCTGCACGCGACGCGGGGGGAAGTGCTGCGGCTGTACTTGACTGACACCGCGAATACGCGCGTCTTCAACGTCGCGCTGCCGGGAGCGCGCATGAAGCTCGTCGGCGGCGACAGCGGCCGGTGCGAGCGCGAGCAATTCGTCGACCACGTCGTGATTGCGCCGTCGGAACGCGTCGTCGTGGACGTGCTGTTCGACAAGCCCGGCCGCCTCTCCCTGGAGCATCGGACCCCTGGCCGCACCTATCCTCTGGCGACAGTCGGTGTCGCCGAGATACCGGCGAACCCGTCGTACGCATCGTCATTCGAACAGCTGCGTGCCGATGGCGATCTCGTCGCGGAGCGCGAGCGCATCGTGCGGCATCTCGAATCAGAACCCGACAAGGTACTCGCGCTGGTCGCCGAGATGGATATGGGAGAGACGGGAACGGGCGACGGGCCGTACCTCTGTCCGATGCATCCGGACGTGATCAGCAGCCGCCCGGACCGCTGCCCGAAATGCGGCATGAAGCTGATGCCGGCGCAGGTGGTGAGCGAAGCCGGCCACGCCGGACATGAGCACGGCCACAGCGAGCATGGCGCGTCTGAACACCAGCATCACGATGGCACCGGCGCTCACGATCACGCCGGCGCAGGACACGACGCCGCACCCTCGGGCATCGAGTGGGAAGACGACATGGTGGACGTGAACCGCATGACGACTCGAGCGAACATGCGGTGGAAGATGATCGATCGCGCGACGGGTGCTGAAGGCGACGCGATCGACTGGCGCTTCCGCGTCGGCGCCCGGGTCAAGATTCGGATCGTCAACGAGCTGGACTCCGATCATCCGATGCACCATCCGTTTCACGTGCACGGCGCCGGCCGGTTCCTGATCCTGGCGCGAGACGGGAAGGTCGAGCCGAATCTCGTCTGGAAGGATACGGTGCTGGTGACCACCGGTCAGACGGTGGACATCCTCCTCGACGTCACCAATCCCGGTCTCTGGATGGCGCACTGTCATATCGCGGAGCACCACGAGAGCGGCATGATGCTCTACTTCCAGGTGGAGCCCTGAGGACGCGTCAGCGGCCGGTGGCGTTGAGAATGAGTTGGCGGTACATACGAATCGCATCCCCATAGTGATTCACCGCGATCCGCTCGTCGGTGCCATGCATTCGATCGAGATCGCTCGGCGCGAGGCGGAGCGGCAGGAATCGGAACACGCTCCTGCTCAGACCGGCGTAGTACCGGGAGTCCGTCACGACGACCACGAGGTACGGCGCGACAGTCGCGTCGGGGGCGATGCTGCGGATGGTGCGCTCGAGCCTGTGAAAGCTTGCCGAGTCGCTGCTCGACACTGACGACGGTTCGGCTGTGAATGCGCCGCCGGTCCGGATCTCGACGCGGGGATCGTCGATCGCGCGGCGAACGTGATCGAGCACGCCGGCGACGCTGTCGCCCGGCAGAATCCTGAAATTGACGACCGCCCGCGCCTGGCTGGGCAGCACGTTGTCCTTCGTGCCTGCCTGGAAGACCGTCACGGCGGTGGTGGTCCGCACCATGGCGTTCGTTGTCGGACTGCGCTCGAGCCTGCGGAGCACGAGCGGCTGCGTCAGCCACAAGTTGGCGAACACCGCACGCTGGAGCAACGGGAATCGCGGCGCCACTCGGTCGAACAGCTGACGCGTCGGCCCTTCCAGGCGCGCCGGCATCGGCGTCTGTTCCAGGCGCACGATCGCGGCGCTGAGGATGCCGATCGCGCTCTGTGGCGGCGGCAGCGACGAGTGGCCGCCCGCCGTGCGCACGGTCATCTCGACGCTGACGAACCCCTTTTCGGCGATGCCCACCAGCGCCACCGGTGAGGGCACGCCGGGCAGCACGCCATCGCCAATGACTCCCCCTTCATCGAGCACAATTTCCAGCGAAACGCCGCGGCTCTCGAGGAGCGCAGCGATCTCGCGGGCGCCTCTGGTGCCTCCGACCTCCTCGTCATGTCCAAACGCGAGATGAACGGTACGCGCGGGCCGGAACCCCTCACCGAGGAGCATGTCCACGGCCTCGAGTGTGCCGACCACTGTGGACTTGTTGTCGATCGCGCCGCGACCCCAGATGAATCCGCCGGCGATCCGGCCGGCGAATGGCTCGTGCTGCCATTTCGTTTCCGTTCCGGGCTCGACCGGCACCACGTCGAGGTGCCCGGCAATGAGGATGGGCTCGAGCGACGGATCGCTCCCCTGCCAGGTGTAGAGAAGGCTGTGCCCGCCGACGATCTCGCGCGCGAGTTGCGCGTGAACCCTCGGAAACGACCGCTGCAGGTAGTCGTGAAGCGATCGGAATGCAGCGGCATCGAACGCTGTGGGATCCTCGGGTGAGATCGTCGCGATCCTGAGCGATCCGGCGAGCCGATCGGCCGCTCCCTGCGGAATGCCGATCGCCGGTGCCGGGTCGGCGACAGCGGGGGCGGACCCGAAGCGCGCCGTTCGCGCGAGGACAATGCCTCCAAGCAGCAGGACGGCCGCGCCCGCTCCCAGGGAGACCTTCCTCATGAGGGCAGCCATGAACTCGATCCGCGGGGCGGCCAAGTATACGACAGGGACTCTGGTATCATCGCGTCCACCCCACAGCATCCACGGAGGCATCATTCTCGAAGTAGGGTGCCAGGTCAGTCACGCCGTCTGGAAACTCCATGGCCGCAGTCGATCTCACGCTTCAGCGCCGCTTTTTCGCCGAAGAAATCGCCGTCACCTGCAACCTGCGCACGCCGGCGCTCGTCGAGGCGCTGGCGACGGTTCCGCGGGAGCGCTATCTGAGGCCTGGACCGTGGACGATTCGCAGCGAAGTGGACATGTTCGGCGGGCCTCGCCAGACGACGGACGACGATCCGCGGCACCTCTATCACAACGTCGCCGTGGCGATCGACTCGGCGCGACAACTGTTCAACGGCGCTCCGAGCATCATCGCTACCTGCATCGACGCGCTCGCGCTGCGGCCCGGCGATCGCGTCCTGCACGTCGGCGCCGGCCTCGGCTACTACAGCGCGTTGCTCGCACACTGCGTTGGCGACTCCGGCCGGGTCGTGGCGATCGAGGTCGATCCGGCGCTGGCCTCCGAAGCACGCGCCAACCTGACGCAGTTCGCGTGGGTCGCGGCGCGGGAGGGCAACGGCGTCGCCATCGAAGGCGAGGCGTTCGACGCAATTCTCGTCAACGCCGGCATGACACACCCGCACGAGACCTGGCTCAACGCGCTCGCGCCGGGCGGTCGCTTGATCCTGCCGCTCACCTGTACGATGGGACCAATGGGCACGATCGGCAAGGGCTTCGTCGTCCTGATCACGAACAGCTCCGCCGAAGCCCTCGACGCGCGGCTCGTCGCCATGGTCGCCATCTATTCCGCGGTGGGTATTCGCGACGAGTCGTTGAACCTGAAACTCGGAGAGGCCCTGCGACGCGGGATGTTCCCGGCGCTGAAACGGCTTCGTCGCGACCCGCACGATCCGGCCCCGTCATGCTGGATGCACACGGACAATTTCTGCTTTTCCGCCGCCTAGTCTAGAGGTCTGACCGCTCATGAACCGACGACAACGGATCTTCACGATGTTCGCGACGGTGCTGGCGCTGTGGCTCGTCGCGGTTCCGCTCGGCAGCCAATCGGCGCCGCTCGCCGGCTTCGACGAATACGTCGCCGCGGCCGTGAGCGATTGGAAGGTGCCCGGCCTCGCCGTCGCCGTCGTCAAGGACGGCCAGGTCGCGATGTCGAAGGGCTACGGCGTCCGCGAGCTTGGCAAGCCGGCGCCGGTTGACGATCGCACGCTGTTCGCGATTGGCTCGACGACGAAGGCGATGACGGCGGCGCTCGCCGGCATGCTCGTCGACGAGAAGAAACTGGCGTGGGACGATCCCGTCATCAAACACCTTCCCTGGTTCCAGCTGAAGGATCCCGCTGTCACGCGCGAGCTGACGGTCCGCGATCTGCTGACGCATCGCGGCGGCCTGCCGAACTCGGACTACCTGTGGTACGGGCAGTCGAACTCGACTCGGGAGATTCTCGAACGCGTGCGTCTGATCGATCCCGGGTACTCGCTGCGCTCGCGGTTCGTCTACCAGAACGTGATGTATGCAGCGGCCGGTGCGGTGATCGAGTCGGCGAGCGGCCGCTCGTGGGCCGACATGATGCGCACGCGGAACTTCGAGCCGCTCGGCATGAGCGACACGGCGGCGACGCTCGCGCTCGTGCCGAAGGACGCGAACGTCGCGAGCCCGCACGTGTCGATGCGCGGCAAGTTGACGGTCATCGAGAACCTGCCGGTCGACAACGTCGCGGCTGCCGGCTCCGTCTGGTCGAGCGCGCGTGACATGTCGAAGTGGATGCGGTTCATGTTGGACGGCGGGGTCGCCGGCGGGCAGGGTGGCAAGCGATTGCTGTCCGAGCAGACGGCCGCCGAGCTGTTCCGCCCACAGACGATCGCGCCGGAAACGATGTATCCGACCACCCGCCTGGTGAAGCCGCACTGGATGACGTACTCGCTCGGGTGGTTCCAGCAGGATTACCAGGGGCGCGCGATCGACTTCCACACCGGCAGCATCGACGGCATGATCGCGATCATCGGCCTGATGCGGGACGAGCGCCTGGGCGTGTACGTGCTCGGCAACCTCGATCACGCCGAGCTGCGGCACGCGCTGATGTACTCGGTGTTCGATCGGTACACCGGCCGGGCGGCGCGCAACTGGAGCGCGGAACTGAAGGCGCTGTACGGCGAACTGGAACAGCGTTCCGCCGAACTGCTGAAGCGCGCCGAGTCGCAGCGCGTGGCCGGTACGTCACCGTCGCTCGCGCTCGACAAGTACGCCGGACGGTACTCGGATCCGCTACGCGGCGATGTCGACGTGACCTACGACGGCGCCACGCTGCGGATGCAGCATGGGACAGTGATGCGCGGCACCCTCGAGCACTGGCACTACAACACGTTCCGCGCAAAGTGGGCTGCCGAGTGGCGCAACCCGGCGATGGTGACGTTTCATCTGGGCGTATCGGGACGCCCCGAGACGCTGGAGCTGAACGGTGCCGGGTTCACACGCCGCGCGCCGCGCACGTGAGGCGCGACTGAAGTCGCGCCCTACGTACGAAACAGACCGTTTCAGGCAGCCGTAGGGCGCAACTTCAGTTGCGCCTCACGATCCGATCGCGAAGAGGTGCTTCGCGCCGCGGATGTAGATGCGGCCGTTGGCAATCGCCGGCGACGACCAGGTCGGCTCACCGATCGAGTTCGTGCGTGCGATCTCGAACGCAGGGCCGGCCTTGATCATGTAGGTGTCCCCCTCCTCGCTCGTCAGCGCGACGAACCCCGCGAACGCGACGGGCGATCCGAAGAACCGTGCCGGCTTGGGCGGGCGGCCTCCCTCGTATTTGATCGCTCCAGTGGTCGCATCGAGGCACGTGACGATGCCGTTGTCGGTCAGCAGGTACACGTAGTCTCCGTAGAGGATGTTGGAGACCACGTAGCCGGTGCCCTTGGAGTACTCCCACGCGATGCGTCTATCGCCGGCGACGGCGCCCGGACGGATCGCGATCACACGCTTCGCAGGGAACCCGGCCGTGACGATGACGAGCCCTTTGCCGACGAGCGGCGTGTGGATGGCGTTGCTCTCGACACCCTTCGTCCGCCACAACTCCTTTCCCGTCGCCGGGTCGTAGCCGATGATGAACTCGGAGCCGTTGGCCACGAGCTCGGTGCGGCTGCCTGCCGGCACGAGCACGGGCGTGCCCCAGCTCACCTGCACCGGCCGCTTCGTGCTCCACGCCTGCTTTCCGGTCGCCTTGTCGTAGGCGACGATGATCGACTGCTCGCCTTCGTCCTCGTCGCGTTGGATGATCACGAGGTTCTGAAACAGAACGGGTGAGGTGCCGACTCCGAGCCCGAGGTGACGGAACCTCTCGACCACTTTCCACAGCGGCTTGCCCGACACGTCGTACGCATACAGCCCTTCGGGACCGAAGTACGCGAACACGGACTTCCCGTCAGTCGCGGCCGTCGGCGACGCGAAACTGCTGCGGCGATGCCGCGCGTCGTAGACCGGCCCTTCGTAGGCCGTATGCCCCCAGAGCATCTTCCCCGTCTTCGCGTCGACCGCGAGCACTTTGAACGTGTGCTTCCTGTCGGCGGCGACGCTATCGGGATGCACGAACTCCTTGCCGTCCATCGTGTGCGGGACGGCCTTGGCGCCGGGGATCGGCTCTCCTTCGATCACAGACGTCAGGAAAATGCGGTCTCCCCAGATGACCGGAGAGGAGTGTCCGCTTCCGGGCAGCTCCGTCTTCCACGCGACGTTGCGATCCGGCGCCCAGTCGGTCGGCAGCTGTTTCTCGTTGGAAACGCCGACTCCGCCGGGTCCGCGCCACTGCGGCCAGTTTTCTGCAGAGGTCACAGCGGCGAACGCGACGGCGATCGTGGCGGTCGTAAACAGGCGGCGGATGTTTTGAGTCATTGGAGACATTAGACGGGACTCGTGATTATACGGACTCCCGGCCTCAGCGCTGCGCGCCACGGCGCACACGCGAGCCCCGAGCCCCGGATCCCGCCCGCCTCCGCGCTCGCGATCCAGGCGCGCTGTGGCGAGGCGCCTCACCGCAGCCTGCGGTGAATTGGTGCGCAGGCGTAGGCGGGCGGTATGATTAAGAGCCTCTATGAAAGCGCATCCTCCCCGACGTGCGTCTCTCTACTTGCTCGTGATGCTGGCCGCCTCGGCGGCAATAGTGAGCGGCGCCGACTGGCCTGAATGGCGCGGCGCCGACCGAACGGGCACATCGTCTGAAAAGAATCTGCCGTCGTCGTGGTCGCCCGCCGGCGAGAACCTCGCCTGGCGCGTCGCCTACGGCGGCCGATCGGCTCCCGTCGTGTTCGGCGATCACCTTTACCTGCAGACGACCGCGGGCGCGGCGCCGGGCTCGGTCACCGGCGAGCAGATGCAGGAACGCCTGATCTGCTTCAACGCGGACACGGGAAAGCTGCTGTGGGAGCACAAATACAACATCTTCACCGGTGACGTCCCGCCGCACCGCATCGCGTGGTCGTCGCCGGCGGTCGATCCGGCAACCGGCAACGTCTTCGCGATCAGCGGCGGCGGCGTGATGATGTCGCTGTCGAAAGACGGCAAGCTGCTCTGGGAGCGCTCGCTCACCGAGGAGTTCGGCATGTGGACGACGCACGGCGGCCGCATGTCGTCGCCGATCGTCGACGGCGATCAGGTGATCATCAGCGGTCTGATCTTCGCGTGGGGCGCGCACTCGGGCGGCGCGCATCGCTTCCTGTCACTCGACAAGAGCACCGGCCGCGCCATCTGGCTGAGCGCGCCGGAAGGACGGCCGACCGATACGATCTATGCGAATCCGTACGTCGCCGGAAGCGTCAACGGCATTCGCACGTTGTTTTCGGGCGGCAGTGACGGCGCGATGCACGCGCTGAAGATCAACACCGGCGAGTCGATCTGGAACTGGCCCGTCAGCAAGCGCGGTCTCAACACGGCCGCACTCCTGGTCGGCCCCAACATCATCGTCACGCACAGCGAGGAGAACCTCGAGAGCAGCGAGATGGGAATGGTCGCCGCCGTACCGGCGGCGTCGAAGGGCCCGCTCACCGACAAGAACGCGGCGTGGGTCCGCCGCGGCATCGAGACGGGGTATGCGTCGCCGGTATCGGACGGCGAGCGGCTCTACGTCGTGGAGAACGGCGCCGTGCTCGTCGCGCTGGCGGCGAACGACGGCAAGGAGTTGTGGCGCAAGAACCTCGGCACGATCCAGAAGTCGTCGCCGGTGCTGGCCGACGGCAAGCTGTACGTCGGCACCGAAAACGGGAAGTTCTACATCCTGCGGCCGAAGGCGGACGGCGTCGAGATCCTCGACGAAGACTGGATGGGAGACGAGGCGGCACCCGAGCCGATCGTTGCGGCGCCCGCGGTCGCGCGCGGGCATATCTACGTGACGACGATGCGCGCGACGTATGCGATCGGGCCGAAGACGCCGCCGAAGGCAACCGGTCCGGCGGCCCCGCCGCCGCCGAACGGACAGACGGCCGGCCCACCCGCCACTCTGCTGGTGAATCCCACTGAGCTGATTCTGAAGCCTGGAGAGGCAATCGCACTGACGGTCAAAGCGTTCGATGCGAACGGAACTCAGGTCCAGGCGCCCGCGGATGCCGCGTGGACGCTGGAGAACTTGCAGGGGACGTTGCAGAACGGGAAGTTCACGGCCGACAGCGCTGCCGTGCCGCAGGCGGGCGTCGTCAAAGCGGCGGCGGGCGGCCTGACCGGCACGGCGCGCATCCGCGTCATTCCTGATCTGCCGTGGACGTTCGACTTCGAGAATCTGGAGAAGACGCCGCCGCCGCAGTGGGTCAACGCGACCGGCAAGTTCGTGGTGCGTGAACTCGAAGGCAGCAAGGTGCTCGTGAAGCTGGCCGAGAACCCGTTTGCGTTCGCGAAGCGGTGCCGGCCCTTCTTCGGCGGCCCCGAATGGAGCAACTACACCATCGAGGCTGACGTGCGAACGATCGAGCGACGCCGCCAGATGGCGGACGTCGGCGTCGTCGCGCAGCGCTACGAGATGGTGCTGTTCGGCAACCACCAGCGGCTGGAGCTGCAGCCGTGGCAGCCGGAGACGGAGCGCACCGTCAAGGTGCCTTTCAAGTGGGAGAAGGATACCTGGTACGTGATGAAGCTCGAGGTGCAGAATCTCGACGGCGGCAAGGTGCGCGCGCGCGGCAAGGTGTGGGCGAAGGGACAGCCGGAGCCGGCGGCGTGGACGATCGAGCGCGTCGATCCGATCGGCAACCTGAAGGGAAGTCCGGGACTGTATGCGGACGCGATGAACTCGCAGCCCGGCGGCGGGTCCGAGATCTACTACGACAACATTCGCGTCTATCGAAACAAACAGTAGGCTGCCAGGCGCACTGAGAAGCGCCTGCGGCTCGAGCGAGGCGCCGGAGGGCAGCGCCGCGAAGCGGCGCCGCCGAGCGAGCGCGCGTGGGGGTGGGGCCCCACGCGCATTGAGAGAAGAAGACACAACCATGAAGAAGATCTTCGCCGCGTCAGCGGCCCTCATCTCGTTGACGACTCTCGCCGCCTTCGCGTCCGATCCGGCCAATGGCGACTGGCCGATGTGGGGCGGCACGCCGGACCGCAACATGGTTTCCAGCATGAAGGGGCTGCCCACCTCCTGGGACGTGAAGGCGAAGAAGAACATCAAGTGGGTCGCCGAGCTCGGATCGCAGACCTACGGCAATCCCGTCGTCTCGGGCGGCATAGTGTTCGTCGGCACGAACAACGAGGCGGCGAAGGACCCGGCGATCAAGGGGGACAAGGGCGTCCTGATGGCGTTCCGCGAATCGGATGGCCAGTTCCTGTGGCAGGCGGTGCACGACAAGCTGGCGCAGGGGCGCGCGAACGACTGGCCGTATCAGGGCATCTGCTCGTCGCCGCTCGTCGAAAACGGGATCGTCTACTACGTGTCGAACCGCGGCGAGCTGATGGCGGTCGACGCCCAGGGCTTCCGCGACAACGGCGAGAACGACGGGCCGTTCAAGGAGGAGAAGCAGACGCGCGAGACCGACGCGGACATCCTCTGGCGCTACGACATGATGGAGGAGCTCGGCGTCCAGCAGCACAACATGGCGAACTCGTCGCCGGTCGTCTACGAGAACCTGATCTTCATCAGCACGTCGAACGGCCAGGACGAGAGCCACGTCAACGTGCCGTCGCCGAAGGCGCCGTCGATCATCGCGATCGACAAGACGACCGGCAAGCTGGCGTGGGAGCACAATCCCGTCGGCGAGCGGATCCTGCACGGCCAGTGGTCGTCGCCGGCGGTCGGCAAGGTCGGCGACACCGTGCAGGTGGCAATGGGACAGGGCGACGGCTGGGTGCGCGGCTACGAGGCAAAGACCGGCAAGCTGCTATGGCAGTTCGATCTCAACCCGAAGAAGTCCGTCTGGCAGTCGACGCGCAACGAAGTCATCAGCACGCCGATCTTCCATGAGAACGTCGTCTACATCGCGAACGGCCAGGACCCGGAGCACGGTGAAGGGCCGGGGCATCTCTACGCGATCGACGCCACCAAGCGCGGCGACATCAGCGCGGTGACCCCCGAGGACAAGCCGAACCCGAACAGCGGGCAGATCTGGCACTACGACAAGATCCGCCGCTCGATCTCGACGGGCGCGCTGCACGGCGGCATCCTCTACTACTCGGATTTCAGTGGCTTCCTGCACGCCCTCGACGCCAAGACGGGCAAGCCGCACTGGACCTACGACATGTTCGCGGCGATCTGGGGATCGCCGATGGTGATCGACGGCAAGGTGTACCTCGGCGACGAGGACGGCGATGTGGCCGTGCTCGAGACCGGTCCGAAGCAGAAGCTGATCGCCGAGAACAACATGGGCAGCTCGGTCTACTCCACCGCCGTGCCCGCCAACGGAACGCTGTTCATCACCAACCGCAATCAGCTCTTCGCGATCGCCACGAAGTAGCGGCGCCCACGGCTCTGCTCCGCATGCACGAAGGCACGAAGGCACGAAGAACACGAAGCCAAATTGGCTGCTTTCGTGCCTTCGTGCCTTCGTGCCTTCGTGTGAGCGCGAGCTTTGTCGTGACAGCCGTTGCGCTGTCTGCACAGGCGCCCGCGGATTCCTGGCCGCAGTTCCGCGGCTCTACGGCGCTCGTCGGCACCGCTGCTTCCACCCTGCCGCCAACGCTAAAGGTCCTCTGGACCTACGAGGCCGGCGACGCGATCGATTCCTCCGCCGCGATCGCCGACGGCGTCGTCTACGTCGGCTCGCTGAACGGCGAACTGCACGCCGTCAATCTTTCCGACGGCTCGCTCAAGTGGAAATACAAGGCGTCGCCTGACGGCATCGGCGAGTCGTCACCGGCGGTGGCCGGCGGGCTCGTCTATGTCGGCGATCTCGCCGGGATTGTGCACGCCGTCAACGCCGCGACGGGCAAGGCGGCGTGGACGTTCAAGACCGGCAGCGAAGTGAAATCGTCTCCCGTTGTGGCCGGCGGCAAGGTGCTGATCGGTTCCAACGACTCGCACCTCTACGCGCTCGACGCGAAAACCGGCAAGCTCGCGTGGAAGTTCCAGACGAACGGGTACGTGCACGCGACGCCGGCGGTTGCCGACGGCATGGCCTACATCGCCGGTTGCGACGAAATCCTGCGCGCCATCCGTGTGGCCGACGGCAAGGAACTGTTCCACGTCAGCTCCGGCGCCTACACCGGCGCCTCACCTGCGATCGTGGCCGGCCGCGCCTACTACGGCACATTCGAGAACGAAGTGCTGGCGGTAGATCTCAAGGCCAAGAAGCTGGCCTGGCGCTACAAGCACCCGGACCGCAGCTTCCCCTTCTATTCGTCAGCCGCGCATGCCAACGGCCGAATCTTCGTCGGCGGACGCGACAAGATGATCCACGCGATCGACGCGAAAACCGGGAAGGCGGCGTGGACGGTGACGACCGGCGCGCGCGTCGATTCGTCGCCCGCCGTCGCCGGCGGACGCGGCTACGTCGGCTCCGGCGACGGCAAGCTCTACGTCGTCGACGCGCAGTCGGGCAAGACGGTGCAGACGTTCGAGGCGGGCGGGCCGCTGATGGCGTCGCCGGCGATTGCCGGCGGCCGGCTCGTCATCGGATCGGCGGACGGGAAGTTGTTCTGCCTTGGTGATCGGTGATCGCTGATCGCCGATCGCCGATCGCCGATCGCTGATCGCTGATCGCTCAGAAAGCCTTGATGCCGATCGGCCGGGGACGCATCGCGTCCTCGACGACGACCCGCAGCCGCCGCACGTGCACGGGCTCGAAGCGATCGATCTTCGCGTAGCCGATCGTCGTCCCCGTCGACAATTCCCGCCACTCGCCGACGTCGGAGCCATGGACGGTGTATCGCGCGACCTCCTGGCCACGCGTGATGTCCTCCTCCAGTCGGACCATCGAGACGGTGACGGTGCGTCCGAGATCGAGTTCCGCTTGCCCGCCGCTCCAGCGCGGCCGCCGTCCTCGCGCCAGATCGTTCTCGAATAGCGACCGAAGGCGGTCGCGTATGCCGGCGAGCCGCGCGACGTCGGTTTCGTGCAGCAGGCCCTCGCGCGTCGGCGGCACGTTCAGCAGCAGCTTCGAGTTGCGGCCGACCGACTGGAAATACAGATCGGTGAGCTGGTCGACCGTCTTCACGCGCGCGTCTTCAGCGGGATGGTAGAACCAGCCGCGGCGGATCGAGACGTCGGCTTCTGCGGGACGCCAGACGCTACCGTCGCGATCGCCATGCTGCAGCGCTTCTACGATTCCTTTGCCGCTCACACCCGGGTACGGCACCTTCGCGGGATCCACCGTCGACCAGTTCGGGTCGCCTGCGGATCCGCGCTCGTTGCCGCACCACCTCACGTCGGGTCCGGCGTCCGAAAAGATCACCGCCTCCGGCTGGAGCTTCTTCACGAGGCCCCAGAAACGCGGCCAGTCGTAGACCTGCCGCTTGCCGTTCGGTCCCTCGCCGTTGGCGCCGTCGAACCACACTTCCGCCATCGGTCCGTACTGCGTGAGCAGCTCGGTGAGCTGATCGCAGTAGAGATCGTTGTAGCGCGGCGAATCGCCGTAGTGAGGGTTGTTGCGATCCCACGGCGACAGATACACGCCGGCGCGCAGCCCCTCTTGACGGCAGGCATCGGCGAACTCGCGGACGACGTCCCCCTTGCCGCCGCGAAACGGACTGCTCGTGACCGAGTGCTTCGTCGTCTTCGTCGGCCAGAGGCAGAAGCCGTCGTGATGCTTTGCCGTCAGGATCATCGCGCGGAAGCCGCCAGCTTTGGCCGCTCGCGCCCACTGCCGCGCGTCGAGATTCGTGGGGTTGAAGATCGACGGATCCTCTTTGCCGTCGCCCCACTCGCGATCGGTGAACGTGTTGACGCCGAGGTGGAGGAACAGCGCGAGCTCGTCACGCTGCCAGGCGAGCTGCGCCTTCGACGGAACGGGACGCCGCGGCTGTGCGGCGATGCCGGGAATGCCGGCGCAGAGGATGCCGGCGGAAGCGCCGAGAAAACTGCGCCGCGAGAGCCGCCCTCGCGGCGTCACTGGCAGTTCACCGTTTCCGCCTTCTCGTCGAACCGGACGGCGCCGTCGCGCCTCGGCAGCCGGGCGACGTCGGCGGGATGCGTCAGCGCCAGCGTTACCGCACAGCCAGGGCCCGGCGTCATGGCGCGCACCCGTACGGTCACACCGGCGGCATCCTCGGATGCCGAGTCGATCAGGATGTTGAACCCTCCCGTCGGCCGCATGCCCATCGCGGCAATGACGACCATCTCCCGATTGAAGTCGATCGCCGGAAGCTGCGGCACCGGCGTGTGCCCGCGCCAGATGGTGGCCCAGACGTCCTGCCACTGCGCCTGACCGCGGACGATGATCCGTTGCGGCTCGGTGTAACCGCTGGCAAAGGTGAACGCATAAGAGTCGGCACGGAGACGGACGACCGCCAGCGGCGTGCTGGGTGCGGACGCAGACGAGCCGCAGCCGCAGCACATGAACGCGAGCGCGATCAGAATGACTGCACGCGCCATACTGTCCTCCGCATATCCCCAGTCTACCGCCTGGGGGGGTCAGGTCTTGAATTGCCACTTTTCTGATGATTCAAGACCTGACCCCTTTCGGGCACTTGAGGGAGGCTGGGGACGGCATGGCGCGACTGACAGCGGCACTATCGCATGGGCGAGCGCGACGCCGCGATCCTTACAGCTCACGCAGCGCGACGTTCGGATCGATCCGCGACGCCCGGCGCGCCGGAACGAAGGCGGCGATCATGCCGACGCCGAGAATCAGCAGGAGGACGACCGCCCACGTGATGATTTCGTTCGGCATGAAGCGGAACAGCCGGTTCTGGAGGATCCGCTCGCCGGCGGCCGTGAAGAACACGCCGGCCAGCAGTCCGAGCAGTAGAATCACGCGCGCTTCATCGAGGACGAGCTTCACGACCTGCCGCGGCCGGGCGCCGAGCGCCATCCGGATGCCGAACTCTCGCGTACGCTGGCTCACCAGATACGAGATCACCCCGTAGACGCCGAGCGTCGAGATCGCCAGAGCGAGAAGGCCGAGCGATGCGAACAAGATCGTCGCCGCGTGCATCGGTGCCGCCCAGGCCATGATCGAATCGTTCGCCGTGGCCACATCCGTCGCGGCGACGTTCTCGTCGATCGCGCGCACGGCGGAGCGAATTGCCTCGAGGTGTGCGGCCGGCGCGCGCGATCGGATCACGACGATCATCTCCGGGCGGTACCACTGCGCGGCGGGCAGCAGAATCAGGTTCGAGGGACTGGTAAGTGGCGACTCTGCGACCGCTCGCACGGGATCCACCGAGACGCCGACGACCGTCCACTGACGCCTGTCATTGCCGATCGTGAACCGTTGGCCGATCGCCTCCTGCTCGGGCCACAACGCCGCCGCAGCGCTCTCGCTGACGACGGCGACGTGTTCGGTCGTCTCCTGATCCGTCGCGAGGATGTCGCGCCCGTGACGCAACGGCAGCCCGATGGTCTCGAGGAATCCGGGCGACACACCGGCGTAGGCTGCAGACGCACGCCGCGTGTTGCCGGCGATGTCGCGTACGACACCGGTCTCGTTTGCCGACCGCTTCGGCGCCATCGCGAGAATCGTGCGTGCGGCCGCATAGCCGCCGCCCGGAAAGCCATCGGTCAGCGCCGCGCGCTCCACACCGGGAATCGCACGGACATTACGCAGCACCCGATCGTAGAAGGCGCGGCCCCGCGCTTCGTGATAACCGTGCAGCCGAAGGTCGATCATCGCGGTCGCCAACGGATCCGTGTCGAAACTCACGTAGCGGTCCAGCACGCGCCGCGCCGCCTGCACGTACAGGCCCGCGCTCATCAGCAGGAACACCGCGGCCGTCACCTGCACCGCCACCATGCCGAGCCGCAGGCCGCGGCCTCCTCGCGTCGTCGCCGGCGCGATCCCTGATGCGGCGATGCTCTTCACGACGGGCACACGCGAGGCGCGCCACGCCGTGATCACGCCGACGGCCAATGCGCTGCCGATCGCCGCGCCGAGCCCGTAGAGGAAGACGCGGTAGTCCGGAGAGAGATCGATGGCCATCCGGAAGCTGTGGCTGCGGAACGACGGAAATGCCCCGTTCAGGGCCGACGTCGCGGCAATTGACACCAGGATGCCGAGCGCGGCGGACGCTGCCGCGATGACCAACGTCTCCGCGAAGAACAGTCTGAAGACCTGGAGGCGGCTGGCGCCAAGCGACAGCCGCACGGCGACTTCGCCCGAGCGCACGGCACCGCGCGCGAGCAGCATGTTGGCCAGATTCGCGCACGCGGCAACGAGGACGAGCGTCGCGAAGCCAATCAACGCGAAACCCGCCGTCCCGAGCTCGCCGCCGAATTCGGGGGCAGACAGCCGCAGCGCGGTGATCGAACTGCCGGCGGGCAAAGTTTCCGGATCGGCTGTCAACATGGCGCCGATCGACGCCTCCGCAGCCGCCACCGACACGCCCGGGCGCAATCGAACGAGCGTCGTCCAGTAATGGCGCAGGGGCGCGTCCGGATTGGAGCGAAGACGCCGCAATCCCGCGGTGGTGATCCAGACGTCCAGCGATCCGAGCGGCGGCGGCAGCGCGCCGCGGAAGCCTCGCGGCGCGACACCGACGATGGTGAATGGCTGGCCGTTGATCCGGATCGTCGTGCGTCCGGAGAGCTGACGATCGTCGCCGAACCACTCGCGCCAGATGCGGTCGCTGATGACGACGGCCGGCTCGGCACCGGGCCGATCGTCCGACGCCTCGAGCAGCCGGCCGGGCTGAGGCCGCAGGTTGAAGATCGGTGCATAGCCGCCGGTCACGACCTCAGCCTTGACCCGCTCGGCGCGCCCCGGCGTGTGAAGCGTGAGCTCCTGGACGCCGGCGATGTCCGACGAGACAAACGCGGCAAGCTGCGCCACGCCGTCGGGCAGGCGTCGTTCGAGGCTGCGCATTTGCGAATCGTTCAGCGGACCGTGAGACCAGTACCCCGGACCTTTGATGTAGACGCGGATCGAATAGAGACCTTCCGTCGACGCGAGCGTCGACGGCCGCAGCACCATCGCGTTGACGACGGCAAAAAACGTCGTGCTGGCGCCAAGGCCGAGCGCGAGCGTCACGACGGCGGCCGCCGTGAAGCCAGGCGTCCGGCACAACTGTCGGAACGCGTAACGAAAGTCATGCATGCGTGCGCCAGTCTACACCGCCGGAACTTGCCATCTCCTGGCGGCGTAGTTTCCGATAGTCGACGTGCCTGTCGCCCTTCCCGCCGATCCTTTCGAGCTCGCCGATCGCCGCGCGTCCGCGTGTCGCAACCTTCTCGCGCTCTGGGAGTCCACGCCGGCGGAAATGCCGCAGCTCGACCCCGAAATCGGCCTGATTCGCAAACACTCCAACGCTCGCGCAGCGGCGCGGTTGATTGACGAGATCGCCAGCCGGATCGGCGAACTTCCGCCCGGCGAGCCGCCCGGGCAGGCCTGGCGCGATGGCATTCGCGCGCGGCTCCTCGCGTTTGGACACGAGCGGCTCGGATGGCCTGAGGGATATCGCAACCTGCTCTTCGGCGACGCTTTCTACGAGTCGACCGTTGCCTTTACCCGCGAGGCATGCGCCTTCGACCCGCGGTTCACGATCGAAGATCTCGGCCAGGCGCTGCGCAACGTCTGGATCGGCAACTGCCTTCAGATGCTGCTGGATCAGCCGGTGGAGCTGCGACCCGGGTTGTTCGCATACAGCATGCTCTACCCGGTCACCGACAACCTGCTCGACGATCCTGCCGTGTCACGATCGGTGAAGCGCGCCTTCAACGATCGGTTTCGCAGGCGCCTGACAGGCCTGCCCGTCACCGCCGAGAACGAGCATGACGCGGCGGTGTCATCCTTGGTCGATCGAATAGAACAGGAATTTCCACGCCGGCGGTTTCCGTCGGTGTATTCGAGCCTGCTCGCCATCCACGCGGCCCAGATCCGCAGCCTCGACCAGCACGACGGCAGCCGGTTGACCGATGCCGAACTCGCTTCGATCAGCTTCGAGAAGGGCGGCAGCTCCGTCCTCGCCGACCTTCACCTTGTCTGTCCCGCCGCCGGGCCCGCTCACGAGCGATTCGCCTTCGGCTTCGGGGTGTTTCTGCAGTTGCTCGACGACCTCGAGGATGTCGAGGCCGATCGCGAGCTGCGGCACGAGACTCTGTTCACGCGCGCGGCTCGTACAGGCCCGCTCGACGGAATGACGGCGCGGCTCGCGCGCTACATCGATCGCGTGCTGTCGCTCGAGGGAAGCTTCGATGGACCCGGGTTCGGAGATCGACGGGACCTGATACGGCGAAACTGCCGCGCGCTGCTTGTCGGCAGCGTGGCGGAGCACCGCAAGCGCTTTACCAGACGTTTCCGCCGTCGCCTGGAGCGTCAGTGGCCGGTGTCGTTTCGAGCGTACCGCGGGCTGCGCCGCCGGGCGCTCAGGCGCTGGCGCGACCTGCAAAGGCAAGGCGACGTCACGCGACGTATCGCCGCCACCGGCGGGCACCTGAGATAGGCTGGGACGGCATGGTGCGACTCGCAGCGGCAATCCTGATCGTGGCGATGACGGCGACAGCCTCCGCGCAGCGGCCGTCGGCCGCGGAGCTGACGCGGGCCGCGGTCGCGTTGGCTAATGCCGGCAAGCTGCAGGACGCCCGGCAGCAGGTGGCCGCCGCCCTCCAGCGCGATCCGGCGTTCACGCCGGCGTCGATCCTCCTCGGCGAAGTGCTCTATCGCATGGGCGAGCTCGATGCCGCGATTCTCGTCTACGACCAGGCGCTCGCGCACGCGCCGAAGGACGAGCAGATCCTGAAGCGGCTCGGCGAGTGGCGCAAGGAATGGGAGCTGCACGCGCGCTTCGGCCAGCGTCTCAGCAACCACTTCACGGTGATGTTCGAAGGACCGGCGGAAGCCGCGCTCGCCGAGCGTGCGGTGGCGCTGCTCGAGAACGCCTATCAGCGCATCGGCGCGGCGCTCTATACCTATCCCGCCGAGGTCATCACCGTCGTCCTCTACACCCGCGAGCAGTTCCGCGACATCACGCAGTCGCCGGAGTGGTCGGGCGGCATGTTCGACGGCCGAATCCGCGTGCCGGTGCAGGGCGCGCTGCAGAACATCCGGGAGTTCGAGCGCATCCTGTCGCACGAGTTCACGCACGCGCTCGTCCGCAGCGTCGCGCCGCGGGGCGTCCCGACGTGGCTGAACGAGGGGCTCGCCGTGCTGTTCGAAGGCGGCGACCTCGCCCGCAAGCAGGCGCTGGTGCGCCAGGCGCCGGCGCCGCTGCCGTTCAAGGAGCTCGAAGGATCGTTCCGCGGCCTCGATTCGAAGAACGCCTCGCTGGCGTACGCGCAGAGCGCCGCGGCGGCAAACGCGCTGCTCGAGCAGGCTGGCCCGTCGGCGGTCATGAACCTGCTGACCGACGTGGGCAACGGCGCGCCGTTCGCCGCCGCGTTCGAGCGGCACATCCTCATGTCGTACGAGGAATTTCAGAAGAAGCTCTCCGGCAGCTAGGAGCGCTACTCGATCCGCTTCGCCGGCAGATGCGCGCCGTTCTGATGGAGCGTGAGGTGCGCCGCCCGTCCGTCCGTCACATCTTCGAACGTGATCTGCGCGTCCGGCACCTTCAGAAAAAAGTCGCGCTCCCCTTCCGCGAACAGCTCGAAACGTGGCTGATCGGTGGCTTGCAGAAAGAAACGGCTGCCCTCGCGCGTGATCGTCAGAACGAAGCCCGGCTTCAGCTCATACTTGCCGACATATCGATCGAACAGCGCCGGATCGACGGTGATGGCCTTTCGCGGTGGCGACAGCTGGAGCAGCGGCAGCGACGGATCGAGCAGGTGGCGGCCGATGTCGTCGACGCCGGCCGGGGGCGGCCAGTTAGATACCGCG
>JBMDXB010000066.1:0-56531 GCA_048594885.1 Vicinamibacterales bacterium
GCGGGCCCCCCCCCCCCGTTCGGCGCGTACTCGTGGGCGCCGAGATCGCGCTGGCCTGCGTGCTCGTCACCGGCGCGGGTCTGCTGGCGCGCAGCTTCGCGGCCATGCAGTCGGTCGACCCGGGCTTCGAGCGCGAGCGGCTGTTCACCATGCGGTTGACGCTGCCGGCCGCCCGATACCCCGACGCCGTGCAGACGCGCGCCTTTTACACCGCGCTGTTCGAAAAGATCGAAGCCATCCCGGGCGTGGAGCGGGCGGGCGGCATCACCAGCCTGATGCTGTCGCGGCTGGCGAACTCCGCGTCGCTTCGCATCGAGGGGGCGCCGCCCCCGCCACCGGGAACGCCGAACGAGCCGGTGACCACCGACGTCATCACGCCGACGGCATTCGAGGCGATGAGGGTACCACTGACACGTGGCCGCATGTCCGACACCAGCGACGTGCCCGACGGCCTTCCCGTCGCCATGGTCAACGAGGCCTTCGTCCGGCGGTTCTACCCGGATCGCGATCCCATCGGCAAGCGGGTCACCTTCAGCGGTTTCGACACCGGCCGGCCGGCTCAGTGGCTGACGATCGTCGGCGTCGTGGGCGACACGCGGCGTTCGGGCTTCCAGACCCGTGTTCGCGAGGAGCTGTATTACCCGATGTCGCAGAACGCCGCGAGGTCGATGTACGTCTTCGTCCGCACGAAGGCTGCTCCTGAGACCGTGATCGCGCCGGTGCGCAGCGCCGTCTGGAGCATCGATCCGCAGCTCGCCATCGCGCAGCCGCGGACCATTCAGGCGGTGATGGCGAGCGACGTCGCCGAAGAGCGCTTCCGTCTGACGCTGGTCGCCGGATTTGCCGCGACGGCCATGCTGCTCGCCGCGCTCGGTGTCTACGGGCTCATGGCGTTTGCCACGACGCAGCGGATGCGCGAGTACGGCGTCAGGCTGGCGCTCGGGGCGACGCCGCGCCGCG
The DNA here is from genome assembly GCA_048594885.1 of Vicinamibacterales bacterium. Lineage (GTDB taxonomy): Bacteria > Acidobacteriota > Vicinamibacteria > Vicinamibacterales > 2-12-FULL-66-21 > JBMDXB01. The sequence continues at coordinate 961 of JBMDXB010000066.1, forward strand.
TGCTGCTGACGGTCATGCGAGACGGACTCACGCTCACCGTCATCGGCCTGGCCGCCGGCCTCGCCGCCGCCGCGCTGGTAGCCAGAGCGATGCGGCAACTGCTCTTCGGCATCGGCCCGTTCGATCCCGTCACGTTCGCCGGCATGGCCGGCGTCCTGCTCGTGAGCGCTGCGCTGGCCTCATTCGTGCCGGCGCGGCGTGCGACCAAAGTGGACCCGTTGATCGTGTTGAGAGAGTAGTTTCGAAGTCCGTGCGCGGCGCCGGGAGATCCAGGAGCAGGTAGGCATGTCGAAAATTTGCTACTATAGTCTTTTATAAAAGACTATAGTATATTTGAAGAGACATGAGACCGCCGAAGCACGGGCAGAACCGTCTCTTGCAGCCACTCAACGACATCCTCGGCACTGAGGCGAATGTCCGCCTGCTTCGGGTGTTATCCCATTCCACCACGCCGCTGACATCGGGAGAACTTGCCCATCGAGCGTTGCTCGGCCGGACTTCGATATACCCGGCGCTTCGTGCGCTCGAGCGCGATGGAATCGTCGAGTTTGTAGGCGCGGGGGCGAGACGGCAGATCCAACTTCGCGCGCGACATCCACTCGCCCGACACCTCAAACAGCTGTTTGATGCGGAGACGGAGCGGTTCACCGGTCTCACGAATACGTTGCGCGACCTGGTTTCGCATCTGCCGATCCTTCCGATATCAGCGTGGATAGACGCGAAAGTCACGAACGGTCATGCCGCGGATACCGTCACGCTCCACATCGTTGCCAATCCCCAGGAACTCGAAAAACTCACGGACTGTCTCAATGCGCGTCTCGCCAGTGTCGAGCGCACATATGACGTTCACATTGCGATCCATCCGCTCACACGGAGCGAACTCGAAGCGCTGTACGGAACGCAGGCAGACAATCTCAGCACCGTCATACTGGTGGCCGGCGTTCCACCCGTCGGACTTGTGAAGCGGTCGCCGTCGGTCGCAAGAACGATTCAGACACATGAAGAGCATGACGCGAGGTCTCGTCGACTCGCTGTGGCAATTGCAGCCAAGATCAAGAGAGATCCAGGACTAATCGCCCTTACCGGGGATCGGCTCAAGGCGCGCGCCGCTGCAGCTGGTCCCGGAGAACGACGCGAGTTGGCGGAATGGATGCGCCTCCTTTCGACGATGTCACCGGCGCGGCTGCGAAGCTTTCTGGTTGAAGACAGCGAACGCGCGACTCGCCTGCGTCAGACATTGCCGACGCTGAATCTTCTTTCACCAACTGAGAGGGAAGCGGTTGTGCGAAGTCAGACGGACGCGGAGGTCATCGCTGCGGTGACGCACCGATGACCAGAGCGGAACTGGAACATGCAATCCGGGCGGCATGTGACCTCGCTGAGGATGACGAGGTTTACGTTTTTGGTTCGCAGGCCATCCTCGGGCAGTATCCCGACGCTCCAGAAACGCTGCGACAGTCTGCTGAAGTCGACATCGCCCCTGTCAACGCTGTCGATATGGTGGATGTCATCGACGCCAATCTTGGAGAGCTGTCCCAGTTTCACGACACATATGGGTTTTACGTACACGGTGTCGCTATTGATGCAGCCGTGCTGCCGACGGGTTGGGAAGCACGGGCAATTGCGGTTCGCAACGACAATACTCGGAACTACACCGGATGGTGCGTGGAGGCACATGACCTGGCGATCAGCAAGCTGGTCGCGTTCCGGGACAAAGATCGCCACTTCGTCAGGGTCCTGCTTGTCGAAGGTCTCGTTCGTCCCCGCACGCTGCGTCAGCGGCTCGGTCAACTCCCGGCGCACCGGCGAGTGACGCCACAGCTCGTGACGATCATAGAGGACTGGATCCAAGGCGTCCTGACGGACGTTCGCCGTCAACGTCGAGCGCCAAGCTAGTTCTACGCTAATCGGTTCTTGCGCCTGAGATAGTTGGAACGACGAACGGCGCGCGGTACTGGCCGCGCGTGAACATCGCGGTCGCTTCAGCGTCGCCCTTGCAGGTGTACGTGACCGGATCGAAGTGCAGCGTGCGGCCCGTCCGGTACGAGATATTCGCCAGGTGGATCAGCATCGTCGAGATGGCGCCTTCTTCGATCTCGGAGAGCTGATCTTCCCGCTTGCGGCTGCGCACGACATCGATGAAGTTCTGAAAGCCGCTGACGCCGCCCTCCGCCTCTGATTTCGGGCCGGGCGCCTGCTCCTGGCCCATGAAGGTCTGCCATCCGCCCCGGCTCGTCGCCATGTAGCCCTTCGATCCGTACCAGATGTTGCCGACGGTTTGCGGCTGCCCCGCCGCTGCGCCCGCTTGTGCATCGGAGCGATCGCCGATGCCCGCCTCGTTGTTCGTGATCCAGTGGCGGACCTCGAAGACGAGCATCTTCTTCCTGCCGCCGTCATCGAACTCGAAGGTCGCGGTCTGCGTATTCGGCGTCTCCTGGTCGTCGTCGAACATGAAATGGCCGCCCATCGAGCCGATCTTCGTCGGGTAGCGCACGCCGAGCGCCAGGCGTGCGGAATGAATCTGGTGCGCACCCTGGTTGCCGATGTCGCCATTGCCGTAATCCCACTGCCAGTGCCAGTTGTAATGGAAGCGATTGCGTGTGAACGGCTTCTCAGGCGCCGGGCCTGTCCACAGGTCGTAGGCGACTCCAGCGGGAGCCTGCTCCTCTTTCGCCCGGCCGATCGTGTCGCGCCACTTGTAGCAAAGGCCGCGCGCCATGTACACGTCGCCGATGAGGCCGTCGCTCAACTTCTTCTTCGCCTCGTGCAGCCATGCCTGCGCCCCGGTGCCGTCCTGCACGATGCGGTTGTACTTCCGTGATGCGGCGATGATTTGCTGCGCCTCGAACATATTGTAGGAACACGGTTTTTCGACGAAGACGTCCTTGCCCGCCTGGAGCGCCCAGATCGTCTGCAGCGTGTGGTGGAAATTCGGCGTGGCGAGAGACACCGCGTCGATGCTCTTGTCTTCCAGCAGCCTGCGATAGTCGGAGAACGTCGGCGGACGCTTCTTGCCCGCGCTCTCCACGATCTTGCAGCCCTGTTCGACCACAGCCCGATCGACGTCGCACAGCGCCGCGATCTCGACGTTCGGCATCTTGAGATAGGCGTTGATGTGCGCCTTGCCGCGGCCGTTGAAGCCGACAACCGCGACCCTGACGGTATTGTTCGGGCTCGTCTGGGCATGTGCCGTGATGGCGAGCGGCAGCGCGGCGGCGCTCAACAGGAAGTGCCGGCGATTGATGCTGGTCATAACCTCTCCTTCGCGCGACCTCCGGACGGAGACTGGAGAGACGCTAGGGGATGGCCCCGCCGATGTCAATGAAAACGTCGGCCTCAGTCCTGGCGCAGCGTCAGCATCGGATCGAGGCGAGCGGCGCGCGCGGCTGGAATCGAGGCAGCCGCCAGACAGGCTGCGATGACGACGAAGAGACTCGCTGCGTAGGGGAGCGGATCGAGCACCCTGATGATCTCGCCAACGCCACCGGCGAGCGGTGTGGCGAGCAGCAACGCGACGATGGCGCCGGCAGAACCGCCGCCGACAAGAACCCCGACGCCGACGGGCCGCATCGACTGCCACAGCACCAGCCGCGTGACATCGCGCGTCGTTGCCCCGAGCGACATGCGCACGCCGATTTCCCTGGTGCGCTGCTCCACGAGGTACGTCAGCACGCTGAACAGTCCGGACAACGTCAGTGTGAGGGCCAGGCCGCCGAGCATGACCGTCACCCAGAACGCGATCTGCAGGATCAACGTGTCGGCTCTGGCCAGCGTTCGCATGGTGAATACCTGCCGGCCCATCTCAGGGTCGATCGTGGTCAAGCGATCGAGGAGCGCCTGCCGCGCCAGTTCCGGATCGCCGTGTACGCGCGCGATCAGCGATGTCCCCGGTGTCGCCGTCCTCGTCGGGATGTAAACGACATCCTTCTCGAACGGTGCGACCCGGAACCCGGCGACGTGCCGAGCGACGCCCACGACCGCGAAGGTTTGCGACTGGAGAGGCAGCTCGTCGCCACCTCTCGGCCCTGATGTGCGAGCGCGATCGACGCGCACGCTCTGACCGATCGGGTCCGCGTTCGGCCACAGCGTGCGTGCGGCCGATTGGGAAACGATCGCTACCGAAAGGTCGGCTGCGCGCTCGGCCGGTGTGAATGGCCGTCCGCGAACGACAGCGATCTCGAGCACACTGAAGCACTCCGGCGAGACGAGCCGGTATGCGACCGTGGCCCTTCCGCCGCTGCTTTCCGCTGAAGCGCGCTTCGAGCCGAGCGAGCACGCGGCCACGGCGGCGACGGACGGTTCAGCCGTCACCGCCTGCACGATCGCATGGCGCGACGCTTCGTTCGCGACCTGGATGACGACGGTGTCGGAGGTTCGCATGCCCGGATCGAATGCGGCGGACGCCAACGCGCTTCGCAGGAACACTGCCGCGGAAATCAGCAGTAGAACCGACGCGCTCACCTGTAGAGCAATCAGGAGGTTCCTCGCTCGTCCTGGACGCGCGTCCCCGGCCACCTCTCCGCGAATCGTCTTGATCGGGTCGATGCGTGTGGCCTGCAGCGCGGGAGCGAGAGCGAAAGCAACTGTCGAAACGCCGGCGCCGACAACCAGAAACAGCAGCACGCGCCAGTCCGCGTCGGGAACCAGCAACCGGATATCTCCGATATCAGGCGGCATGCTGCTCACGATCGCGTTGATAATCGCGTTCAGTGCCACGCGCGAGACACCGAAGGCGGCCACGGCGGCCGCGAGCGCCAGCAGCAGGCTCTCCGTCAGCAACTGGCGGACGATGCGCCGGCGGCTGGCGCCAAGCGACAGCCGGATGCCGATCTCACGCTGTCGTACGACAGCCCGTGCGAGCAGAAGGTTTGCGACGTTAGCGCAGCCGATGAGCAGGATCAGGCCGAATGCGAAGAACAGCGGTGCGATGACCAGCAACATTTCAGGATGCAGCTGCACGGTACCGCGTCGCGGAACGAGCGTGACCGGCAACACGCTGCGATCGACCGGGGTACCGTCGGACTGCGCTGCTCCCCAGGCGGCGAGTTGCGCCACCGCGGCCTGCCGCGACATTCCAGCGTTCAGGCGACCGACGATATCGAGGTGTGCACTCGCTTCGCGGCCTTGGCCGGTTGGGCGAACCCGAGGCAGCATCGAGAGCGGCGCCCAGTAGTCGTCCGGCTCGAGCCTCAGTCCACGGAATTTCTCGGGCATCACGCCGACGATCTCGAATATGTGGCCGTTGATGACGAGTCGGCGGCCGAGAACGGCGGGATCGCGAGCGTAGAGCCGCTCCCAGCCGCGGTGGCTCAGGACGAGCACCGGTTCGCCGTGGAATCGCTGGTCGTCGGCAAGCGTCAGCGCGCGTCCCATCGCCGCGCTGACGCCGAGCACCTGGAAGAAATTGCCGGTGACGAACGTGCCCCACATCACGCGCCCGTCGACGCGGCTGTCGACGCGCCATCGCTCGGCGTAGGCGTCGGTGAACACGTTCGTCTCACGACGGAGCGCATCGAACTGCGCGAGCGTGAACCGCTGGGGCTCGCCGTCGGGAGTTCGCCGTTCCACCGCGAACATTTGACGCACGTTCGGCACCGCGTCGACGCGAAACAGCATCCCATTGACCATGGTGAACACTGCGGCGACCAGACCGAGGCCGAGCCCTATCGTGCATACGATCGTGAAGGCGACGAGAGGAGCACGCCTGAAGGTGCGGATGGCGTAGGCGATGTCCCTGACCGTGTCATCGATGAAGCCGGTCCCCCGTGCATCACGGCACGCGTCCTTGATGTGCTCGACGCCGCCGAAGGTTCGCAGCGCCTGAAGCCGCGCGGCATCGCCTGCCATACCGCTCGCTTCCAGCCGCTCGATCTCGCGATCGAGATGAAACTGCAGTTCTTCGCGCAGATCGGATTCGCGCCCTTCGCGGAGAAAGAGAGATCGCAGCCGGGCGCGCATCATGTGCCAGTGGCGCACGGTCATGTCCTTTGCAGTACGAGGTCGACGCCGGCCGAGAGGCGCTCCCATTTCGCAACTTCGAGGGCGAGCTGCCTGCGGCCGGCTCTGGTCAGCGAGTAGAAGCGGGCGCGGCGGTTGTTCTCCGACGCGCCCCACTCGGCCGTGATCCAGCCCTGGTGCTCGAGGCGATGCAGCGCGGGATAGAGCGACCCCTGCTGGACGCGCAGCAGATCGTCCGAGATCTGCTGAATCCGTTGAGCGATCGCCCAGCCGTGCATCGGCTCCGGGGCAATCGTCCGCATGATCAGCAGGTCAAGCGTGCCTTGCAGGACGTCGGTCTGATCGCTCATGGCCCTTTCTTGTAGATTAACATAGGGAATGGACGACGGCGCCCGGGAAAAAGTTCGCTCGTCAAATGTGCCGCTGAACCATAATCGAGCGCCGGGAAGAGGAGAGCGTGCGGTTCATGCGCGAGATCAGAGTAGCGTGGCGCAGCCTTCGGCGCGATACCACCCTCGCGACGGTCGTCGTCCTCATGCTGGCCGCCGCGATTGCCGCAACAACCACGATCTTCAGCATCGTCCACGCCGTGCTGCTGCGGCCGCTCCCGTTCACCGATCCCGACCGCGTCGTGCTTGCATGGACGCGCAACGACGCGCGTAACGCGCCGGTGATCGAGGTGTCGCTCGGCGAGCTGAACGAGTGGCGCGCGCGGACAACGTCGCTGACGGCACTCGACGTCTTCGGATCCGTGAATTGGAGCTACCGGATCACCGCTCCGGGGGAGCCTTTCACGGCCGCCTTCAGCTCCGTGTCGGGGTCGTTCTTCGAGACGCTCGGCGCCCGGCCGATGCTCGGACGCACATTCCGGCCGGCGGACGACGCACCGGGCGCGCCGCCCACGGTTATCCTCAGCGCCAACCTGTGGCGGCGCCGATTTTCGAGCGATCCGTCGATCGTCGGGAAGTCGTTCACGGTGGGCGAAGGCCCCAAGGCACAGCCTGTCGAGATCATCGGCGTCATGCCGCCGGAGTTCGATTTTCCTGCCGGAGCGGAATTGTGGGCGCCGGCAGTCCGCGACCTGGCGCAGTACACCGGCAATCACAAGCCGACGATGGACGGCCTTCGCGTGTATTACGCGCTGGGCCGTTTGCGCGACGACGCGACGCCCGAAAAGGTGCGCGCCGATCTGCTGGGCATCGCACGCACTTCGGAGATGGCCTGGGCGCGCGAGGAGACGGTCAGCGGCAGCACGGTTGTCGTGAAGCCGCTGCTCGATCACTTCTTTGGCGCGGCGCGGCCCGCGCTTGCCGCCATGTTCGGCGCGGTGGCGATCCTGCTCTTCATTGCCTGCGCGAATGCGGCAGGCCTGTTGTTGGTGCGCGGCGTCGCACGCGAGCCGGAGATGGCCGTCCGCCTCGCGCTTGGCGCGACGCGTGCACGCATCGTCCGACAGTTCATCGGCGAGGCGGCCGTCGTCGTCGTACTCGCGGCCGCAGCGGGACTCGGGCTGACGTACGTGACGTTCGATATGGTGGTCGCGCTCAGCCCAGCGGACGTACCACGCCTGGACCGAGCGTCGATCGATGGATCGGTTCTCCTCTTCGCTCTCGGCCTGGTGGCGTTCACGCCGTTCGCCGTCGGGTTGTTGCCGGCGTGGCAAATGTCTCGGCCGGCGCTCAGCGACAGCTTGAAGGACCGTAACGCCAGTGCTGCGCCTCGCACCGGCCGCCTGCGCAGGCTGCTCGTCGCCGCTCAACTCGCGGCCGCGCTCGTGCTCTTGATCTCCGCCGGCCTGCTGGGGCGAAGCTTCATCGCGCTGATGCAGCTCGATCTTGGCTTCGATCCCCGCAACGTCCTGACGTTCGATCTCCATCTGCCGGAGCTCGAGTCGCCAGACGACCTGGAAGTCGGGCGGCAGCGCACGTTGATCGGCGTTCTGCTCGGGCAGATTGAGCAGCTTGACGGCGTGTCCGCCGCAGGCGCGGTGTTCCAGCGGCCACTCGCGCACGGACCGATCGGCATGGACGCACGTGTCACGGCCGAAGGGCGGTCCAGGCCACCTGCCAATACTCACGAACATCCGATGGCGAATTGGGAAACGGTGACGCCCGGGTACTTCCGCGCCATGGACATTCGCGTGCTGCGCGGGCGGCCATTCACCGATTCCGATGATGACAAGGCGCGGCTGGCCGTGATCGTCAGTCAGCGGCTCGCGACGCGGCTGTGGCCGGACGCGGATCCCATCGGCAAGCGACTGCACATCGGTCAAGCGCCGGAGGGCGCGCAGCCACGCTGGCTGACAGTCGTCGGTGTGGTCGAGGACGCGCGATACCGGGAGATCACCACTGCCAGGTACGACCTCTACATCCCGCTCGGGCAGGAGCTGCCGATCGTCAAGCACTACGTCGTCCGGACTCAGCGCGATCCGTATTCCGTCGTGCCGGCGATCCGCGAGGTCGTGAAGCGCGCGAATGCCGGTCTGACAATCGAGAACGTGACAACCATGGAGCAGATCGTCGGGAAGACGATCGCGCCATGGCGCTTCAGCACGATCGTGTTCATCGTTTTCAGCGTGCTGGCTCTCTTCTTCGCGATCATCGGACTGTCGGCGGTCATTGCCTACGCCGTGAAGCAACGAACGCGCGAGGTGGGTATTCGCGTCGCGCTGGGCGCACGACCGGGAGACGTCGTCGGACTACTCGTCCGCGAAGGCGCGATGTTGGCAGTGGGCGGCCTGGCAATCGGCGTTCCAGCCGCGCTCGTGTTGACGCGTGTGCTCTCCACGCAGCTCTTCTCGGTGACGCCCACCGATCCGACGACGTTCGCCGCTGTTGCTGGCGCTCTTGCGGTCGTCTCGCTGGCCGCCGCCTACCTTCCGGCACGCGGCGCGGCCGTCGTCGATCCGGTCGCCGCGCTGCGCCGTGAGTAGCGCCCGAGGCGTCTACGATTCGTCGAGCATGCGCATCAGCGCCGGATACTCGACCTTCGCGTTGTGGCGGCGATCGACAGGGATGCGCGGGACGGCGACGACGTCGGCGATGTGCGCCCAGGCGAGCCGACGCATCAACTCGGTGCGAACCGCGGCGGCGTCTTTGTCGATCTCGGCGACCAGCAGCCGGCGGCCGCGGTGCATGACGAAGGCGGTGCGGCCGACGCCTCCCACGCCGCTCGCGGCGCATTCGACGGCGAACGGGTAAAGGACGCCGCCGCTGTCGCTTGCTTTCGCGCCACATCGGCCGAGCAGCCAGAGGCGGCCGGAGACGTCCAGGTACCCGGCATCGCCGGTACGGTGCCAGACGCGATCGCCGACTTTGATCTTGGTCTCTTCATCGCCATATCCATCGAGATAGCCGTCGAGGACGTGCTCCCCGGTGACGACGATTTCGCCGATACCGCCGGCCGGCAGCGTGTCGCGATCGAAGTCGGCGGGCCCCAACGGGCCGAGCGGCGTCCCCCAGCGATCGGTGATGATGCGAAGATGAATTGACGGCGCCGGCCGACCCGCGAGAAGACCGGCGCCGCGAGACATCGCCGCACGGTCGTCCGGTGAGATGTCGCGGCGATCGATTTCCGCAATCGGTTCCGCCTCCGTCGAACCGTAGATGGCGATCACCGCGGCGTGAGGCGCGGCCTCGGCGATGCGATCGAGCATCCTCGGGAACACGGGTGCTCCGCCTGTGTAGATGCGTCGAAAGGTCTCGAGCCGGCGGCCTTGCTGCACGGCGTGGGCGACGAGCCGATCGAGAAAGGCCGGCGACGCAACCGTGCGTGTGGTCCGCAGCTGCCGGATCTGACGATCGACGGGCCCGGGATCGATCGTCCCGGGCGACCGCAGATCGGCATCGGGAATCACACTGGTCACGCCGGACGCCAGGTTGGCCAGCAGGAAGATCGGCAGCGTGCACAGATCGACGTCTCCCGCTTCCAGGGCGAGGCTGTCCACCAGCGCGCGATGCTGCGCGATGAGAAAGCCGTGGGTTCGCACCGCCGCCTTCGGCTCGCCCGTGGATCCGCTGGTGAACGTGATAATCGCCGGCGTCGCCGCGTCGCACGGCTCGACGCGGTGGCCCTCGTCCGATTCGCGTCGTCCGATTGGCGCGGCGCCTGGCACGCCACCGCCGATCGCCGTCTTGATTGGTATCGCCCTGACCGCCAGCGACGTCAGGCGGAGCCAATGGGCGCGCGGCACGGCCACGAAGGCGTCGGGCCGTACGCGACGGATACAGCGATTCAGACGCTCCCGTCCGGCCGACGGATCGACGAAGACCGCCGTGACACGCAGCCTGAAGAGCGCGATCATCGTCGTGTACAACGCGATCGACATCGGGCTGAAGACGAGCGCGCGCGTGCCCGAAGTGACGCCGCCGGCAGCCAGGTCGCGGGCGGACGACGCCGCGGCGCGATCGAGCGCGGCGAACGTGATCGATCGTCCGCGTTCGACGATCGCGAGCCGATCACCGAAGCGGCGCGCCTGCTCCTCGAGGACAGCGGCGATGTTCATGCGGGCAGCGGCCGCGTGAACAGCGCGTACCTGCGGATCGTGCGCGCGTAACGGTCGCTGATTCTCCGCGACACATTCCCTTCGTGAATCAGCGCGTGGATGGCGCGGTGGAATCCTGCATCGCGCGCGGCCCGATGCGCGTCATCCATCAGCACGCCGCCAAGACCGATTCCTCCGACCGACGGATCGACGGCGAGCGTCTTCATGATCACGGTGTCGATCGTCCCCCGGCGCGCCTCGAGCATGTCGGGCAGGGCGAACATGAAACCGACCAGCGCGCCGTCCTTCTCGGCCAGCAGCACGAGCTCGTGCCGGACGTATGGCAGCACGGCGTCGTACTGTGCCAGGAACTCCTGCTCGGAGATCGGCGTGTAGAGGAAGTTGCGGGCAAACGCCGCCAGCGACAACGAGTAGATCCGGCCCAGCTCGCTGTTCGCGCGCGCGAGATCGATGGGACGAATGCTGATGCCTGCCGACGCTATTTGCGGGCGTGCGGCCGCGGCGCGTGGATCCTTGTGGGTGAGACGGTCGCTCAACGCGGAGGTATAGGCCGCCAGCGGCGCGAACCCGGACTGCGTCCACAGCTCGGGCCAGTCGTCCGGGTTGTCGGGTTCGAGAAAGAACGGCGGTTCGCTCCCTCGCTCGACGATGAAACGGTATCGCCGCCACGTCGTGCCATCCATCGGCCCGATGGCCGTTCTGCATCCGTTCGACGCGAGGATCTCACACGCTCTCGACAGCAATGCTCCTGCGCTGTCCGCACCCGACGAGGCATAGTGTCCGATGACACCGACGCGCCGTCCGGCGTGCTTTGCTGTCTCGCTCCACCAGCACGAGCAGCGCGCGACGAGCGAGCCGCGTTCGACGACGGCCACGCGGCAATCGGGCGCTTGCATCTGGCGCTCGGCCGCCGGAATGAAGGACACTTCCCGATCGCACGAGACGGCCGGATCCGCATCGCCCGGCGATAGCTCGATGACCTCTCGCGTCATGGAAGCGCCCTTTCGGCCAACAGGCCCGCTGCCAGCCATCCGGCTGCCGACGCTATGGACGCCGCGGCCGCCTGCATCACCCACCGTCCCGTCGTCTGAGGTACATCACGGATCCGCGGTTGCGCGCCGGTGAACGCGGCGGCGCCGAGGGCGATCGCGCCAAGGGCTGCCAGGGCAGCGATCGCTGTGGCAACGCTGGGTCCGGCGATCGCCGCGTAAGGCGCCATCACGATCAACCAGCTCGTCGTCACCGCCCGCCAGAACAGCATCGGCAGCGGGCGATCGCGAAACTGATAGGCCAGACGCGAGGTGCCGAACATCGCCAGGTGCGCGCCGAACACGATCGTATAGGGAAGCAACATGGCCGGATTCTGCAGGCTGCGTGCGAGTGTGAGCCAGCCAATCGCCGCCGCCCAGACCGACAGCACCGCCGGCACGTCGTGCATGCGGCGGCTGTTGTCGGGCGTTTTGGGCGACAGCCACCGGTATCCGACGGCGATGGCGAGTGGAGCGGCGAGCCACTGCCAACCCATGACGGCCCACGCGACGTAACAGAGAAATGCTCCGGCGACGAGGGCATCGTCCTCCATCGTCGTGCGGTGACGCACCAGCACGATGAGAACGACCAGTGCGATCGTCACGATCAGCCGCGACGCGAGTGCCGCCACGTCCATCGACAGATACGCCCGCAGAAGAAAATACCCGCCGATCGGAATGAACAGGTTGTCGAGCCCGTGCCAGGCGCTTCCCTCGAGCAGCATGACGAGCAGCGCCAGCGTCGCCGCGATGAGCAGCGATTCGGCGCGGCCGACGCCGCTCCACAACAGCAGCGGGACGTGGACGCAGAAGAAGGCGACCACGGCGAAGGCGATCGAGCCTTCGAGGCTTTTGCTGGCGCCGAGGTACCGCGTCATCCCGTAGCGGCCGCCGACGAGCGCGCAGGTGGCGTCGGCGAATGTGAGCAACAGGATCGGGATCACATACAGGAACGGATCCTGTCCGAGCGTCAGCCAGAACAGCAGCGCGACCGACAACGGGAAATACAACTCGCCGAGCGTCGGTCGCTCGACGCGGTTGGTGACGTGTCCGAGCCGGGCCCGCAGCGCCGGCAGGAACTTGACGCCGGCGATGAGCAGGGCGCTCGCGCCGGTCAACAGCAGGACCGGCCAGGTCTCGCGGAAGACGAACGGGAAGGCCAGCGTCAGCGCGCCCGACCCGGTGTGAAAGGCCTTGCGGGTGCTCTCAGGCCGCGCCGTCGTGACCCGCGCGTAGAGGTGCAGGCCTCCAAACAGCACGAGGAAGCCGGCGAGAAACGCGGCGATCGCGAGCCACGGGTTCGAAGCAAGCGTGGCGATGGCGCCGCTCACAGCACTTCCTCCACGCGAAAGGCGCTGTAGAAAAACGCGCGATCGGCCAGGTGCAGCCGATGTGCGACGTCGTCGAGCGGCTGCAACTGCCCGGCAAGGTGCTCCGGCCGGCGCCGCGGCGCGAGCATGTTCCAGTACGCGAGGCGTGTTCCCGGACGGCCGGATCGAACGATCGCCTCGAGCATGCGATGGTAATGATCGATCGAGACGTACTCGAACAGATCGCTCAGATTGAAGCGATCGAAGGGTGCGTCGGGAGTCCGATCGAGAAACTCCTCGACCGACACACAGTGCCATTCCAGGCGATCCAGCCGGGCGCGAATGGTCTCGAAGTGTTCGGCGCGCAGCGCGCACGGCACTGCCTCCCCGTGCGTGCCGGTCAGGATCCAGCGCACATACGGATTTTGCGACGGATCCAGCTCGCTCAGCGCGTGCCGGGTGCGCTGCAGAATCGAACCGGCGACGTCGGTGTCCACATAGCGGAAGAACTCGGGATCGCGTCCGAGACGTCCCATGACCGCGCGCGAGAAGAAGATGCGGAAGAGGAGCCGCCAGCGCCACGTGGCCCACCGCTCGCGGTAGAAGCGACGCCTGTCGTCGAGCGTTCTCGGCTGCAGCAACTGGCGTACGGTGCGCTCGCTGTGCACGAGCGGCAGCACGCGGCGGCGAAACAGCTCGAAGTAGCGCTCGAACTTCCCGAGGCTGCCGATGCCCCGATCGACGGCCGGCCGATGCTGTTCCCAGAACGCGCGGGTCTCGGCGGCGAGCAGCGGCAGGCAGCGGTCGAAGAGCGCCGTTCGCCGCGTGGACGATCGTGACCCGACGAGCTCGAGCAGTTCCTGATGCGAGAGCGTCCGGTACGCGGCCACGCGAAGCTCGAGACACGCGAGTTGCGCGGGACTCAAGTCGAGCGCGATGACGCGTGAAGGGTCCTTCGTCAACAGCGCGAGCGCATTGTCGCCCGCCGACGCAATCGACAGGCACACATCGCCCGGTTGCACGTCCAGGCCGGCCAGCAGGACGTCGGCATCCTCCCACACCTGCGCGTAGCGAATCGCGCTGAAATCGGCGCGCGCGGCGGCTTCACTGCGCATGGCCGTCGGTTGGCGGAGCAACCCGCCGGACAGTGCCGCTGCCGCCGTCCATCTCCACCCAGTCGCCGTCCTTCAGCCATCGCGTGAGGCCCGGAACCGAGACGACAGCGGGGATGCCGAGCTCCCGCGCCACAATTGCCGCGTGCGACAGCAGACTTCCTCGCTCGACGAGAATCCCGCGTGCGGAAGGAAACACCATGATCCACCCGGGGTCGGTGTGTTCGGCGACCAGAATCATGCGCTCCGTGAGATCGACGGCGTTGGGATCGGTGACGATGCGGACCGGTCCCCGGACGATACCGGGACAGCAGCCGAGTCCCTTCTTCGTGTCGCCGGACGTCTCGCTCGGCCGCTCCGTTCGGCGAAAATCGTGCCCGTCATAGACCGGACCGCGCGTTTCGAATCGCTCGTCCGGCGCCGGGCCCTCCGCGTATTCGCGAAACTCACGCTTGCGCAGCAGCGCCAGGCCGCGCAGATCGATGGTCGTTGCCCGTCCGTCGGCAAAGGCCAGGACTTCGTCGACTTCGAGATAGAAGATGTCACGCGGATCGTCGAGCAGTCCGCTCGCGTACAGCCGGCGGCCGATTTCGAGGAAGATCCGACGGACGCGGCCGAACAGACGAGTGCGCTCGAGACGGAGATTCTCGCGGTCGCGAACGCGGCGTTGTGCGTGCCGCAGAACCCAGCCGAACACGAACCGGCGCAGAGGATGTCCTGCCAGCGCTTTCCCGACGCGCTGCTGCGATTCGAGCCGCAGCCGCTCGGCGGATGACGTCGTCGCTCCTGCCTCAGCGGTGCCGTAAGTCGCCTGCTGTCGCGCGAGCGCGCCGACCGCGCGAAACAGCGGCAGCGGATCGTCGTGAAGGGTGGCGCTTTCGAGCTTCAGCTCATTCACCGTCCGGTCGCCGAACTTCGCGAGGTATTCGCGATATTCGGCGGTGAACGCGGCGTGCCGGTCTGCCGCGGCGGTGATCTCGTCCACGCTGCCGGCCGTGAGGCGGGTGACGAGCTCCGGGTCGGTCGCCGCCAACCGCGCGAGCCGCTGCATCCGCACCGCCGGCTCGGCGCTGACGATGCCGCCTTGACCGCCGATCAGATCGTTCTGCAGCGTCCCCTGCGGGTCGTCACACCACTTGACGACGAGACCGCGCAGCAGGCCGTAGTAGATCATGGCCAGGAAGTCATTGACGATTGGCGCGTCCCAGCTCAGAAGCAGCCGGCGTCGCAATTCGCGATAGTGGGCCGTGAGCTCGTCAATCCGCCGATCTTCGAGTGGTGGCGCCAGCGGCGCCAGCGCGGCATCCAGCCGCCCATAAAACGCGTCGACACGCCGGTTGATCGTGAGGTGATTCACGATCAGGCGGCTGGCGGTGCGTAGCAGGTACAGCGCGTCGAGCAGGCGGCCGCGACTCACCTCGCTCGCGATCTCCCGGGCCAGGACGTCAGGAAGCGGCTCCTTGACGCCCATCATCTGCTCCATGAATGCGCGGTTGACCTGATACCCCGGAAGCATCGCGAGCAGCCGATACCAGTTGAGCAGGTTGTAGTACAGGCGGCCTCGCACGAGGCCGAGCATCTTCTGAAAGGTCTCCTCGTGATCCGCGATCACCTGCGAGGGCACCCCCATCATCCGGCAGAACTGCTCGTAGACGTATCGGTAGACCTCGCGCGCGAACGAAAACGTGAGCGGCGTCGTCACGCCGCTGTAGCTTTCGACGATGTTGCTGTTGTCCCAGATGGCGATGCGAGCGTCGGGATCGGGCATCGCGCGCATCGACGTAATCGGGCGCGACTGCAGGAGCAGGAGACGATCGGCGATCGCCCACTCGATGTCCTGCGGCATGCCGAAGTGCCGGCCGGCCGCTCTCGCCAGTGCGGCGACGTCGCGTACCTCCGCGTCCGAAAGCGCCGGCTGGGCGGCCGTACGTCGCTCGAGAATCGTGCCGTCGCGGCCGACGCGCCACGTATCGGCGTCCGCGTCGCCGGAGACGAGCGCTTCGCCGAGGCCGGTGACGGCACTCACGACAGCGACGCCGCGGCGGCCCGAGACGGGATCGGCGCCAAAGGCGACGCCCGCGGCGCGCGGCGCCACCATGCGCTGGATCAGCACCGCCGGGGGCCGCGGCAGCAGCGGCAGGCCGTGCTCGCGCCGATACGCAACGATGCGCTCGTTGAACCCGGAGCGCCAGACGGCGCGGACCTTGTCCGGCACGTCGGCCGGCGCGACGTTGAGAAAGCTCTCGAGTTGACCGGCGAATGAGTGATCGATGCCGTCCTCATCGCTGGCGGAAGAGCGCACGGCGAGGAGCTGGCCGTCCGGGGCAAGCGTGCGCACGGCGGCCGCGATCGCGTCGGCGATGGCGGGAGTGAGCGACACCGTGTCAACGACGCGCGCAATCGAGACGGCATCGGCCGCGGAGTCGAGCGTCGTCCGCTGCTCCGGCGCCAGACTCTCGCTGAACGCTGCCGCCGACAGCACGAACCACGCGGGAACCGGAAGGCCGGCACGCTGGGCGCGCGCGAGCGCTCGCGCCTTGCCGCCGGCGAACGGCGACTCGATCGCTTTCGCGGCGCCGATGATCCAGGGATTCACCGCCACCACTTGAATGCCAGCGGCGCGGCGCCAAGCCCGAGGTACATCAGGACCGTCCAGAGTCCGGACATGACTTCGATCGCCTTGCCGCTGCCGGAGGACGAACGACGCGAGACACGCAACGCCGCGGCTCCACACGCGGTGGCGAGCACGGCAAGAAGCACGAGCGTCGGCCCCTCCGTACCGAGGCGTACCGACGTCCGCCACGCCGCGGCAGCGGTGAGCAGGACCGCAAAGAGCCAGACACGAAGCGCGCCCGTCGTTCCCCACAGCGCACTGTAGGTCTCGACTCCATGCTCCTCGTCCGCAGGCACGCGCGTCTTGCGTCCGATCTCAATCACGATTCCGTTCAGGTAGCTGACGACGAGAAACCAGTACAAGCCGGCCGGAGGCTGGCGCAGGCCCGCGACCCACCAGTCCGTTGCCGTCGCGTACAGATCGACCAGCGGCAGGATCAGCATGTGCGACGTCATGTAGACGATCGGATGGCGCTTCAGCCAGTGCGGCGCAAAGAACTCCCGCGTCATCAGCGCGAGATAGATCCACGCGACCACCAATAGCCACACGATCGACGGCTCCAGGGCGATCGCGAGCGCCAATTGGATCGCCGCGGCGCCCACGCCAACCCACGCGAGCTCGCGGAGCGACACCACTCCGCGTGGCACGGGCCGGTACGGCCGGAAGCGCGAGTCGTCCTCGAAGTCCTTGAACTCGTCCGCAATCCGGAGCTGCAGAAAGAAGAGAAGGGACGTCACGAATGCGACGAGGAATGCCGCGAGTGACGGCGGGGACGTGCTGGCGCGCACGAGCGACGAAAAGGCGACCGCCGAGGCGCTGAACGCGGCCACGAGGGGGCCGTGACCGGCGAGCGGAAAGCGCTCGCGTTGATAAACGATCCAGCGGTTCATGCCGGCTGCGGAGGTGACGCCGGACCGCGCGCGAGATCCTTGTGGGCACGCGTGAAATGCCCTGCCGTGAGCGCGCCGATGATCGAAAGCTCGCCGGCCAGCGCGACCGCCGCGGCGACTTCCGCGAACGCGCGCGCGTGACCCGCACCCGCCAGTCCGAGAACATCCAGACACGCCTTCTGCGTCGGCAGCCCCGTGCCGCCTCCGACGGTGCCGACGATCAGATTCGGCAGCGTCACCGCCGCATAGAGGCTGCCGTCATCCCGCGGTTCGAAGCGGGTGACGCCCACCGCCGCTTCCGCGACACACGCGGCATCCTGCCCGCAGGCGATGAACAGCGCGGCGAGGCCGTTTGCATAGTGTCCCTGGACGCCGATACTGCCGCTCATGACGCCGCCGAGCATCGACATGCGCGCGTAATCAACCATCGCCGCCGTGGTCGTATGCAGACGTTCCTCGATCAGACCGCCCGGCACGACGATTTCGGCGATTACCTTCTTGCCACGCACGCTCATGAACGAATGCGTCGTGGCCTTCTTGTCGCCCGACATGTTCGCTTCGACGAACCAGTAGCGCGGCCGGACCGGTGTGTGCTCGACGATGTAGCGGCACACGGCATCGGCCGCTATCGTGACCATGTTCTGTCCGGACGCGTCGCCCGTCATGAAATCGAGACGCACGTGCACGTGGTTGCCTTCCACCGTGGTCTCGAGTTCCACGAGCTCGCCGTACCGCGTCGTGTCGCGGCTGACCGCTTTGAACGCCTCGAAAGACGATGCGACCCAGGCAACGAACATCGCCGCGTCGCGGACGGTCTCGAAGGCGAAGCCGGGGGCGCGGCTCACACCCTCGTTGAGGACGACGGCGGCACAGCCGCCCGCTTCCGTAATCAGTTGCGAGCCGCGCGAGTAGGAGGCGACCAGCGCCGCCTCGGTCGTCGCCAGCGGCACGTAATAGTCGCCGTAGGCATGCGCGCCGTTCACGCGCAGCGGCCCGGCAAGGCCGACCGGCACCTTCGCGGTGCCGATGAAATTCTCGATGTTGCGCGCGTAGACCTCGCGCTCGCCGAGCGTGCGCGCGTCTGCCAGCGCCTCACGCGCCGATGGCGGCAGACCGGGCAGCGACCATCGCTCGGCGATCGCCTCGTCGGTGAGGGAACTGCCGCCCGGCACCCGCGGCGACGGCGGGTCGTGCCGCGGCTGCAGCCGCGCGAGAGCCTCGATGCCGCGTCCCGCCAGGGCCCGGCGAAGAAAGTCGGCGATGCGACGGTAATGGGTAGCCATGGCGTCAGTGGGACTCGCGGATCCGCCGGGAGAACTCCGGGTCGTCGGCAAAGCGCTCGGCGCGCTCGTTGATCCGGAAGCGCCGCCGGGCTTGTTCCAGCGTGAGATCCGTATCGATCAGACCGAGATCGTACGCGAGCTCGTCGGCGTACGCCGGAAGCAGCACCTTGTAGCTGAGTGGGACACGGCGCGGGGCGATGGTGTTCACGTGCCGGACGATGTTCGTCGTGCAGGTGTTGGTGAGCGTGTTGTAGAACTCGGGTCTGTCGAGCAGCGAGTTTGCGCGGCCCAGCATCTCCACGAACATCCGGCGGCGGTTCTCCGGCGTCGTCTTGACAGGATACAGATACACGGTGTCGCGGCGGTAGTTCGATCGCAGCTTGATGACGTCGCGCTCGTCGGCGACGACGTACATCAGCTCGTATCGCTTGAGCAGCCCGAGCAGCGGCGAGAACGTCTCGCCGACTTCCTTGCGGATCTCGACCGAGATCGCGACGAAGGTACTGCCGCCGAATCCGAAGCTCACGAGCGTATGGGCCGGTCCCTGCAGGCCCTCGAACGGCTCGACGAGAAACCAGACGGACTGGAGCGCCGCGAGATCGAACGTCCGGTCGTAGTGCCTCACGGTGTAGTCCGACGTGGACCGGTATTCGATGTTGCGAATGTTGCGAATCGTGACGCGGTCGCCGTCAAACCGTGCGCTGGGCAGTACGCGCTGGTCCGCCGTCCACTCGCGGTCGTTCGACGGGCGGATCGGGACGTAAGCGGCGGCGAACACCACCACCGCGATGGCCAGCCACCGCCAGAAGCGGCGTCGCGGACGACGGGGCGGAAAGGTCTCTAGAGCAGTCAGTCGCCGACATGGTAAACGATGTCACGAACTCAGCGCCGAGGTTGCGTAGAGCCGATGGACCCCGACAGGACGAAAGCCGACCGCTTCAAGGATTTGCCCCGGGATTTCGGCTGGGTGGACGTTCGCAAACCTGAACGTCTCCAGGCCTTGCGTGCGGAGCTGACCGAGCAGCCGTGTGACGCCGGCGCCACCATCATCGACCAGGGAACGCAGCGACACGATCTCGCCATCGATCGAATAGAGGATGTAGGCCTCGAGGCGCTCGTCCGAGGCGATGGCCAGTCCGGCGATCGCGTCCTTTCGCGCCGTCAGAGTCTCCACGGACCGTTCCCAGCAGGTGGGTGGGAAGTGCTCGCCGAGCAGACCGTTGGCCGCGAGGTCGTCCACGGTGATCGGAATCATGAACCCTTCGACTCGCGCGGCGTCCTTCAGGGCAGGAACGCTCTCGGCTCGGAGGACGTAATCAGTTAGCACTCCCTCTTCGACATATCCGCACGCGTTGAACAGCCCACGAGCAGCATCGAAGTTCTCCAGCACTTCAGCGACGATACGCCGCGGACCGAGGATGGCGAGCTTCGACGCGAGCGAGTCGAGCAGGTGACGGCCGTGCCCCTGACGGACGTGATCGGGATGGACGGCAATCTGGTGAATGAGCGTCGCGGAAGACCGCTTGGCCCCGATCAGCACCCCGATCGGATCGGAACCGGCGAACGCGACCATGCAGCTGCTGCACCAGACCTGCAGGTCGCGGATCGACCGCTTGAAGGACGCCACGGTTTCCAGGGGCTGGCCGGGAAAGTACGGCGCCCAGCAGCGATTCAGCGCGTCGACGAGCAGTCCGATGTCGTCAGTGCGGCAGAAGCGATAGGCGCTCACACCTCGCCGGCGGCGGTTCGCGCGTTCAGCGGACTCACTTCATTGAGATAGGTATTCCCTTTGGCCCCACCGCTCGGGTAGTTCGCGATCATCTCCGCCATCATCCGCTTGCCGATCTCGATGCCGTCCTCGACGAGCGCCAGATCGATCCGGGCGAGTCCGCGCTCGCGCGCCAGCTCCTCGATCCGCTCCTGCGTCTTGTTGCGCATGAACCCCGCCGGCACGCGCAGGATCCGCTGGCTCGCCTCGTCGGTCCACTCGAACGTCGAGATCAACGGGTTCTTGTTGGCGTCGCGGGCGATCAGCTTAGTTTCACTGCTGGCGGGACTGAAGTCCCGCCCTACGGCCGAAGGAGTCTTGATGTCGAGCGGCGCGCCGGTCTCCTCCTCGATCACCTGTCGCGCGAAATCGTGCGTGATCGCGTCGAGCTTCATCATGCGGGCGCGCTTCTCGACGCGTGCCTTCACGCGACGCCGCTGGTACGCGTTCTTCATCGTCCAGAGGCCCTTGCGGGCGTCCTCGGACCAGCGCAGCTTGCGGCCGTCGTAGGTCGTCTCCTCCTCGAGGCCGCCCTCGACGGCCGCGATCTTCTCGATCATCTCCTGCGAGATCACCTCGAAGTCGGTACCACCGCAGACCGTGCACTTCACCGCGCCGCTCTGCGTTGCGGCCACGCCGCACGAGCGGCAGAGCGAAACCGGACCGGCCTTCGCGCGCTCGAGCGCAACGGCCTCGGCGAGCGCCTTCGTAGCAGTCGATGCACTCTTCGGCATGAAGCGATCCATCGCCTCGTCGATGACCGCGCTCGTGATCACCGAATGACCTTTCTCCAGCGCGAGGCGCAGCACGCCGGTGCGGGCGATGCCCTTGACCTGCTCGGGCACGTTCTTCATCCGCGCCTCGGCTTCCGGCGTCCAGCGGATCGTCTCTTCCGCCCGCACGTCCAGCCGCGGTACCTCGAGGCGCGTCGAGAGAAGCACGTCGCACGGCGCGGCGCGCAGGATGTTCTCGGCATTGCTTCCGAGTCCCGTCTCGTCTGCCGGGCTGTGCACGCCGATGCGTCCCAGGACGATGAGCCACGGGTTCGTCTTGCGCGCGTGGTCGAGGATTTTCTGGAAAGGCTTGCCGTCGAGCAGCGTCTTACGGATCTCGACGCCCGCTTCACTGGCCATCCGCTCGCCGACCTCGAGGTGCGACTGGTAGATCTGCGCGAGGCCGGTGTCGATGATCTCCTCGTGGAGCTGATTCTGCTCCTCGAACCGGAAGACTTTGGCAGCCTGTTCGGTGAGCACGTTGACGATGCCGTTGAAGACCGAGTAGTGGAGATAGGGATCGTAGACGGCGATCGCCTCGACCTTCTTGCCGAACGTGCGGGCCAGGTCGATGGCCGTCATGAGCGCGCCGAACGACTGCGGGCTGCCGTCGACGCCGACGAGGACCGTGTCCCGCTCGGGCTCGCCCGGCTCCGGCACGTGCTTGACGACCCAGACGTCGCGATCGCACTGGCGGGCGACGCGCTCGCACACCGATCCGATCACGCTGTCGCGCGCCCGGCCGATCCCCAGCGCGCCGATGACGACGAGGTCGTGCGGCGAGCCGGCGAGGTCCTTGAGGATCTCGGCGTGATGCTTCCCGTCCATCATGCGCGGCTCGAACTCGAGGCCGGACTCACCGCAGAGGCGCGACATGCCATCGAGGTAGCTGTCGGAGATCAGCTTCAGCCCCATGGTGATGAGGCTGTCGTGGATCTTGCGCTGGCGCTCCAGCTCCACTTCGTCGATGTACTCCTCGGGCAGCGTGTACTCCATTTGCCGGAAGCGGTAGTCGTGAAGCTTCGCCGCATAGACATGGCAGCCGACCAGTTTCGCCGAGAACGCCTTGCCGAGCGCGATGCTGCAGGCGACGGCGCGGTTCGAGTGATCCGAGTTGTCGACGGGGACGTAGATGCTCTTGTACATTGGATTCTCCGGAAACCCGCAGCAGCTCACGTGCTGGTGACCGCGCCGACCGCGCGGTTGCGCGCGCGGTAACGCGATCGCACCAGCGCAATCACGATCAGTTCGAGGATGAGAATGACGACCGCCGTCTTCACCATCGGACCCACCGCCGATGGCACCACTTCCGGCTCCATGTAAAGCGAGTACCACACCGTCAGGCCGCGCCGGTTGCCGCGCTCGCGCGAAAAGCCATCCCACACGGAGAAGGCAATCGGCATGAATTCGCCTGGAGTGAGCCGGGCGCCCGACGCCGGGCGAAGCGGGCGTTTGAAGATGACCGACCATTCCCCCTGGTCGTAGCCGGCAACTCCCGTCAGTTCGCCCGTGTCGTTCGCCGCGATGTCGGTGCTGCCCTTGCCCGTGAACTGCAGTGGAACGGACTGCGCGAGATCGAAGAACCAGAGATCGACGGCGTTCTGGGCGTCTCCGAAGATGAAGTACGGCTTGCGGGCGCCGGCGGGCACCTGCGAGGGAATCTGGATCGCGACCGCGTCGTTGAACTCCGAGGGCGGCGCCTCGGCGGGCGCGGCGGCCGGATCGGCGAACGGATCTTCGGGAGTCGGAGCGGCTTCGGCGGCGGCCGCCGCCGGCGCCGTCCCTTCCTCCTCCTCAACAGGCACGGGCAGGGACGGCCCCGCCTTGCCAGCCTTGTCCGCCCGCATGTCGTGCCAGCGGACGAGCACGGCAATCGACTCGGCGTCGTAGATCGCCTGCACCGTCACGGACGTGGCGGGAGGAGCGAACGAGCGTCCCGGTTCCATGATTTGCCCGACGACTGGAAATCGTGCGGCGCGAGCGGATTCGAAGCTCGCGGCGCCCTTCGTCAAGTCGATGGGATCGAGCACGTGTTTGGCGACGACGAGGTTGGTATAGCCGGGGCCGGCGGTTCCGCCCGACAGCGACACGATGTAGTCCGTGATCGCCCACCGCTCTTCGGGCGGCAGGGCGTCGACGAATCCCGGCATCGGCGTGCCGTTGAACCCCGTGCTCATCGTCCGGAAAATGTCCTCGCGAGACGAACCCCCGCGGAAGGTCCAGCTCTGGGAGAGGGCGGCCGGACGGAGAGGATTTCCCCAGTCGTCTCTGAGCGTCGGCGCGGACGGTCCGTCGCCGCGACCTTCTGTGCCGTGGCACTTGATACAACCGGTTTCCGCGTAGAGCTTCTTCCCGCGCTCTATTGACTCGTCCGTGGTCTTCGGTGCGCTCGGGAGGTCAACCGGTCTGGGGACAACATCAGGATTCGAGAAGTCGGCGGAGAAGGTCTTGACGAAGTACGCGAGATCGGAGATCTGCTGGTCCGTGAGATTCGGCCAGCCCGGCATCGACGTGTACGGCATACCACGCCTGATGATGGAGACGAGGTCCTGATGCGTCGGCAACGCGCCGGTCGGCGTCGAGCGCACCTTGAATTTGCCTTTGGTGAAATCACGAGGTTTCGGCAGCAGATGCGGTGTGGCATAGCCTTCGCCGTCACCGTTGTCGCCGTGGCACTGCGCGCAGAATCTCAGATAGAGCTGCTTGCCCGATTCGCGCTGCGCCTCGGTCCCGACATCGGGCCCTTGCGCCCGCACCGTCTGCTTCTGAGCGCCAGAGAGCACGGCGACGAGCAGCGCCAGCGCCGCGCACGATATCAGGCGTGAGGTCACTGGTGGACCTCCTCGCGGGCGCGCGGCTTCTGTCCCGTGAAGTCATAGAGGAAGAGCACCACGTCCCACATCTCCTCTTCCTTCAGGAACTTCTCCCAGGCGGGCATCGGCGAGTCCCAGGGCCCCCCCTCATCGGGAAGTCCGGGTCCTCCCTTGGAGATCCGCCAGAAGACGAACGTATCTCGCAGCATCGGGATCGTCCCGGCGTCCGCGAAGTTCGTCGGCACCGGATCGAGGCCGTGCACGAACATGCCGTTGCCGGCGAGATTGTCGCCGTGGCAGAACACGCAGTTCCTGTAGTAGACCTTGCGTCCGTTCTCGACGTGCTTGCGGTACTCCTCGGGATGCGACGCCTGGAGGCGCAGGTACGGATTCTCGATGGCGTCGAGATTGATGGCCTTGTCGTGCACCGTGATCTCCGACGGCGACGCCGGATGGACGGTCCGTGAGAACAGCGGCGGCTGCACGGGAACGTTCATCTGCATGTACACGTTCGCGGCCGCGAGCGCCGGCAGCGCGACCACCAACAAGGCCAGGAGCGGCGCGTATCGCTTCTCCGTCATCAACCGCACGAGCGGGCCGGCGACCTCTTCGCGGCGCTCCTGGCTGGAGGAGACGTACGCCATGATCGCGATCGTGACGATCCCCATGTAGAGCGACACGACCGAGGCAGGGATCGGCGCCGTGAATCCGAATTCCAGCAGGACGTAGATGCCCGCCCACCAGGCAATGGCCCACACGAGCAGCCTGACCCGAAAGAATCGCAGGATCGCAAATGCGGCGAGAACCGCAAGGACGACCAGAACCTTCATCGTCCGCTCTTTCCTGGCGTTTCAATGGCCCCGCCAGGCGGCACGCTGCCGGGGGTCGGCGCCGCACCGGTCGGGGCGCCGGCGGTGTAGTAGCGATGACTGGTCTTCAGCGTCACCGTCGGCGTGCCGCCCAGCGACTGCAGGTAGGCGATCACGCAGAGAATCTCCTCATCGCTCAGGCCGATCGGAGGCTTGTTGATCTGCGGCATTCCGGGATTGAAGCCCTCGACGACGAACGCGTTCGGCTCGTACATCGCCTGCGCGAGGTAATCGACGTCGCTGGTCCCCTGGATGCGTGTCTTGGCGCGGGCGCCGATTCCGGCAAGGTCCGGGAACCGCAGCGCGCCGCTCTTGCCGATGGTGTGGCACGTCGAGCAGAGCCCTTTGCCCTCGGTGATCTGGCGGCCGACCGTGACCATGTCGGCGGTCGTCAGCTCGGCACTCAACTTCGTCTCCTCGGGAGGCAGCACCATCTTCTGCGGCACCATCTGGCCGACATACGTGTAGAAGGCGGTCGACGCCAGGATCAGCGCGCCGATTCGGGCCGTCAGGGGTACCGTCATGACACGTGCACCTCGCTGGTCGCTTCGGGCACGCGGCTTTTCGTTCGCCGGTAATCAGGCTTGTCGTGCAGGCTCGAGAGCCAGAACACAAAGCCGATCAGCACGAAGAAGATGAGCACGGTCACCGACACGACCTGCGTCGCGAAGCCGAGCGTCGGGGTGAACGCGTCCGGCGAGCGATCTCGAATGACCCCGTAGACGTGCCAGTGCTGCCGGAGCCCCGAGCGCACGTAGCCCATGAGGCCCATCAGCCACGTGAAGGTCACGGCGATGAAGATCAGCACGTATTGCGAGATTGCCGGGATTTTTCCCCAGCGCACCTCTCCGGTCCGGCTCGCCCCACGGAAGAGGAACACGTCGATCGCCGTGATCGCCACCATCGCGAACAGCACCGAACCCACCTGTGGAACCGAGAGTCCGATCCGCACGGTCGCCTCGACGAAGTAGCCGTAGACGCCGAGGAAGATGACGAACAGGGCGGCGCCCGCGAAGATGACGAACTGGGCGGTGTGGCCCGACTTCGCCCACGATACCGTCGCGATCTTGCCGGTGCGGCGATACAGCAGAAAGCTCATGAACGTCGTCAGGATGAGGATGTTCACGGCGGTGTTCTTCGCCGACATAACGCCGAGAAAGCCCAGAATCGGATGTGACGACCCGCCCATCGCGCGGACTTCGGAGACCGTCGCGATGATCGATCGCGGCGTCGCCCAGACGGCGAAACACACGGCAATCGTGATGAGCAGGTACTTCACGACCTTCTGAAGCGGATTCCTTCCCTCGACTCGCCCCATCCCGAGCCAGAGGTAGTAGTTGGCGGCGAGGAACAGGTTGCCGATCAGCACCGCCTGGATGATGAAGAGCCACGAGAAGGCGCCCCCCATCATCGTCAGGCCGAGGGTCTGCGAGTAGGCGTAGATCTCCTTCGCCAGCCAGTAGCCGGCGAACGGAAGCGGCAGGAACGCCAGGATCGCGACGAAGTTGCCGATGTATCCCATCCAGTCGTAGTGCGCGCGCTCCTCGTCCGTCGGGGCACGGAGTAACTTGAACGCCGCGTACGCGGCGGCGACCGATCCGCCGAAGGCAACGTTCGCGATCACCCGGTGGACGTTAATCGGCATCCAGGTGAAGTTGGTGACGGCCTCCATCACGTCGAGCACGGCTCCGGTGTCCGAAATTCCCCGCGGCGACATCATGAACGTGAGCCAGGCGTTGGCGATGAACATGATCGCCGTGCCGACGATGTTGAGACCGAGCCCGAGGCCGAGATGCGTCAGCGGATGGAACTTCCCCCAGCCGTAGTAGTAGGTGTAGAGGAAGAACGCCTCGGCGAAAAACAGCAGCACATACGGGAGAAACGTCGGCGAGAACACGCTCATCAGGTAGTTCGTGAACTTTGGATACAGGATGATGAGCATGAAGGTCAGGAACGCGCCGAACGTCGCCGTGAGCGAGAACGAGACGGAGAGGAGCTTGGTGAACTCGTACGCGAGCCGGTCGTAGCGCAAATCCCCGGTCTTGTAGCCGATCGCCTCGATGATGAACGCGAACATCGGCACCGCAAGCACGAACGCGGCGAACAGCAGGTGCAGTTGCGCGACGGCCCAGATGGCCACGCGGCTGCCGACCACGGGGAATCTCCTGTACTCCGCCTCCTCGTAGGGCGTCGCCCTCGCCTTCTGGTCCGCCTCCGCCTTCTCGGCGGCGAGTCCCTCGGCGCGCGGCGTCTGTTCGGCGGTCGCGGCAGGAGCGCGGTACGGCTCCCTGTATTCGTTTCGGCTGACGAAGACGGAGACCATTTTCACCGTGACGCCGAACATCACGAGCGCGGCGATCGGACCGAGAATGAGCAGCAGTTTCCGGTTCATCGCCGTTCTCAATTCATGCCCGCCGCGCCGCTCGTGGCGCTTGCCGACCGCTTGCGCTGCAGATCCCGCACGTAGGCGACGATCGCCCACCTGTCCGCGGGAGGGACCGGCCAGCGATACCCGGCCATGAGTCCGGCGCCGTTGGTGATGACGTCGAAGATCTGCCCGTCGGTGTAATTCAGGATCTTCTCCTGGTGCATCGAGGCGGTTGGGACGTTGCCGCGCTGGAACAGGATCCCTTTGCCGTCGCCCCGGGCGTCGTGACACGGCTGGCAGTAGATGCGGTACCGCTCCTGCCCGCGCTGGAGCACCGCGTCGTCGGCGGCGACCGGGCTCGTCGCGACGAACTGTCCATCCGGTCCTTTCCCCGTGAAGAACGCCGCGTCCTCTTTGAGCCCGCCGATGGCCACCGTGCCGGGCACCGGCTCGCGCATGCCCGCGCCGTCGCGGAAGAAGTCGCTGGCCGCCTGCGCAACGACCTTCGGCTGGTCGTCCATGCTCGGATTGAGGTGGATCGGCGGCCGGCTCGACGTGCAGCCGCGCGCGCATCCGCCGAGGAGAACGAACGAGGTGAGCGCGATGACTCCGCGAAGGTGCCGCCCACCGGCCATCACGCGACCCCCTCCAGCTCCGGATTCGGGTTGCGCACCTTCGATAAATAGGTGGTGCGTGGCTTCGTGTTCAGCTCGTCGAGGAGCGCATAGTTGCGCGCGTCCGCCTTGGCCTTCGCCACGCGGCTCGAGGCGTCCCGCAGATTGCCGAACTCGATGGCGGACGCAGGGCAGGCCTGCTGGCACGCCGTCTTGACGTCGCCGTCGCGGAGCTCACGTCCTGCGAGCTTCGCGTCGATCGTCGCGCGGTTGATCCGCTGCGTGCAGTAGGTGCACTTTTCCATGACACCGCGCGCGCGAACCGTGACGTCCGGG
Organism: Vicinamibacterales bacterium; assembly: GCA_048594885.1. Classification (GTDB taxonomy): domain Bacteria; phylum Acidobacteriota; class Vicinamibacteria; order Vicinamibacterales; family 2-12-FULL-66-21; genus JBMDXB01. Next base: position 29,201 of record JBMDXB010000066.1, read on the forward strand.
TTCATCGCCAGCTTCAGGATCGACGGCGTGTCCTTCGTGTAGTTGAAGAAGTTGAACCGGCGCACCTTGTAGGGGCAGTTGTTCGAGCAGTACCGCGTGCCGATGCACCGGTTGTAGACCATCACGTTCAGGCCGCGATCGTCGTGTACCGTTGCGGCGACCGGGCAGACCTGCTCGCACGGCGCATCCTCGCAGTGCATGCACGGCACCGGCTGAAACACGACGTCGGGACTGCCGGACGGCTCGCCGGCAAAGTAGCGGTCGACGCGCAGCCAGTGCATCTCGCGTCCCTTCGCCACTTGCGCCTTGCCGACGACAGGGACGTTGTTCTCGCTCTGGCACGCCGTCATGCACGCGTTGCAGCCGATGCACGCGTTCAGGTCGATCGTCATCCCCCACTGGGGACCGCGATCGTAGGTGTGCTCCTGCCAGAGCGAGAAGTGCTTCGTGCCCTCCGCAAACACGCCATGCCGGCCGGGCGTGGCCTCCTTCGTCGCGTGTCCCGGTTCCCCGTGGAGCGCTCCCACCGTCGACTCGCGCACGAGCGGGCGTCCCTCCATGCTGCCGTGCTCCTGCGTCGCGGAGAGCGCGTATCGGCGTCCCACCTTGCTGACCGTGGCGCCGCTGTCGAACCCGGCGGCTTTCGACGCTCGCACTTTGAACGTGTCGAAGCCGACGCCGGATCCAACGCGGCCCGCGCGCTCACGGCCGTAGCCGACGGTGAGCGCCACAACCCCGTCCGCCATGCCGGGCAGAATCCAGACGGGAATCTCGATCGAACGGCCTGCGTACTCGACGCGAACGAATTCCCCGTTCGCGACGCCGAGCGTTTCAGCGGTCTTGGGACTGACGAGTGCCGGGTTGTCCCAGGTGAGCTTCGTCAGGGGATCGGGAAGCTCCTGGAGCCAGCCGTCGTTCGCGAACCGGCCGTCGTGCAGAGCTGCCGACGGCAGGAACACGATTTCGAGCCCCTCGTTCGAGTTCGCCGGGCGAGCGAGCGCAGCGAACGCGTCGGTCTTTGCGTCGGGAACGACTTCCGGGAGCTCGCTGCCCGTCAGCAACCCGTCGTGCAGCACGCGGTTCCAGCTCTTCTCTAAGTCGGCGTCGCCGAGAGTCGCTTTCCACGTCTCGCGCACGATGTCATAGCCGGGGCGATCCTGGCCGCCGGCCATCAACCCCAGAACTTCGACCGGGCTCTTGCCTCCGAGCAGCGGCAGGATCAGCGGCTGAACGACGCTGAGCGTGCCTCCGACGGCGCGCGCGTCGCCCCACGACTCGAGGTAATGCGCAAGCGGGATGTGCCATTCCGCCTTCGACGACGTTTCATCGACCGCGTGGCCGAGCGCGATCGTGTGCGGGACCTTCGCCATCGCCACGGAGAAATCGAGATCGGCGGGGGCGTCGAAGACAGGATTGCCGCCGAGGACGACGAGCGTCTGAATCGCTCCGCCCTTCATCGCCTCGACGACGGAGGCCAGCGAGCTGGCGCTCGGCAGCGCCGCGTCCTTGGTCTCGAAATAGCTGACGGTCTGTCCGGTGTTGCCGAGATGCGCGTTCAGCGCGCAGACGGCTGCGTGGACCGCTGCGGGCTGCCGCTCACCGGCCACGATCAGCGATTTGCCACGGTTCGTCTGCAGATCTTTCGCGAGCGCGTCGATCCAGCGCGGGTCAACGCCCTCGACGCTGCCGCTCGAGGAGCCGGCTGCGCCGAGGCGCGCGGCGAGGGCCGCGAGAAAGGCCCCGATCTGCCCGCTCCGCAGCCGCAGGCGATGATCGGCCATCGCGGCCGTCAGCGAGTAGACGCCTTCGACGGCGTAGAGCCGATTCATCGACCCACCCGAGACGCCCGCACGCCGCCCCGCCGCGAACCCGTGCGCGTGGCGGATCATCTCGGGGTCGGTCAGCAGCGGATCGGCGTCGAGGCACAAAATCACCGACGCGCGATCGAACCGGAGCATGAGGTCGACATCGCGCCCGGTCGCCTGCCGCAAACCCGCGAGACGGTTCTCGTCGCTGATCGCGTCGTAGGTCGCCCACTGCAGCTTCGGGTAGGGGGTGCGCAGCTCTGTGGCGAGGCGCGCCAGCGTCGGCGAGGAGAACGACTCGGAGATGACGGCGAGGCCCGCGCCGCCGTCCGCCGCATGCGTCTCCGCCAGCTTGCCCCACGCGGCGACGAAGTCGCTCCAGGACTTGCGCTCGCCCTTCAGCAGAACGGACGACGAGCGGTCCGGATCGTAGAGGCCCAGCACCGATGCCTGGATCAGCGAGCTCGATGCGCCGACGGTCGACGGATGGGCGGGGTTTCCCTCGATCTTCGTCGGCCGCCCCTCGTGGCTCTCGACGATCACGCCGTACGCGCTCCTGTGGAACGGCATCGTCGTCGCGTAGTGGCGCGGGACGCCGGGGACGACGTCCTCCGGCGCATTGACATAGGGAACGATCTCTTCGACGGGGCGCCGGCAGCCTGCGAGCCCGGCGAGCGACGCCGAGGCGCCGAGGAGCATGATCATCTCGCGGCGCGTCACGCCTTCGGGAAGTTCGGACGCACCCTCGGAGAATTCCCGCTCGACGGCGTCGCGAAATTCCGGACGGTGTTCAACCTGCGCGAGGCTTCGCCAGTAGGTCCGCGTCACCGGTGGCACCCCGAGCAGTCAAGTGGCGGTTGGACCGGCCGTTCGCTGTTGAGATGCGCCGCGAGCGTCACCACGTCGCGCGGAGGCGTCCACTTCATATTGGTGACTTCCGACAAGGGGCGTCTGTGCGGACCGGGATCGCGATGGCAGTCGAGACACCAGCTCATGCTGAGCGGCGCCATCTGCGTGACCGTCTCCATTTCGTCGATGCGGCCATGGCAGCTGGCGCAGCCGATGCCGGCCTTGACGTGCGCGTTGTGCGCGAAATAGGCGTAATCCGGGAGCTTGTGCACGCGCACCCAGCGCATCGGCCGGCCGCTGGCGGCGCTTTCGCGGATCGGCGCGAGCTGCGGGCTGTCCTTCTTCACCGTCTGGTGACAGTTCATGCAGGTCTTCGTCGGCGGAAGGTTCGCGACCGGAGACACCTCGACCGACGCGTGACAGTAGCGGCAGTCGAGACCGAGCTCACCGACGTGCAGCTTGTGGCTATAGGGGACGGGCTGCGTGGGCTGATAGCCCACGTCCGTGTACCAGGGCGAGAAGTAGTACCAGACGCCCGCGACCGCGACGGTCGGCACCAGCACACCGGCAATTGCGCCGACGAGTGGAAGCTTGTTCAACCAAGGGGGAAAAATTTGGGCCACGCGCTAGGACTCCGCGGCACTGGAGGACAGTTGCCGGACCCGCGAGTCCGCGATGGGGCTGTGATGACACATCCTCGCCTCGCCATGGATTCGCCGCAGGGGAACGGCAGAAATCCGGTGGATTGAGCGGGCATCTTATCCACGACTCGGGACGACGGTCAACTGCCGCGGCTCCCGCCGCGGCAACTCCCAACGTACCAAGGGCCAAAGGCCAAGCGATCGACAAAGGCCAAGGGCCAAAGGCCAAAGGCCAAGGGCCAAAGACCACAGGCCAACCGATCGGCAAGGGCTGAAACCCAACCGAACGCGCTCGGTTCGAAGTACAGTGTTGTGACACGAATACAAGGGGTTGGGCCTCGTGTGTGTGGCCTCTGGAAGTTGGCCATTGGAAGTTGGCCCAGGAAGTTGGCCTTTGGAAGTTGGTCTTTGTGACCAGCTTGGCCTCTGGAGGTTGGTCCTTGGGAGTTGACAAGTGTCAGCAGCGATAGTCCTGCGCAACGTGACGAAGCGATTCGCCAGCACGACGGCTGTCGATTCGCTTTCCCTGGCCGTTCCGGAAGGCTGCATCTACGGCTTCATTGGTCCGAACGGATCCGGCAAGACGACGACGTTGCGGATGATCATGCACATCCTGCTGCCCGACGAAGGGGAGATCGAAGTGCTCGGCTCGCGCGATACGGCGGCGGCGCGGGAGCGCGTCAGCTACCTGCCGGAGGAACGCGGCCTGTACAAGAAGATGACCGTCCGCCGGCTGCTGCGCTACTACGGCCGCCTCAAAGGGCGCCGCCTCTCCGAGATCGACACGGCAACCGACTACTGGATGACGCGCATGGAGCTGCCGGGTCTGCTCGATCGCCAGGTCGAGACGCTCTCGAAGGGCATGTCGCAGAAGGTGCAGTTCGTCGCCGCCGTCGTCGCCAACCCGTCGCTGCTGATCCTCGACGAGCCGTTCACCGGGCTCGATCCGGTCAACGCGCAGGTGCTGAAGGATGCGGTGCTCGAGATGCGGCGGCGCGGCACGACGGTCGTGTTCAGCACGCACGACATGAGCACGGCGGAGCGGATGTGCGATCGCATCTTCATGATCTTCCGCGGCCGCAAGGTGCTCGATGGGACGCTCGAGGACATCCAGCAGCAGTACGGCGCGGACACCATCCGGCTGCGGACGGCGGGTGGAGCGGCGGCGCTGGCGGGGATCCCTGGCGTCGAGTCGGTCAACGATTTCGGCCAGCTTCAGGAGGTGCGGGTGCGCGGCGACGTCCAGGCGTTCCTCGGGCGCCTGACGGCGAAGACCGCCGTCTTCCACTTCGAGATCGCGCGGCCGTCGCTGCACGACATCTTCGTGCGGATCGCGCGGCCGCAGGACGAGGGGGCCGGGGAGCCGGGGGGCGGGGCGGGGGGCCGGGGGGCCGGGGAGCCCGAGAGACGGGGAGTCGCCGTATGAAGAAGACCCTGATCGTCGCGCACTCGGAGTTCTCGACGCTCGTCCGCAGCAAGGCGTTCATCATCAGCCTGTTCCTGATGCCGATCGTGATGTTCGGTTCGATCGCGCTGATCCGCGCGACGAAGGAGTCGGGTGACGTGAAGGACCGCCCGTTCGCCTACGTCGATCGCTCGGCCGTCATCGGACCGATCCTGCAGGCGGCGGCCGGCGAGCGGAGCAACGCGGCGGCGCGCGAGGGCCGCACGGCGGCGAAGTTCATTCCGATCGAAGTGAAGCCGGACGGCCGCAGCGTCGAGGACCTGCGGCTGCAGCTCTCGGATCGCATCCGCGCCAAGGAGCTGTTCGCGTTCGTGGAAATTCCCGAGGACGTACTGCGGCCCGACGGCGCGGACCTGGTTCGCTATTACTCCGACCACCCGTCGTATGAGGCGCTGCCGAACTGGCTTCGCGGCACGATCAACCGCGCCATCCAGCACCAGCGGTTCCGCGACGCGGGCATCGATCGGACGACGGTCGAGAGGCTCACGCGGCCGGCGCCGATGGAACTCCTCGGCCTGGTCGATCGCGACGAGACGGGCCGCGCCACGGGTGCGCAGCAGGTCGATCCGGTGCGCGCGTTCGTGCTGCCCGGCGTCATGCTCGCGCTCATGTACATCACGATCATGTCGAGCGCGCCGCAGCTCCTGAACAGCGTCATCGAGGAGAAGATGAGCCGCATCAGCGAAGTGCTGATCGCGTCGGTCACGCCGTTCGAGCTGATGATGGGGAAACTGATTGGCAGCGCGTGCGTGTCCGTGTTCCTCGCGCTCATCTACATCGCCGGCGGTCTCGTCGTCGCCGACTACTACGGCTATTCCTCGGCGGTCGCGCCGCAGATGCTCGCGTGGTTCGCGCTGTTCCTGCTGATGGCGGTGTTCATCTTCGGGTCGATCTTTGTGGCGATCGGCGCCGCGTGCACCGACCTGAAAGATTCGCAGAACATGATGACGCCGGTCATGCTGCTCGTCATGTTCCCGATGTTCACCTGGGCCGCCGTCCTGCGAGCGCCGGACGGGATGATGGCCGTCGTGCTGTCGCTGCTGCCGACGGCGGCGCCGTTCCTGATGATGCTCAGGATCGCGCTGCAGCCGGGCCCGCCGCTCTGGCAGGTCCTGCTGAGCGTCGCAATCATGGCTGCCTTTACGGTCTTCAGCGTCTGGGCCGCCGGCAAGATCTTCCGCACGGGCCTGCTGATGCAGGGCAAGTCCGCGTCGGTCAGCGAGATGTTTCGGTGGGTACGGGCGAGTTGAGACGTTCGGTCAATGCTGAATGCCGAATGCTGAATACTGAATGAGGTGCCTTTTGCATTCCTGCATTCCTGCATTGACGTTCATTCAGCATTCGGCATTCAGCATTCAGCATTCAGCATTGACCAAGCCCGTCACTTGAGGCCGAGCAGGCTGGAAGCGTTGCCTCCGAAGATCCTCTCCTTCACATCGTCGGGAGCGTCGAGTTGTCGGATCGTCTCGATCATCAGCGGGATGCTCCCGATCTGGTGCGGGTAGTCGCTGCCGGCGAGGATGCGATCCGGACCGGCGAAATCGAGCGCGAGGCGAAGGGCTGACGGGTTGAAGTTGACCGTGTCGAAGTAGAAGGTCTTCAGGTACTCGCTCGGCGGCCGATCGATGTGCTGCCGGCACTCCGCGAAGGCGCGGTAGCCGCGATCGAGCCGCTCGGCGAGATAGGGGATCGCGCCGCCCATGTGCGTCAGCACCCAGCGAATCCGCGGATGGCGCGCCACCACGCCGCTGAACACCAGCTTCGACGCCGCCAGCGTCGTGTCCATCAGGAAGCCGACGAGCGGCATCAGCCAGTAGTCCATCATCGCCTCGACGCCCGCCGGATCCGTCGGGTGGATGTAGATGACGGCTTCGAGCTCATTGGCCTTCTTCCAGAGCGGCTCGTAGCGCTCGTCGGCCAGGGCGGCGTGGTTCACATTGCTGAATACCATCGCGCCCGGGAGACCGAGCTCCTTCATCGCGCGCTCGAGCTCGGTAACCGACGCCGCCGGATCGTTCAGCGGCAGCGTCGCGAGCGCGGCAAAGCGTCCTTTGCGCTCGCGGACGACGCGCGCGAAGGAATCGTTGATCGTCCGCGCCATCGTCACGGCGAACCCCGGCGGCTCGACGTGAACGCCGGGCGTGGTGAACGTGACGACTTGCGTCTGCACGCCGTGCTCGTCGAGCACGCGCTGCCGGTACTCGATGTCGCGATGGCCGGGGACGAGGATGTTGTAGTCGCCCGGATAATGAACGCAGGGATTGGCGTCCTGGTCGTAGGTCACGCGCACCGCGGAGGCGGACGTCTTCAACGCCTCGACGTACGCCGGCGGATAGTAGTGATTATGAAAGTCGACGATTCGCATCTTCTCCCGTAGGGCGCAACTTCAGTTGCGCCGTTCTCCAGAAATAGTAAATCGGCGCGCCGATCGCCACCATGCCGAGCCCGAGCGCCGCTTCGGACGGATCGCTGACGAACTGATTGACGACGATCGCGACCGACACGACGATGAAGACGATCGGTACGATCGGATAGCCCCAGGTGCGATACGCCGGCCGGTAGCCGGCGCGGCGCCGCAGCACGAAGAGTCCCGCCGCCATCAGCGCGAAGAACAGCCACTCGGTGTAGATGACGCGCGTGAAGAGCTGTCGATACGCGCCGGTCGCGGCGAGCACAGCCGCCCACACGCCCTGCGCGACGACCGCGTGCGCGGGCGTGCGATACCTCGGATGCACGGTACCGAGCCATCGGAACGCGAGTCCGTCCTGCGCCATCGAGTAATACACGCGCGGGCCCGTGAGCACGATGCCGGTGAGACCTCCGAGTGACGACATCATCACGAGCGCCGCGAGCACCGACGACCCTCCGCGTCCGACGACGGCGTCCGCCGCATCCGCGGCAATCCGCGTCGACGAGCGCACGGCGTCGATCGGCAGAATCGAGAGGTAGACGAGGTTCAGCGCGATGTAGCAGGCGGTGACGATGCCGACGCCTGCGAGGAGCGCGAGCGGGATCGTCCGCGCCGGCATGATCGTCTCACCGGCCGTGTAGGTCACCATGTGCCAACCGCCGTAGGCGAACAAGCCGGCAACCATGGCGAGCAGATAGGCGGAAACGGCGACGTTGCTTCCAGCCGCCCCCGTAGGGGCGAGGCTTGCCCCGCCCGGTGTCCCCATTTCCGCGAAGACTGCGCCGACGGCGACGATCACGACGATCGCGGCGACCTTCGCGATCGTCAGCGCCGTCTGCACGCCGCTCCCCGCGCGCACGCCGACGTAATTCAGCGCCGACAGCGCGACGATGACGGCGACGGCGATGACGCGGATGCCGGTGTCGCCCACCGGCACGAAGTGCGCCGTGTAGCGCGCGAACACCACCGCAATCGCCGCGATGATCCCCGTGTGCATCGTCCAGAACATCGCCCAGCCCCAGAGGAAGCCGACGATCGGGGAGAACGTGTCGCGCATGAACACGTAGAGGCCGCCGGTGTGAGGGAACGCGGAGGACAGCTCGGCGCAGACGAGCGCGCCGAAGAACGTGAGGATGCCGCACGCCAGCCACACGAGCATGATTTGCGCCGGCGTCTGCAGGTGCCGTGCGATCTCGGACGGCTGGACGAAGATCGAGGCGCCGATGATCGTGCCGACGACCATCGCCGTGGCATTCGTGAGGGTGAGCGATCGCGAGAGATCGGCCATCTATCCGTCGGACGCTCAGCGCGGCCCAGCAGGGCGGAACGTCAGTTCCGCCTCAACGGGTGCCGGCCCTGGGCGCCGCCTCCCACCACCAGAATTTCGGCAGCGGCTTCTGCACCGGCCAGATCTGATCGAGCGTGTCTCCTTCGAACAGCTCGCCGTTCTTCATCACGTAGCGAATCGTGTTCGTGTTGCGGATGTCGTCCAACGGGTTCCTGTCGAGGACGACGAGGTCCGCGAGCTTGCCGGCTTCCAGCGTGCCAAGGTCCTGATCGAACCCGATGATCTTCGCGCCGTCGGTGGTGGCGGCCTTCAGCACTTCACGCGGCGTCATGCCGCCCATCGCCAGCGCCCACATCTCCCAGTGGTAGCCCAGGCCCTGGAGCTGCCCGTGCCCGCCGACGCCGACCAGCCCGCCGGCGCGCTGAATGCGCGCGGCCGATTCGGCGGCGAGCGGGAACACGAACTCGTCCTTCCGCGCCCACACGCGCCGCCGCCGCGTCATGTCGTCGAGCACGTTGTGCGGGTAGAAGCGATTCAGCTTCCTGTCGTCGTGCACCTCCGTCGTCGCGTAGAAGTACTCTTCGGCGATGATGCCGCCGTAGTTGACGAGCAGCGTCGGCGTGTAGGCGGTCTTGGTCTTCGCAAAGAGCTGGACGACATCCTTGTAGAGCGGGAAGACGGGGAGCGTGTGCTCGTTGCCGTGCATGCCGTCGATGGCGTGCGTGATGTCCAGCTTCATGTCGCGGCCGCCTTCGGTCGTCGGCATCAGCCGGAGCTCCTTCGAGGCCATCACGATCCACTGCCGCTGCTTGCGGTTGCCGACCATGTACGACTTGATGTTCGGCGTGCGGTAGTGCTCCTTGTAGCGTTTCAGGTACGCGAGCGCCGCTTCGTACGACTGAAAGTCGTGGCTGGAGAAGACGCCGGGCCCGGTCATGAACGCGCGCTGGCCGAGGCTCTGTCCCGTCTCGACGAGGTCCTGATAGGCGAAGTAGTCGTTCGTCGACGTCTGCACGTCGAGGCCGGCCGTGACGCCGTAGGCGAGGTTGGCGACGAGGCTCCAGTTCTGCGGCTCGAGCACGTCGTGCGTGCGGAACTCCCAGTGCGCGTGCGTGTCGACGAAGCCCGGCACGATGAACTTGCCGCGCACGTCGAACTGCCGCGCGCCGGCGGGGATCGTCACGCTGCCGCTGCGCCCGATCGCCGCGATGCGGTTGCCGGTGACGACGACGTCGGCGTCGCGGAGCACTTCGTCGCCCTTCATCGTGATGATCGTCGCGTGTCGCAGCGCGACGCTGCCTGTCGGCACCGCGCGCGGGAACTCCAGCACGACCTCGATCGCTTCGACGTTCTTGTCGAGATCGAGCGCCTCCTTCTTTGCTGCCGCCTTCTTTTCCTGTTCCTTCTTCTCCTGCTCCGCCTTGTCGCCGGATGCCGCAGCGTCGGGACCACGGCCGCCTGAGGGCGGCTCCTGTGCGGTGAAGTCGATCGAATCGAAGGCGCGGCGGAAGAAGGTCGACCCGATACCCCACGTCAGCGTCTTGCCGCCGTCCGCCCAGCCGAAGTAGTCCGCGCCGATGTCGGTGAGCCGCTTCACCGGCAGCGACGGACTCCGGACGTTCACGGTGGGCGCTGTGCCCGAGTACGGCGGCACCGCCACGACCCAGAGCTGGTTGTTCACCGAGGCCAGCGCCCAACGGCCGTCCGGCCGCAGCATCACCGCGTCAGCCGCCGGCGGCGTCGTCGATCCCGGCCGCGCCGGGCCGGTGACACGCAGATGAGTGCGGCGATCCGTGCCGTCGTAGCGCAGCGAGATGAGGCCGCTGTTCGAGTAGACGTGGATGCGCGAGGCGTCCTGCGCGAAGTGCGGGTGGCCGAGGCCCCGCGCCGGAACGATCAGGTGCACGTCTCCGCCCTCGGCCGGCAGCCACACGAGATCGAGCGGTATGCGGAGGCCGCCGAACTCGCTGAACGTCTGCTGCCGCATGTACTGGTTGCCGCGCAGCCCGATGATGCGAGCGCCATCGGGCGAGTAGACGATGTCGGTGTAGAAGGCGGGCACGTTCGTGAGCTGCTGCGGCCGGCCGGAGCCGTCGGCGCGCGTCTTCCAGATCTGTCCGCCGTTCGTCGACCACGTGACGTACGCAATCCACTGGCCGTCGGGCGACCAGGCGGGCTTGAATTCCCAGTTGTCGCCGCTCGTCAGCCGCTTCGCCGTCGCGCCCTTCGCGGCGTCCATCGTGTAGACCTTCGTCAGCACCGACATCGCGATCCGCCTGCCGTCGGGTGACTGAGCTGGATCCTGAATCAGCTTCGCGCGTACTGGGCCCTGCGGGACTTTGTACGGGAACTCCAGATCGGGACCGATGTCGAGCGATACCTTCGCGGTGAACGGCACGAGCGTATCGGCGCCGGTCTCGACGTTGACGCGATGGATCTTGCCGCCGTAGCTGACGACGATTTCCTTCCCGTCGGGCGTGAACGCGTACGCGGGATAGGTGTCGCGCGAGGGGCTGCCTCCGCTCTCCTGCTCGTCGCGTTCGATCGGCCACTTCAACCAGCGATCCGCACCTGTCGTGAGATCGCGGATGCGGAAGCCCGTCTTCGTCTCGTAGCGCGTCGCGTAGACCAGCAGCCTGCCGTCGGGCGAAACGAGCGGGCGCATGGCGCTTCCCTCCGCCTGCGTGATGACGTCCGCGTCGCCGGTCTGCATGTCGAGACGCGCGATCTGCCACCGGCCGAGCGCGGAGCCTCCGGCTGCCGGTCCGCTCGCCATCTGCGCGACGTAGAGGTGGCGGCCGTCGCGCGTGACGGAGGCGCCGAGGCGCGTCGGCGAGCTCGAGCCGCCGCCGGGCGTTGGCGGTCCCGCAGGCGTGGCTGCCGGCGTGGCCGGCGCGCCGAGCGTGATGCCGCTGCCGCCGTTGACGTGGAACATGCGCAGCTCGGTGCCGCCCGTCGCGCGCACCGACGCGATCACGTAGCTGGAGTCTGGCGTCCATGCCGGCGAGATGACCGCCTGCTGCGACTCGTTCGACAGCTTCCTCGGCTCGGTGCCGTCCGCCTTGACGATCCACAGGTTGTCGCTGCCGCTGCGATCGCTGATGAACGCGATCCACTTGCCGTCGGGTGAAATGCGCGGCTGCGCGTCGTACGGCGGGCCTTTTGTGATGGCCGTCGCGACGCCGCCGGCAAACGGGACACGATAGAGATCGCCGAGCAGCTCGAACACAATCGACGACGCGTCGGCCGCGACGTCGAGCGACATCCAGGTTCCCTCGTCCGTCTCGAACTCGAGCTTGCCGGCTGGCGCGAGCGGCAGCTCGTTCTTGTCGGCTTTCTTTGGGTCGTCCTTCTTCGTCTCGTCCGGCTTTTCCTGGCCGAGAAGCGGCAGCGACAGGACGGCGAGACAGACGGCCGATGCGGCACACAGCTGAACACGGCTCATGGACATGGCGAAAGAACATACCAGACAGCCGGGAGGGAGGGACAAGGGGAAGGGGTAAAGGGTAAAGGGTAGAGGGAAAGGGTAAAGGGAAAGGGTAACGGGTAAGGGGTAAGGGGTAAGGGGTCAGGGTAAAGCGTAAGAGAGTGAGCAGGAGGCCTATGTTGATCGAAGGAGACGTCAGAGCGGTAATCGAAACAGCGGAGTGGGTGGCCATCGCGACGACGGGCGCCGACGGGCCGCATCTGTCGGCGACCTGGGGCGAGTACGTTCGCGCGCTCGGTTTCGCCGACGATGTCGTCTTGATCCCCGCCGGACGGCTGCGGCGCACGGAAGCGAACCTCGCGATCGATTCACGCGTGGAGTTGCTGTTCGCGACGCGACAAGTAGCGGGCTCGAGAGGGACGCCCGGGCAGGGCTGTCTCTTGCGCGGACCTGGAGAGATGGAGACGGCCGGTTCGCGCTTCGACGCGGTGAAGGCGCGGTTTCCGTGGGCGCGGGCCGCGCTGGTGGTGCACGTGGAGCGGGTCGAGACCCAGCTCTGAGCCGGGCCTTCGAGGGGCGAGCGTCAGTCCCAGAGCATCGTCAGATCGAGCTCAATCGCATCGAACGGCTCGGCGCGGACAACGGCGGTTCCGGCGGCGGTGGAGACGATCGTCCATCGGCCGTCTTCGAGCCTCAGGACTTCGAGGGTCTGGCCGATCGGATCGATCAGCCAGGCGTGCGACACGCGCTCACGCGCGTAGATCGTGAGCTTCTTGACCCGGTCCATCGCGGCAGTCGACGGCGAGACCACTTCGCAGATCCAGTCCGGCGCGAGCGAAAAGTATGCGGTCTCTGGCAGTTGCGGCAGCCGCTCGCGGCGCCATCCAGCCAGGTCAGGTACGACAATGTCGCGGCCGAGGTGCAGCTCGGGTTCGAAGAGGATCCGCCAGCCCCCCGGACCACCCCGGCCGCGGTCGAAAGGGCCGCGAATCACGCCGCCGAGGCCGGAGCTCGCGTCTGCATGACGTGGCGCTGGCCGCGGCGAGGTATAGAGCTCGCCATCGATAATCTCGGCGACGAGATGATCGGGAACCTGGAGGAGATCCTCATAGGTCGCGGGCCGCTTCGTCCGGTCCGGCTGCCCCATGTGCGGAGGATAGCATGGCGCTCGGCCGGTATACTTCATGTCTCGGGACGTGTGACTCGGCTCGAGCGTCTCACGAGAGTGTGACCGTGATCGGAACCACCGTTCAGCACTATCGCATCGGCTCGCGGCTCGGCGCGGGCGGCATGGGCGAGGTGTATCGGGCGGAGGACGTCCGGCTGGGCCGCCCTGTCGCGCTCAAGTTCCTGCCGCCCGCGCTCAAGGCCGATCCGGAGAGCCGCGCCAGGCTGCTGAACGAAGCGCGCGCCGCGTCGATGCTGCGCTCGCCGAACATCGCCGTCACCTACGACATCGGCGAGCACGCCGGCTCGGACTTCATCGTGATGGAGTTCGTGGAGGGCGAGCTCGTCTCGAGCCGCATCGCACGCGGCCCACTGCCGGTTCGGGAGGCGGTCGAGATCGCGACGCAGGTCGCCGACGCGCTCGACGAAGCGCACGGCCACGGCATCGTCCATCGCGACATCAAGAGCGCGAACCTGATGCGCACCGCGCGCGGCCTCGTCAAGGTGCTGGACTTCGGCCTGGCGAAGATCGTTCAGCGCCGCGGGCAGCTTGCCGTCACGCAGACGCAGTTGAGCAGCGCCGGCATGGTCCTGGGGACCGTCTCCTACATGGCTCCCGAGCAGGCGCTCGGCCGCGCCGTCGATCATCGCGCCGATCTCTTCTCGCTCGGCGTCGTGCTGTTCGAGATGGTCACCGGCCGGATGCCGTTCGAGGGGACGACGCCGACGGAGATCATCGATCGGATCCTGCACGAGATTCCGCCGCCGGTGTCGCGGTTCACGAACGTGCCGCCGGCGCTCGACGCGATCGTTTCGCGAGCGCTCGAGAAAGCGCCCGAGTTCCGCTATCAGTCGGCGCGCGAGATGCTCGCCGACCTGCGTGAGGCTGCCGCGTTGCTCGACCGTTCCCCGGATCGCGCGTCGTCGCGGATCCACGTCGCGAGCACGCCAATACCGGCGATCGGAAGCTCCGTCGCCGTCATGACGTTCTCCAACATCACGCGCGAGCCGGCCGACGACTGGATCGGCACCGGCATCGCCGAGACCGTCAGCTCGGATCTCAAGAACATCCACGGCCTCACCGTCATCGGACGGGCGCGCATCTACGACGCGCTGCGTAACCTGAGTACCGACGCGCATCTGAACGACGCGCTGGCCATCGACATCGGCCGGCGGCTCGGCGCCACGTGGGTCGTGGTCGGCGGCTACCAGCGCATCGGGCCGAACGTACGCATCACTGCGAACTTCGTCGACGTCGCGACGGGCGCCGTCGGGCAGACCGTGAAGGTCGACGGCCGCATGGACGACATCTTCGCGCTGCAGGACAAGATCGTCTTCGAGCTGAGTCAGGGATTGAACGTCGAGCTGCGCGGCAGCGAGATCGCCGGGATCGAGCGGCAGGAGACGCAGTCCGTCCAGGCCTACGAGAGCTACGCGCGCGGCATGATGAACCTGCGGCAAGCGACGCGCGAGTCGATCGACCGCGCGATCGGCGCGTTCGAGGAGGCCACGCGGCACGACCCCGAGTACGCGAACGCCTGGGCGGCGCTCGGCGGCGCCTACGGTCTCAAGGGAAACTTCCTCAGCATGCAGGACATGCTGCACAAGGCGATCGAGCTCGAGCAGCGCGCGCTCGAGATCGATCCGCAGCACGCCGACGCGCGGGTCTGGATGGCGACGGCGCTCGTCGGTCTCGGCCGCAGCGAGGAAGCCATTGCGGCGCTGCAGGAAGCGCTGCGGCTCGATCCCGAGCACGGCCAGGCGCGCCAGGGGCTCGCGCGCGCCTACTGGATCGGCCGCGGCGACTTTGCGTCGGCGATCCCGGAGCTGGAGCGCGCCATCGAGCTGAATCCTGAGGCCGGCTACTCCTACCTTCAGCTGGGACTCCTGCTCGCGTGGACGGGACAGTACGAGCGCGCCGCCGACATGTGCCGGCGGGCGGTCGAACTGCAGGAGCAGTACATCTCCGGCAACATCGGCCTCCAGGTCGTCGGCGCTCACGCGCGGCTTGGCTACGTCTACTACCTGCAAGGCAACTACGACGCGGCGCTGCGCGAGTACGAGCGCGAGCTCGCGTTCATCGGTTCGAGCGATCACGCGCTGCGCGAGCGCACCCAGATCGAGCTGAACGTGAAGATCGGCGCCGCGTATCACCGGCTCAATCGGTCCGAGGATGCCGAGCGCCACTTTCACCGCGCGCTGAGAGCGTTCGATGCGCGGGTCGCGCGCGGCGCCGACGACCCGTTCACGCGCTACTACATCGCCTGCCTGCACGCGCTGCGCGGCGATCGCGACCACGCGCTCGACTCCCTCGAGCGCGTCGCGCGCCTCCTGCCCGCGCTCACCGCCGCCCGCGTCGTCCGCGACCCCGACCTCGATTCGCTGCGGGGCGAGGCGCGATTTATTGCGCTCACGGCCGCTGGGCGCTGAGCGCGTATTTCGCGTAGGGGCCGACCTTGGTCGGCCCAGGGGCGGAGCAAGCTCCGCCCCTGCATCTACGGCGCGCGGGTTCAGATCTTGCTTTTCGACCAGCGCATGTACGACGTCGTCATCGTCGGCGGTGGGCCCGCTGGTCTGAGTGCGGCGCTGATGCTGGGCCGCTGCCGCCGATCGGTGCTGGTCTGTGACGCGGGGCGGCCGCGCAACGCCGCGTCGCGCGCGATTCATGGCTATCTCACGCGCGACGGCATTTCTCCGCTCGAGTTCGTCGCCATCGGCCGCGAGCAGTTGGCGCAGTACGACACGGTGACGCTGCGCGACGTCGAAGTCGTGGACGCCGAATGCCGCGACAGCCGCTTCGTCGTCACGTTCGCCGGCGGCGAGCAGGTGTTCTCGCGCAAGCTGCTGCTCGCAACCGGCGTCGTCGACAACCTGCCGCAGATCGAGGGGCTCGCGGAGCTGTACGGAAAGAGCGTCTTCCACTGCCCGTACTGCGACGCGTGGGAATTCCGCGACCAGCCGTTCGCGGTTTACGGACGCGGAAAGTCCGGCGTCGGACTGGCGCTCGAGATGACGGCGTGGAGCCGCGACGTGATCCTGTTCACCGACGGCGATCCCGCGTTCGAGGAGGGTGCGCCGGGACGCCTGGCGCGGAACGGCATCAGGGTACGGGAGGAGCGCATCGCAAGACTCTCGGGCACGGACGGGCAGCTCGACCACGTCGTCCTGGCCGGCGGAGAGGCGATCGCGCGGCGCGTCCTCTTCTTCACGCTCGGCCAGGAGCAGCGGTCTCCCCTCGCCGTCCGTCTCGGGTGTGACTTCAACGAAAAAGGCACGGTCAGCACCGGCAAGTACGAAACGACGCATCTGAAGGGGCTGTTCGTCGCGGGCGATGCGTCCCGCAAAGTGCAGTGGGTGGTGGTAGCCGCAGCCGAAGGAGCTGAGGCGGCCTTCGCCATCAACACCGATCTCCTCAAGGAAGACCTCGCCGACTAAAGGGGTCAGGTCTTGAATTGACACTTTTCTGATGATTCAAGACCTGACCCCGCCCTCGCCCATTTAAAACGGTACTGGACTCCAGTACCAGCCAGATCCACAATGGCGCTCGCAGTTAGGGCTTCGTAGCGGCGGACGCTTGGCTACAGAGAGGGGGAGAGGAGATGTCTCTCAGCTCGGTGCGATTCGTGACGGTGACTCTTCTGGCCTTGGCGCTGGTGGCCACACCCGCGGCGGCGCAGATTACGACCGGCAACATCAGCGGGACGGTGCAGGACCCGCAGGGCGGAGTGGTCCCCGGCGCCACCATCGTCCTCACCAGCGAATCGCGCGGCACGTCGCTGGCGCCCGTGATTACGAATGCGGCGGGCGTCTACGTCATACCGAACGTGACGCCCGATATCTACACCATCGAGGTGGCGATGTCCGGCTTCCGGACGGTTCGCCGCACCGGCATCCGCGTGAGCGGCGGCGACCGCGTCGGCGTGCCTCCCGTCATCCTCGAAACGGCGACGGTCAGCGAAACCGTGCAGGTCGTCGCCGAAGCGACGCTCGTGCAGACCCAGAGCGCCGAACGGTCGTTCGCAATCACGCTGGAGCAGATCGAGAACCTGCCGATCAACCGCGGGAACTTCGCCAGCCTGGCGGCCTTCACCCCAGGCGTCGTCGGCGCCGAGCGCGGCGCGCCTCAATCGGGTCAGCAGGCGAGCCGACTGGGTGGCGCCGGTCAGAACAACGTGATGATGGACGGCATCTCCGCGATGGACACCGGCAACAACGGGCAGATGCTCAGCATGAACATCGAGTCGATTGCCGAGGTGAAGATCCTGACGCAGGGCTATCAGGCGGAATACGGACGATCGAGCGGCCTGCAGATCACCGCGGTGACCAAGAGCGGCTCGAACCGGTTCAAGGGATCGGCCTACACGATCTTGACTGACTCGGATTGGAACTCGAACTCGTGGACGAACATCCGCAACGGCGATCGGAAGGCGGAGAACGAGACCAAGACGTACGGCTACACCATCGGCGGGCCTGTCGGACGGCCCGGCGCCAACAACAAGCTGTTCTTCTTCTACGCGCACGAGTATCGCCCGAGCAACAACGCGATCAACGGCGGCAATCCGATCCGCCTGCGCGTGCCGACGGAGCTCGAACGCGCGGGCGACTTCTCACAGAGCCTCGACAACACCGGACGGCCGATTCCGCAGCTCCGGGATCCGATCACGCGGCAGCCGTTCCCCAACAACGTGATTCCGGCGAACCGGCTGTACGATCTCGGCCTCAAGGTGCTGAGCCGCTACCCGCTGCCGACGATGGAGCAGCAGTTCAACACCAGCTTCAACTACGTCGTCGATGCGCCGGCGGTGAAGAACCTCACGCAGCAGCCGGCGGCCCGCCTCGACTACCAGCTCGCTAACGACCTCCGCGTCACGTGGAAGTACTCGGGCCAGCGCGCGCGGCCGATCACGACGCCCGGACTGATTGAGGGCTTTACCGACGTCAAAACGCCATACCCGTACATCACGAACTATGCGACGACGGTCAACTACACGTTGAACCCGACGACGTTCCTCGAGGGCACGTACGGGTTCATCAGGAACGAGCTCACGGGCGGCAACGAGGGCGGCGTGCTGGTCAACGACTCGGCCAACCGTCTTCAGAGCCTGCCCGGCTTCCCGCTGCTGTATCCGGATGCCGGCGCCGTCAACAAGAGCTACTACGCGTACGAGGTCATGCAGGACGTGCGGCCGCCATTCTGGGACGGCAGCAACCTCAATCTGCCGCCAATCTTCTCTTGGGGAAACCGCATCGGCTCGGCGCCGCCGAACCAGCGCTACCCGGGATGGCTGAACATCAACCGGACGCAGGACGTCGCGGTCAGCCTCACCAAGGTGGCGGGGCGTCACACCCTGAAGACTGGGTTCTACAACAACCACAGCTTCAAGGCGCAAAACGTCGGCGCAGGCGGTGGCCTGTCGTTTCAGGGCAGCGTGAATTTCGGCAACGACACGAACAACACGCTGGACACGGGTTTCGGGTTTGCGAACGCGGCCACCGGCGTCTTCACGCAGTATCAGCAGGCCTCGAAGTTCGTCGAAGGCCAGATGATCTACAACAACACCGAGTTCTACCTGCAGGACAACTGGAAGGCGAGCACCCGGCTGACGCTCGACTACGGCGTCCGGTTCACGCGGCAGCAGCCGCAATTCGACAAGTTCCAGCAGATGTCGAACTTCTTCCCGGAGAGATGGAATGCGGCGCGGGCGCAGGTGCTCTATGTGGCCGGCTGCAGCAACGGCGCGCGGACCTGCTCGGGCAACACCCGCAACGCCATGGATCCGCGCACCGGGCAGATTCTCACGGCGCCCGGCGCCGCGAACACGCAGGCGGCGATCGGCACGCCGATTCCGGGCAGCGGCGATCCGCTCAACGGCATCGTCCAGGCGGGCGAGGGCATTGCGAAGACCGGCTACACCTGGCCGAAACTCGTCGTCGGGCCGCGATTCGGCCTTGCCTACGACCTGATGGGCAACCAGCAGATGGTACTCCGCGCGGGCGGCGGCCTGTTCTACGACCGCCCGGACGGCAACACTGTCTTCTCGATCCCCGGCAATCCACCGATCGCGACGGCGACGGACCTGCGCAACGGCATGCTCCAGACGCTGGGGCAGGGCTTGAGCCCGCAGCCCGTGCCGCGGCTGGTGATCTTCCAGTACGACGCTCAGGTCCCGGCGCAGTGGCACTGGCAGGTTGGCGTCCAGAAGACGATGCCCTGGGACATGGCGGTCGACGTCTCGTACGTCGGCAATCACGGTCTCAACCGTCTTGGGGCGTACCAAGGTGGCGCGACCGTGAACCTGAACGCGATCGACATCGGCGCGGCGTATCTGCCGGAGAATCAGGATCCGACGCTGACGAGCACGGTGCCGGGCCAGACCGCCTACACGACGAATCTGCTGCGGCCGTATCGCGGGCTCGCCGACATCAATCTGAATGCGACCGAGTTCTCGGACACCTACCACTCGCTGCAGACGTCGCTGAACCGGCGCTTCCGCAACGGCCTCTCGTTCGGCGTCAACTACACGTGGGGCATCTCGTTGAAGGGGAACACCGGCCTGCAGAAACGCCTGCAGCATGCGCCGGACGGCTCGATCAGCGTTCGGGCCGACCAGGAAGAGTACGAGAAGCTGAACGAGAATCTCGATCGACGGCCGCACTACCTCAAGGCGAATGCGGTGTGGCGTCTGCCGTCGGTGCCGGAGGGTCTTGGCCGCCTGGCCGGTTACATCCTGAACGACTGGAACCTCGCGGGCGTGCTGACGGCAGGCTCAGGCTCGACCTACGATATCGGCTTCAGCTACCAGAACAACGGCAGCAGCGTGAACCTCACCGGCTCGCCGAACTACGGCGCGCGGATTGTCTACGTCGGTGATCCAGGCAGCGGCTGCAGCAGCGACCTGTATCGTCAGTTCAACGTCGAGGCGGTGACGGGCCCGTCGTACGGCAGCGTGGGCCTCGAATCCGGGCGCAACACGATGCGTGGCTGTCCCAACAAGACGGTGGACCTGTCCATGTCGCGTGACATCAGGATTGGCGGCGGCCGCAAAGTGGAATTCCGGGTCGACGTGTTCAACGCGTTCGACACCGTCATCATCAGCGGCCGCAATTCGACGATTCAGTACGTCAGTCCGACCAACCTGACGATCAGGAATTCGCAGACGTTGCCCGACGGCTCGCTCGATCCCAATCGTCTCACGCCGAGAACGGCGGGCTTCGGCGCGGCCACGGGCGCGCTGCCGCTGCGCAGCGTGCAGATGCAGCTCCGCTTCGCCTTCTGACGCAAAAAAGGAAAAGGGGTCAGGTCTTGAATTGACACTTTTCTGATGATTCAAGACCTGACCCCGGCCGATGCTCTGCCGGCCGCGATCCAGCCCACGCGCGTCAACAGCGATCCCGCGATCGCCGACACGGCCGCAAGCCGGCGTGCAGTGGCAGAGCGCCCCGCGAGCAGGCGCAGCGCCAGCGGGACGGGACCCGAGAGCACGCCGCCGACGCGCGTGACGCGTCCGGACCATCCCTCTTTCAACGGATCGAGCGCCGGATCGGTGCGCGATTCCAGCGCGAACCCCATCGCCGTTTCGACTGCCGCGGCGCCGATGCCGAGCGCATTGAGCGCGCGATCCCGATGACCGAGCAGCTCCAGCATCGACACGGCCGCGCCCATCCCTGAGGCGCCGAAGTGCACCGGGAGGAGACCGACGTTGCGCGACCAGACGGGAATTGCCGTCGCGCCGATGAGAACGCCGGTGTAGGTCGCGAGCACGAGACCCGTTGCTGCGGAGAGCGCTTCGGCGGCATTGCCGAGCACTCGCACGGGCAGCTTTCCTCTCGTCGCACGATCGGCAACGCCGGCGAATGCCGTCGCGGCCGCAGCATTCGAGAACGCGACGAGCGTCCACGCGCCGACCGACATCGGGCTACGCAGCTTGAAGACGCGCAGCATCGCGAGGAACCGCTCCGGCCGCCCGAGATCGGACACCAGGAGCGGCGCCGAAAACGCGCCGCCTGCCGCCGCGATCCAGCGCGCGTCGCGCACGACCTCCGGCCGGCCGCCGCTCGCGTTGGCGACGGCCCCGATCACCGCGGCGGCTCCGGCGGCTCCGCCGACGAACAGATAGGCCGGCACTTCCCACGTCCACACCGGCGGCTTCAGCAGCGGAAGTCCGTGATAGCCGGACGCGGACTCCATCGCCGGGGGCTGTGCCGCCGCCTGCCGGCGCAGCTCGTCGAGCCGCTTCTCGAAGTCGCTCACAACGCATCCATCCGCAACATGCGCGCTAGGTCCGAGAGCTCCGGAACGCCAGCGCCGTGCCGAGCAGCATCATGCCGGCGGCGACGGCCACCGATTGCCAGCCGGCGCGCAGGTGCGCAGCCGGCGCTTCGGGAGCGGCCGGGAGGTTGTAGTCCTCGGGATTTCCGCGAACGATGAACATCGCGTGTGTGCCGGCGACGCTGGTCTCCCGCGCGTCGTACAACACCGCATCGTTGACGCCGCGGGCGCGCAGCTCACCGAGACGTTGCTCGGCGCGCGCACGCAGCTCGTCGATTTCGCCGAAGACGATCGATTCGGTCGGGCAGGCCTTCGCGCATGCCGGCACCAGGCCGGCCTTCTGCCGGTCGTAGCAGAACGTGCACTTGAACGCGCGCCCATCGTCCGGACGTCGATCGACGACGCCGAAGGGGCAGGTGACGATGCAGTAGCCGCAGCCGTTGCAGACGTCAGGCTGGATGAAAACGCCGCCGAATTCCGTGCGCACGATCGAGCCGGTCGGGCACGCCTCGAGGCAGCCGGCATTCTCGCAGTGCTTGCAGACGTCGGAGGAGAAGTCCCACCGCGGCGCGCCGCCGTCGATCGTGCGTTCGACGAACTTCACGTGACGCCAGGTCGAGTGGCCCAGCCCGCCGGTGTTGTCGTACGACATGCCGGTGAAGCGGAACCCGTCGGCGGGCACCTGGTTCCACTCCTTGCACGCGACCTCACACGCCTTGCAGCCGATGCAGACGGTGGAGTCGGTGAGAAAAGCCGTGGTCATGACATCCTCGCGACCGTCGAACCCGCCGAATGGCGCGCACGAGATGGGACAACGTGACACACCAGCGCCTTCGCTTCCATGATCCGGACGTTCGGCTCCTCAGAGATCGCGACGAGATCGTTGACGACGTCGCCGCGGACGAGGCCGCGGCCGCCGAAGTGATAGGGGAGTCCGACCTGGTGGACCGTGCGTCCCATCACCGTTACTGGACGCATGCGCGCGGTGACGAGCGCACGCGCCTCGATTGAGCCGCGCGGCGTCGACACGGTCACCCACTCGCCGTTGCGAACGTCGACGTCTTCGGCGAGCTCCGGCGAGATCTCGCAGAAGAGCTCCGGCTGCAGCTCGGCGAGATGCGACAGCGTGCGCGTCATGCCGCCCGCGGTGTGGTGTTCCGTCAATCGATACGTCGTCAACACGTGCGGAAAGCGCGGATCGCCGGGTGACGCTGCGTACGGATTGTCGTCGCGGAGCTTGGCATCCGCGCCGGGATTGGTCTGCTGCGCGTAGAGGCGGTTCGAGACGGGAGACTCCAGCGGCTCGTAATGCGCCGGCAGCGGACCGTCGCGGAGCGTGCCGGGGACCCAGATCCGTCCCACGCCGTCGGCGTGCATGATGAACGGCGCATCGCCGGCGAGGGCATCGTCTGCCGTTGCGCCAGCGGGAGGCACGTAGTCCGGCGCCTTCGTCCTGGTGAAATCGGGTATGTCATTGCCCACCCACTCACCCGCGGTGTCGTCCCACCACACGAGTTTCTTGCGCTCGCTCCACGGCGTGCCGTCCGGGCGTGCGGAGGCACGGTTGTAGAGGATGCGCCGATCGGCGGGCCACGCGAACCCCCAGCCGTGACCGTAGGGGCCCGATGCATCGCGGTCGCGCGCGCGATTGCGTCCCGGCCCGGGGAACACGCCCGAGTAAATCCAGCAGCCGCACGACGTCGTGCCGTCCGCGGCCAGTGAGCGGAAGCCGTCGACGAGCGTGCCGTCCGCCGTGCGGCCATTGATCTCCTGCAGCACATGGTCGATGGCCGGCTCGTCGTGCATTCCCTCTGTCGGGTAGTTCCACGTCAGCGCCAGCAGCCCGGCGTTGTGCGGACGCGGATCCGCAGCGGCCCTTGCCTTCAGACGGCGGCCAAGGTGATAGAGGAACCACGCTTCGCTGCGCGCATCGCCGGGCGCGTCAACCGCCTTCTCGTGCCACTGCAGGAGCCGCTGCGTGTTCGTGAAGCAGCCGTCCTTCTCCGCGTGCGCCGCGGCCGGCAGGAAGAACACCTCGGTGGCGATCTCCTCGGTTCGCAGTTCGCCGCGCGCGATTTCGGGCGAGTCGAGCCAGAACGTCGCGGTCTCGGTCTCGACCATGTCGCGCACGACGAGCCAGTCGAGATTCGCCATCGCGCGCCGTTCGAGCCGTGCGTTGGGCGCGCCGACGGCGGGGTTCTGTCCCATGACGAACAGCCCCTCGAGCGGCGAGCCGCCGTCCGCCATGTCCAGCCAGTAGCCGAAGTGCGAGTGATCGCCGTTGATGCGCGGCAGCCAGCCGAACCCGAAGTCGTTCTCGGGCGTGGCGGCGTCGCCGTACCACGCCTTGAGCAGAGACACGATGTAGCGATCGAAGTTGCCCCACCAGCCGGCGACTGCCCGATGCTTGCGGACGTAGTCGCCGAGCGACCTCGAGTCCGGGCCGAACATCGGCATCGGCAGATATCCCGGCAGCATGTCGAACAGCGTCGGGATGTCGGTCGATCCCTGGATCGAGGCGTGGCCGCGCAGCGCGAGAATGCCGCCGCCGGGCCGGCCGATGTTGCCGAGCAGCAGTTGCAGGATCGCCGCCGTCCGGATGATCTGCACGCCAACTGAGTGCTGCGTCCAGCCGACGGCGTAGCAGATCGCCGCCGTCTTCTCCGGCCCCGACGCGCGGCAGAACGCGTCCGCGATGCGCAGGAACAGATCCCGCGGCACACCGCAGACGTCCTCGACCATTTCCGGCGTGTAACGCGCGTAGTGCTTCTTCAGCACCTGGAACACGCATCGCGGATGCTGCAACGTCGGGTCGCGGCGCACGGCCGCGTCGTCCGAGCGGCCGTTGTAGTGCAGCCCTTCAGGGCTGCCATCCGTGTCGTACGCCCACGTCTCGGGCGCGGAGAACAGGCCATCGAGATCCTCGGTGTCGCGGAAGTCGTCACGGACGATCGTCGCGGCGTTCGTATAGGGGACGAGATAGTCGCGAAACTCGAGGCCGTTCGTCACGACGCAGTTCACCATCGCGCCGAGAAAGACGATGTCGCTGCCGGCGCGGAGCGGGGCCCAGATGTCGGCCATCGCGGACGTTCGGGTGAAGCGGGGATCGACGTGGATGACCGTCGCGCCGCGCTCGCGCGCCTTGACGACCCATCGGAAGCCGACCGGATGGTTCTCGGCCATCGACGATCCCATGATCAGGATCGCGTCAGCGTTCTGCAGGTCCTGCTGCGCCGTGGTCGCGCCGCCGCGCCCGAACGAGGTGCCCAGACCGGGCACCGTGGAGCTGTGTCATATGCGGGCCTGGTTGCTGATGGCGACCATGCCGAGCCCGCCGGTGAACAGCTTCTTTATGAGGTAGTTCTCTTCGTTGTCGAGCGTGGCGCCGCCGAGATGCGCGATCGAGCGGCATTGCATGAGCGGCAGCGGGTCGCGAGAAATGGGGACACTTCCCATTTCCCCGGATTCATCGAGAGAAATGGGGGGTGTCCCCATTTCTTCGAAGTGACGCTCGCGCGACTGCCACACCCGCTCCGCGATCATGTCCATCGCGGTCTCGAGATCGATCTCGGTCCAGCCCGTCGCGTACGGGGCGCGGTACCTCACGCGAGTCGCCCGAGCGGCGTGCGTCAACAGCTCGTAGGTGGCCGCGCCTTTCGGGCAGAGATGGCCTTCCGAGATTGGCGACTCCGGATCGCCTTCGACGGAGACGACCCGCCCGTGGCGATGGTGGATGATCTGGCCGCAGCCGACGCCACAGTAAGGGCAGATCGAGCGCGATGTCTCGGTCCCTTCATGCCGCGGCCGCAGCGCCCGCGTCGCGTCGCTCATCGCTTCGACGCCGGTGCCGTCGCCGCCGGTTGCGATCTGGCGCAGGAGCGGCCACTGCTGCAGCCGCAGGAGGAGGCCCATGGTCCCTATGATGGTCCGAAGATCACTCCGGGCGCCAGCTTCCACTGCGGATCGAGGGCCCGCTTGACGGCGCGCATCTCGTCGATCCCCGCCGGTCCATAGAGTTGCCGCAGCAGCGACTGCTTGACAGGATTGCGGCCCACGCCGTGCTCCGCGAGCGGCGATCCGCCGAGCCGCGCGACGTCCCGCCCGAATTCCAGAATCGCTTCCTTCCCCTTCACCACATCGTCATAGCTATGCGGGATGACATTCGGGTGGACGTTGCCGTCCGAGATGTGCCCCCAGATCGCGAAGTCGAGTCCGCGGCTGGCGAAACCCGCGCGGTAGACGTCCATCATCTCGGCGAAGCGAACGAACGGAACGATCATGTCCGCGGCCGTCTTCTCGATGCGATCGTCGATGGTTCGCTTCGCGACGCCGACGCGCTGGTTGACGCCGGCGGGAACCGCCTCTCGAAGGGCGACGAAGTCCTCGATGCGCCGCCGGTCTCCGGGAAGCGCAAGCTCCGTCCGGTCGAACAGGTCCGCCGCCGCGAGCAGGCGGCAGAAGCGGGCGAGCGGACTGTCAGTGCCAGGGGCTTCGAGCGCCGCGGCGACCTCGTCGAACGCCGA
This sequence comes from Vicinamibacterales bacterium, assembly GCA_048594885.1. Taxonomy (GTDB): domain Bacteria; phylum Acidobacteriota; class Vicinamibacteria; order Vicinamibacterales; family 2-12-FULL-66-21; genus JBMDXB01. Next base: position 55,045 of record JBMDXB010000066.1, read on the forward strand.
ATCGCGCGTCATGCCGGCCGGCAGCTCGAGTTGGATCAGCAGGACGATGGCAACGTTTGCCGGCAGAGAGACGTGGTACCGCACGTCGGCGCCATCCTCGCGAAGGATTTCGACCGACCGCCGGTCGATGTGCTCGATCGCCGCCGTATCGATCCCGCGTGGATCGCCCGTGCGCCATGTCTCGTGCGACGCGGTGCGCAGCGCCCCGACGATCTCCAGTGCCTGTGCCTCGCTGACGCACGGCACGAGCGCGAGCGCCGTGGAGGGAGCGGGCGACAGCACGCGGAATGTGACATCGGCAATCACCCCAAGCGTTCCCTCGGAGCCGATGACGAGATCGATTAGGTCCATGTCCGCACGCGCGAAGTAGCCCGCCGATCGCTTCGGCATTTCCGGCATCCGGTAGGATGGCACGTCGAATGTCACCGTGCCGCTGCGCGTTTCGATCGTGAAACGGCGTCCGTCAGCGAACTGCCGTGCGCGCGCGAGCAAGAGGACCGTCCCGTCGGCCAGCACTACCGTCAGCCCCTCGACCCACTCGCGCACCGCCCCGTACTTGAACGTGGCGGCGCCCGCTGCGTTGGTCGCGACGATGCCGCCCGCGCAGGCGCCTGTGAATGTCGGTGCCGGCGGAAACCACGCGCCGTGGGCCGCGAGCGCTTCCTGCATCGCCTCCACCGTCACACCCGCCTGCACACGGATGCGCGACGACGACACCTCGAGGATCTGCGTCATTTTCGACGTCGAGAGAATCGTCTCGCCCATCGGCGTCGCGCCGCCGGTGAGCGACGACTGCGCACCGATGGGGAGAATAGACCTCGAGCTCGAGAGGACCTCGCGGATCTCGTCGATCGTCCGCGGAAACACCACGCCGGCCGCGTGGCCGCCGGGGAAATGCGCGGCGTCTTCGAGGAACGGGGTGACGTCGTTCATGCGCGGTGGAAACGATCATACGCCGCCATGCGCGCCCGTCCCGGCTGGTAGTATTACGAGGTCTCGATGGAGAGAGCTGACACATGACAAGACGGGCGTGGATGATGGCCGCCGCAATGGCCGTGCTCGGCGCCGCCTGCGGCACGGCGGCGCAGACGGGTGACGCGAGATCGGCGAAGCTGCGCATCTCGTGGACGGATTTCAAGAAGCTGCACGATTCGGGCAAGGTGGCGATTGTCGACGTCCGCGACGCGGAGTCCTTTGCTGCCGGTCATATCCCCGGAGCCAGGTCCGTTGCGGCGGACCAGATCGAGAAGCGCGCCGGTGAGCTGAAGAAGCTGAAGGTGCCGATCGTCACCTACTGTGCTTGACCGAACGAGAACTCGAGCGCCCGTGCGGCGCTCACGCTCCAGAGTGCCGGCATCGATGCCCGCGCGCTCATTGGCGGCCTCTCGAAATGGATCCAGGAAACGGGGAAGGTGGAAAGAGGAAGGGCCAAGGGTAAGGGGTAAAGGGTAAAGGGTAAAGGGTAAAGGGTAAAGGGTAAAGGGTAA
>JBMDXB010000067.1:0-3593 GCA_048594885.1 Vicinamibacterales bacterium
GCGCCGGCGGCGCCGTTCCACGTGGCGGCGTCGCAATCGCCAGCGGCGTTGATCGATGTCTACAGCAACGCGTTGGGCGCGCTGCCGCTGGTGTCGCGCGCGGCGCGCGGCACGGTCTTCGCGCCGTTGCCGGTGCAGACCAACGACATCCTGGGCGGGCTGGCAGTGCGGGGCTACGCGCCGTCGGGATTCACGGGGGGCAAGGGGCAAATCATGTTCCGGGCGGCGGAGAACTGGACCGACAGCGCGAACGGCACGTTGCTGCAATTCATGACGACGCCGCTCGGGTCGACCACGTTCGCCGAGCGCATGCGGATTGAGCCCGACGGGAACGTCGGAATTGGCGGCGAGGCCCCGCCGTTTGCCAGACTGCGGGTCGCGACCGGACCTCTCGGCCCCGACTATGGCATTCTCGCCGAATCGTCCGTGCCGAACGGAATTGGAGTTCTCGCATCGGCACCCGGACCCGGGGGAATGGCTTTAGTCACTACCAATGGGAATGTCGGCATCGGCGTTTACTTTCCGGTTGACAAGCTGCAGGTCGCCGGCGACATCCGTATCGGCTCGTTCACCGGCTCGGGCAGCGTCGGCTGTGTGAAGGACGGCGACGGCAGTGTGATCGCCGGTGTGTGTGCCTCGGACCGGCGATTCAAGCAAGCGGTGACGCCGTTTGCTCGCAGTCTCGAGACGGTCGCACGGCTGCAGCCGGTGTCATTCGCGTGGCGCGCCGACGAGTTTCCGGATCGCCACTTCGGCTCCGCGCGCTCGTTCGGGCTGATCGCGCAGGACGTCGAAGCGGTCCTCCCCGACCTCGTCACCACCGATGCGGCGGGCTACAAGGCGGTCAAGTATCAGCAACTGCCGTTCTACATGCTGCAGGCGATCAAGGATCTCAAGGCGGAGAACGATCGGCTGACGTCGGAAGCGGACGTCTTGAAGCAGCAGCTCAAGTCGCAGGACGAACGGCTGCAGCAGCAGGACGACCGGCTGCGCCGCCTGGAAGCGTCGCTCCGCCGACAGGCCCTCGCCATCCGGCCTGCGGGCGTGCTGACGAACGTAGGGCGAAGCTTCAGCTCCGCCGGACCTGAAGGGCCGGCCTCCGTACGACGTGGTCCGACGCGGTTCCCGCCTGGCGCCGATCAGATAGACTGCCCGCCGCGCTCCCCGGCGCTTCAAGTTGCCGGAGGTGTGACGTGCGGATCGTTCTCTGCCTGGTGTTCGCGTCCATCGTCTCGGTGTTCCCCCCATCGCCGGTCGTCCTCGCCCAGGAACCCCAGTCCTCCCCGCCCGCCGCCACGACACGCCTCATGCGGGTGTCCGGGACGTTGACCGATGCGGCGGGCCCGCCGCTCGCGGGTGCGCAATCGGTGACGTTCGCGCTGTACGACGAGCGCGACGGCGGGACGCTGCTGTGGAGCGAGGCGCAGATGGTGACGGCGGACGCGAGCGGCCGCTACGTCGCGTATCTGGGCGCGGCGAGTGCGGTGCCGCCGGAGATCTTCCGTAGCGAGACGGCGCGCTGGCTGCAGGTGTCGGTCGCCGGCCGCGACCTGCCGCGCGTGATGCTGGTGGCGGTGCCGTATGCGCTGAAGGCGGCGGACGCGGAGACGGTCGGCGGCAAGCCGGCGTCGGCGTTCGTGCTCGCGGACCGACCGGCGGGCGGCGCGATCACGGCTGCCGGGACGATCGATCCGCTGGTGACGGCGGGGACGCCGGGTCGGCTCGCGGTGTTCACGACGGCGACGGACGTGGGGGACTCGGTCGTCTTCCAGACCGGCTCGCACATCGGCGTCGCGACGGCGGCGCCGGCGGCGCCGTTCCACGTCGCGGCGTCGCAGGCGCCGGGGGCGATGGTGGACGTGTACAGCAACGCGCTGGGCGCGTTGCCGCTGGTGTCGCGCGCGGCGCGGGGCACGCCGTTCGCGCCGCTGCCGGTGCAGGACAACGACATTCTGGGCGGCCTGGCGGTACGCGGCTACGCGCCGTCGGGGTTTACGGGCGGTAAGGGGCAGATCATGTTCCGCGCGGTGGGAAACTGGACCGACACGTCCAACGGCACACAGCTGCAATTCATGACGACCCCGGCCGGATCCACCACGTTTGCCGAGCGCATGCGCATCACGCACTGGGGAAGCGTCGGTATCGGCACCACGTCTCCGTTAGGAAGGCTGCAGGTCATCGGGGACGGCAACGCGGCTGTCTGGGCCAGTGGGGGAACCGGCTATGGTGTGGTCGGGGAGTCGTCCAGCGGGACAGCCGTGTATGCGTCCAGCGACACGGGTACCGCGTTGTGGGCGAGCAGTTCTGGTGCAAACATCGCGCTGTTCTTTGGCCCTGGCAATGTGGGGATCGGGACTGTTGCGGCCGACAAACTCCAGGTCGCCGGCGACATCCGCATCGGCAACATCGGCACGGGTCAGGGGCTGGGATGCGTAAAGGACGAGGACGGCAGCGTCATTGCCGGCACGTGTTCGTCGGACCGGCGGTTGAAGCGCGACGTCACGCCGTTCGGTCGCAGCCTCGACGCGGTGGTACGGCTGCAGCCGGTGTCGTTCGGGTGGCGCGCCGAGGAGTTTCCGGATCGCCACTTCGGCCACGCGCGCGCCTTCGGGTTGATCGCGCAGGACGTCGAAGCGGTCCTGCCGGAGCTCGTGGCGACGGATGCCGAGGGCTACAAAGCGGTCAAGTACCAGCAGCTGCCGTTCTATCTGCTGCAGGCGATCAAAGATCTCAGGGCGGAAAAAGACGAAGCCATCAAAGATCTCAAGGCCGAAAACGACGATCTGAAAGCGCGGCTGCAGCGATTGGAAGCGGCGCTCCGCCGATAGACCCTCGCGGTCCGGCGGGCGGGCGTGCTGACGTACGTAGGGCGGAGCGTCAGTTCCGCCGCACCTGAAGGTCCGGCCTACGTACGACTCGGGTCCGCGCTCGCTGCCGATCAGATAGACTGCTCGCCGCGCTCCCCGGCGCTCCAGGTCGCCGGAGGTGTGACATGCGGATCGTCTCGTCGCTGCTCGCGTCCCTCGTCAGCGTGCTCGCCATATCACCTGTCTTGTCCGCGCAAGACCTCCAATCCTCAGCGCCCGCCGCGACGACACGCCTCGTGCCGGTGTCGGGGACGTTGACGCATGCGGCGGGGGCGCCGCTTGCTGGCCCCCAAACTGTGACCTTCGCGCTCTACGACGAGCGGGAAGGCGGCACGCGGCTGTGGAGCGAGACGCAGACGGTCACGGCGGACGAGCGTGGGCGCTATGTCGCGTATCTCGGGACGGCCGTGTCGTTGCCGCTGGAGATCTTCCGCGCCGAACAAGCGCGCTGGCTGCAGGTGTCGGTGGCGGGCGGCGATCTGCCGCGCGTGATGCTGGTGGCGGTGCCGTATGCGCTGAAGGCGGCCGATGCGGAGACGGTGGGGGGCAAGCCGGCGTCGGCGTTCGTGCTCGCCGGCGAGCCGCCGGCGGGAGCGACAGGGACGCTCAGCGCGGCATCGTCGACGATCGATCCGCTGGTCACGGCCGGCACGCCTGGGCGCCTCGCGGTGTTCACCACGGCGACGGACCTGGGGGACTCGGTGGTGTTCCAGACGGGCGCGAACA
>JBMDXB010000068.1:0-56638 GCA_048594885.1 Vicinamibacterales bacterium
GCCGAGCGAGCGCGAGACGATTGAAGTGCTCATGGGCGTGAAGGACCGCTACGAGTCCTTCCACCACGTCGAGTACACGTCGGAAGCGATCGAAGCGGCCGTTTACCAGTCGAACCGCTCCATCACGGATCGGTTCCTGCCGGACAAGGCGATCGACCTCGTGGACGAGGCCGGCGCGCGCGCCAAGCTGCGCGAGGCGGGCTACAGCGAGGAGTTCGGCGAGATCAACCGGAGCATCCGCGTCGCCGTCGAGCAGATGGAGACCGCCGTCTCGGAGAAGAACTTCGAGAAGGCGCAGTTCTATCGCGAGCAGGAGGTGCAGGCGCGCGAGAACCTGCAGTTCGTACGCGAGCGCTTCGACGTCAAGTCTCACGCGCGGCGCGTTGTCGTCGGCAAGACGGAGATCGACGAAGTCGTGTCGAAATGGACCGGCGTGCCGCTGACGTCGATCAACCAGGACGAAGGCGACAAGCTGCTGCGGATGGAAGACGAGCTCCACAACCGCGTCATCTCGCAGGAGAAGGCGATCTCGGCGCTCTCACGCGCCATCCGCCGCTCGCGCGCGGGCCTCAAGAACCCGAACCGGCCGGTCGGCAGCTTCGTGTTCCTCGGCCCGACCGGCGTCGGCAAGACGGAGCTGGCGCGCGCCCTCGCCAACTTCCTGTTCGGCTCCGATCACGCGCTCATTCGCTTCGACATGTCCGAGTACATGGAGAAACACTCGGTCTCGAAGCTGATTGGCTCGCCGCCGGGATACGTCGGCCACGAAGAGGGCGGCCAGCTCACCGAGAAGGTGAAGCGGAACCCGTACTCGGTCGTGCTGCTCGACGAGATCGAGAAGGCGCACCCCGACCTGTTCAACATCCTGCTGCAGGTGTTCGAGGACGGCCACCTGACCGACGGCCTCGGCAACCGGGTGAACTTCAAGAACACGATCATCATCATGACGTCGAACATCGGCGCGCGCTTCATCCAGAAGAAGGCGTCGCTGGGGTTCCAGTCGGCCGATGCGTCCGCCATCAACCGCAGCGTCAACGACATGGTCCTCGGGGAAGTCCGCAAGACGTTCAACCCCGAGTTCATCAACCGCATCGACGAGATCATCGTCTTCGAGGCGCTCTCCGACGAGGATCTGCGGACGATCACGAAGCTGCTGGTCAAGCAGTTGAACGACAACCTGGTCGATCGCCGGCTGCGGCTCGAGCTCGCGCCGGAGGTGATCGACTGGATCATCGACATGACGTGCAAGGACCGCTCGTATGGCGCGCGGCCGCTGCGCCGGGCCATTCAGCGGTACATCGAAGACCCGCTGTCCGAGGAGCTCATTCGCGGGCACTTGAAGAACGGCGACATCGAGGTCTACCTCGATGCCGGCTCCCTCGCCTACCGGCCGCTCGGGCAGGCCGAGACCGGCCGCAAGCTGGCCTGACACGTCTAAGATCCAGTAAACTCATAGCTTGGCCTTCGCGGGAAGGGCACGATAGACAGCTCCTTCCCCGCGGAGGCAGGCCCCAGACTACGGATCACAATGCGTGTAATTGCAGTTCTGCTCGTGCTCCTGGCAGCCGTGACGCCCGACGCCCGCGCCCAGAGCGTTGCGCCGGCGCAGGCCTCCCAGGAGGCCCTCAAGCTGCCCGCAACCGTGTGCGGACAGACGATTCCCGCGCCCGCCAAGCTGCCCCCCACCGGCTCGCCGCCGCTCGTGAACAACGTCCTTCTCTGCTTCGAAAAGCAGGGCGGCTTCCCCGTGGTGGAGGCGCAGACCTACCTCTACTACCTGGAAATGAAGAACTTCACGAGCCAGCCGTCGCTGGACAAGTGGGTTCCCTTCAACGAGCAGACCGAGCAGGTCATCATCGGCGACTTCAAGCGGCTGTGGGCCACCGGATTCCTGGACGACCTCGCCATCGAAGTGCTCGACGTCGACTGGGGCAACGGCGTTGACGGCAAGCTGGTCGTCTACCACATGGAGGAGCGCCAGCGGATCAAGATCGTCGACTACGAGGGCCTCAACAAGGTCACGCAGTCCGACATCGACGAGGAATTGAAGAACGAGAGCATTCGCGTCGCGCTCGATTCGTTCATCGATCCCGGAACGATTCGCCGCGTGACCGGCGTCGTCCGCCGTCTCTACGCCGAGAAGGGGTTCCAGTACGCCGACGTCAAGCCGGAGATCAAGGAGATCGCCGGCGGTCCGAAGCTGATTCACCTCACCTTCCACGTCACCGAGGGGCCGCAGGTCAAGATCGAGGAGATGGAGTTCGTCGGCAACCAGAAGGTCTCGGACCGCAAGCTTCGCCGGCAGATGAAGGAGAACAAGTCCGGCGGCATCCTCGGATTCATCACCGGCGGCGGCACCTACAAAGAGCACAAGTACGAAGAGGACGCCGACAAGATCGTCGAGTACTACCGGAACAAGGGCTACATCTCGGCGCAGGTCGGCCAGCCGGAGCTGCGCGTGCTCGAGGACAGCGAGGACGGCAAGAAACGGCACGTCGAGCTGCGGATTCCGGTCACCGAAGGCAAGCGCTATCGCGTCGGCGAGGTCACCTTCGCCGGCAACAACATCGTCAAGGCCGAGGCGTTGCGGCCGCTGTTCAAGCTCGATCAGGGCGACTGGTACAACGAGAAGAAGGTCCGCAAGGGCTTCGAGAAAGCCCGCGAGCTGTACGGTGTCGGCGGCTACATGGAGTTCACGGGGTTCCCGGATCTGAAGCCGCGTGACGTGCCGCAGCAGCAGCCGCAGGACGGCGCCGACCCGCAGCAGCAGCCGCAGCAGCCGCCGCCACAGCAGCCGGCCGGACCGCCGGCGCCCTGGTTGAAGCCGACCGCGCCGGCCGGCGCGCCGCTCGTCGACGTGACGATGAGGCTGCAGGAAGGGAAGCAGTACTTCATCAACCGGATCACGTTCGTCGGCAACACGACGACGCGGGACAACGTCATCCGGCGTGAGATGCGGCTGGTGGAAAGCGGCATCTTCAACACCGAGGCGCTCAAGCACAGCGTCCGCCGCCTCAATCAGCTCGGCTACTTCAAGCCGCTCGAGGGCGACGAGAACATCAAGGTTGACAAGACGCCGGGCGCCGACAACAAGGTCGACGTGAGGCTGAAATTCGAGGAGCAGAACCGGAACCAGCTCACGTTCGGCGCCGGCGTGTCGCAGTTCGAGGGCTTCTTCGGTCAGTTATCGTTCCAGACGGCGAACTTCATGGGCCGCGGCGAGACCTTCACCGTGGCGGCGCAGCAGGGAAGCCGCGCGAAGAACTACGAGCTCGCGTTCTCGGAGCCGTTCCTGTTCGATCGGCCGATGACCGCCGGCGTGAACCTGTTCATCCGCGAGTTCCGCTACATCGGCCTGTTCACGCAGAAGTCGGTTGGCGGCAACATCATCTACGGCTTCCAGGTGTCGGATTACGGCCGCGCCTTCGTCAACTACAGCTACGAGCGCGTGAAGGTGACGGAGCTGGACGAGTCGTTCAACGACCCGCTGATCATCCAGAACAACCCGTTCCTGGCTGATTCGCTGCTGCTCCGGCAGGGTGGGCGGCGCGTCGTCAGCAAGATCGGTCCGAGCTACGTGTTCAACACCGTGGACCATCCGATCTTCCCGACGCAGGGCACGCGCTACACCGCGTCGTTCGACTTCGCCGGGCTCGGCGGCAACACGAACTTCATCAACCCGCGCCTCGAGGGCATCTGGTACGTGAAGGTGAACAACCGGACGTCGCTCGGCTTCCGTGCCTCGAGCGAGTACATCCGGCCGTTCGGCGACACGGCGTCGATCCCGATCTTCGAGAAGATCTTCCTCGGCGGCGAGTACAGCATGCGCGGCTTCGACCTCCGCACAGTGTCGCCGCGCGACGAGATCACCGGCGTGCTGGTCGGCGGCAACAAGAGCGTCCTGTTCAACGCGGAGTACCTGATCAACATCGCCGGGCCGGTCCGCCTGGTGCTGTTCTACGACGCCGGCCAGGTGCGCAAGGAAGGCCAGAAATTCGGCTGGAGAGAGGACGTGATCGAGCGCGTGCACCCGCCGCAGATCGTGCCCTTCGGGTTCGATTCGGACGCGGTGCCGAGCAACCTGTCGAACCTGCCGGCTCCGACCGTGCGGGTGCTGGGCCGCTCGAGCGCGTTCAAGACGTCGACCGGCGCGGAAGTCCGGTTCTTCATGCCGGTGCTGAACGTGCCGTTCCGTCTGATCTTCGCGATGAACCCGCAGCGGTTCGGCGTGCTCGACAACCAGCTCCAGCCGACCAAGCGCTTCGTGTTCCGGTTTGCGGTGGGGTCGACGTTCTAGATAGTAGGCAGTAGGCAGTAGGCAGCGAAGAACGATCAGCGAACGGCGATCAGCATCCGCCATATTTCATTGAAAGGGACTGTGTAATGCGAGTGTTGAAGACGATGAGTGTGATTGCCCTGGGAATTGTCTTGACGGCCGGTGCCGCGTGGGCGCAGACGCCGCCGCCGGCCACGCAGAAGCCGGCGGCACAACCGCCCGCCACGCAGAAGCCCGCTGCGGAAACGCAGAAGCCGGCCGTGCCTGCGCCCTCGCCCGCGCCCGAAGCGGCCAAGCCGCGCCCGCCGGCGCCGTTCCCCGAGGGCGCGAAGATCGCCTATGTGGATTTCAACTACATCGCCGCGACCTCCGAGGAGGGCAAGGCAGCGTCGGCGAAGATCCAGGAACTGCAGAAGAAGAGGGCCGCGGAGCTGACGGCGAAGCAGAAGGAGCTCCAGGGCAGGCAGGAGAAACTGCAGCAGGGGCTGAGCGTCATGAACGAGACGGCGCGCGCGTCGGCCGAGCGCGAAATCGAGAAGCTCCAGCGCGAGCTGCAGTTCGCGCAGCAGGACGCGCAGAGCGACGTCGAGCAGCTCACGCAGCAGCTGCAAAACGACTTCGGCCAGCGGCTGCAGCCGATCATCGACGCCCTCGCGAACGAGAAGGGGTTGCACATGATCCTGCAGGCGCAGCAGTGGATCGCGTGGGCCAACCCCGGTCTCGATCTCTCCGACGAAATCGTCAAGCGCCTCAACGCGGCGAAAGGCACGCCGCCGAAGAAGAACTGACGCTGTCACTGGCGGCGGCGCCGATGGTGGAAGGGTAAGGAGTGAAGGGTAAAGGGTAAGCCCTTACCCTTTACCCTTTACCCTTTACCCTTTACGCTTTACTCTTTTCAGGTGTCTGTCACGATTACAGAGACACTCGAGCGTCTCTGCTACCGCTATCCATCGCCTCTCGTCGACGCCATCACCGAATACGAGCCCGGTCGCCGCGTCGTCGCCGTCAAGAACGTCACCGTCAACGAGGAGTTTTTCCAGGGGCATTTTCCCGGCGCGCCGCTGATGCCCGGCGTCCTCATGATCGAGGCGCTGGCGCAGGTGGCGACGATTCTGCTGCTGCAGGATGGCGACGCCGGCGCGCGCGTGTATCTGCGTGGCGTCGACAACGCCAAGTTCCGGCGGCAGGTGGTACCGGGCGATCGGCTTCGGCTGGAGGTGACGCTCGGCATGCGGCGCGGGCAGCTCGCGCGCGCGAAGGCGAGCGCGCACATCGCCGAGCACGTCGTCGCCGAGGCGGAGCTGGTGATGGCGTTCGCGCCGGCGGCCGCCGGCGATCGCCCAGGAGTGACGATCGATCGGACCGCGATCGTTCATCCCGGCGCGCAGATCGGCATCGGTACCGTCATCGGGCCCTACACGGTCGTCGGCGAGCACGTGCGCATGGGCCGTGACTGCCGCGTCGGCGCGTCGTGTGTGATCGACGGCTACTCGGAGATCGGCGACGGCAATCAGATCTTCCCGTTCTGCTCGATCGGGCTCATCCCGCAGGATCTGAAGTTCAAGGGGGAGCCGACGAGGCTGTCGATCGGCCATCGCAACGTGTTCCGCGAGTTCGTCACCGTTCACCGCGGCACCGCGGGCGGCGGCGGCATCACGCAGATCGGCGACGGCAACGTGTTCATGGCCTACGCGCACGTCGCGCACGACTGCCACGTGGGCAACTACACGATCTTCGGCAACGCCGCGACGCTCGGCGGGCACGTGACCGTCGAGGACTACGCGACGATCAGCGCGTTCTCAGGCGTCCACCAGTTCTGCCGCGTCGGCCAGCACGCCTTCATCGGCGGGTTCTCGGTGGTGACGAAGGACGCGCTGCCGTACGCGAAGACCGTCGGCAACCGCGCGCGCATCTACGGCCTCAACACCATTGGATTGGAGCGGCGCCGTTTCACGCGCGACTCGATCCAAAAGCTGCGCCACGCGTATCGCCACCTGGTGCACTCGAACACCAGCCGCGCGCTGGCGCAGATCGAGAGCGATCCGACGCTGCAGTGCGCCGAGGTCGATTACCTCGTGAATTTCATCCGGACGTCGTCGCGCGGCGTCAGCCTCCGCAGACCGAGTCGCCGCCTCGAGGAGGTCATGGAGGACTAGCTGCCGCTCCTCCTTGCCGTCCTGCTCGCTCTGTCCGATGCCGAACCGCCCCGGCCCGCCCAGCGCGGACCGGATCGCGTCGCTTCGCTGACCGCCAGTTATACCGACCTCATCCGCCGATACATCGCCGAAGGCCCGTCGCGCACCTCGATCGAGCTCGCCGCGTGGAGCGATGGGGAACGTCGCGCTCGCGCTAGGACGGCTCACCGGTCTCGTCGCCGAGGCGAAGAGCCTCTTTCTCGAGCTGGCGCAGCTCGAGAACAAGATGACACAGCACTTCGGCCCGGACTGGGCATCGTACGAGCTGCAGGGGGGCCGGAAGACCGAGCGGCTCGCGCGCGTATACGAGGCGCCATATACCGGCGAACTCACGCCCGAGTGGTCCCGCCAGGAGGGCGCGCATCGAGCGACGCGCGGAGCGCGCAAGGTGCAGATGGCGCTCGCCTCAGAAGACTGGCGCCAAGGCTTTCCAGAATCGCTTGCACGATACGTTCGCGGCGCCATCGGCTTGCACACCGCCATCGCGGCGGCCGACTGGGACAAAGCCTCTCGATCGGCGTCGCGGACCAGCTCGCTTTCGCACGCGTGCACGTGCGCAGGGTGCTCGTGCCGTCAGAGCCGGACTACGGGCGCCTGTGGTACCGGATCGGCGGCACGCTGCTCACTGCGAGCGACCGGCAGGGCGCGGCGCTGGAGCATTTCAACGAGTGTCTGGAATGGTTCCCGGACGATGCGTGGTTGCTGCTCGGGCGGGGATCGAACTCGGAAACGCTCGCGCGTCTGTTGGAGCGTCCGCCGCCGGATTCGAGGTTGGTCGGCTGGCAGGAACGGCCGCGCGACGCTCCGCGCCGGCTCGATCACGCGGCGGCGCTGCTGGCGCCGCTGCGCGCCGCGAGACTCTCGCGGGTTCTCGAGTATTGGGCGTCGCTCGTGGCGGGCGCCGTCGAAGAAGAACGAGGCGACCCGGAGGCGGCCGCCGACCACTATCGCAACGCCATGCGTGTCTATCCCGACGCGCAGTCCGCCGCGATCGCGCTCAGTCGTGTGCTGATCGAGCGCCTCGATTCGCGCGAAACAGGCCATGGAGGCGTTGCGTCCGCGGCTGCGGCCGTCGGTGTCGCGTGAATTCGAGAGCGATCCCTGGTGGTTCTACCGTCTTGGACAGGCGTGGCGCGCAGACGAATGGATCGCCGAGCTCGAGAAGAGGAGCCGCCAATGACGATCGCGCGAGCGCTGTCGATGGCCGTCATACTCGTGGCCGCGCTCGATGCGACGCAGCAGACGCCGCCGCGGTTTCGCTCAGGCGTCGAGGCGGTGACGGTAGACGCGCTGGTCACGTCGCGCGGCCGGCCGATTGGCGGCCTGCGAGCGGACGATTTCGAGTTGCTGGACAACGGAGTTCCGCAGCAGATCCGGCTGCTCGGCGTCGACGTCGTGCCGCTCGATTTCGTCCTCGCGCTGGACCTCAGCGAGAGCGTCGTTGGCGAACGGTTTCGATCGCTGCTGCAGGCGTGCCGGCACGTGATCGATGCCATGCGGACGATCGATCGCGCCGCGATCCTCACCTTCTCCAACGAGATCCTCGAGCGCACGCCGCTGACGGCGGACCGCCATCGGCTGCTCGAGGCAATCACCGGCGGGCTCGAAGCAGGCGGCGATACCTCGCTGTACGACGCCACCTACGTCGCCTGCAGCTCGCCCCGCGTGGTGACGGTCGAACTCTCCTGCTGTTGTTCAGTGACGGTGTCGACGCGTCGAGCTGGCTGGAGCCGTCGAAGGTGCTGGACTCCGCCGCGCGATCCGACGTGGTCGTTTACGCGGTGGCCGCCGGCTCGCAGCCGTTGTCGTTCCTGGAACGCGTGACGGCCGCGCGCCGGGGCTACTCGCGGTGAACAACTCCCAAGGGACCAAGGGCCAACTGCCAAACCAAGGAACTCCCAAGAACCAAAGACCAACTTCCAACTGCGTTGTTGGGAGTTGGTCCCTTGGCCTGTGGGAGTTGGTCCTTGGTTCTTGGGAGTTGTCTTGCTTGGCCCTCGGCCCTTTGGTCTTTGGGCGTTGTCAAGGATGGACGACTTCGATCTTGAACGCCGTCGTCCCTTCGAGGTTCCCGGTCGAATCGTAGATCCGCACGCAAAGATCCCCGGCAGCCGACATGTTGCCGGTGACGAACGTCCCCTGGACGGCGTTGTCGTTGGCGAGCACCGTCTGGCAGACGGTTCCGTTCCAGTTGCCGAGACTCAGTCCCAGCGCCACCGCCGGAGCGGGAGTCAGCTCGCGCAGCGTCGCGCTGACCTGGCCGTTTGCCGACACCTTGAACGGAAACGTGACGGCGCCGTTCTTCGTCACGTTGCCGGTGAACGTCTCGGTCACCGTGTTGGGAGGAGTCGGGGTCGTTGGCGTCCCGTTGTCGTCGTTGTTGTCGCAGCCTGCCGCGCCCAGCGCCACCAGCGCGAGCATCACGAACACTGTCCCGAACGATCGGCGCATGCTTGCTTTCTCCTCACAAGGGGGTCAGGTCTTGAATTATCAGTTTTCTCGGGCACAGCTTCGAAAACTGATGATTCAAGACCTGACCCCATCATATAGACGCGAGTCCTGAGGCCCCGGTCTTTATTAGTCTATCTGATACACTGACGGGCTGTGTTCCCGCAAAGACAGCCTCCCGAGGATGCTGCTGCATGAGCCGTATCGGCCTCATCGCCGGGAACGGGCGCTTTCCGTTTCTCGTGCTTAAGGGCGCGCGCGACATGGGGCACGAGGTCACCGTCGTCGCGATCCAGGAAGAGGCGTTCAAGGACCTCGAGGGCGCCGCCCGCGACGCGCACGCGGGCTTTCACTGGGTCTCCCTGGGGCAGCTTGGTCGCTGCATCAAGATTCTGAAAGCGGCAGGCGTCAGCCGTGCCGTCATGGCGGGGCAGGTCAAGCACGTCAAGATTTTCTCGGGCATCGTGCCCGACCTGACGCTGCTCTCGGTGCTCTCGAAGCTCAAGGCACGGAACACCGACGCGTTGATCTCCGCGGTCGCCGAGGTCATGCGCGGCGAAGGCGTGGAGCTGATGGATTCCACCGCGTTCCTCGCGCCGCTGCTCGCGCGCGAAGGGACGCTCACGGCGCGGACTCCGGATGCGGCCGAGCGCGAGGATTTCGAGTTCGGCTACCGCATCGCCGACGCTGTTGCCTCGCTCGACATCGGACAGACGATTGCGATCAAGCACAAGGCGGTCGTCGCCGTCGAGGCGATGGAAGGGACTGATGCCGTGATTGGCCGCGCCGGCGATCTGGCGGGGCCGGGCGTGCGCATCGTGAAGGTGGCCAAGCCGAATCAGGACATGCGGTTCGACGTGCCGGTGATTGGCATCGCGACAATCCAGGCGATGCGCGTCGCGGGCGCGTCGGCCCTGTCGGTCGACGCCGGCAAGACGCTGGTGCTCGACGGCGAGCACGTCTTCAAGTCGGCTGACGAAGCGGGGATCGCCATTGTCGGACGCGACGTGAGGGACGCAAACCGTGCCTGACCCGCTGCGCGTTGGCGTGATTGGCATCGGGCATCTCGGCCGCCATCACGCCCGGATCCTGTCGGCGCTCGACGGCGCGCGGCTGACAGCGGTCGTCGACAAGATTGAGGATCGTGCGACGCAGGCTGCTGCCGCGAGCGGTGCGGTGGCCTACACTGACTATCGCGCGATTCTCGACCAGGTCGATGCCGTGACGATTGCAGTGCCGACGGAGCTGCACCGCGAGATCGCGCTGCCGTTCCTCGAGCGCGGCATCGCGGTGCTCGTCGAGAAGCCGATGGCACGATCGCTCGACGAAGCGGACGAGATGATCGGTACCGCGCGCGCGAGCGGCGCCGTGCTTGGCGTCGGACACACGGAACGCTTCAATCCCGCCGTGAGCGCCGTCATGCCGCTCGTCACCTCGCCCCGGTTCATCGAAGTGCACCGCCTCGGCGTGTTCGCCGAGCGCAGCCTCGACATCGATGTTGTCTTCGATCTGATGATTCACGATCTCGACGTCATCCTCGCGCTGGTGCGCTCGGATGTGACGTCGATCGAGGCGGTGGGCGTGCCGGTGCTGACGCCGAAGTACGACATCGCGAACGCGCGGCTGCGCTTTGCGTCCGGGTGCATCGCCAACGTCACCGCCAGCCGCATCAGCCGCGATCGCGTGCGCAAGATCCGCTTCTTCCAGCCGGACGCCTATATCTCGATCGACTACGCGGCGCAGGAGGTCGAGGGTTGGCGGCTCGTCCGCGGCGCCGGCTCGCGACCGTCGATCGAAGGCGGCCAGATTCCCATCGAGCGCGACGAGCCGCTGCGCCGCGAGCTGGCGGACTTCGCTCGCGCAGCGCGCCACAAGCAGCCCACGATCGTCGACGGCGAAGCCGGCAGACGGGCCTTGGCGCTGGCGACGAGAGTCGCTGAGAAGATGGAGAGCGTGTGACGATGAACGGGCTGACGGCAGGGCCTTCGGCCAACACGAAGGCACGAAGCCAATCAGTGTGTCTTCGTGTCTTCGCGTCTTCGTGCCTTCGTGCTGACACCGTCCGTACGTGCAGCGTGACTGTGTACCAGGTTGGACATGTTTAACGATCTCAACGAATTCATCACGGTCCTCGATAAACAGCGCGAGCTGGCACGCGTGACCGATCCGGTCAGCGCGAATCTCGAGATCTGCGCTGTCACGGATCGCGTGTCGAAGGCACCGGGCGGCGGCCCGGCGCTGCTGTTCGAGCATCCGACCGGCTTCGACATTCCCGTCGCGATCAACCTGTTCGGATCGATCAAGCGGACGTGCCTGGCGCTCGGCGTCGAGAAGCTCGACGACCTCGCGAAGGAGATCGAGGAGATCACCACGCCGAAGATCCCGGCGGGCATGTTCGACGCGTTGAAGATGCTGCCGACGGTCAACCGCCTGCGCGACGTCCTGCCGAAGAATGTCAGCGACGGGCCGTGTCACGAGGTCGTGCGCCGCGACGGGTCGCTCGACGAACTGCCGATCCTCAAGTGCTGGCCCGAAGACGGCGGCCGCTACATCACGTTCCCGATCGTCTTCACCAAAGACCCCGAGACCGGCGTGCGCAACGTCGGGGCGTACCGCATGCAGGTATTCGACGGCCGCACGACGGGGATGCACTGGCAACGCCACAAGGGAGCCGCGCAGCACTACCGTGTCGCCGAGCGGCTCGGCCAGCGGCTGCCGGTCGCCGTCGCGCTCGGGACGGATCCGGCGTTGGCGTATTCAGCGACCGCGCCCATGCCCGAGGGACTCGACGAGCTGATGCTCGCGGGATTCCTGCGCCGCGAGCGTGTCGAGCTCGTCAAGTGCGTGACCAACGAGTTGGAGGTGCCGGCCAACGCGCAGATCGTCCTCGAGGGCTACGTCGAGCCCGGCGAGCGGCGCCGCGAAGGGCCGTTCGGCGACCACACCGGCTTCTATTCGCACCCGGACGACTATCCGGTGTTCCACCTGACCTGCGTCACGCACCGCAAGAATCCGATTTATCTCACGACCGTCGTCGGCATCCCGCCGATGGAGGACTACTGCCTTGGCAAGGCGAGCGAGCGGATCTTCCTGCCGCTGATCAAGAAGACGCTGCCGGAGATCGTCGACATGCACTTTCCGGCCTCCGGCATCTTCCACAACATCGTGCTCGTGTCGATCGACAAGCGGTACCCGGGCCACGCCCGCAAGATCATGAACGCGTTCTGGGGTCTCGGGCAGCTCATGTTCTCCAAGACGATCATCGTCGTCGACAAGGACGTCGACGTGCAGAACGAGGCGGAGGTCGCCTGGATCGTCGGCACGCACTACGACCCGGAGCGCGACGTCCAGTTCACGCGCGGACCGGTCGACGATCTCGAGGACGCCAGCGACCTGGCCGCCTTCGGCAGCAAGATGGGCATCGACGCCACACGCAAGTGGCCGTCCGAAGGATTCAAGCGTCCCTGGCCGAAGCGCATCGAGACGACAGCCGAAGCCGCGACGAAGGCCGCGGAGGTGTGGGAGAAGATCGGCAAGGGATGGAAGGCATGATGGCGCTGGAGACGCTTGCCGATCGGCTCGCGCGCGGCGAGGCCGCCACCCCCGCTGACGCGCGGCTTCTCCTCGACACATCGGATCTCATCGCCGTTGGCTCGATCGCCGATGACGTGCGGCGCAGGCTGCACGGGACGCGGACGACGTTCGTGCGCGTGTTCGAGGCGCATGTCGACGCCGTTCCCGGCTCGTTGCCGGCAGGCATGGTTGCAGGGGAGCTTCGGATCGTCGGCCGCCCGTCGAGCGTCGCGGCAGCCGTGGAAGCGGCCCGTACGTTGTTCGCGCTCGCGGGCGGAATCCCGGTGACCGGGTTTTCGCTCGCGGACCTGGAGGCTGTCGCGGCCGCCGAGGGCCGCCCGCGCGACGAAGTCGTGGCGGCGCTGCGAGACGCCGGGCTCGACGCCATCGCCGACGTGCCGATCGACGAAATGCCGGCCGCTGCAGCGGCCGTCGACACCGCACGCGGCGCAGGACTGCGTGTCTTGCGGATGACGGTCCACACGCTCCGAGCCGACCAGCGCGTGGCGATTGTCGAGCGCGCACGTGATCTCCAGGCGCTCGTCGGCGGATTCCAGGCTTTCGCTCCGCTGCCCAGGACGGTCTCGGTCGCTCTGCCGACGACGGGCTACGCCGACATCAAGCAGATCGCGCTGGCGCGCGTGCTGGCGCAGAGCATCCCGTCGATTCAGGTCGACTGGCCGCTGTACGGCCCGAAGCTCGCGCAGGTGGCGCTGACGATGGGCGCTGACGACATCGATGGGATCGCGGCGGTCGACGCCGGAGCGCTGGGCACGCGGCGCAGCCCGATCGAGGAGATCAGGACGAACATCCGCGCGGCGGCGCTCGAGCCGGTCGAGCGGAACGGCCGCTTCGAGGCTCTCGCGTGATCGGACCGATTCGTCTCGGCGCCGTCGAGTATCTGAACGCCCGGCCGCTCGTCTACGGCCTGGAGCTGCGGCCGGATCTCTTCACGGTGCGGTTCGACGTCCCGTCCAAGTGCGCGGCGTTGCTGCACGAGGGATCGATCGACGTCGGCATGATCCCGACCATCGAGTACCTCCGCGGCCGCGACTATCTGATCGTCCCGCACATCGCGATCATCTCCGATGGGCCGGTCGCGTCAGTGGCGCTGTTCAGCAACGTGCAGGTCGAGGCGATTCGAACGATTGCGGCGGACACGAGCTCGCGGACGTCGAACGCCCTGCTGCGGGTTCTCTGCTCCGAGGTGTTCGGGATCGACCCGGCGTTCGAGCCGATGAAGCCGGACGTGCAGGGGATGTTGCGCCGCGCCGATGCCGCGCTCGTGATTGGCGATCCCTGCCTGTACTTCGATCACGCGACGGCAGGCGTGACGAAAGTGGATCTCGGCGAGCAGTGGACGCAGTTCACCGGGCTGCCGTTCGTCTGGGCGTTCTGGGCGGGCCGGCCGGGCGTGGTGTCGCGTGACGCGATCGCCGCGCTCGTGCACGCGCGTGACGCCGGCGTGCAGGCCTCCGACGCCGTCGCGGACGCCTACTGCGGGCCGGACCGCGCAGCCCTCGGACGCGCGTATTTGAGGGACAATATCTCCTACAGACTCGGCGAGCGCGAGCAGGCTGGTCTCCGCCGTTATTTCGAGCTCGCCGCGAAGCACGGCGTCGTGGAAGCAGCGCGCAGATCCGCGTTTTTCGCCGAATAGCACAGCGATCGAGACGGCATGCTCACGCACACACGAAGTCACGAAGTCACGAAAGCACGAAACCTGTATGTTTGGCTTCGTGTCTTCGAGCCTTCGTGCCTTCGTGTAGGCCGCAGGCGCATCGGGACAGCGGGACGCCCGTGACATCAGGGGAGCGCATCGCAGAAAAGGTCGAGCAGGGTGGACGCATCGGCGCGGACGAGGCGCTCGAGCTGTACCTGCATACGCCGACGACACTGCTCGGACGGCTGGCGGACGGGATCCGCGCGCGCAGGCATCCCGACCGCGTCGTCACCTACATCATCGACCGCAACGTCAACTACACGAACGTCTGCGTCGCGCGCTGCAACTTTTGTGCGTTCTACCGTCCCGTCGGATCCGCCGAAGGCTACGTGCTCGGGTTCGAGGAGATCTTCCGCAAGATCGACGAGACGATCGAGCTGGGCGGCGGGCAGCTTCTGCTTCAGGGCGGCCACAATCCGGATCTTCCGCTCGAGTGGTACGAAGATCTGTTCCGTGCGGTGAAGGACCGCTATCCGGCGTTCCGGCTGCACGCGCTCTCGCCGCCCGAGGTCATTCATCTCTCGCGCCTCGCGCGCATTCCCGCTGGCGCCGTCATCGACCGGCTCGTGGCGGCGGGGCTGGACAGCATCCCCGGCGGCGGCGCCGAGATCCTCGTCGATCGTGTGCGGAAGCTGCTCAACTGCTACAGCAAGGCCACCGCCGACGAGTGGCTCGACGTCATGCGCCACGCGCACCGTGCGGGCCTGCGCACGACGGCGACGATGATGTATGGGACGGTGGAGACGGTGGAGGAGCGGCTGGAGCACCTGTTCCGGCTGCGCGACCTGCAGGACGAGACCGGCGGCTTCACCGCGTTCATCGCGTGGAGCTATCAGCCGGAGCATACCGATCTCGGCGGCTTCGAAGCGACCGGCATCGAGTACCTGCGGACGCTCGCGCTCGCGCGCATCGTCCTCGACAACTTCAACAACCTGCAGGCCTCGTGGGTGACGCAGGGTGGCAAGGTCGGACAACTGAGCCTCGCCTTCGGCGCCAACGACATGGGCAGCGTCATGATCGAGGAGAACGTCGTCCGGGC
Organism: Vicinamibacterales bacterium; assembly: GCA_048594885.1. Taxonomy (GTDB): domain Bacteria; phylum Acidobacteriota; class Vicinamibacteria; order Vicinamibacterales; family 2-12-FULL-66-21; genus JBMDXB01. Next base: position 15,255 of record JBMDXB010000068.1, read on the forward strand.
CGCCGGCGCCAGTTACTGCATGGACGAAGTCGAGATCGTGCGCAATATCGAAGATGCCGCCTTCGTCCCGAAGCGGCGCAACATGCACTACGAGGTGCTGGGCGATCCGATCTTCCGCGAGCGCAACGTACCCCGCATGCTGGAGCTCGCGGTCGCGCGCTCTGACGGCGACACGAGCCGGCCGCCCGAGATCGTCCGCTATGCCGCGCGCAGCGCTGCCGAGAAGAAAGCGAGACTGACGGGACATTGATCGTTCACCGCGCCAGGTGGGTGGTTCCAATCTCCCGTCCACCGATCCGCGATGGCTGGGTTGCCGTGGAGAACGGCCGAATTGTCGGCGTTGGGGCGGAGGCCCCCTGGCCCCCCGGCTCCCCGGCTCCCTGGCCCCCGATTGCGATCCTTCCCGGCCTCGTCAACGCGCATACGCATCTCGAGCTCTCGTATTTGCACCGGCGGGTGCCGCATTCGGCGCGCTTCGCGGACTGGATTCGCGCGATCATGGCAGCGCGGCGGCAGTATCCGGATCCCGAGGCTCGCGAGATCCTCGACGCCGCACGCGACGCGATCGCCACGTCACGCGAGCACGGAACCGCACTCGTCGGTGACATCGGCAACACGCTCGTCACCGTGCCGCTGCTGCGCGAGGCAGGGATGACGGCGCGCGTCTTCCACGAGCTACTCGGGTTCAACGCGCCGGATGCGGACTCACGCGTGGCCGCTGCACGCGAGCGTGCAGATGGCCTGACGGATGGGGGCGTGCGCGTCGATCTCGCACCCCACGCACCGTATTCCGTGTCGCCGCCGCTCTTTCGCGCCCTGCGGGCCGATCTCGACGCGCATCCAGAGGCACGATCGAGCATCCATCTCTCGGAGTCACGCGACGAAATCGAGTTCGTGCGCGAGGCGACCGGCGACATCCGCCGCACGCTCGAGGACCTCGGCGTGTGGACGGACGAGTGGCGATCGGTGCTGCCGTCGCGCGTCTCGCCGGTGCGGTATCTCGAGAAGCTCGGCTTTCTCGATCCACGGATCGTCGCCGTCCACGGCGTCCAGATGGATGACGACGATCTGGTGTGCCTGCGCGAGAACGGGATGACGCTCGTCACGTGTCCCCGCAGCAACGTTCATGTCGGAGCCGATTCGCCGCCGCTCCAGCGTTTCTACGCGTCCGGCGTGCGGGTGGCGGTTGGCACAGACAGCCTGGCGAGCGTCGAGGACCTCAACGTATTCGCGGAGCTTGCCGAAATGCGCCGCATCGCGCCTGCCATCGCGGCGCGCACGCTCCTCGAGAGTGCCACGCGAGCGGGCGCCGACGCGCTCGGATTTGGCGACGATTTCGGCACCATCGATGTGGGCAAGCGCGCCGAGCTGGTGGCCGTGTCGCTGCCGTCTGACGTCGGGGATGTGGAAGAATATCTCGTCAGTGGTGTGCAGCCTCGCGACATCGTGTGGCTCGCGCCCGTTTAGCCATGCAGCGCCTGAGAACCTACGCCTCGTTCGTGCGCTTCAGCCATTCCGTCTTTGCGCTGCCGTTCGCGCTCACCGGGGCGTTGCTGGCGCTGCGGCAGGTGACGTTCACTCGAGCGGAGATCGGCTGGCGCATCTGGTGGATCGTCGTGGCCATGGTGGCCGCACGCAGCGCCGCGATGGGGTTCAACCGGCTGGCCGACGCGACGCATGACGCGCTGAATCCGCGCACCGCGTCGCGCGAGCTGCCGCGCGGTGCGATGAGCCGACGCGAAGCCGGCCTCTTCGTCCTGATATCGTCCGCCGTCTTCGTGTTCGCGGCGTGGAAGCTCGGGTGGATCTGCTTCGTCCTCTCACCCGTCGCCCTGGCGATCGTGTTCTGGTACTCGCTCGCCAAGCGGTTCACTGCCTACACGCAGCTCTTTCTCGGGCTGGCGATGGCCGTCGCACCCGTCGGCGGCTGGCTCGCCGCGGGTGGGCGCGGTGGGTGGGAGCCCTGGCTGCTGGGCCTGGCGATCGGCACGTGGGTCGGCGGGTTCGACGTGCTCTACGCCTGCCAGGATCTCGAGTTCGATCGCGCGCACGGATTGCGATCGATTCCCGTCCGCTTCGGCGTCGCTCGCGCGGTTCGCATTTCCCGCGGCATGCACGTCATCACGGTGGTCTGCCTCGCGTTGCTGGGCGTGCTCGCCGATCTTGGCGCGGTGTATTTTGCCGGCGTGGCCGGCGTCGCGTTGCTCCTCGTTTACGAGCAGTCGCTCGTCAGCGAGCACGATCTGTCGCAGGTCAAACGTGCCTTCGACCTGAACGGATACGTCGGCATCCTCTATCTCGTGATGACGGCGCTGGCCATTTATGTCGCCAGATAGGCGGACGTTCGCCGTTGCCGTGACCGGCGCCAGCGGCGCCATTTACGCGGCGCGGACCATCGCGGCGCTGCTGGAGCGTGGATTCCACCTCGAGCTCGTGATCTCGGACTACGGCCGCCGGCTGCTGCGCGATGAACTGGGCGAGGCGGCTGCCGCCGACAGGCTGATCGAGTACCTCGCGGGCAAGTACGGCGAAGGCGTGCGGTCCGGCTCCTATACGTTGCACAGCAACCGCGACTTGGGCGCGAAGATCGCCAGCGGCAGCCAGGACTGCGAAGGCATGGCCGTCGTGCCGTGCTCGATGAAGACGCTCGCCGCCATCGCGCACGGCCTCTCGCGCAGCCTCGTCGAGCGCGCTGCCGATGTGATGCTCAAAGAGCGGCGCACGCTCGTCATCGTCCCGCGCGAGACGCCGATGAGCCTGCCGCAGTTGCGCAACATGGTGCTCTGCGCCGAGGCGGGCGTGCTCATCCTCCCGGCGATGCCTGCGTTCTACCAGATGCCGAAGACGCTCGACGATCTCGCCGATTTCATGGCGGGGAAGATCCTCAGCGCGCTCGGCGTTTCCCACGAGTTGTACCGACCGTGGGAGGGGTGAATCCCGCTCCCGACAAGACGCCGTCGCGGATCGCGGGCATGTTCGACGCGATTGCGCCGCGCTACGACCTCCTCAACCACCTCTTGAGCGTCGGGCTCGATCGACGATGGCGCGCGACGGCGATTGAGGCGATGGCGCTGCCGCGGGGCACGCGTGTGCTGGACGTGTGCACCGGCACAGCGGACCTCGCGATCGCCGCGGTCCATGGCGCCGAAGAAGTGACCGTTGTCGGCGTCGATTTCGCGGGCGAGATGCTCCGCCGCGCGCTGGCAAAGGTCCGCGCGGCGGGCCTGAGCCGACGGATATCGCTGGTGCGAGGAGATGCCGCGCGCATCCCGGTGGCGGACGGCGCGTGCGGCGCGGCGATGATCGCGTTCGGCATCCGCAACGTCGCCGAGCCCGAGCGCGCGCTTGCCGAAATCGCACGCGTCGTGCGGTCCGGCGGCCGCCTCGCGATTCTGGAATTCGGTCAGCCGCGCATTCCCGGCATCCGGACGCTGTATCTCTGGTACTTCCGCTACGTCCTGCCGCGCGTCGGCCGTTCCGTCTCGAGGCACCAAAGCGCCTATTCGTACCTGCCCGCGTCGGTCGGGACGTTCCCCCCGCCGGCCGAGTTCGCCCGCCTCATCGAGCGCCATGGCTTCCGCCACGTCGAAGCCGTCCCCCTGACCTTCGGCATCGTCTACTTGTACAAAGGGGTCAGGTCTTGAATTGTCACTTTTTTCGAGAATCAAGACCTGACCCCTTTGAAAAAGTGACAATTCAAGACCTGACCCCTGAGCCGCAGCGGCGGATGTTATACTCGTAAGTTCCTGATGTACTTCAACTTCGAGGACAATCGGCCGGACACGCCGACCATCGTGAGCCCTTTGTCGACTCGCGAAGGGGTCCTCCTCTCCATCATCGTCCACTTGCTGACGGTCATCGTCATCATCCTCGGCCCTGAGCTGCCGTTCATGAAGGCGATGGAGCAGCGGCGCCTCCAGGCCATCGAGGCGGAGCAGCAGAGGAGGCTCGAGGAGCAGCGAAAAGCGGCGCGATTCGTCTTCGTGCAGCCGCGGATCGATACGCCGGCACTCAAGCCGCCGCCGCGCGCCGAGCTGTCGGACATCGACCGGCAGGCGCGGACCGTCGAGCGAGCGCCGAACCCCACGAATCCGCTGCCGTTCTCGCGCGGCAACTCGCCGGAGAAGATCGAAGGGGGCGAGGCCGCGAAGCCGCAGCCGGAACCAGCCGCCTCCGCCAAGGCTGCGGCGCCCGAGCCCGCGACCCAGCCGGGCGAGGAGCCCGGACGCAACGGCGTTCCGCTGCCGGAGGCGCCGGATGCGGTCCAGCCGCGCGCGACCGAGAACGGTCAGAACGCGCGGCTCCGCACGCCGGGCACCGGTGTCATCGCGGACGCCCTCCGCAACGTGCAGAAGTACATTCCCAAGGAAGGGTTCGGCAATCTCCAGGGAGGCAACAACCAGGCGTTCTCGGAATCGATTCAGTTCGATACCAAGGGCGTCGAGTTCGGGCCGTGGCTGCGCCGGTTCGTCGCTCAGATTCGTCGCAACTGGTTCATCCCGGAAGCGGCGATGACGCTGCGCGGCCACGTTGTCATTACGTTCTTCGTGCACAAGGACGGGCGCATCACCGACCTGCAGGTCATCAAGCCGTCGGCGATCGACGGCTTCAACAACTCGTCGTTCAACGCGCTCGCCGCGTCGAACCCGACGCAGCCGCTGCCACCGGAGTATCCGGACGACAAAGCCTTCTTCACTGTCACCTTCTACTACAACGAAACCCCGCGCACGCCATGACGCGGTCGCAGCAGATCGGTCTGCTCATCCTGACCGCGGCGCTGGCGGTGCTCGCACTCGTGCGCGCCTGCGCGCTCGGCGCGTCGCTCTGACGTGCCCAGGCTGATCGCGATTGTCGGGCCCACGGCGACCGGCAAGAGCGCGCTTGGCATCGCGCTGTCGCAGAGACTCGGCGGGGAAGTCGTCGCCTGCGACTCGACGGCCGTCTATCGAGGCTTCGACATCGGCACCGACAAGGTTCCTGTCCACCAGCAGCAGGGCGTTCCACACCACATGGTGGACGTCGCCGAGCCCACGGAAGAGTATTCCGCGGCGCGATACGCCCGCGAGGCGGCGGCCGTGATTCGCGACATCACGGCACGCGGCAAGGTGCCTATTCTCGTCGGCGGGACGGGCCTTTATTACCGCGCGGTGACACGCGGGTTCTTCCCCGGGCCGAGCCGCAACGTGGCGCTGCGGTCGCGGCTCGAGCGCATCGCCGATCGCCGGGGCCCCGAGCGGCTTCATCTTCTCCTGGCACGCGTCGATCCGGCGTCGGCGCAGCGTATCCAGCCACGCGATCGCAAGCGGCTCATCCGCGCGCTCGAAGTGTATTTGCTCACCGGGCGCCCGCTGACCGAGCATTTCGCCGCAACCGAGTCCCCGCTACCCGAGTACGACGTGATGGCGTTCGCGCTGCGGATACCGGACGACGAAACGTTCAGGCGGGTCGCCGCGCGCGTCGACGCGCAGTTCGATCAGGGCCTGCTCGACGAGATTCGCGGCCTGCTCGCGTCGGGCGTGCCGGCCGACGCGCATCCGTTCACCGGGCTCGTCTATCGGCAGGCGCTCGAACACCTCCGCGGCGAGCGCGACGAGCCGGCGACGCGCGAGTTGATCGTGCGCGAGAACCGCCAGTACGCGCGCCGGCAGTTGATCTGGTTCAGGAAAGAGCCTAATCTACAGTGGATTCACGCTGCCGGCGAGCGCGTCGAGACCCTCGACACCGTACTGCGCGCGCTTGCCGCGACGGAGACTCCCCCAGATGCCTCAAGGCCGTGACACGAAACCAGCCGCTGCGCAACCGAACATCCAGGACGTGTTCCTGAACTACGCCCGCCGCGAAAAGCTCGCGGTGCAGATCCGGTTGATGGACGGCTCCGACTTCGATGGCCGCGTCAAGAACTTCGATCGCTTCGCCGTGATCATCGAGCGCGACGGCGCCGATCACATGATCTTCAAGCACGCGATCGCGACGATCCGCTCGCCGCGCAGCATCAGCAACTACTACTCCGCGCACGAAGGCTGATTGGCCGAAGCTCCCGACCGCGTCATCCTGATCGTTCTCGACAGCGTCGGCATCGGCGAGTTGCCCGACGCAGCGGCGTACGCGGACGAGGGGAGCAACACGGTCGGTAACATCGCCCGCATCACGTCGCTGAACGTACCCAACCTGCGAGCGCTGGGTCTTTCGCGTATCGTGGAGCTGCCGCGAGGATCTGGCGATGGTGAGCCGCGCGCCGCCTTCGGCCGCATGGCGGAAGTATCGGCCGGCAAGGACTCGGTCACCGGCCACTGGGAGATCGCCGGGCTCGTGCTGCCGCGCCCGTTCCCCACGTTTCCGCACGGATTTCCCGCCGATCTGATCGCGGCGTTCGAGCAGCGGATCGGCCGGCCGTCACTGGCGAACCGCGTGGCGTCCGGCACGGTGATCATCGACGAGCTCGGCGCCGAGCACGTGCGGACCGGCCATCCGATCGTCTATACATCGGCCGACAGTGTCTTTCAGATCGCGGCGCACGAAGACGTCGTGCCCGTTCCGGAGCTCTATCGCTGGTGTGAGATCGCCTACGAGCTGGCCGCGAGGGGTCTCGGCGTCGGCCGCATCATCGCCCGCCCGTTCGTCGGACAGCCCGGGTCGTTCCGGCGGACGGCGAACCGTCGTGACTTCTCGCTGACGCCCTTTGCCCCGACCCTCCTCGATGTGCTGAAGGACGCCGGCTATCCGGTCGTCGCTATCGGCAAGGTCGAGGACCTGTTTGCGGGGCGCGGCATCACCAAGGCCGTCCACACCGCCAGCGACGACGAGGGGGCGCATGAGGTCGAACGTGCGATGGAGGAGACCGCGCGCGGGCTGATCTTCGCGAACCTGGTGGATTTCGACACGCAATACGGTCACCGCAACGATCCGGCGGGATACGCGCGGAACCTCGAGCAGTTCGACGTGCGCTTGCCCGGCCTGCTGGAGCGGTTGCGTCCCCGCGACCTGCTCATCATCACCGCCGATCACGGCAACGATCCGACGACGCCGAGTACCGACCACTCGCGCGAGTACGTGCCGCTGTTCGTCGTCGGAGCGGGCGTCCGGCCGGGTATCGACCTCGGGACGCGATCGACTTTTGCAGACGTCGGCCAGACAGTGGCTGAGATCTTCAACGTCGGTCCGCTTCCGAACGGCACGAGCTTCTTTGCCCAGCTGAGATGACTATTCGCCAACAACTGGAGGAGCGCGAGCGAGACATCCTCGCCCCGCAGGCCGCCAAGAGCGCCGATACGAAGGGGCGGCTTCGGCCCGAGCCCGAGGATCCGATTCGTCCGGCGTTTCAGCGCGATCGCGATCGCATCATCCACTCGAAGGCGTTCCGCCGGCTGAAGCACAAGACGCAGGTCTTCTTCGCTCCGACCGGCGATCACTACCGCACGCGCCTGACGCACACGCTCGAGGTGTCACAGATCGCGCGCAGCATCGCCAAGGTCCTGCGCCTCAACGAAGAATTGACGGAAGCGATTGCGCTCGGTCACGACCTCGGGCACACGCCGTTCGGCCACGCCGGTGAGCGCGTCCTCAACGACATCATCCCGGCCGGCTTCAACCACTACGAGCAGAGCCTCCGCATCGTCGACGTGCTCGAGCGCGACGGTGAGGGGTTGAATCTGACGTGGGAGGTCCGCGACGGCATCGCGCGCCACTCGAAGGGGAAGAGCGGGATGCCCGTGGGCGACGATCCGGAGCACCGCGCAAGCACGATCGAAGGACAGATCGCGCGTGTCGCGGACATCATCGCGTATGTGAATCACGACATCGACGACGCGGTGCGCGCCGGCATCCTGCGACAGGAAGATCTGCCGCCGGTGCGCGTCGAAGTGCTCGGCTCGAGTTCCTCGGAGCGCATCGGCACCATGGTGACGGACGTCGTCATGCAGACGCTGGAGGGCGGCATGACGGAGATCCGGATGAGCGAGCGCATCCTGAACGCGACCGTCGGGCTGCGCAGCTTCCTGTTCGATGCCGTCTACGAGAACGAGCTCGCGACCGCGGAGTTCAAGAAAGCCGGCGGCATTCTGGGCGGCCTGTGGGACAAGGTGCGGGAGCGCCCGAAGGAGTTCCTCGATGCGCGGACGGTGGAGCAGGAGGGGCTGGATGCCGCCGCCCGGGACTTCCTCGCCGGCATGACGGACCGCTACGCCGTCTCCCTCTACGAACAGCTGTTCATTCCCAAGCCGTGGGTGTCCATCCGCGATTTATGACACGCGCCATCCTGATTGCACTCGTGTGCGCCGCCACGCCGGCGTTCGCGCAGCATGCCGAAAAGCGATGGGTCGTCACGCTCACGTAGCGCCGGCTTACGGGTCCAGTTGACACGCGCCACTGGTTTGCGATACAAACCGGTTTGCACGTATGCCGACGCCGTTTGAACATCTGGCCTCGCTCAGCCGTTTCGTGCACGACCCCTCACGGCTGGCCATCCTGACGGCGCTCTCCGCTTGCGATAAGGCAGACTTCCTGTTTCTCCTGAATATCACCGGCCTCACCAAAGGCAACCTCTCGAGTCACCTTTCCAAACTGCAGCAGGCGGGATTTGTCGAAATCGAGAAGACGTTCGACGGCAAGACTCCCGTGACTTACGCGATGCTGACGGGCGAAGGGAAGGAAGCGCTGAAGGAGTACTGGAAGCGCTTCGAAAAGGCGCGTACGGGCATCAAGGGGCTGAAAAACCTGAAACCGATTCGCAACGTGTGACCTCGATTATGGATCAGCGATTCAAGGCGATTCGACTCGTCACCGAGCGGTATTCGGAGCTGCAGGGGCTCCGAGTCGCCTACGCCGGGCTGCTGTGGACCTGCTTCGGCGGCGTCGTGACAACGCAGGCCGACGTGACGCCGCTCGAACTTCTGACGGCGTTCCTCGGCATCGTCGTGCTGTACTTGCCCGGCAGCCGGATGTTGGACCGCTACTACAGGTCCAGGTTCGGCCGCATCGTCGTACCTCGCTCGACAACCTCGAAGGCCTGGATCGTTCTCGCTCTGGCAGCCATCGCGATGAGCAGCAAGTCATTCGGCTTCTATCCGCTGGCTGGCGCGTTCCTCGTGGTCGGGGCGGAGTCTCTCTGGACGGCCATTCGCGATTGGCCCGCGCGCTGGCACCACGTCGTCGGGGGTATCGCCGGCGCATTGGCCGCCGCCGTGCAATTCACGGCGCCTCCCGGCCTCGGCCCCTCGCTGGCACTCGGCTGCGCCATCATCGGACTTGCGTACATTCCAATCGGCCTTCTCGATCATCGGCTCCTGGTCTCGGTCATGCGGCGTCAGGGCGAGCAGGAAGCTCCCAACCCGCTCTAGCCGCCGCCCCCGGCCCCCCGGCCCCCCGGCCCCCCGGCCCCCCGGCCCCCCGGCCCCCCCCCGTAAACCAAGGTATAATGACGGGTTCCCGCCCACGGTGGCGGGCAGTCCTACGACATGCTGCTCGACCTGAACAAGCTGCACGGCCCGTCAGAGCGGATCGAGCGATCGATTCCGCCGGCGGCGTTCGACCCTCAGGACGAGGACTATCGCGTCGTCGCTCCGGTTGAGCTGTCGCTGACCGTCGAAAAGGCCGGCGCCGACACGTTTCGTGTCACGGGACGCGCGACGACGCGGCTCGAGCTCGAATGCGGCCGCTGCCTGGAGCCGTTCGAGATGCCGGTCGACGCCGCCTTCGAGCTGCGCTACGTGCCGCACGAAGAGAACAGGGGCGAGGGCGAACGCGAGGTGTCGGAAGACGATCTGACGACGGCGTTCTATCGCGAGGGATCGCTGGACATCATCGACCTGCTGCGCGAGCAGTTTCAGCTCGCGCTGCCGATGAAGCCGCTGTGCGCGGAGGCGTGCAAGGGGCTGTGTCCCGACTGTGGAACGAACCTGAACCGCACCGATTGTGGCTGCGAGCCAACATGGGAAGATCCCCGGCTGGCGCCGCTCAAGGGGCTGCTGAACCGAGAGGACTGAGCGGAACGGAGCGAGCCGGCGCAGCGGCGAGCGAGTGAAGCGAAGACAAGCGAGGCGCCGGAGGGGCCCGCCGCGCAGCGGCGGCGCCGAGCGCCAACAAAGGAGAATTCGTAATGCCCAATCCAAAACGGCGCCATTCCAAGACCCGCACGGCGAAGCGGCGCACGCACGACGCGCTGAAGCCGGTGCCGTTCGGCACCTGTCCGCAGTGCCAGGAATCGAAGGCGCCGCACCAGGTCTGCCCGCATTGCGGCTACTACAAGGGCCGGCAGGTTCGCGAGGTCGAGGAAGGGTAAAGGATAAAGGGTAAAGGGTAAGGGTAAAGGGTAAAGGTAAGGTCGTCAGAATCAGCGACCTGATGAAGATCGCTATCGATGCGATGGGCGGAGACGATGCGCCGGCGAGTATTGTCGACGGGGCGCTCGTAGCCGCACGGCACCTGCAGATTGGGCTGCTGCTCGTTGGCGATGGCGGCGCCATCGACCGCGAGTTGAGCCGGCATCCCGGCGCGTCTTCCCTCGACATCACCGTCCTCGACACGCCCGAGTGGATCGGCATGGCGGAGCCGCCGGCCGCCGCGCTCCGGCGCAAGCCGCGCGCGTCGATTCGGCTCGCGGCCGATGCCGTGCGTGACGGGCAGGCGGCGGCGATGTTCAGCGCCGGCCATACCGGCGCGTCGCTTCTCGCTGCGCACGCTGCGTTCGGCCGGATCGCCGGTGTGGATCGGCCGGCGCTGGCGACCATCATTCCCACGCGGCGGCAGCCCGCCGTTTTGCTCGACGCGGGCGCGACGGTCGAATGCCGGCCGCAGCACCTGGTGCAGTTCGCCGTGCTCGGCTCCGCGTACGCGCGTCTCGCGCTCGGCTGCGCCTCGCCGCGCGTCGCGCTGCTCTCGGTCGGCGAAGAGGAGAGCAAGGGGAACGAGCTGACGCGCGAGGCGCATCAGCTGCTCAAGTCCGCGCCGATCCGCTTCGTCGGCAACGTCGAGGGGCGGAACGTCTATGCCGGGGACGCGGACGTCATCGTCTGCGACGGCTTCACGGGGAACGTCACGCTGAAGATCAGCGAGGGGCTCGTGGAAACCGTCGAGTCGGTGCTGCACGACGAGCTGTCGGCGACGTTCGGCACGCGCGTCGGGTACCTCCTCTCGCGGCAGGCATTCCGCCGGTTCCGCAAGCGCCTGGATTACTCCGAGTACGGCGGCGCTCCTCTCATCGGCCTCACTCAACTCTGCATCGTCGGTCACGGCCGCTCGTCGCCGAAAGCGGTTCGCAACGCCGTTGCGATGGCTGCGCGCCTGACGACCGAGGGGCTCGTCGCGAAGCTGGCCCGCGAGATCTCACAACCCACCCCATGATTGCTTTTCTGTTTCCCGGTCAAGGTGCGCAGAAGGTCGGCATGGGCAAGGCGCTCGCGGAAGCGTTTCCGATCTGCCGCGAGACGTTCGCCGAGGCGGATCGCGCGCTTGGCGAGCCATTGAGCGCGCTCTGCTTCGAGGGACCCGAGGATCGCCTGATGCTGACGGAGCATACGCAGCCGGCCATCCTGGCGATGAGTACGGCGGTCTGGCGGCTCGTCGAATCGCGCGGCGTGCAGCCGTCATTCACTGCGGGCCACAGCCTCGGTGAGTACTCCGCTCACGTTGCGGCCGGTACGCTATCCTTCGCGGATGCCTTGAGGACGGTGCGCCGTCGTGGGCAGTACATGCAGGAGGCCGTGCCCGTCGGCACCGGCGCGATGTCGGCGATTCTCGGCCTCGATGCCGAGGGCGTCGCGAAGGCGTGCGAAGAAGCGGCGGCGGACACCGGCCTGGTGGTGACGCCGGCGAACCTGAACGCGCCAGGCCAGGTGGCGATCGCGGGTCACGCGGAGGCGGTGGCGAAGGCGGGCGAGCGCGCGAAAGCGCACGGCGCGAAGCGGGTGATTCCGCTCGCGGTCAGCGCACCCTTCCATTGCCCGCTGATGAGACCCGCGGAGGAGCGGCTCGCGCCGGAACTGCGCGCGCTGAGGGCGCAGACGCCGCGCGTGCCGGTGGTCGCGAACGTCGACGCCGAGCCGAAGCGGGACGCGCAGGCCGCCATCGAGGCATTGATTCGACAGGTGTCGTCGCCGGTGCGGTGGGAGGACGTCGTGAAGCGCCTGATCGCCGAAGGCGTGCGGACGTTCGTCGAGCTCGGGCCCGGCACGGTGCTCGCGGGACTGGTGAAGAAGATCGATCGGAGCGTGACCGTCATGAGCATCGAGAGCCCTGAAACACTCGATGCGGCGCTCAACGCACTGAGCGGCGACTGACATATGATTGATCTTTCAGGACGCGTGGCCATCGTCACGGGTGCGTCGCGTGGCATCGGCGCGGCGATCGCGCGGCAGCTCGCGCGGCAGGGCGCGATCGTCGTCGGCGCCGCGCGCGGGGAGAACGCGCGGGCGGTGGCCGAGGAGATCGCCGCCGCCGGAGGACGCGCTGAAGCGGTGGCGATCGATGTGACGGAAGCCGGGGCGGCCGAGCGCGTCGTGAGCGTGACGCTCGAGCGGCACGGCCGGATCGACGTGCTGGTGAACAACGCCGGCATCGCGCGCGACCAGTTGATGCTGCGGATGAAACGCGACGACTGGGATGCCGTGCTGGCGACGAACCTGACGGCCGCCTTCGCGCTGACGCAGGCGGTGTTGAAGCCGATGATCAAGCAGCGCAGCGGCCGCATCGTCTGTATCGGTTCCGTGGTGGGCCAGAGCGGAAACGCCGGACAGGCGAATTACGCGGCGTCGAAGGCCGGGTTGATCGGGTTTGCCAAGGCCGTGGCGCTGGAAGTCGCGTCGCGCGGCATCACGGTGAACGTCGTGGCGCCGGGATTAATCGAGACGGACATGACGCGCGCGATCGCCGCGAGCGCGCACAAAGAGTGGGCATCGAAGATTCCGTTGAAGCGCCTCGGCACTCCGGACGATGTGGCAACGGCGGTGTGCTTTCTGGCCTCGGACGAGGCGGCGTATATTACCGGGCAGGTTCTTGCCGTCAACGGCGGAATGTATATGTAGGGCCCGAGCGTGCTCGGGCCTCGGTTTCATCGTAGTTGTAGGGCCCGAGCGTGCTCGGGCCTCGGTTTCATCGTAGTAACGTCAAGAGTGGAGGGCTGAATGGCCGTCGCCGACAAAGTGAAGAGCATCATCGTGGAGCAGCTGGGGGTTGACGAAGAAGAAGTGACGCCGGATGCGTCGTTCGTCGACGACCTGGGCGCCGATTCGCTCGACACCGTGGAGCTGGTCATGGCGTTCGAGGAGGAGTTCGGGATCGAGATCCCGGACGAGGACGCCGAGAAGATCACGCGCGTGAAGGAAGCGATCGAGTACATCGAATCCCACAGCAAGAAGAAGTAAGGAGAGCCGTTTGAGCAGGCGAGTCGTGGTGACGGGCGTGGGCCTCGTGTCCCCGCTCGGCATCGGCACCGAGGCGAACTGGGAGGCGCTCTGCGCGGGGCGCAGCGGCATCGGCGAGATCACGCGGTTCGATGCGTCGCAGTACGCGGCGCGCATCGCCGGCGAAGTGAAGGGCTTCGATCCGCTGCAGTTCGTGGACAAGAAGGACGTCAAGAAGATGGACGTCTTCATCCAGTTCGCGATTGCGGCGACCACCTTCGCGATGACCGACGCCGGGCTGACCGTCACGCCGGACATCGCCACTCGTACGGGCGTGTTCATCGCCTCGGGCATCGGCGGGTTCCAGACGATCGAGCGCGAGCACAAGGCGCTGCTCGAGGGCGGGCCGCGCAAGATCTCGCCGTTCTTCATTCCCGCGTCGATCATCAACCTCGCGGCCGGTCAGGTGTCGATCCGGATCGGCGCCAAGGGGCCGAACTCGGCCACCTGCACGGCGTGCTCGGCATCGGCGCACGCGATCGGCGACGCCTTCGAGGTCATCCGCCGCGGCAACGCCGACGTGATGATTGCCGGCGGGTCCGAAGCGGCCATTACGCCGCTCGGCGTCGGCGGATTTGCGGCGATGCGGGCGCTGTCGACGCGCAACGACGAGCCGCACCGTGCGAGCCGCCCGTTCGATCAGGATCGCGACGGCTTCATCATGGGCGAAGGCTCCGGCGTCGTCATTCTCGAAGAGCTGGCGTTCGCGAAGCGGCGCGGCGCGCCGATCTACGCCGAGCTCGTCGGCTACGGGATGTCTGGAGACGCGTATCACATCACCGCGCCGTCGGAAGATGGCGACGGCGGCATGCGCGTCATGCAAAACGCGCTGGCCGAAGCGGGGATCCAGCCGTCGCAGGTCGACTACATCAACGCTCATGGCACGTCGACGCCGTTCAACGACAAGCTGGAGACGCTCGCGATCAAGCGGCTGTTCGGCGATCACGCCTACAAGCTCGCCGTGTCGTCGACGAAATCGATGACGGGGCATCTGCTGGGCGCGGCCGGCGGCCTCGAGGCGGGCATCACGGCGCTTGCCGTCAAGCACCAGACGCTGCCGCCGACGATCAACTACGACACGCCGGATCCCGAGTGCGACCTCGACTACGTGCCCAACGCCAAGCGCGAAGGGAAGATCGAGTATGCGCTGTCGAACTCGTTCGGGTTCGGCGGCACGAACGGCGCGCTCCTGTTCAAGAGATACACTGAGTAACGATATGGCCTCCGGCCAACACGAAGACACGAAGACACGAAGATACGAAACCTCGAAGTTCTTGATTCGTGCCTTCGTGGCTTCGTGCCTTCGTGATCGGCGCGAGCCGCCCGTGGGCTTGTCTCAGTCTTCGAGTCCTTCTTCATCATGAAAATCGCCGTCTGCATCAAGCAGGTCGTGACGCGCGAGTGGCAGCTGCGCGTGAACGACCAGAAGACCTGGATCCGCGATCAGGACGCCAGCTTCGAGCTGAACGAGCCGGACGCCTACGCGCTCGAAGAGGCGTTGCGCCTCAAGGAGAAGCACGGCGGCGAGGTCGTCGTCTGCTCGGCAGGTCCGGCGCGCGCGACGCAGGTGATCCGCGAGGCGCTGGCCCGCGGCGCCGACCGCGCGATTCACGTCGAGGCCGACCAGTTCGCCGCGGCCGAAGCGGCCGTCGTCGGCGGTGCGCTCGCCGACGCCATCCGCGAGGAGAAATTCGACCTCGTGCTCACCGGCCTCCAGTCCGACGATCAAGGCTTCGGCCAGGTCGGCGTCGTGCTCGCCGAGCGGCTCGGCATCCCGCACGCGACGATCATCATGGAGGTTCAGGCCAGCCAGGACGGCCTGCGCGTCAAGCGCGAGCTCGAAGGCGGCTGGTTCCAGTGGGTCTCGCTGCCGCTGCCCGCACTGCTGACGATCCAGAGCGGCATCAACCAGCTTCGCTACGCGACGCTGAAGGGCATCATGGCGGCCAAGAAGAAGGAAATCCGGCGCGTGCCCCCCGCCAGCCTGCCGCAGCCGATGCAGCGGATCGCCAGCGTCTACTTCCCCGAGAAAGGCAAGAAGACGCAGATGATCGCCGGCGGCGCCGCCGACGCGGGGAAGGAGCTCGTCAAGCGGCTCCGCGAGGATGCGAGGGTAATCCAGTGACGATCCTGGTGGTTGCCGAACAGCGCGACGGACGCCTCAATCGCGCGACGTGGGAAACAATTGCCGCCGCCCAGCAGGCGGGCGGGACGATCAAGCTCGCGCTGGCCGGTTCGGGCGTCGACGCCGTCGCCAGCGAGCTGGCCGCCGCACAGGTGGACGAGGTCGTCGTCGTGGACGACGGCGCGCTGAAGGAATATACGGCGGACGGATGGGTGGCGGCGTACGCGGCGTTGATCGAGCAGGAGAAACCGGACCTCGTATTGCTGCCGCACACGTACCAGACGCGCGATTTCGCGCCGGCCCTGGCGGCACGCATCGGGCGCCCGCTCGTTACCGACGTAACGACAATCAAGAAGGATCAAGAGGCGGTCTCGTTCGTCCGGCCCGTGTTCCAGGGCAAACTGAACGCGGACGTGGTGGTCGAAGGCGCCGCGCCGCATCTCGTGACGATCCAGATCGGCGCGTTCAGAGGTGATGCGGCCACGCGCGGCGCGTCCCCGGTAGCCGTGCGAAAAGCGTCCGTGACGATCGATGCCGGTGCGATTCGACAAAAGCCCGAGGCGCCGTTCAAAGAGGCGAAGCAGGCCGTCGATCTGTCGCAGGCCGAGCGCATCGTCGCCGTCGGCCGCGGCATCAAGGCGCAGGAGCATCTCAAGCTGGTCGAACAGCTCGCACAAGCGCTCGGTGCCGAGATCGCGGCATCGCGTCCGATCTGCGACGCCGGCTGGCTGCCGATGGACCGGCAGATCGGCAGCTCGGGACAGACCGTCGCTCCGAAGCTGTACATCGCGCTCGGCATCTCCGGCGCGATTCAGCACCTGGTCGGCATGAAAGGATCGCGGACGATCGTCGCGATCAACAAGGACGCCGAGGCGCCGATCTTCGAGATCGCCGACTACGGCATCGCCGGCGATCTGTTCGAAGTCGTTCCGGCGCTGATCGCCGAGCTGCAGAAATAGGCGCCCTTTGGAACGTGAGACCCTCGAAGTCGACGTCCTGATCGTCGGCGGCGGGCCCGCCGGGATGTCGGCGGCGTTGCGTCTCGCGCAGTTGCAGAAAGAAAAGGGCGGAGAGCCGCTCGCGATCGCCGTGCTGGACAAGGCGCGCGAGGCGGGTGCGCACATGCTCTCCGGCGCCGTGCTGGACCCCTCGGCGCTGCGCCTTCTCATCCCCGACTTCGCGCAGAAGGGCGCGCCGCTCGCGGTGGAAGTGCACGACGACGACGTCTACTTCCTGACGCGTTCGGGCAAAGTGCGATTCCCGATCACGCCGCCGCCGCTGCGCAATCACGGCAACTACATCATCTCGCTCAACCGGTTCGTGAAATGGCTCGGCGGCCTCGTCGAGGCGGAAGGCATCGACTTGTTCGCCGGCTTTTCAGCGACCGAGGTCCTGTTCGAGGACGGCCGTGTCGTCGGCGTCCGCACCGGCGATCGCGGGATCGACAAGCACGGCCAGCCGAAGTCGACGTTCGAAGCCGGCGTCGACGTTCGCGCGAAGGTGACGATTCTGGCCGACGGCGTCCGCGGCAATCTGACGAAGGCGCTGGTGCGCCGCCTGGCGCTGGACGAGGGGCGTTCGCCGCAGCTCTATGCGATTGGCATCAAGGAGCTGTGGGAGGTCCCCAAGGATCGCATCGCGCCGGGGACGGTCGTCCACACGATGGGCTACCCGCTGCGGATGGAGGAATTCGGCGGCGGGTTCATCTACGCGATGCCCGACGGCGTGCTGTCGGTCGGGTTCGTCACCGGGCTCGACTACCGCGACCCGATGTTCGACCCGCATGTCACCTTCCAGCACTTCAAGCGGCACCCGCTCGTCTCCGCGCTGCTCGACGGCGGCCAGATGGTGCGCTACGGCGCGAAGGCGCTGCCGGAAGGCGGCTGGCACACCATTCCGCGCGTCTACGCGGACGGCGTCCTGATCGCCGGTGACGCCGGCGGGTTCATGAACTCGATGCGGCTCAAAGGCGTGCACCTCGCGATGCGCACCGGCATGCTGGCGGCCGAAACCGCGTTCGACGCCGTGCGCGCCGGCGACGCCAGCGCCGCGCGACTCAAGCGCTACGAGGACGCGATCAACGCGAGCGACGTGCGCGGCGAGTTGTATCCCGTCCGCAACGTGCATCAGAGCTTCAGCTACGGCCTGCTGGCCGGCATGGCGTATTCAGGCCTGTCGCTCGTGACCAAGGGCTGGTGGTACCGCGATCCGATGCCGGCGCACGCCGGCTACGAGCGCGTCGCGAAGGTCGGCGATTACTACCGTGACGGTCGTCCCGACCCGGCAGCCACGGTGAATCCCGTTCGTATCGATCGCAAGCTGACGTTCGATCGCCTGACGAACGTCCACTACTCCGGCACGCGGCACGCCGAGGACCAGCCCTCGCACCTGCTCGTCCACGACACGGATATCTGCCGCACGCGCTGCCGCGAGGAGTACGGCAACCCGTGCACGCGCTTCTGCCCGGCGAACGTTTACGAGATGGTCGACGGAGACGACGGCACGAAGACGCTGCAGATCAACGCGTCGAACTGCGTGCACTGCAAGACCTGCGACATCATGGACCCGTACCAGGTCATTGACTGGGTCCCACCTGAAGGCGGCGGCGGCCCGCACTACGAAGGCATGTAAAGCGTGCGGCTCACGCGATCTCAGCGAGTGCAGGCCTCGTTCATCGCTGGTGCGGGCTACCCCCTCATTGCCTTCCTCGGCCGAACGCTGCGCTGGAGCGTCGAGGGCGTCGAGCATCACGACGCGATCGTCGATTCCGGCCGGCAGCCGATTTTCGCGTTCTGGCACGGCCGCATTCTTCCCGCGACGATCTTCTGGCAGCGCCGCGGCATCATCGTCATGACCAGCGAGAACTTCGACGGCGAGTGGATCGCGCGCATCATCTGCCGGTTCGGCTACGGCACGGCGCGCGGATCGACGTCGAGGGGCGGGGTGCGCGCGCTCGTGCAGTTGAAGCGCGACATGGCGAGCGGCCGTCCGGCCGCTTTCACCCTGGATGGCCCGCGCGGCCCCGCCCGCGTGGCGCAGCCGGGCGCCGTCTGGCTCGCCGGCGCGACGGGCAACCCGTTGCTGCCGTTCCACGTCGAGGCGGAGCGCCACTGGACGATGAGGAGCTGGGACGCGACGCAGATTCCGAAGCCGTTCAGCCGCGTGGCGATGGCCGTCGGGCCGCCGATTGAAGTGCCGGACACGGCAGAAAGTACAATCGAGGACGCACGTCGCCAGCTCGAGAGCGCGCTTGCGTCGCTCGAGGCGCGCGCCGCCCTGATGCTGGAAGGGGTCAGGTCTTGAATCATCACTTTTTCTCTGGTGTGTGCCCGAAAAAGTGATGATTCAAGACCTGACCCCTTCGTGACAATGCTGCTGATCACCTCCCCGCGGTTCGACGAGCACGTCACGCCACCGGGACATCCGGAGCGGCCGGAGCGCGCGCATGTCTTCGACGCGGTGGCGTCGCGCTGGATGGTGCGTGGAGGGGCGACGGCACCGCCCCGGCCGGCGGCGCGCGACGAGCTCACGCGCGTGCACGACACGGCGTACGTCGATCGCATCGAGGCCACGGCCGGCAAAGGCGTCATGCTGGACGCCGATACCTACACGTCGCCCGAGTCGTACGAGATCTCGCTCCTGGCCGCCGGTGCGGCCGTGCAGGCGGCCCAGCATGCGCTCGACCATCGCGAGCCGGCGTTCGCCCTGGTGCGGCCGCCGGGCCATCACGCGGAGGCCAGCCGCGCGATGGGTTTCTGCCTCTTCAACAATGTCGCCGTCGCCGCCGCCGCGGCGCTCGCACGCGGGCTGCAGCGCGTCGCCGTCATCGACATCGACGTCCATCACGGCAACGGCACGCAGTGGATGTTCTACGACGATCCACGCGTGCTCTACGCGTCGACGCACCAGTATCCGTTCTATCCGGGCACCGGCGCGGCCGATGAAGTCGGCATCGCGCGCGGGGCCGGCTACACGCTGAACGTGCCGCTCGAAGCCGGCGCCACGGACGCCGACTACGATCTCGTCTACAGTGCCGCCGTCGTGCCGATCGTCGACGCGTTCAAGCCGGAGCTGACGCTCATCTCCGCCGGGTTCGACGCGCACGAGCGCGATCCCCTCGCGTCCATGCGCGTCACGGCGCCGGGCTACGCGGCCGTCATCGCCCAGGTGAAGGAAGTCGCGGATCGTCACGGCGCGCTGGCGCTCGTGACCGAGGGCGGCTACGAGCTCACGGCGCTCGCCGCCTGCCTCGAGGCTGCGTTCCTCGTGCTGCAGGGTGTAACAACGGAGAAGGCGAAAACCGGGACGGTTTCCGCCGCGCGCGGCGAGCGTGCGCTCGAGCAGGTGCGCGCGTCCCAGTCGCTCTACTGGCGTGGGATATAATTTCGGGATCGTGCGCGAGTACAAACCGCAGACAATCGAGAAGAAGTGGCAGGAACGATGGCGGTCGTCCCGCGCATTCGAAGTGTCTGAGGACCCGGGCAAGCCGAAGTTCTACTGCCTCGAGATGTTCGCGTACCCGTCGGGCCACGCCCACGTCGGACACGTCCGCAACTACATGATCGGCGACGTCGTCGCGCGGCTGAAACGGATGCGCGGCTTCAACGTCCTGCACCCGTTTGGCTGGGATGCCTTCGGCCTGCCGGCGGAAAACGCCGCGATCAAGCACGGTACCCATCCCGAGACCTGGACGCTCGAGAACATCGAGCACATGAAAGGGCAGCTCCAGCGCCTGGGGATCAGCTACGCCTGGGAGCGCGAGATCGCGACCTGCCTGCCCGACTACTACAAGTGGAACCAGTGGCTGTTCCTGAAGATGCTCGAGCGCGACCTCGCGTTCCGCAAGCGCTCGAGCGTCAACTGGTGTCCGAGCTGCAACACGGTTCTTGCGAACGAGCAGGTCGTCAACGGCGGTTGCTGGCGGTGCGGCTCGGTCGTGATCACTCGCGATCTCGAGCAGTGGTTCTTCCGCATCACGCACTACGCCGACGAGCTGCTCGAAGCGACGGAGCGGCTGCCCGACTGGCCCGAGAAGGTGCTGACGATGCAGCGCAATTGGATCGGACGATCCGAAGGCGCGCGCGTTACGTTCGAGCTTTCACCTGCCGGCGGCCGATCAGCGAACAGCGATCAGCGATCGGCGATCGGCGATCAGCGATCAGCGATCAGCGATCAGCGATCGAAGTCTTCACCACGCGCCTCGACACGATCTACGGCGCCAACTTCCTGCTGCTCGCGCCCGAGCATCCACTCGTCCAGGCGTGGAGCGCGGAGCCTGGCGCCGAGGGGTTCCGCGCCAACATGCAGCGCTTCCAGGCGCAAGACCGCACGGCGCGCATGACCGGCGAAGTGGAGAAGGAAGGGTTCGACACCGGCCGCACCGCAATCAATCCGTTCACGAAGCAGCCAGTGCCGATCTGGGTCGCCAATTTCGTGCTGATCGAGTACGGCACCGGCGCGGTGATGGGTGTGCCCGGCCACGATCAGCGCGACTTCGAGTTCGCCCGCAAGTACGGCCTGCCGGTGACGATCGTCGTGCAACCGGAGGGGACGGCGCTGGACGGCAACACCATCACCGAGGCGTACGACGGTCCGGGCACGATGGTGAACTCCGGTCCATACGACGGCTTGCCGTCGAATCACGCGATTGCGAAGATGAGCGCGGACGCGGAAGCCCGCGGCATCGGCGAACGCACCGTGCAGTACCGGCTGAAGGACTGGGGCATCTCCCGCCAGCGCTACTGGGGAACACCAATCCCGGTCGTGTATTGCGACGCGTGCGGCATGGTGCCGGTGCCGATGGACGCGTTGCCCGTGATGCTGCCGAAGGTCGTGGAGTTCAGCGGCCGCGGTGACTCGCCGCTCGCGCACATCCCGGAGTTCGTCAACACGAAGTGCCCGCAGTGCGGCGCTCCGGCGCGGCGCGAGACGGACACGATGGACACGTTCGTCGACTCGTCGTGGTACTTCTTCCGCTTCTGTGATTCGAAGAACGACGCACTGCCCTTCGATCCCGACAAGGTCGCCTATTGGGGCCCCGTGGACTTCTACAGCGGCGGCGTTGAGCACGCGATACTCCACCTCATTTACTCGCGCTTCTTCTGCCGCGTGTTCCGCGACATCGGCATGACCAACCTGGACGAGCCGTTCACGCGCTTGCTGACGCAGGGCATGGTGCTCAATAACGGCCAGGTCATGTCGAAGTCGAAGGGGAACGTGGTCGATCCGGACGACATGATCCAGAAGTACGGCGCGGATGCGCTGCGCCTCTACGTCATGTTCGTGGCGCCGCCGGAGAAGGAAGTCGAGTGGACCGACGCGGGCCTCGAGGGCAGCTTCCGGTTCCTGGCGCGGGTGTGGCGGCTCGTTGAGCAGCTCGCGGAGACAATCGGCGGCGAAGGCATTCCGGATCCGGGTACGCTCGAGCTGAACGATGTCGAGCGCGCGCTGCGCCGCAAGACGCACGACACGATCCGGCGCGTCACGCTCGATCTCGATCCGCGCGTCCACCTGAACACCGCGGTGTCCGGCATGATGGAGCTCGTCAACGAGCTCTACGCGTTCTGCGCCCACACGGAGTGCCTGCGCGTGGGCCGCGGCGCCGAGGATGTCGCGACGATTGGCGTCGTCGAGCGCCCGGCGACGGTGGCGGTGCTGAAGGAGTCGATCGAGGCGCTCGTCCGCATGCTGTCTCCCTTCGCCCCGCACATGGCCGAGGAGCTCTGGGAGATGCTGGACCACGCCGGCGGTATCGTCGCCGCGGGCTGGCCGCCGTTCGACGAAGCGGTTGCGAAGGCGGAGGAGATTGTCGTCCCGGTGCAGGTCAACGGAAAGGTTCGCGGCCGACTGACGGTGCCGGCCGACACGTCTGAAGATCGGCTGCGTGAGCTCGCGGTCGCCGATCCGCACGTCCTGAAGTACCTGGAAGGGAAGACGGTGGTCAAGGTCGTCGTCGCCGGCGGCCGGCTGGTCAATATCGTGGTGAAATGAAGAACATTCTTCGATCGTCGCTCGTCGTTCTCAGCCTGCTCGCGCTGAATGCGTGCGGGTACTCGTTGGCCGGCCGTGGCTCGTTCCTGCCGGAATACATCCGGACGATCGGCATTCCGCTGTTCGTGAACAACTCGGCCCTCATCGAGGCGGACCGCATTCTGACCGAGAAGGTCCGGACGGAGTTCGTGAGCCGCGGCAAGTTCACCGCGGTCGACAGGAAATCCGAGGTCGACGCGGTGCTCATCGGCGAGATCACCAGCGTCACGCTGCAGCCGGCCGCGTTCAATCAGAACCAGCAGGCGACGCGCTACGCCGTCATCATCACGGCGAAGCTCGAATTCACGGATCTCAAGGCGAACAAGGTCCTCTGGACCAACCCCGCGCTGCAGTTCCGCGACGAGTTCGAGGTGGGCAACGTCGGCAGCGCCGACATCGCGACCTTCTTCGGCCAGGACGCGAACGCGCTCGATCGCCTCGGCACCGAGTTCGCCCGCGCCATCGTCAGCGCCATCACCGAAGCGTTTTAGAGGTGCTGCCAGACGAGCCGCGCCGGGCCGCTGTCGTTGTCGCGGCCCGCTGATCGCCGATGCCAGCAGCCACACCATCCGCCGTTCGGAAGCAGCTCGCGGCCGGCAAGCCGGAACCCGTCTATCTGATCATCGGCGATGACGGTGCGGAGATGTCGAACCTGACGGCGGACATCACCGCGCTCGTCGAGGACGAGCTGCGCGCGTTCAACAGCGAACGGCTGTATGCGGGGGAGAAGTCGGCGACGCCTGCGGCGATCGTCGAGGCCGCGCGCACGCTGCCGATGCTCGGCGATCGACGCGTGGTCGTCGTGCTCCGGGGTGAGCGCATCCTCAAGCCGAAGCGACGCGGCAAACCGATGGAAGAGGAGGAGCGGCCCACAGATGCCGACGAAGGCGAACCGCCGGCGCCCGCCGACGCGCTCGAAGCCTACGTGCGCCAGCCCGAGCCGCAGACGACCCTCGTCATCGTGGCGTCAGACGTGGACCGTACGCGGAAGCTGTACAAGACGCTCCAGAAGTCAGCGACGATCGTCGAGTGCTGGGGGCTCAAGGCGGGAAAGGACGCGAAGACCGATCTGCGCGATGCTGCGCGCATCGCCGATCAGCTCGTTCGCCAGGCGGCGGCCAACGCCGGGCAGCAGATCGACCCTGCCGCCGCACGGCTGGTCGCGCAGCGGGCTGGCACCGACATCGCCACGCTGCGCGGCGACATCGAGCGTCTGCTGCTGTACGCCGCGGGTAAGCCGAAGATCGAGCTGCGCGACGTGCAGGAGGTCGTCAGCGCCGAGACGGCGCAGGACGACTGGGCGGTGACGAACGCCATCGAGCGCGGCAACACCGCGGAAGCGCTGAAGCAATTGGCGCTGACGATGGAGGCGGGCGCCGTTGCCTACAAGGTACTGGGGCAGTTGGCGTGGGTGGTGCGGGAACGGCTCTCGAAAGCCGATCCCCACCGGCTGCCGCGGGCGATCGACGCGCTGTTTCGCACCGACCAGGAGCTCAAGAGCTCGGGCGGCGATCCGCGCGTCCTTCTGGAACGGCTCGTCGTCGAGCTATGCCGCCGCTGATTTCTTGGCGGCGCGGCTCGACAGGCGCGACTTGTAGCGGGCGGCGGCGTTGCGGTGGATGACGCCCTTGCCGGCCATCTTGTCGACGAGCGAAATCGTATTGCGCAGCGCGTCCTTCACGTCGTCCGGCGTCCCCGAATCGACGGCCGCGCGGATGGCGCGCAGCGCCGAGCGCAGGCGCGAGCGGAACTGCCGGTTGTGCTCCCGGCGTTTGACGTTCTGGCGATGCGCTTTGAGCGCGGATGCGTGACTGGCCACAGTGCTTCGGTCCTTTGCTTGGAATCGCGGGGGGCCCTGCACCCCTTCCGGCGACAGTTACAAACCGCTGATTATACCATCCTTACCGGTTTTCCTTCAGCCGGCGCAGCGCGCGGCGCTCGCGTTTATCGGGCGTTCCGGCCGCGCGCATCATCGATCGGTGCAGGCGCTCGAGCCGCCGCATCTCGACTTCCTCCGGCGTCGGCGGCGGCGTGAGGTCCTCGTAGAGCTCGCGCGCTGCAGCCCTCGCGACGTGCTTGTCCGCGATCGCCTTGACTTTCACGCGCTGACGACGGCCCATGGGCCGCGTGATGACGATCTCGTCTCCGGGTCGGATTTCGCGGTGAGGCTTGGCGGACTGGCCGTTGACGTCGACCTTGCCGCCCTTGCAGGCCTTCTGCGCCTCCGAGCGCGTCTTGAAGAGACAGGCGACATCCAGCCAGATATCGAGCCGGACCGTCTCACTCATCCCTCAAGACTACGACGGGATCGACGCGCGCGGCACGCCGTGCCGGTCCATACGTCGCGAGCAGGGCGAAGAGCGCCAGCAGCGTGGCTACGGCGGCGAACGTGACCGGATCGGCCGGCCTGACGCCATAGAGGAATCGGGACGCGGCGCGGCCGCCAATCAGCGCCAAGGCGATGCCCGCGGCGATCCCGACGGCGACCGGAATGAGGCCCTGCCGCAGCACCAAGCGGTGGATCTCCGGGCGGCGAGCGCCGAGAGCGAGCCGGATGCCGATTTCCCGCGTGCGCAGCGCCGAGACGTATGAGGCGACGCCGTAGATCCCGATTGACGCCAGTGTCAAGGCCAGCACACTGAAGACGCCGAACAGCGCCACGCCCATCCGCTGCGGCATCGTCAGCGCCTCCACGCGGCGCGCAAACGGCTGCACGTCATAGAGCGGCAGCTCGGGCTCGATCGACTGCAGCTGACCGCGCAGCATCGGAACGAACAGCTCCGCATCCGCGGTGGTTCGCACGAACAGGTGCACAGGGTCGAGGCCCACCGTCGACGGGCCGGAGAGCCACTGATCGAAGCAGAGGTAGAGGAATGGCGAAGGTGTTTCTTCGAGCTGCTGCACCGTATCTTCGACGA
The DNA here is from genome assembly GCA_048594885.1 of Vicinamibacterales bacterium. Taxonomy (GTDB): domain Bacteria; phylum Acidobacteriota; class Vicinamibacteria; order Vicinamibacterales; family 2-12-FULL-66-21; genus JBMDXB01. The sequence goes on from JBMDXB010000068.1 coordinate 40,721, forward strand.
CGCCAACGACCGTCAGCCAGCCTCCACGCATCTTCACGCGCCCGCCGATTGGGCTGCGGCCGGGCCAGTACTTGCGAGCTGCGGTCTGGTTCACGACGCCGACCAGCTCACGTGATGCGTCCGTCGGTTGAAACTCGCGGCCGGCGAGCAGCCTCGTGCCAACGGTCCGGAAGAATCCCGAACCGACGTGAGCCGCGTTGACGGTCATCTCCTCGTCAGCCTTGCGCTGGTAGCCGTCGATGTCGACCCTCCACATCATCAGATCGACGGTGGGCACGAGGTTCGTCCATGCCGCAGCGGTCACGCCCGGCATCGACGTCACCCGCTCGAGCGACGACCGGTAGAACTCAACGGCCCTGGTCTCCGAATAGCGCGCGAGACCGAGATTGACGGAGGCGCTGACGACGCCGGTGGCGTCGAATCCGAGCGGCTTGCGAACGGCGTTGACAAGGCTGCGAAGGAAGAGGCCGCTGCCGACGAGCAGAACCAGCGCGAGTGCGACCTGCACGGCTACCAGCGACGTGCGCATGCGGCTGCGTGCCGTCGTCGTGCGCGAGCCCTCGCGCACCGCCTGGAGCAATCCGGTCCTCGATGCGCGCAGCGCCGGAACGATCCCGAATATCAGGCCGGTCAAGGTTGACAGAGCGGCCGTCGCCGACAGAGCAATCATGTTGATTGACAGATCGAGTCCTTCGATCGGAATGCCGCCGGGGAGACGATACGCGGAGAGAAGCCCTAGCGTGACACGGGCGACAGCGATGGCGGCGGCGCCGCCGAGCACCGCGAGCAGCAGGCTTTCGGTCAGCAGTTGCCGGACGATCCGCGCGCGCGTCGCGCCGAGCGCGAGCCGCACGCCCATCTCCCGCCGCCGCGCGGCTGCACGGGCGAGGAGCAGGTTCGCAACGTTCGCGCACGCAATCAGCAGCGTCAACGACACGACGCCGAGCAGGAGCATCACGAAGCGCCTGACGAGCGGCGCGTCGCCGCCCAGTGCCGTCGTCGTGAGCGGCATCAGGCGGAGCTTTTCCGGGACTCGTCCGGGCGGCGGCGGGTGCTGCTGGCGGTACATCGCTTCCACGGTCGCCGCGGCCTGCTCGATGCCAACGCCGTCGCGCAGCCGCCCCACGACCCGCAGCCACACGAAGTTGCGATTGTTGGTGGCATCGATGCGCGCGAAGAAGCCGGTGCGAATCGCCGGCGCGGTGGTAATCGGCAGATACAGGGACGGTGACGACAGGAGGCTGATGCCGCGGAAATGCCGCGGCGCCACGCCGACGATGGTGACCGGCGAGTTGTTGATCCGGATCGCGCGCCCGATCACGGACTGCAATCCGCCGAATCGCTTCAGCCAGTAAGCGTGGCTGATGACCGCAACGGGCGTCGCTCCCGCGACGTCGTCTGAACGCTGCAGCGTGCGCCCGTGGAGCGCGGGCACGCCGAGGACGTCGAAAAGGTTGCCCGCGGCGAACGCTCCCGACGTCAGCTCCGTGCCGCCATCGACTGTGACGCTCAGGCGGCCGGCGCCGCCAATGGCCGTCGTCCCGCTGAAGACGTCGGTGCGATCGACGTACTCACGGAAGTCTGGCACCGACGACGACCAGGTGAAGACGACAAGGCTGCGGGGATCGGCAACCTTGATGGGTCGCAGCAGGGTCGCTTCCGCGAGGCTGAAAAATGCCGTGTTCGCGCCGATGCCGAGCGCCAGGGTGACGACTGCGGCGGCCGTCACGCCGGGTGTCTTCGCCAGCAGACGCACGCTGTAACGCAGATCGTTCAATACGGTCGTCATGGGTTCTCTCGATCGTGTTGGAACGGGCGAGCGGCGCGCTGTCGCCCGGCGGCGCAATGCGGCGCGCAGCCACTCGCGCGGCACCGACGTCAGAACGTCGACGATCACGTGCCGCACAAACGTCGTCGAGTGGCTGCTGTGCGCGAGACCGGCCGACACGAACTGACGCATCTCACGGCCATGCTCACGCCTGAACGAGGCGGGGTAGAGATACAGCACGAGAGCATAGAGCGACCTGATGAGGCGGCGCGTCACGGCGTCACCTTCTTCGCGCGCGCGGCCGCGACGAGCGCGGCCATCCGCGCCGTCTCCGCCTTCAATACGCGCCGTCCCAGCGGCGTCGCGCGGTAGTACCGGCGGCGTTCGTCGTCCAACTCGGGGTCTGGCCGCTCGTCGGCCTCCTCGATCAGACCCGAGGCCAGCATGCGCTTGATGGTGCCGTAGAGCGTCCCCGGCCCCATCTGCATGGCGCCGTCGGTGAGGCTCGCAACCTCCTGCATGATGGCGTAGCCGTGACGGTCCTCGTCAGCCACGGCGAGCAGGATGTGGACGATTGCCGGCGTCAGCGGCAGGAAGCTCGCGAGGGGTGGATCGGGGCGTCGCGCCATAGGTCCGTGACAGCTATATCACAAACGGATACATCTTTGACGGACCGATCGGTGAAATGGTTGCGGGAGGGGCGTTATCGAGCGGTGACGAGCTCCGCGCCGGGGGACGGCACGGTGGAGTAGCGCGGGACTTCTCGGCCGTCGACGATCTCGATGATGCGATAGACCTTGGTTGGCGGGGCGGCAGACGTTGCGGTGCTTGCCGATTTGCTGATGCGGCGAACGTAGTCGCGGGTCTCGCGGTACGGCGGGACCGTGCCGTATCTGTCGACCGCCGCGGGACCGGCGTTGTATGCGGCGAGCGCAAGCTTCACGTCCGAGCCGAAGCGGGTCAGCAGCTGCTTCAGATACCGCACGCCGCCGGAGATGTTCTCGGCCGGGTCGTAGGGGTTCTGGACGCCGAGCTCCGCCGCTGTCCCCGGCATCAACTGCATCAGCCCCATCGCGCCCTTCGGCGAGCGCGCGTTCGGGTCGAACGCCGACTCCGCCTGGATGACGGCGCGAACGAGATCCGGATTCACGTCGTTCGCCGCCGCGTGTTCGCTGATCAGCGCGTCGTACCCCGCGCCACGGCCGGCGACAACCGGACGGGTGGAGCGAAACTGCGTTGCGCCTCGGACGGCGTAAGTCGTCGCGGACTCATTCAGTTTGCGGTCCGACACCACGAGCTGGCCGTTGTCGTCACGCCAGGCGTAGAGCTGCGCCTCGGCGGGAGCCGCACCGGCCACCAACCCGCAGAACGCCAGCGCGACGGCCAGAGGCTTCGAACTCATCAAAAAGGGTTAAGGGTCAGCAGTTTACCGCGAATCCGCCTGCTCGACAAGGCAAGGGCGGTGCCTCGCGTTTTCAACGACTTACGGTCGCTATATCGGCGCGGGCGTGCCAAAACTGAATGGCGGATTTCGGTTTTCGCAGTGGGCCGGCCACGGCCGGCCCTCACCTTAGAGGAGGTTCCGGAGCACGTCCGGCGCCCGGGACAGCAGCTCGTCGATCTTCGACGGGTCCTTGCCGCCGGCCTCCGCGAAGTCCGGCCGCCCCCCGCCGCCCCCGCCGACGATCGGGGCGAGCGCTTTCACCATGCGTCCGGCCTGCACCCGGCCGGTCAGATCCTTCGTGACCGCGACGAGCAGTCCCACCCTGCCGTCGCTCTCGGAGGCCAGCACGACGACGCCGCTGCCGATTCGATCGCGAAGTGAATCGGCGATCGCTCGGAGGCCGCTGCGCTCGATGCCCGAGACGCGCTTCGTCACGAGCTTCACGCCGCCGACGTCGACCGGCTGATCGCTCCCGGCCGCGGTCGTGCCGCCGCCGCCGAGCGCAAGCTTCGTCTTCAACTGCTCGACCTCCCGGGCGAGACGCTTGACGTCCGCCTGCAGCCGGTGGACCGCGTCCGGCGCCTGCGCGTCCGTGGTGTTCAGCGCGCCGAGGACGCCGTCGAACGCGGCGCGCTGCCGCTGCATCCATTCGATCGCCGCCTGTCCCGTCAGCGCTTCGATGCGGCGAACGCCCGCGGCGACACCGCTCTCTTCCGTGATCACGAACGGCCCGATATCGCCCGTCGCCCGCACGTGGGTGCCGCCACACAATTCCATGCTGAAGCCCGGCACCGAGACGACTCGCACGCGGTCGCCGTATTTCTCGCCGAACAGCGCCATCGCGCCTCGCGCGACCGCCTCCTCGGGCGTGCTGATCTCCGTCTGCACCGCGACGTTTCTGACGATGTGCTCGTTGACGATCCGCTCGATCTCCTCGATCTGCTCGCGGGTGAGCGGCGAGAAGTGCACGAAATCGAATCGCAGCCGGTCGGGCGCGACGAGCGATCCTGCCTGTTTGACGTGCGTGCCGAGCACCTGGCGGAGCGCCGCGTGCAACAGGTGCGTGGCCGTGTGATGCCGCCGCGTCGCGTCGCGCACGTCGTCGATCACTTCGGCCGTCACGATCTGCCGGCGCGGAAGCGACCCGGACGTCACCTCGACCTGGTGCAGCCGCGGCCAGCGACCATAGCGCGTGATCCCGACGACACGCGCCTCGCCATCGGGCGAGGAGATCGTGCCGGTGTCCGATACCTGTCCGCCCGCTTCGAGATAAAACGGCGTGCGTTCGAGCGCGACGTATCCGCGCGAACCGGCGGCCAGCGATTCCACGGCCCGGCCGGACTCGTCGAACAGCGCGACGACCGGCACGTCAGCGACCCGTGTCGTTGTGTAGCCCTCGAAGCGATCGCCGATCTGCTCGAGCTCCTTGTCGAGATCGCCGTCCCAGCTCCAGGCGACGTCCGCCGCCTTCGTCTTGAAGGCGCTGCCGGCCCGCGCCTTCAGGCGCTGCCCCTCCATCGCCCGCTCGTACCCGGCACGGTCGACCGTGATGCCGCGCTGGCCGGCGAGATCCTCCATGAAGTCGAGCGGGACGCCGAGCGAGTCGTAGAGGCGGAAGGCCTCGTCTCCGGGCAGGATGCGATCGCTGGCGGCCGCGCGGTCGAGCGCGTCCTCGAGCCGAGGCAGCCCCGCCGTCAGCACCGCGTCGAACCGGTCTTCTTCGGAGCGGATGACACGAACGATCGCGTCGCGTCCGTTCTTCAGCTCCGGATAGGCGCCGCCCATCTCGTCGACCAGCACGTCGACGAGCTCGTGGAGAATCGGATCCGTGAAGCCGAGCTTCTTGCCGTGCCGCATCGCCCGCCGCATGATCTTGCGCAGCACGTAGCCGCGCCACTCGTTCGACGGCACGACACCGTCACCGATGAGGAACGTCGTGGCGCGCATGTGATCGGCAATGACGCGCATCGACACGTCCGCCGGATCGTCGAACGACGCGCCGTACGGGCGCCGCGCGCGCTGGCCGATCGCCGCGAGGAGCGGCGCGAAGACGTCGGTGTCGTAGTTCGAGAGCTTGCCCTGGATGACCGCCGTGACCCGCTCGAGGCCCATGCCCGTGTCGATCGACGGCGCCGGCAGCGGATTCAGCGCGCCGTCCGGCTGGCGATCGAATTCCATGAAGACGTTGTTCCAGATCTCGACGTAGCGGTCGCAGTCGCACTCGAGCCCGCGGCAGCCGTCGCCGCGCCGTTCGGCATCGCACGGCACCTCGGCGCCGCGGTAGTAGTAGATCTCCGAGCACCGCCCGCACGGCCCGGTCTCGCCCATCGCCCAGAAGTTGTCGCTCGCTCCCAGCTCGCCGATGCGATCCGCCGGCACCACCTTCCGCCACACCTCGTACGCCTCGTCGTCGCGCGGAATGCCGCCCTCGCCGCGGAACACCGTCGGCAGCAGGCGATCCGGGGGCAGCTTCCACACATCCGTCAGCAGCTCCCACGCGAACGGAATCGCCTCTTTCTTGAAGTAGTCGCCGAAGGAGAAGTTGCCGAGCATCTCGAAGAATGTGTGATGCCGCAGCGACGGGCCGACGTTGTCCAGATCGTTGTGCTTGCCGCTGACGCGCATGCACTTCTGCGACGTCGTGGCCCGCCTGTACGCGCGCCTTTCGCGGCCGAGGAACACATCCTTGAACTGGTTCATCCCTGCGTTGGTGAAGAGCAGGGTGGGGTCGTCGGCGGGGACCAGCGAGGAGCTGGCAACGATCGTGTGCCCCTGACGCTGAAAATAGTCCAGGAAACTGCTGCGAATCTCTCGCGAGAGCATCCTGTGATTGTAGCTGACCGGAGATGCCGGCTGACGCCGGCGGATCGTGAAGTGTGCCTAGCGCGCAACCCCCGTCATCACCCACTGTTCCCAGAAGCTGCCGCCGCTGGAGTACGCGACGAGCCGACGGTCCGCGCGGATCGATGCGGGCGCGCCGGCCGGCGAGGTGATCGTCTTCCACTCGATGTCGATGCCCAGGTCCATTGGCGGGCCGCCGCCAGCCGGCACGAACGCGAGCCGAGCGGTCCGCTGTGGGATCAGAGTGGCGAAAAGCAGGGCGGCTCCGTCAGCAGTCCATTCCTTCAGAAAGACTCCGCCTTCACGAACACGGTGCAGCTCCCGGACCGTCCCTCCCGGATCCAGGACGAGCAGCCGCGACGTGCGATCGGGCGAGGCCACGGAAACGGCCACTCTGCCGTCGTTCGGCGCTGCGGCCACAGCGTTGATGAACTCCGATTCCATCGTGATGAGGAGGCGCTCGCTGTGGTCGGCTGCGTTGTGCGCAATCAGCGACGTGCCGCGTGAGTACAACATTTCGCGCCCGTCGGCCGTCCAAGCGGCGTTGACGCTGAACGTGCCGTCCTGGCCGCGAATGATCGGCGTCGTCTCACCCGATTTCACGTCGATCCGGTAGAAGCCCGCCTGCCCGTCGAATCCTCTTCCACGTACCAGCAGGCTGCGACCGTCGGGCGACCAGTGGATCGGCGCCACACCAAAATACCGGAGACGCGGAAGAATCTCGCGACTCGATCCGCTGGTCCAGTCAATCAGGCGAATCGAGCTGCCTGTATCGAACAGGTTGCGACCGCGCCACACGACGTGGGCAAGCGTCCGGCCATCCGGAGACCACGCCGGCGCTCGACGGCTCAGATCCGTGGCGGCGGCAAGTACCTGCGGTGGCGCCGTCAGCGCGAAATGCTCGTTCAACGATGCGAGGAACACGTCTTCGCGGCCTGTTTGCAGGTGGTAATGGAGGTCGCCATTAGTGGTAACGGCGATTGGCACGATCGATGTCACGCCGCGTGCGACTTCCCGCGGCGAGCCGGCGCGCATGCCGTTCCGCACCGGCATGCGCCACGCAGCCATAGCCCCGCCTGTGTCGCTGACGAAGAAGACCGACGTCCCCTCAGCCGACCAGATCGGCAGCTCGTCGTTCGCCTCGCCTCCGAGAAGAACGGTAGCTGGTCTCGACCCATCGGTTGCGAGGATGTACAGGTCACGCTGTGGCGATGGCAGCGCAGCCGGAAGGTCGTACACGACGAAATGCCCGTCTGGCGACAGACTGATTCGGCGCGGCCGAAACGCCTCGAAGGTCTGCAGCGTACGCCTGCTGCCGTCGACGTGGACCAGGAACAGTTCCATGGAACCGTCCGCGCGGTATTGCGCCGCCAGAATGCGCATGCCATCGCGCGACCACTCGAGCGGGGTGAGCGACTCCGGCTGTCTGGCGGTCACGAGCGTCTTCGGCTCATGCCGCATCCCGGGATTCGGCCATCGCTCGTCGATATTCAGTGCACGGAGTTCGCGCCTTCCGTCGGGGAAAGACCATGCGTACGCCACGTGCGAACCGTCGGCGGACAACGTCCCATCTCCAGGGGATTGGCGCCTGGCCGGTTCCTCTCCATTCACGATCTCGACGACCGGACGCGATCGGCCCGTCGCGGTCTCAATGACGTGAAGGTTCCGGCGCTGATCGTGGTAGAGGATGAACCGTCCGTCCGCCGAGATGCTGGAGAAGAACGAGTTCGGCGGAAGAGGAAAGCGGCGGACGGACGCCGATTCGAGGTTGGCGATCGGCAGCGATTGCGGCCGGATCGACCGCCATGCTTTGATGCCGAGCGCAGCCAGGCCGAGGATCAGACCGATAGCGACCGCGGTCGTCAGCGGCGCGCGGCGCCAGCGGTTGCCAGCGCGCCCCGCCTCTGGCCGCAGCGCCCGCTCCATCTCTCCCGCAGTTCCGAAGCGGCGCTGCGGATCCGCGTCCATCGCTCGCTCGACGACCTCCACGAATGGCCCCGGAAGGTCCGGTCTCAGATCGACGAGATGGCGGCGCCGGTCGTGCCGGTGCGCCTCACGCATCGCAGCAAGCGTCACGGCGTTCACGGGATATTGGCCGGTCGTCAGGAAGAACAGGACCGCGCCGGCGCTGTATATGTCGGAGCGTGCGGACTCGTGCGAGCCTTCGAACAGTTCGGGCGCCATGAACATCGGCGTGCCGGCTGGCGCGGAGGTGCCACGAGCGATGTCATGCGCCGTGCCGAGATCCATCAGCACGGTCCGGCCGCCACGCTCACGCATCACGTTCTGCGGCTTCACGTCTCGGTGCAGCAAACCGGCGGCGTGAACCGCTGCAAGCGCGCGGCAGAGATCCATGCCGATGAGCGCCGCTTCGCCGGTGCTCATCGGACCGCCGGTGCCGACGATCTCGTGGAGGGTCCGCCCCTGCACGAATTCCATCCAGAGACCGACACGGCCCTCAAACCGCTCGGCACCGTAGACGATGGCGACGTTCGGGTGCTTGACGCGCGCCAGCTTGCGGCCTTCCTCGATCGTCGTGCTGCCGTCGCCGTCCGCCGCTTCGGAGCGCCGGAGCAGCTTGAGCGCGACCTCCCGATCGAGCCTGGTATCCCACGCCCGGTACACGTCGGCGAAGCCGCCGCCGCCGATGCGCTCCTTCACGCGCAGATGCCCCCAGTGCTCGCCGGAACGCAGCCCCTGCAGGGAGATCGGCGCGGCCGCCGCGGGGTCGTTTCCGGGGCGCAGCGATTGTGACGACAGCAGACGCCGGGCGGCGGCCGTGTCGCCGATGCGACGCAGACGGCGGAGGACGGCGCGTTCGCGATCGTCGGTCGCGGTCCGCTCCGCCTCATCCCAGTCGATCTCCGCTGCATCCGCCACTGCTTCCGCGATTCGCGCGACGCTGTTACTGATCCTCATGGCCCATTTCCTCGGCGAGCCGGACGAGCGCGCGCACGACGGCCGATCGCGCGGCGTTCGCTGTCGGGCGGCCGGTGGCTTCCGCCAGTTCGTCGTAGCCGAGGCCCAACTCCAGCCGGCCGACCAGCAACTCGCGCTCCTCTGGCCGCAGCCGCTGCAGCGCCGCGTCGTAGCTGTCGGCGAGCTCGCTGGCCACGGCGTGCTCCAGTGGCGACGGGGCGAGTTCCGGCTCCTGACTGTCGAGCTCGGCCCGGTGCGGGCGGGCGCCCGCACGCCGGTATTCATCGCGGATGCGGTTCATCACCGCTTGGCGCAGGTACGCCCACAAGGCGTGCTCGCGATCCGGCGAGAAGAGCTCTATCCGTTTAAACGTCTGGAGCAGCGTGTCCTGTACAAGGTCGGGCGTATCGGCGATATCGCGCGCCCAGTGCGGTAGCCGACCGTGAGCCCAGCGCCGGAGCGCCGGGAGATAGCGCGCAAACAGGATTTCCAGAGCGGCTCGATCGCCGGACTGCGCCCGCAGCAGCAGATCCAGCGACGATTCGGTCGAACGGCTACATTCACCGCCCGTGCCGCGGTCATGGCGTTCGTGATCCATGCAATCGAGGCCGCCATCGTAACACCTCGGCAGGCCAGGCCGCGTACAACTCATGCGGGCGGTGCGTTCTTACCCTCTGAACCCGGACGAGCCTTCCCACAGGCGCCGGTCGAGGAGGAAATGTGAACCGACCCACCATCGTGACGGCGGCGGCAGCGTTCCTGGTCAACGTTGTCGCCATGAACCCTGCCGCGAACGCGCAGAAGAAGAACACGTCGACGAACTGGCCATGTCGCGCCCAGATGCGTGACGCCGGCACGGACGCGATCCGAAGTGACGGCCGCGTCAACGCGGACGGCACGACCGACTACGTCCACGGCGTGGCCGGAGTGACTTGCGTCGTCGTACCGCCGGACTCTGGATTGATCACGGCCGGCGACCTTTCTCTGTATTTCGCGAGCAACACACGGCGTGCGCTGTTTTACGCCGAACAGAACGGGGGCGTGTATCCGGGATATGACGCGTTCTACGACAAGGGCAGCATCCGCGTGAAGCAGATTACCGGAGTCGCCGGCGCGGCCGAGGCACGGGCATTCATCGCATACAGCGGCGCCGGCCGGTTCCTCGCAACGAACGCGGGGGAGGGAGACACGATCGTCGACCTCGTGTCGGTCGAGGCGCTCGACGGGTGCACCTGGCGGATCACCTTCGATCCCACCGGCGCGGCGCCGAACGGCAGCGCGCTGATGGAGCTGTGGGACAGCCCGGGCTGGGATCGGTTCCGCGGGATTCTGCAGATGCCGTTTGGGCTGACCGTTCGGGTAACAGGAGGGAAGGCCGGTTGCCCGGCTTGAAGCTGGCGGCCTACACGAGCGACGCGCAGACCAGAGCGAGCACGCCGCATGGCTGGCCCGACCTGTCGTATGTCCATGGCGCTGGCCGCGAGCCTGGCTGCTTCCGCCGGAATGAGCGCAGCCGGCGCGCCGCAGGACGAATTGACGAATCCGAGAGCACGGGCGGTGTTCGAGTACTTCAAGGCGCGTTCAGCGGATTTCGACGAGTTCCTGCGACAGGAGAGACCCGCCGCATTGAGCGCGGCCGCGCGGGCAGTGGTGGTCCTCAGCCTTCCGGAAGAAGGAGAACTGACGCCCACGGCCGCCCACGCGGCGAAGCTCGCGGCACTCCGCCCCGTCCTGGCGTTCCACGAGCGCGAACACCACTTTGAGTACCGCCTCATCGAGGTGGGACCCCAGGCGGCCATCGGCCTGTACGCGCGCACAGTATTGCTGTTCTCTCGCGATGCGATGGAGCTGCTGAACGTTGATGAGCTGCGGGCCGTCACCGCGCACGAGATCGCTCACGACTACGTCTGGGACGAGTACGAGCATGCCCGCAGCCGCGGGGACACGGCAAGGCTGCAGGAACTCGAGCTCAGGTGCGATGGCATCGCCGTCATAACATTGCAGCGTCTCGGGCTGGATCCGAAGCACCTCTCCGCCGCGGTCACGAAGACGACGCGTTACAACGAGCGGGCCGGAGCCGTCGCCACACGGGCGAATTACGCGCCGCTGCCGCATCGGCAGCGGTTTCTTCGCGCGATGATCGCGCTTGTTGCCAGGACTGCAGCCGATTCGGGCGGCCGGTGAGCTTCAGTCCTCGTCGCGGGACGCGCCTGCCCGGCGGAGCGCGGCGGCGATCGCCGCGGGCGTGAAGCCCTGACGCGTGAGGAACTGATACAGGCGCAGCCGCTCCTGCGCATCCTTCGGCTTCGGGCGGCCGTGCAGCTTCTTCTGGATGGCTCGTGCGATCAGCGTCCGTTCGTCCATCTCGCCGAACACTTCGCCGACGGCCTGCGCCGCCGTCTCTCGCGCCACACCGAGCATCGTCAGTTCGCGCAGCACGCGCAGCCGGCCGCGCTTCTTCACGGTTGCGGCCGTCCGCGCGTACGCCTTCGCGAACCGCTCGTCGTTGAGTGCTCCCGTTTCGATCAGTTGGGTAATAGCGGTCTCGACGGCCTCTGGGGGGTGCTCGCGGTCGAGAAGGCGGGCACGGACGCCTTCGACCGGCAGTTCGCGCCGGGCGAGCATCCGCAGCGCGTCGGCATAGGCTGAGGCCATGTCAATGCTGAGTGCCGAATGCCGAATGCTGACATGAGGTGCTGCTTTGCCCATTCCAGCATTCCGTCATTTTCAGCATTCGGCATTCAGCATTCAGCATTGACCTAGCCTCCGAACCGTGTGATCTCCGGAGTACCGCCGTAGCCGCTGCCGCCGCGTCTGGCCATCTCGTCGCGGGCCATGTCCGAGGTCGTCTGGATGCCCTGGACCTTCAGCTTGAACTCGTCCACGTTGCTCGCCCAGCGCAGCGCTTCCTCGAGCGTGACGAATCGCTGCTGGTAGAGGCCGAAGATCGACTGGTCGAACGTCTGCATGCCGTACTGCGACGTCCCCGCGGCGATCGCGCCGTGGATCATCGCCGTCTTGTCCTTGTCGACGATGCAGTCGCGGATGAAGGCGGTGCTGACCATGACTTCGACGGCCGGCACGCGCCCGAGGCCGTCGGCCCGCGGCATCAGGCGCTGCGAGATCGCCGCTTTCAGGACGCTGGCGAGCTGGATCCTGACCTGGCGCTGCTGGTGCGGCGGGAACACCGCGATGATGCGGTTGATCGTCTCGGTCGCATCGAGCGTATGCAGCGTCGAGAACACGAGATGGCCGGTCTCGGCGGCGAGCAGCGCCGTTTCGACGGTCTCGTGGTCGCGCATTTCGCCGACGAGGATGACGTCCGGGTCCTGCCGCAGCGCGCTGCGAAGCGCCTGCGCGAACGACTGCGTATCGACGGCGATCTCGCGCTGGTTGACGATCGACAGATGGTCGCGGTGCAGGTACTCGATCGGGTCCTCGATCGTCATGATGTGCGCCGACCGCATCGTGTTGATGTGGTCGATCATCGCCGCCAGCGTCGTGCTCTTGCCGCTGCCGGTCGTGCCGGTGACGAGCACGAGTCCGCGCTCTTCCTGCGCGATCCGCTTCAGGACGGGGGGCAGGCCCAACTCGTCGACGTTCCTGATCCGCGTGGGAATGACGCGCAGGACGAGGCCGACGGTGCCGCGCTGCTGGAACACGTTGCAGCGGAAGCGCCCGAGGCCGGCAATGCTGTAGGCGAGATCAACCTCCTGCGCCACCTCGAACTTGTGGCGGGCCTCGGGCGTGAAGATCGACTCGGCCATCGACTCGGTATCGTCACGATCGAGCCGCTTTTCCTCGGAGGCGACGACGAGCGTGCCGTTCACGCGCATCATCGGGTAGCTGCCGACCTTGAGATGGAGGTCGGACGCCCCGCTCACGACGGCGGTCTGGAGGAGCTCCTTGATGTGCATCGCCTACGCGGTTCTGCTGGCCGACGACACCGCTGCGACAGCCTGCAGTGGCTCGCCCGGGTACACGTACCGCAGCCAGCCGTACCGATCGGGCGTCTCGCCGTTGATGACGTCGAAGAACGCCTGCTGGATCGCCTCGGTGACCGGCCCGCGGCGGCCGTTGCCGATCGAGATCTTGTCGACCGAGCGGATCGGCGTGATCTCGACAGCGGTGCCGGCGAAAAACGCCTCGTCCGCGATGTAGAGCATCTCGCGGGGCAGCATCTCCTCACGCACCTTGAAGTCGAGATCGCGCGCCAGCGTGATGACCGACGCTCGCGTGATGCCCGGCAGAATCGAGGCGGTGAGCGGCGGCGTATACAGGATGTTGTCGCGGACGATGAACAGGTTCTGGCCGCTGCCTTCGCTCAGATATCCGAACGTGTCGAGCGCGATGCCTTCGCTGTAGCCCTCCTCGAGCGCTTCCATCTTGATCAACGAGGAGTTCGCGTAGTTCGCCGACGTCTTCGCCAGCGTCGGGAACGTGTTCGGCGCCGAGCGCGCCCACGAGCTGATACGAACGTCGACGCCCTTTTCGAGCGCGTCCTGACCGAGATACGCGCCCCACTCCCACGTGAGGATCGCGATGTCGACCGGGCAGGGGAACGGGTTGACGCCGAGCGCGTGATAGCCGCGGTAGATGATCGGCCGGATGTAACACGCCTTGAACTCGTTGGCGCGGATCGTGGCGAGCACCGCGTCGGTGAGCCCCGCCAGATCGGCGGCGGCCTCCATGCGGTAAATCTTCGCCGAGTCGAACAGCCGGCGCATGTGCGCATCGAGACGGAAGCATGCGGAACCGCGCGGCGTGGAATAGCATCGGGCACCTTCGAACACGCCGCTGCCGTAGTGGATGACGTGCGATGCCACGTGGATCTTGGCGTCCGCCCAATCCACGAGCGAACCGTTCATCCAGATTTTTCCGGTGCCGGTAAAGGCCATTGAACGCTCCTGTTACGTGATGAATGCCGGATCAGCGGGCACGAATTCTAGCATAGGCGATCCGCGGGTTCGGGTCCATGCATCCGCTGGAATGCCCCGGTGCGCTACTGTTTCTCGCCGCAGAACGGACATTTGTCCGTGCGCGCGTGGAGCGGCTTGCGGCAGTGCCAGCAGAACCTCGCCGACGGCGCTTCCCGCGCCCTCAGCCGTGACTGGATCGCGCGCGCGTCCTCGATCACGTCGCTCGGCCGCCCCCGCGTGCGGCCTCGCTGCGCGGTCGCGGCCGCCTTCGGCGGCTTCGCGCCGGCGCTCGGGTGCGGCGCCGGGCGTTCGTCCAGCACGTCCTGCAGCAGATCCGATGCGCGCTGATAACGGTCGCTGATCTGCGGCGCCATCGCGCGCATCACGATGTCGCTGAGCCCTTTCGGAATGGCCGGGTTCTTGAGCCGCGGCGGCGACACCAGCTCGCCCGACATCAGCTTCGCCACGTCCGCCGGCGCCGGCGTGTCGTACGGCAGCATCCCCGTCAGCATCTGGTACATCGTCACGCCGAGCGAGTAGAGGTCCGAGGCGAACACCGCCTTGCCGTGGAACTGCTCGGGCGCCATGTAGGGCGGACTGCCGATCACGGTCGTGCCATGCGCGGCTATCTCGAGGAAGCGCGATGTGCCGAAATCGGCGACCTTGAGCATGTCGTTCTCGGTGACCAGGACGTTGGCCGGCCGGAGATCGCGGTGGATGACGCCTTGGCGATGCGCGTGATCAACGGCGTTGCAGATCTGGCAGGTGAAGTCCAGCGCGCGGTTCAGCTCCAGCGCGCCGTGGAGCGCGATGATGTTCTCGAGCGTCTCGCCCTGCACGTACTCCATGACGATGAAGAAGATGTTGTCCTGCTTCTCGGCGGTCGTGATGGCGACGATGTTGGGGTGACTGACGCTCGCGAGCAGCCGCGGCTCGCGCAGCAGCTCGCCGAAATCGAGCCCCTGGCGGTGCGGCACCTTGATCGCGACCTTCTTGTCGATCCAGGTGTCCTGCGCGAGGTAGACGGTCCCGAAGCCGCCGGATCCGAGCGGCGCGATGATTTTGTACTTACCGAGGACCTGGCCTCTGAAGAGCAATGAATGCTAAATGCTGAATGCTGAATGCTGAAACGTTGAACGGCGGCAAGTATAACGTGAATCAGGGATAATTCCGCCGTGAGTCTGCCGCGATTCTACGCGCCGGACCTCGATTCCGCACGCTCGGAGGTGCGACTGCCGGCCGAAGAGGCGCGTCACCTCACGCGCGTGCTGCGTCTCTCCGTGGGCGACGAGATCGCTGTCTTCGACGGGCGAGGACGGGAAGCGCGCGCGCGGGTGAAGCAGGCCGCTCGCGACCACGTTCTCGTCGACCTGATCGAGCCGCTCGATGCCGCGGCAGAGCCTGGCATCGCGATCACGCTCGCCCTCGCCGTCCTCAAACCGGAGGCCATGGACGATGCCGTTCGCGACGCGACGATGATGGGCGTCGCGCGGATCGATCCGCTGATCACCGAGCACATCGCCGTCAAGGAACGGGCGCTTGCCGGCCCGCGCGTCGTCGAGCGCTGGCATCGCATTGCGATCGCGTCGGCGAAGCAGTCGCGGCGCGCGCGCATACCGGTCATCAGCGCGCCAGCCGCTCTCGACGACTGGCTGCGCGGGTCGATCGAAAGCCTGCGCGTCCTGCTCGTCGAGCCCGCAGCCGCCGGCCACGAGCCCTCCGATCTGCGAACGTTGGCCGATCGGCCCCGGCCCGGCGCCGTCGCGATCCTCGTGGGTCCGGAGGGTGGATGGTCCGAGGACGAACGGCGCCGTGCCATTGACGCCGGCTGCCTGCCCGTCACCCTCGGCCGTTTGACGCTCCGCGCGGATGCCGTACCCATCGCCGCGATTGCGCTCGTTCGCTTCGTGCTCGGCGATCTCTGATCTTGACCGGGGGGCTTCGCCCCGCCGGACCCCCCATCGCCGGGGGGGGGGGGGGGGGCCCGGGCCCCCCACCCCCGCCCCGGGGGGCCCCCGGGGCGGGCC
>JBMDXB010000069.1:0-2296 GCA_048594885.1 Vicinamibacterales bacterium
CGATGACCGTGTCGCGATCGAGACCGGTCGTATCGATCATCCCGGCAATCACCTCCTCCATCGTGAAAGGAGCGGAGGACTCGATCTGCGCCACCCGTCCCTCGTGCTCTTCCGGCAGCCCGATCCAGGCGCTCAACCCGAGCGGGGCCGCGACCTCGTCGGCGAAGAACGTGCCGAGCGACTTGCCGGCGATTCGCCGCACGAGCTCGCCGACGAGGAACCCGAAGGTCATGCTGTGGTAGACATGCTCGGTGCCCGGCTGCCATTCCGGCCTCTGCGCCTCAAGCGCCCGAATCACCGGATGCCACGCGCAGGCGTCGTCGAAGCTCAGGGGGCCATCGACGAGCGGCAGACCGGCCTGATGTGAGAGCAGCCACCGCACCGGGATCTGCGCCTTGCCGGCGGCGCCGAACTCGGGCCAGTACCGGACCACCGGAGCGTCGAGATCGAGCTGCCCACGCTGAGCAAGCAGATGGGCGCAGATCGCGGTGGCGCCTTTGGTCGTGGACGCGACGAGGGCGACGGTGTCTTCGCGCCACGGACGGTTCGCCTTGCGATCGGCGAGCCCGCCCCACACATCGACGACGGGGCGACCATCGGCGTAGACGCAGCACGCCGCGCCGACCTCGCCGGAAGGCCCTTCGAAGTTCGCACGAAAGGCATCGGCCACCTTTCCCCAACTTGCGTCGACATGTCCCTGCACCAGTGTTGCGTTCGACGTGCTCACGATGCTGGCGACCTCCTGCTGTCGCAAACCTACGCGGCGTTTCGGGCGCAGCGCTTTCGCAATCTTTCGACCACGGAGCCGCAGACGCACGACCGGTCAGCAACAGCGACGAGTGACACCCTTCCTTCCAGGTTCCCGATATCTCCAGATCCAGCCTCAGACCGCGACGGCTATCACGAGGCAAACGAAACCGAGGCCGGCGAGAGCGGCGCGGAGCACGTGCGAGTACTCCCAGCGGTTCCGAAATTGCGTCCAGTCGTCGATGCGTGCGGACCCACGAGCCGATCCGCCGAGCGGGGCGAATCGAAAGAAGCCTCGACCGAGGCCTTTGAGCTGAAAGTCTTTGAGCCAGAACGCATTCACCGGGTGCGTGAACATCCAGTACGCCAAGTGCATCGCCAGAAGTGCGACGAATGCCATCGCCGTCCACGCGAACTCGCGGCTCTCGCGAGGTGTCAGGACAAGCAGGATCAGCGTCGCGATCAGACCGCCCACTTCGCCGAAAATCGCGCCGATCGTGAAGCCGGGGTAGTAGATTGGCTGTGTCGCCACATAGGCCTCACGATCAAGCCGCATTTTGCCAGGAAGCTCGAGCGCGTGCGCTAGATATTTAGGCTAAACAGGTTGTTCATCCGGAACCGCTCTCAAGAGAATGGGCGTTACCACACGTTCCGTTCTCGAGGGAGGAGGCTCCGGATGAAGGTTCATCGTAACGCGAAGACGACGCCGGTCGGGCGGCAGCTCCTGCTCCGGCGGGTAGATGAAGGGTGGACGATGGCGGCGGCGACGGCCGCCGTCGGGTTGAGCCGGCGGAGCGGCTACAAGTGGCGGCGTCGCCAGCGCGCCGGTGACAGGGTGCTGGCCGATGCGTCGTCGCGGCCGCGACGGCAGCCGCGACAGACGCCGGTCGGCGTCCAGGCCCAAATCGTGGCTCTGCGGCAGCGGCGATGGCCGGGCTGGCGTATCGCGCACGCGTTACGGATGCCGCGGTCGACGGTGACGCATCTGCTGAAGCGCGCGGGCTTGAATCGGCTCCCGCCGGTGACGCCTCCGGTTCCGATCGTGCGGTATGAGTGGGCGGCGGCCGGCGACCTCCTGCACGTCGACATCAAGCCGCTGATGCGGATCGCGGGCGTTGGGCATCGGATTCACGGCGATCGGCGGCAGATGCGGCGCGGGATCGGCCGCGAGTACGTGCATGTGGCCGTGGACGATCACAGCCGGGTGGCGTACGCCGAGGTGCTGGAGTCACAGGACCGCGAGGCGAGTGCCGCGTTTATCACGCGGGCGCTCGCCTGGTTTGCGGCTCGGGGCGTCACGATCCGTCGAGTGATGACGGACAACGGCAGCGCGTATCGGTCGTATGTGTTTCGCGGGGTGCTGGCGTGCGCGGGCGTCCGCCATCTGCGAACGCGACCGTACACCCCGCGCACGAATGGGAAAGCGGAGCGCCTGATTCAGACGCTCCTCAGAGAATGGGCGTATGCCGCGGCCTATCTCGATTCACCGAGAAGGACGGCGGCACTCAAGCCCTGGCTGCGTTACTACAATCGGCGACGCCCTCACACG
>JBMDXB010000007.1:0-68644 GCA_048594885.1 Vicinamibacterales bacterium
CTCCCAATCACACTCCGCGGGCCGCTGGCCGGCGCACGACGGGCTCATGATGCGCAAGATAGCTTGACCCCTCGGCGTCCTCGGCGAACTCGGCATCCTCGGCGTTACACCGGAGGTGGGGCGTGGCTGGATACAGAGTGCTGATCGCCGACGATCACGCAATCCTGCGCGATGGGCTGCGGGCGCTGCTGGCGACGGCGGACGACCTCGAGGTCGTCGGCGAGGCGGCTGACGGCTCGGAGGCGGTCGCGCTCGCCGCGAAGCTCGATCCCGACATCATCCTCATGGATGTCGCCATGCCCGGTCTCGGCGGCCTCGAAGCGACGCTCGAGATCCGGAAGCAGTCACCCCGTTCGAAGATCCTCGTCCTGACGCAGTATGCCGAACCGGAATACGTTCGGCGCTTCCTCAAGGCCGGCGTCTCCGGCTACGTCCTCAAGAAGAGCGCGGGCTCGGAGCTCGTCTCGGCGATCCGCGCGGTGATCCGCGGCGGCCTGGCGCTCGATCCGGAAATCGCGCGCGCCGTCGTCCAGGACCCCGGAGCGCCGCCGCCGGCCGATGCGCCGGATCCGTACGACTCGCTGACCGATCGCGAGAAGCAGGTCCTCAAGCTCCTCGCCGAAGGGCGCACCAGCAAAGACATCGCGGAGCTGCTCGGCATCAGCGTCAAGACGGCGATGTCGCACCGCGAGCACGTCATGCTCAAGCTCGACCTGCACAACCGGACCGAGCTCGTGCGCTACGCGCTGAAGCGCAACGTGATCGTGTAGACCGCGTCGTGCGTCAGGCGGCGTGCTTGACGTCTGCGTGCTTCTCTTCCGCCGGCGGCGTCGTCACGCGGCCGCCCTTGAGCTTGCCGGTCAGGTACATCGCCAGCATCGCGAAGCCGATGAACGGCAGGAACATCGCGTAGGCGGCGCCCATAATTGGCGCCAGCACGAGCACCAGGAACGCCGGGATGCGAATGTACTTCGCAGCCTCGCCGCCCTCGAGCGCCGCGCCCTCGCGCGGCACGACCTGCGCGTTCCACTCGCGGAGATTCCAGTAGAACCCGCCCCGAACCCTCGTTCCGCCTTCGTATCTCGTCACCATCGTCATGGCCCACCTCCGAGTGAATCTTGTAGTGTCAGAGTAAGATGCGGGCGGGAACGCAACAATCGGGCGGGCGCCCGTTTCATCGCGGTGTGATGCCCGTTCGGTGGGGGATAAATACCCGAGAATCCCGGCGCGAATGCCGGAGCCGGCGCAGGAATATCTATGAGAACGCTGGTGGTGAGTGCCTGCTGCGCGGCGGCGCTGTTGGCGTGCGGAACGGCGGCGCAGAAGCCTCGAGCTGGCGCGGCTGAGAGCACACGAATGGCGAAAAACGGAATGGACACGATTGCCGAACGCTACGTGAAGCTCGTGCTCGCCGTTGGCCAGCACGACGCCGATTACGTCGATGCCTACTACGGCCCGCCGGAGTGGAAGCCGGCTGCCGGCAGCAAGCAGCCGCTCGACGACCTCGCGAAAGAGGCCGCGACGCTGCGAGAATCGCTTGCGAAGGAGGCGCAGCCGTCAGGCGAGATGGAGCGCCTGCGGCAGCAGTACCTCGATCGGCAACTGTCAGCGCTGGCAGCGCGCGTCCGCATGTTGAAAGGCGAACGGCTCTCGTTCGACGAGGAGTCGAAGGCGCTCTACGACGCGGTCGCGCCAACACAGCCCGAGTCGCACTATCAGGAGATCCTCACGACGCTCGAACAGCGCATCCCAGGCACCGGACCCGTCGTCGATCGGCTCGACGCGTTCCGCCGGGCGTTCGTGATCCCGCGCGAGAAGCTCGATCTCGTCTTTCAGACGGCGATCCGCGCCTGCCGCGAGCGCACGCTCGCGCACGTGAAGCTGCCGGAGAACGAGCAGTTCACGGTCGAGTACGTCACGAACAAGTCCTGGAGCGGCTACAACTGGTACCAGGGCGGCTTCAAGAGCCTGATTCAGGTGAACACCGACCTGCCGATCTACGTCGACCGCGCGATCGACCTGGCGTGCCACGAGGGATATCCCGGACACCACGTCTACAACGTGCTGCTCGAGAAGAACCTCGTGCGGGACCGCGGCTGGATCGAGTTCACCGTCTATCCGCTGTTCTCGCCGCAGTCGCTCATCGCCGAGGGCACGGCGAACTTCGGGATCGAGATGGCGTTTCCAGGCCGCGAACGCGTCGAGTTCGAGCGCAAGGTCATCTTCCCTGCCGCTGGCCTCGACCCGTCGCGAGCGGCCGAGTACTACGAGATGCAGGCGCTAGTCGAGCAGCTCGCGTACGCCGGCAACGAGGCCGCCCGGCGATATCTGGACGGCAGCTTCACGCGGGAGCAGGCGCAGGCGTGGCTCGAGCGCTACGCGCTGATGCCGAAGGATCGCGCGGCGCAGCGCGTGCGCTTCATCGACCAGTACCGCAGCTACGTGATCAACTACAACCTCGGGAAGGACATGGTGCGCCGCTACATCGAGGCGCGCGGCGGCAGCGATCCCGCCAAGCGGTGGGACGTGTTCGAGGCGCTGCTGTCGTCGCCTCGGCTGCCGTCCGGGCTGCAATAGGATGTGGCGCGCGGTCGTGGCGGCGACGGCCGGTCTGGCGCTTGCCTCCTGCATCTACATCCACGCGCGCGATCTCGGCGGCCTGCCGTTCCGGTCCGACGGATTCAGCTACTACGTTTACCTGCCGTCGTGGTTCATCTTCCACGACCCGTCGCTCGCGGCGACGGCGCGCGACTGCTGCGGCGGTGAATTCCCCGCGTGGACGGCGGTCGCGCGCTGGCCCGGCACGCGCCTGTGGGTCAACGCCCATCCGATTGGCGTCGCGGTCATGCAGGCGCCGCTGTTCTTCGTCGCGCACGCGCTGACGAAGTGGACGAACCTGCCGGCGGACGGCTTCTCGCTCTACTACCAGCACGCAGCCGGCCTGTCCGGACTTCTGGCGACGGTCATCGGCCTGTGGGTCCTCGGGCGTTTCCTGTGCCGCCATTTCACTGAGCCAATCGTCGCGGCAACGCTCATCGTCATCACATTCGGCACGAACCTGTTCCACTACGCGACGTTCGACAGCCTCTACAGCCACGCGTATTCGTTTCTGCTGTTCTCCGCGCTGCTCGAGGTGACTGGCCGTTGGTACGACGCGCCGAACAGGCGGATGTCGCTTTTGCTCGGCGCCGTCGCCGGCCTCATCATCCTGACGCGGCACACCAACGCGCTGGTGCTGATCCTGTTTCCGCTGTACGGCCTGATGCTCCGGAAGCCTTTCTGGCGGCATCGGCGGTGGCTGCTCGAAGCAACGGCTGTCGCCGCGCTCGTCATCGCTCCGCAGCTTGCGATCTACTACGCGGCAACCGGCCGCCCGCTCGTCAGCTCGTACGGCGATCTCCGCTTCAACTTCGCGTCGCCGCGGATCTTCGACGTGCTGTTCAGCGTGACGAAGGGGGTGTTCTTCTGGTCACCGATCCTGCTGTTGGCGGTGGCTGGTCTGGTGCGGCTCGCGGTGACAGGGCACAGCGCGCGCGCGTTTGTCGCGCCGGCGGCGCTATTCGTCGCCGTTAACACATATCTCATCGCCAGCTGGTGGGACTGGCAGTTCGGCGGCAGCTACGGGCATCGCGGATTCGTCGACTCGTTGCCGCTCTTCGCGCTCGGCCTCGCCTCGGCGTTCGAGTGGGCGGCGGCGCGGCCCCCGGCCGCGATCGGTGTAGCCGTCATTTCGATCGCGGCGGTCTCGCTGTCGGTCTTTCAGATGCTGCAGTACTGGCACGGCATCCTGCCGTTCAGCGGCGTCACGCCGGATCAGTACCGCGACCTATTCCTGCGATGGCCCTGACGTTCGGGCGGCGACTCCCGGCGCTCGCGGCCGCGGCGATCGCACTCGCCGCCCTCCTGACGTACTTGCGCGATCCGCCGTGGCTGATTGACGTCACGTCGGGTCTGCGCGGCTGGGAACAGTCGCAGGACGGCGTCAGGTTCCGCTGGATGGACGGCCACGCGTCGTTCTTCGTGCCGTCCGGCGCCGGTTCGATCGAGATTCCGCTCCGCGCGGAATTCGATCGTCCGGACGATTGGCCCATCGATGCCGAGATTTCGATAGACGACACGCCTGCTGTTCGCGTGACGTTGACGGACGACCGCTGGCAGCGCGTGCGTCTCGCGCTGCCACCGCCCGGCAGTCGCCGCGTTCGGCGCATCGACATACGGGTCAACCGCTCGCGTCCCGGCGAGCGTGGTCTCCAGGTCGGAGAGATCGCGTGCCTCGAACTTGGTACCGCTCACAGGAGACGGGGAGAAGGGGAGCAACCTATTTTGAAGAAAAAGAGGGTCCCGTTCTCCCGTGCTGCTCGGACAATGAGAGCCGCTGGACGGGCAGACGGCCCGACTGCGCGATCAGGAAGGCACGAAGCCACGAAGACACGAAAACAACAGGGCTTCGTGCCTTCGCGCCTTCGTGTCTTCGTGGGAGCCGCAGGCTGGCGTGGCCGCGGACTTTTCATGCTGCGGGGTGAGCGGAGCTCATGGTGACTCCTGTGAGCGGTACCAACTTCGAAGTACGATGGCGTGAGTCAAGCACGTATGGCCAAAAACAAGGGGCGGCGCGCCCGTCGCGCTGATGGCTGGTCGCAGATTCTCGACGCGCTTTACGAGGGCTCGTGGAACGCTGAGCTCGGCCGCTTCCGCTCGCCTTACGCCTTCCGTGGCCTGGCGCGGCACGACCACAGGCTCTCGAGTTCCCTCGTGCGACTGGCCGGTGACGCCGACGTCCGCCGCCTCGAGCTCGCGCTGTTGCGGAACTTCCGCAAGTACGCGTACGACGAGGCGCCGGCGAACGATTCGATCTGGCACTGGCTGGCGCTCGGCCAGCACCGCGGCCTGCCGACGCGCATGATCGACTGGACCTATTCGCCGCTCGTCGCGCTGCACTTCGCCACCGACGATCCGTCGCACTATGACGTCGACGGGATCGTCTGGTGCGTCAACTTCGTCGAGGCGAACAAGCAACTGCCGCCGCGCCTCAAGAAGATCCTCGACCGCGAATGCTCCGACACGTTCACCGTGGAGATGCTCGCGGAGCTCGGCTCGCTGCGCGAGTTCGACGCGCTCGGCGCCGACCCGTTCGTGGTCTACGTCGAGCCGCCGGCGATCGACCGCCGCATCCTCAATCAGTTCGCGCTGTTCTCGCTGATGTCGAGCCCCACCGCCGTCCTGCACGACTGGCTGCAGCAGCATCCGGCGCTGTGCCGAAGCGTGCGCATTCCCGCGGCGCTCAAATGGGAGATCCGCGACAAGCTCGATCAGGCCAATATCAACGAGCGGGTATTGTTCCCAGGGCTGGATGGATTAAGCCGCTGGCTGGAGCGGTACTACACGCCAAAAAGTCCCTGGTCCCTGGTCCCTGGTCCCTCGGTCCCTAGTCGCGGGTCTGACGTCACGCGTCGCCGGTCGCGCATCCCGCAACGCGGCACCCGGACGAGGGACTCATGACCAGTGACCTGGGACCAGTGACCCGGGACCAGGGACCCGCGACCAGGGACTCGCGACCAGGGACCAGGGACCCGGGACCGTGGCCTCACTCCTTCAGCAACGGCTCCAGATGAGGCCACATGTTTTCCGCGATGACGCGCATGCCGGCGGCATTGGGATGCACGCGGTCGCCCAGGTTGTAGTCGGGATCGCCGGCGACGCCGAAGAGCAGAAACGGCATCAGCGGCACGTTGTAGCGGCCGGCCAATTCAGGAAACAGCCTGTGGAAGTCGACGGTGTACTGCCAGCCGCGTGTGGGCGGCGTTTCCATCCCGCACAGCAGCACGCGGATGTCGCGTTCCTGCGCGCGCTCGATGATCGTTCCGATGTTCGATCGGATGGTGGCAATGGGCACTCCGCGCAGACCGTCGTTCGCGCCGAGCGCGATGATCAGTACGTCCGTGTCTGGCACCAGGGCGCCGTCGAGCCTGCGGAGCGCATCGGCGGACGTGTCGCCAGAGACGCCGGCATTGACGATGCGATGCGGATAGCCGGCGTGCCTGATGCGCTCCTGCAACAGCGCGGGGTACGCCTCTTCCGCCCGCAGCCCCGGACCGGCCGTGAGGCTGTCACCGAGCGCGACGATGACAGGCGTCACGACCGGGACCGCGCTGGGTGATACGGACGGGCCACCACCGCACGCCATGAGCATACCGAGCGCGCCCGCCGCGAGTACCATTCGCCTCGACAGTTGCATCGAACACTCTGCCTGCTTATTCAATGAGCGCACCCATGATCGCGATCGACATAGCGCAGCCGGGCGGACCTGAAGTGCTGCGCGCCGTCGAGCGTCCCACGCCTGAGCCGGGCGACAGCGAAGTGCTCGTCCGTGTCGAGGCCGCCGGCGTGAACCGGCCCGACATCATGCAACGGCTCGGCAAATATCCACCGCCGCCCGGCGCGTCCGACATCCCCGGCCTCGAGGTCGCCGGCACCATCGTCAAGGCACATCGTGGGCGCTGGCGTGAGGGCGATCGCGTCAGCGCGCTCGTCGCTGGCGGCGGCTACGCCGAGTACTGCGTCGTGCCGGCGCCGCAGTGCCTGCCGATCCCGGCCGGCATGGACGTCACCAGCGCCGCCGCCATCCCCGAGACGTTCTTTACCGTCTGGACGAATCTCTTCGAGCGCGGACGGCTTCAGCGCGGCGAGCGCGTGCTCGTGCACGGCGGCACGAGCGGCATCGGCACGACCGCGATTCAGCTCGCGCGGGCGTTCGGCGCCTGCGTGTTCGCGACGGCCGGATCCGACGAGAAGTGCGCCGCGTGCGAACGTCTCGGCGCGGCCGCGATCAATTACCGCACGGCCGACTTCGTCGCTGCCGTTCGCGACGCCACCGCGAATCGCGGCGTCGACGTCATCCTCGACATCGTCGGCGGCGACTACCTGCCGCGCAACCTCGAGTGCCTCGCGATCGATGGACGCCTCGTGCAGATCGGCCTGATCGGCGGATCGCGATCGCAGATCGATCTGCGCGTCGTGCTGCAGAAACGGCTGACGCTGACCGGATCGACGCTGCGAGCGCGCAGCGTCGAGGAGAAGGGCGCGATCGCGCGTCAGCTCGAGCAGCACGTGTGGCCGCTGTTCGAGGCGGGAACGGTCCGGCCGATCGTCGATCGCACGCTGCCGCTGCGGGACGCCGCGGAGGCGCACCGGCTACTGGAGGCGGGCGACGTGATCGGCAAGATCGTGCTGGTGCCGTAGCCGCGCGAGATAGATCGTCCAGCCCGCCGAGTGTGCAACGGCGAGTGCCGCAAGCGGCAGTTGCTGGCCAGGGGCGGCCTGCTGTGGCAGGGCCGACCAGTACAGCGACTGGACGGATACCGCAGCCGACGCAGCCAGCGCGATTATCGCGAGCGCTCGCGCGTGCGGCGCACCGCTCCACAACGACCAGGAACCAGCGACGGCAATCGCCGCGACGCTGGCGTGCGCCGCGAGCTCGGCGAAGGCGACGGGGCCGCGCATCCCGAGCGTCGAAATCGACCCGAGCAGCTCGCCCGCCACGCGGAGCGGTTCCCAGACGAACAGGAACACGGCCAGCAGGGTCAGCGGCCAGCGCCTCACGTGTCGCCGTCCTTGTCTGCTTCCTCAATGCGCGTGGGGCCCCACCCCCACGCGCTTACGGCGCCTGCGGCGCCGGGCGCGCTTCGCGCTTGCCGCCTCGCTTCGCTCGGCGGATCCCCGGCCTCCCGGCCCCCCGGCTCCCCGACCCCGAGCCGTTCGCGCACGCGCTCTTCTCCGAACTTGACGAGCCGCTTGAGCGCCGCGACGCGCTCCGATCGATCGATGCCCGCCTTCGTCACCGCCGCCCGGAGCACTTCGACCGTCTTGTCGTATGTCTCGACGTGCACTGGGTACGGAAAGCCGTCCTTGCCGCCGTGCGCGAACGAGAAGCGCGCGGGATCGCGCGTGCTCGTGGGCGTCCCGTAGATGATCTCCGCGGTGAGCGCGAGCGCCCTCAATGTCCTCGCGCCGACGCCCTCCATGCCGAGCAGCGTCTCGAAGTCCTCGGGTGCGCGATCGTACGTCTTCAGCAGGATCTTCTGCAGGTACTGCGGATTGACGTCGGCGATCAGCACAGCGTGGCGGCGCGGCATCGTCAGCAGAGGCATGTCTTTCAGCGCCGAGAGCACCAGCTCGGGCTTGCCGCGCGCCAGCTCCGCCGACGCGCTGCGGACGGGATCGCTCTCGGACGCCACGAGATTCAGCGTCGGCGCTTCCGCTTCGGCGCACACCGCCGCGTGCGGCTCGTTGACGTAGCTCTTCACAGCTTCCGCGAGCCAGTGATACCGCCTCGCCATTCCGTTCGCATCGTTCATTCCCTGCTGGACGACGCACCAGCCGCCGGAGGGGGTGAAGAAGAAGGCGTGGTGATAAAGGTGATAACCATCCTGAACGGCAGCGCTGTCGACCTTCGCGGACATGCGGCTCGCGTAGACGAGCGGCCTTGGATCGATCGACAGCTTCTCGCACGCGTTCGCGATTTCAGACGGCGTCCGGCGCGACACGGCGCCCTTGCCGCCGCCCGCGTAGAACCCGAGATCGCGCTCGAGCCCGTGCACGCCTTCTTTCACCGCGCCCGTCACCGTCGTCGTCACGCCGCTCGAATGCCAGTCGAACCCGAGCACGCAGCCGAACGCCTGGAACCAGAACGGATCCGAGAGGCGCCGCAGCATCTCTTCCGAGCCGTACTCGGCGACGATGTGGATGGTGATCTCGCGGGCGAGGCGGACCATGCGCGAGAACAGCCAGGCGGGCGCTCTCCCGCCGTGCAGCGGCAAATGGGCCGTTCCGGTGCGTGCGCGCATCGAGAAATTGTACCAGCCGCCTGCGAAACCCCGCCGCGCCGCGGCGCGGTTATACTCCGTGCCGTGGGCCTGTTCGAGTATCTGGCCGAGCGTCACAGCGGCGCGCCGAAGCCGATGGGCACGCTCGACGTCCGTCCGCCCGCGCGTGACCCGTCGCATCTCGGTTTCAGGTGTCTCGTGAGTGCGGCGGTCGTGGCGCTCTGGGTGTGGCTCGTGATCGAGATCACCGAGACAGCCGCGCAGCTCGTCGCCTGCGTACTCGGGTCGATCACTTACGTGATCGCCGGTGCCGTCCTGCACCCCGAGCCGGAGATGTCGAATCTCGGCATCGGTGGCACGATCTTCAATCACCCGTTCCGCTTTTCCGACAACGTCAATCGTGTGCTGCTCTTCGGCCGCGCGGTGCTCGCGCCAGGACGCTTCATCGGTACGGCGGTCGCCGATGTCTGGCGGCTGACGCGCCCGGAGGATCTGCCCGGCGGCGAGCCGCGCTGACTTCTGTTCTACGAGCGCACCGAGCGCTCGTACCGCCACGCCTCACGCTCGAAGCAGTTGCCCATGTAGGCGCCCTGGCCCGTGAGCAGCGCCCATAGCGACGCGGTCAGATACGCGGGGACGAACAGTGGTCCCCAGCGCTCGCACTGACGGACGTGCACGCGTTCGTGCGGGCGCGTCAGCGCGAGCATCGTGGCGTCTCGGCCGATTACGACGTGGCCGAAGGTGATCGCGCTGGCGCCGCCGTGAATCGGCACGCAGCGGCGCAGCAGGAAATTCGCCAGCGGTCCGTGCAGCTCGAGGACGCCCTCGACGACCCGCGCGCGGCCGCCGCTCGCCAGCACGAACGGCCCGAACAGCAGTCCGACGAGAGTATTCGGCAGCGCCCAGGCGTACCGAAGTGCGCGCATGCGCTGAATTGTAGGACGACCGGCATCCCTCCGTGTCGAGTTGGATGCCCTCGACTACTCAGAGCCAGCTCTCTTCAACACCCTGGTCACCGCCTCGTACGTGACACCTTCCCAGGCGAGGCGCTCGATGCGTGTCGCGGCGCGCGTCAGCAGGACGAACGCACCGTCCGGCGACCAGCTCGTGGCGGTCCACCCGGCCGCATCGGCGTGAACCGGCCACGACTCCGCGGTCTCGACGTTGAGGATGCGGGAACCTCGGCTCGTCAGCAGAAGCAGGAAACGTCCGTCCGGCGACCACGCTGTCGGCGTTGCGCATGGGCGCTGCATCGGCAGCAGCACGCGCTCGCGCTTTCCGTCGAACGTCATGAGCGCAAGCTCGCACGGCGGTTCGCTGACGTCGGGTTTCGCCGCCACGGTGTAGGCGATGCGCGCGCCGTCGGGCGACGCGATCGGCGGCCGGACGAGGAAGTCGACGGCCGCGACATCCCGATCCGTTCCATCGGCGAGCGACCGCTCTCGCAGAACGGTTCCCGCACGCGGACCGGACGGCGAGTGCAGGATCGATCCCCGCGCCGCTACGTAGCTCCACTGCATGCTCGAGACCTGCGCCAAGGGTTTGCGCGTGAGGTTCCTGACGTCGAACACCGTGACCTCCGGCTTCTGTCCGGCGGTGTTGGCGAAGTTCGTGAACAGGACTTCACCGGGCGTGCGCCACCACAACTGGTATCCAGCGTCGAGTTCGAAGAGCGGGCGTTCGTTCTGCCCATCGGCGTCCATCACCGCGGCGCCGTATCGCGCCACGCGACCATCGCGATACCAGTAGACGATCTGCTTGCCGTCCGGAGAGACGCTGCCCCAACTACTCAAGGACCCGTTGCGCGTGAGGCGCCGAGGGGGTTCCGTCGCGCGGCCGGTCGCGCGATCGACGTTGACCCGGTAGATGGCGCTCTCGGCGCGGTTGAACACCACCGACAGCGTACCGCCCGGCATCCACCAGTCCTGCCGCATCAGACGTGCGCCGCTCAGGGCTTCGATGTTGATCGCGGCGACGCGGACGGGAGTGGCGACTGGAATCGCCTCGAGCGGCGCGACGTAGAGGCTCCACTTGCCGTCTGCGTTCGACGCGAACGCCACGAGCCGTCCGTCGTGCGACAGCACGGGGAACCGCTCCTCCGCCGATCCGGTCGTGATTCGCCGTTCCTCGCCCGTGGCGAGATCGATCCGGAGCAGCCGCTTCTGCTTCGCGGCGACGATGAAGGTGGCGTCCGGTGACATCGTGAGCGACCGAGCGAGCGGCATTTCGCTGGCCGCCAGGCTCCAGGTGAACGCCTTCTGCAGCTCGCCGCCGGCGGACGGCATTCTGTGGATTTCGAGCTGGTACGCCGCCTCGTTCATGCGGAACACATAGAGATCGCCGGCTGCCGACCAACGCAGCGGAGAACCGCCAACGGGGAGCGTTCGCACGTCGCCAGTCTCGATCGCGACGATTCGCACCTCGCCGGCTTTCTGAAGCGTGTTCTGGAAATGAAAAGCGAGCTGACGGCCGTCGGGCGACCATGCGAAGTTGCTGATGACGCCGTCGAGATCGAGCAGCTGGCGGTCCGTTCCGCTGCGCGTGTCGCGTAGCATGATGCGCCCGGCCGGCTTGCGCGGATCCGTGACGGTGGCAGTCGCGGTCGCGCCCGCGTAGTAGATCTGGTGCCGGCCGTCCGGCGATGCCGATTCGAGCGCCGGGTCGAGCGTCCGCACCTTGAAGGGCGCGTCGTCTGCCGCGCGGATCGCCGACAACTGCTCGCGCGCGCGGGCGACCACGTCCGGCACGTCCGCGTAGTCGCGCAGAATGCGCTCGTACGCCAGCTTCGCTTCCGCTCGACCCAGCTTGTCGTAGCACGCGCCGAGCTGCAACAGCGATCTCGCGACCACCGCCCGGTCGGAGCCACCCCGATCGACGATGCTCTTGTAGGTGGCGATCGCCGCCGTGAGATCCCCCTTGACCTCCTGGAGGTAGAGCGCTTCCTGATAGAGATCCGCCGCGGACGTGGACTGCGCCGCGACCGCGGCGATTGCCACGGTCGCGATCGCGATCAGCGCGAGGATGTTCTTCATCGTCCTGTCTCCTATGCGCTGAGGGTACCGGCCCGGAGATGAAATGTCGCAACGGCCAGGTAAAAAGATGTCAGCCAATGAACTTGTAGCCGATGCCGTGCACCGTCAGGAGGTGCCTCGGATCGTGGGGCTGCTCCTCGATCTTCTGCCGCAGCTTGACGATGTGGGCATCCACGGTGCGGGTGTTCGGCGCGCTGTCGTAGCCCCACACGGCGTTCAACAGCGCGTCGCGCGAGACGACGGTCCCCACGTGCGACACGAAGTAGCGCAGGAGGTCGAACTCCTTCACCGTCAGATCGAGCGGCCGCCCGTCTTTCGTCGCCCGGTAGCCGACGAAGTCGATGCAGACGGTGCCGAACCTCGCCTGGGCGGGCCGATGGCTGGAAGCGGTGCGGCGCAGCAGCGTCTCGATACGCGCCACGAGCTCGGCGACGCTGAACGGCTTCTTCACGTAGTCGTCCGCTCCCAGCTTCAGTCCCAGGACGATGTCGTCCTCCTGCCCCTTTGCCGTCAGCATCAGGATCGGCAGCGCCGGCTCGGCCTTGCGGAGCGCGCGGCACACGTCGTAGCCGTCGCGTTTCGGCAGCATGACGTCGAGCAGCACGAGGTCGGGCCGGCCGGAGATCGCCGCCTGGTAACCCGCCTCGCCGTCACGCGCGATCTGCACCTCGAAGCCGCGCGCTTCGAGGTTGAACTGGAGGCCGCGCGCCATGTCGGCCTCGTCCTCGACGATCAGGATCTTCTTCATGACTGTGGGCCCTTGCCGCACTCGCCTCCCCTCGGAAAGACGAGGGTGAACACGCTTCCGTCGCCCGGCGTGCTCTCGACGTCCACCCGGCCGCCGTGTGCGGCCATCGCGTGCGCGACGAGTGTGAGCCCGAGCCCACTGCCCGCCGTCGCGCCGTGCGCGGCGTCCGGAGCGCGATAGTACCTGTCGAAAATCCTGGGAATCTCCTCGGCCGGAATGCCGATTCCGCGGTCCGCCACGCTCAATCGCACGTCGCGTTCGCCGGGCTCGAGCGACACGGCCACACGCTTCACGTCCGCGGAGTACTTCACTGCGTTGTCGAACAGGTTGATCAGCGCCTGCACGACGGCGTCCCGGTCCGCGGCGAGCCGCACGGGCTCTGACGGCAGGGTGATGTCGACGGCGAAGTCGTCGCGCGTGAAGAACGGCCGATACGCCTCGACAGCGGCGCGCACGATGCCTGTCAGCTCGACGTCCTGAAGCGAGTACTGCTTCGTGCCCGCGTCGATCCGCGCCATGTCGAGGACGTTGTCTATCAGGTGCGTGAGCCTCTCGCTTTCGCGCCGGATGACGCCGTAGAACTCGCGCCGCTGTGGTTCGGTGGTGACCAGGCCGCCGTCGAGCGTCTCGCCGTACATCCGAATCAGCGCGAGCGGAGTCTTCAGCTCGTGGCTCACGCTGGCGACGAAGTCGGTGCGAAGCCTGGCCAGTTGCGCCTCGCGCGTGGAGGCACGCGCCGTGAACGCAATGCCCGCGAGGAGCCCGAGGATCATTCCGCCGATCAACGTTCCGTAGATGACCCGTTCACGCGCCACGAGCTGCCGGATCGAGCGGCCGCGCCGGTCAAACAGCCCGACGCGCCATCCGGGCAGCACGTCGAGATCGGCATACATCAGGCCGCCGTCACGAGCCGCGATGGAATCGAAGACGGCAATCGACAGATCGCTGCCGAGATCGACGCCCTTCAACACGTCATCCAGCAGCGGACCGGCCAGGTAAGAGGGCTGGAGCTCGTAGGCGAGGCCGATCGGCACGCCATCGGCCGGTCGCGCGACCATCCATCTGACGAGCGTGCGATCGCCGTCCGTCTCCGGCATTTGCGGCGTCCACACGCTCGCACGGGTCGCACCATCCGCTGCCATCTGCGACACCAGAGCGCGACGGATCCATGCGATGCGATCGAGTCCGCGCCGCAGCTGGTGGACTCGTGGCTCGAGCGACGGGTCGGCCGGGGCGGCAGACTCGAGGGCGAGCGCCAGATAGTAGGCGTAGCCATCCGCGACATCCCACGGCCGCTGCAGCACGTACGCTCGCAGTCGGCGGTCGGCGTCCTGCCGGTCCGAGACACGCTGCAGCGCGGCAAAGCCGGCCGACATCTGGCGCAAGGCGCCAACCGCGTAGGGGATGCCGTTCGCGTCCGTGAGATCGTCAGCCGATTCGAGCACGGCTTGATAGCACTCGAGCCCCGCGGGGTACTGCTGGAGCTTGAACAGGATGCGCCCGATTCGCATCTGCGCCAGCGCCCGCGACGGCGCCGGCACGGCGAGCGTGCCGGCGGCACGATAGCGCGCGAGCGCGCCTTGCAGGTTTCCAGTGAATTCGGCGGTTTCCGCCTCGCGGATGAGCGCCGCGAAGCCGGTGGCATCGGGCGGCTCGGGCGGCGCCGCGAGACGCCAGCCGGCTGCGAGATCCAGGGTCAGGACGCGTCCCGCGCTGTCGAACAGAGCGGGCTCTGCGATCCATCGCCGCTCGCGCGTCAGCCTCGAAAGCCACCCGCGCGCGGCGGCGCGATCGGCCACCTCGCCTGCCGTGCGCGCGAAATCGCCGCGCAGCTCCGATTCGAGGCGGGCGACCTCGGCGACGACACGGGCGCGCACCAGCACGGTCGTTGACGTGTAGTGCGTCTCGACGGCGCGCTCACGGTCCGCCAGCGCTCGAAAGCCGATCCAGGCCAGCGCGCCGCCAGCGATCAGCGTGAGGCCCGCCGCCGCGGCCAGCGCGCGGGCAGGCTTCGCCCCGGCGTGAAGGGGCATGACGCTACGATACCTCTACGCGACGCCACGATCATTCGGGGCTTTGTAAAAAGTTGTCATCCAGGTCGGACGGTGTGCTCAGGGCACGACGACGACGGCGTCGCCCGCATGGAGGGTGCCTTCGGTCAGCACACGCGCGTACCAGCGGCTCCAGCCGGGGTGCACCTTCTCCGACACTCGGTCCGAGTTGCGGTCGGCAAACGCCGGCCTGATCTTGTGGCAGGGACTTGCCGGCTTCGTAATCTCGAGGAGAACGTCGCCGATGCGCAGGCGCACACCCGGGCCGATCGGCGACCAGTCGAGGCCGGCGATCGTGAGGTTCTCGCCGATCGACCCGGGCACGATCGGATGCCCTTCGGCCTGCAGCGCGTGGATCAAGTCGACCGAATAGAGCGACACCGCTCGATCCGGTCCGCCGTGGAACCGCAGGTCCGCCTGGCGATCGCCCTCAATTCCAGTCGTTCGAACCTCTGCGGAGGATTGCGAGAACTTCGGCACGCCGCCGTTGGAGACGTTGATGGAGTGCAGCGTCGCACTCATGCGCCTGGCCGGACGGCGAAGCTCCGGATCGCCGACGGCTCGTTGTCGAACGCCTCGAACGCGATCATCAGCTTCATCATCCCGAAGAGACGCTGGCTGCGGCTGGTGAGATGCAGCAGCCGCATGTCGCCGCCGCGCTCGCGGACGTGCTTCAGCTTCGCCGCCATCATCCCGACACCGGAGCTGTCGATGTAGGTCACGGCGCCGAGGTCGACGACGATTTTGAGTATGCCGCGGCCGGTCACATCGTTTATGTGGCGGCCGAACGCCAGGTCGCCGTCGTCCAGGAGCATCTGCCCCGACAACGTCAGGATCGCGACATCCCCGGCCTGCCGCTCGCCGATTGTCAGCTTCGATTCCACGCCGCAGATGGTATCCGAGTTTGGAACCCGGTCGCCCGGGTGAAGATCTACACGTCGAGCTCCTCGGCTTCCTCCGCTCTGTCCATGATGAAGCGGAAGCGCGCGGACGGGTCCTTGCCCATCAGCTCGTTGATCACGCGATCCGTGACGATCTGATCCCCGATCTCGACGCGCAGCAGCCGCCGCGTCTTCGGATTCAGCGTGGTCTCCCACAGCACCTTCGGCATCATCTCGCCGAGGCCCTTGAAGCGCGTGATCTCCGGCGTGCCGCGGCCGTTGCCGTGCAGCTTCAGCAGCCGGTCCCGATGCGCATCGTCCAGGGCCCAGTAGGTTTCCTTGCCGACGTCGATGCGATAGAGCGGCGGCTGCGCGAGGAACACGCGGCCCGATGTGATCAGCCCTGGCATGTGGCGGTAGATGAACGTGAGGAGCAGCGTGGCGATGTGATTGCCGTCCGAATCGGCGTCGGCGAGGATGATGATGCGGCCGTAGCGCAGCCGCGCGACGTCGAAGTTCTTGCCGAGCCCGCAGCCGAGCGCGGTCACGAGATCCGAGAGCTCCTTGTTCTCCAGGACCTTCGCGAGCGACGCGCTCTCCGTATTGAGCACCTTGCCGCGCAGCGGCAGGATCGCCTGGCGCGTGCGATCGCGCCCCTGCTTGGCCGATCCTCCCGCCGAGTCGCCCTCGACGATGAAGATCTCGCTTTCTTCGCGGCCCGGCGAGGTGCAGTCGCTCAACTTGCCCGGGAGCGTGAGGCGGCTCGAGGTCGCCGTCTTGCGCGCGACTTCCTGCTGCGCCGCGCGGCTGGCTTCCCGCGCCCTCGCGGCGAGGATGATGCGCGCGACGATCGATTCGGCGACGCTGATGTTCGTGTTCAGCCAGTGTTCCAGCGCCGGCCGCACCGAGGAGTCGACGGCCGCCATCATCTCCGGGTTGTTCAGGCGATCCTTCGTCTGGCCCTGGAACTGCGGCTCCTGCACGAACGCGCTGAGGACGGCGATCATGCCCTCACGGATGTCCTCCGCCGTCAGCGTCACGCCCTTTGGTGACAGGTTGTGCGTGTCGATGAAGTTGCGCACGGCCTTGCCGAGACCGGCGCGGAAGCCGTTCTCGTGTGTGCCGCCGGATCCCGTGGGGATGCCGTTGACGTAGCTGCGCACGTGCTCGTCGGTCGACTGCGTCCACTGCAGCGCGAGGTCGAGGCGGACGCCGCCGTCCTCGCCGTCGCGCGAGAGCGTGAACGGCATGTCGTGGACCGGCGTCGCCGAGCGCTCGGTCATGATCTTCTTCAGATAATCGGCGAGTCCTTCGGTGTGCTGGAAGGTCCGCTTCTCCCCGGTCGCCTCGTTCTCGAAGGTGATCTTCACGCCTTTGTGCAGATAGCTCGAGACCTCGAGGCGCTGCGCGATCACCTCCGCGTCGAACTCGATCTTCGGGAAGATGGTCGAGTCCGGCCTGAAAAACACCGTCGTGCCCGCGCCGCGCGCCGGGCCGATCTTCTTCAGCGCGCCGGCCGGCTTCCCCTGCTTGAACCGCATCTCCCACTGCGCGCCGTCGCGGCGCACCGTGGCGACCAGCTCCTTCGAGAGCGCGTTGACGACGGACGCACCGACGCCGTGCAGGCCGCCCGCAGTCTTGTAGTTGCCGTGCTCGAACTTGCCGCCGGCGTGCAGCGTCGTGAAGATCACCTCGACGGCGCTCTTCTTCGTCTTCGGGTGCTTGTCGACCGGAATGCCGCGCCCATCGTCCGCGATGGTGATCGACGAGGCGTCCTCGTGCAGCATGACGGTGATGTTCGAGGCGTAGCCGTTCATCGCCTCGTCTATCGAGTTGTCGAGGATCTCCCAGACGAGATGATGCAGGCCGGTGGAGCCGACGCCGCCGATGTACATGCCGGGCCGCTTGCGGACCGGCTCGAGTCCTTCGAGGACGGTGATGTCTTTTGCGGTATAAGTGGCCATCAATGAAGACGCGCAGGGCGGGGTATGATTTCCCGGTGAAGCGTCGCCTGATTGTACCCATATTCGCCGCGTTATCGACCGTGGCGCCCGCCTCGGCGCAGAAGCCGTCGGACGTGGTGCTGTGGAGCGCGAAAGGGCCCGCCGGAACGGTCAAATCCGGTGCAGTGGCCACGATTCAGCTCGACGCGCGGATCGAGGACGGCTGGTACGTCTACGCGATGACGCAGCCTGACAACGGCCCGGTGCCCCTCGCGATTGCGGTGCCGGGCGGCACCGCCTTCGCGCTCGACAAGAAGCGCATCGCCGCGCCGGTGCCGAAGATCAAGCACGACGCGGGCTTCGGCGCAGACACCCAGACCTACGAGGAGAAGGCGACGTTCACGCTGCCGGTCACCGTGTCACGCGCCGGCAAGCCGGGCACGCACAAGGTCCCGATCGACATCACATTCCAGGCGTGCAACGGCAGTATCTGCCTGCGGCCCGCCACGACGACAGTGCTGGTCCCGGTCACGGTTGACAGATGAAGCAATAGTTCGAAACGGCGAAGGAGGCACCATGATCTCCCTGGCTTCCGGTGTCGCATTGGCGGTTTCCTCCGCGCTTCTCATTGGCCAGGCATTGCCGACGCCGCAGGACTGCGTGCGGCAGGGGCGTGAGCTCACGGTGAAGCGGCAGAAAGAGCTGTCGCCGCTCACCTCTGAGACCGTCCGGCAGATCGAGTCGGAGCGCGTCAAGCTGCTGCAAGCGTGCGCGGCGGCCTTCGACGTCGAGAAGACGCTGCCCGGCCAGTATGCCGCGCTGATCGAGCTCTACGCCGACGCCCAGCAGCCTGAGCTCGCGGAACGCGTCATTCGGCGCGGCCTGATGCCGGACGGCGTCGACATGCGAACGCGCGCCGACGTGCTGTCCCAGGCGATTCGCTATCTGCTGCGACAGCCGAAGTCAGCGGACCGGAATGCGCGCGCTGAAACGTACGTCGATGAACTCGACAAGTTCCCTCCGGAGTACATCGAGCAGAAACTGGCCGCGCATCAGTCGCTCAACGGCTACTACCGCGCCGACGACATCGACGCCGGCATCATCAAGCACTCGACCTGGCTGATCGAGACCGCGAAGACGGTCTCGCCAGAGTTGCGTCAGCGATTCGGCAACGCGTTCGTCTCAGCGCACGTGAATCTCGCCGAGGCACTTGCCGGTCAAGGTGAGAACGTCAGGGCGCTCGACCTGTTGCGGCGTGCGACGACGGAGCTGGCGGATCTGCCGGGCGTCGAAGCCCGCGTCAAACCGGCGCTGGCGCGATACTCGCTCGTCGGCAAGCCCGCCGCCTCCATCACGGCGCCCGTCTGGCTGAATCGCGCGGACGCGACGGCACCCATCGACGTCAAAGGAAAGGTCACACTGCTGCAGTTCACCGCACACTGGTGCGGCCCCTGCAAGGAAAGCTATCCCGGGATGAAGCGGCTCGAGGCACGCTTCAGGGATCGCGGACTGCAAATCGTCTTCTACACGCGCACCTACGGCTACTTCGCGTCGGAGCGCAATCTCACGCGCGACGAGGAAATCGATCGCGACCGCAAGTATTTCGCCGGCTACGGCTTCACCCATCCGATTGCCATCGGAAACCCGTCCTCCACAGTCGACGCCAACGGCAGGCGCATGGTCGAAAAGGATCCCGTCGACGAGGCCTTCGCCGTCAACGGGATCCCGCAGATCAACGTGATAGACAGTCGGGGCGTCCTGCGGCTGATCATGATCGGCTACGACGACGCAAATGAAGAGAAGCTCGCGGGGTTCATCGAGACGCTGCTGAAGGACAAGACCTAGCGATGTCGGAAACCGAGCGAATCATCGACCAACTCGAACGCGAGCACGAGGGCGATCCGTGGCACGGGTCGCCGCTTCGGCGGATGCTGGAGGGCATTTCGGCGAAGGAGGCGGCAAGCCGCCCCGTCGCCGGCGCGCACTCGATCTGGGAGCTCGTGCTGCACATCACCGCGTGGAAGAACGAAATCCGCCGCCGCTTATCGGGCGCACCGGCCGGCGACCCCGAAGAGGGTGACTGGCCTCCAGTCGGTCCGCCGTCCGAGGACGGCTGGCGTGACACGCTGGCGCGCCTCGAGCACGCCCAGGCGGAACTGGTCGAGGCGATCCGCCGATTCCCGGAGCCGCGTCTGTCCGCGGCGTCGAACGACCCGCGCAACCGGCCCACGGGCACGGGCGTCTCCTACTACGTGCTGCTGCACGGAGCCGTGCAGCACGACGTCTACCACTCGGGACAGATTGCGATCCTGAAGAAGGCGCTACTGCAGCAGTAGCGCCCCGGGATCCTCGACGAGCTCCTTCAACCGCACGAGGAACCGCACGGCTTCCGCGCCGTCGACGATGCGGTGGTCGTAGGTGAGGGCGACGTACATCATCGGGCGGACGGCGACCTGCCCGCCGACGGCGACCGGCCGCTCCTGGATCTTGTGCAGGCCGAGGATGCCGACCTGCGGCGGATTGAGGATCGGCGTGCTCAGCAGCGATCCGAAAACACCGCCGTTGGTGATCGTGAACGTCCCACCCTTCAGATCGCTCAACGCCAGCGTGCCGTCCTCGGCCCGGCGCGCGAAGTCGCGGATCTGCTGCTCGATCTGTGCGAACGACATGCGATCGGCGTCGCGCAGCACCGGCACGACGAGCCCTTCGCTCGCGCCGACCGCGACGCCGATGTCGTAGTAGCGCTTCAGGACCATCTCGTCGCCCTGGATCTCCGCGTTGATGCGCGGGAAGTCGCGGAGCGCGCCGATCGACGCCTTGACGAAGAACGACGCGATGCCGAGGCCGACGCCGTGCTTCTCCTTGAACGCCTGCTTGTGGCGCTCGCGCAGCGCCATCACGCCCGACATGTCGACCTCGTTGAAGGTGCTGAGCATCGCCGCCGTGCTCTGCGCCTCGACGAGCCGCTTCGCGATCGTCGCGCGGCGCTTCGACATGCGCACGCGCTCTTCGGCCCGTTCGCCTGCGGGCCGGTCCGGCTGCTCGGCGATCGGCGGCGACGGCCTCGATTTGGCGGCAGCCGGCTTCGCCGACTTCGTCGCAGCCTTTTCCACATCTCGGCGCATCACGCGCCCGGCGTCGCCGCTGCCGCGCACCTGCGTCAGATCGACGTCGTGCTGCTCGGCCGCCTTGCGCGCCGTCGGCGTCGCGCGCGTCTTCGCGACCTCCGCCTCCGCGCTCGGCGCTACGGCGGACGACTCGGCCTTCTCCGGCTCCCCGGTCCCCCGGCTCCCCGGCTCCCCGGCCCCCCGGCCCCCCGGTCCCCCCTCCTCGATCACGCCGAGCACTTCGCCAACTTTCACATCATCGCCATCACGCCGGTCGATCCGGCTGAGAACGCCCGCCTGCGGCGCGGCCACCTCGAGATCGATCTTGTCCGTCTCGAGCTCGACGAGCGGATCGCCCGCTGCGACCGCATCGCCCTCTTTGCGCAGCCACCTGGCAACGCGCGCGTCCACGATCGATTCGCCGACTTCCGGAACGACGATGTTTGCTGGCATAGCGGTTTGTATGGCGCAGTACGGCGCAACTAAAGTTGCGCCCTACGTACCCTGTACCCTTTACCCTTTACCCTTTACCCCTTCGCCAGCGCGGCGTCCTGTTTCGCCGCCGCGCGTACCTTTGGTTTTTCTCCGAACGCCTGATCGACCAGGATCTGCTGATTGATGGCGTGGCGCGCCGCCGATCCTTCCGCGGGACTGGCGCTCCGCGGCCGCGCAACGCGGCGCAGCGCGCGTCCGGCCGCGACGTCCGCCAGATGCGGCCGGATGAAGTCCCACCCGCCCATGTTCTCGGGCTCTTCCTGGACCCAGACGACTTCCTCTGCCTGTGGATAGCCGTCGAGCACGGACTTCAGATCCTTCGCCGGTACCGGATAGAGCTGCTCGACCCGGCAAATGGCAACATCCGTGCGCGCCGCGCGATGTTCGCTCGACATCAGGTCCACGAACACCTTGCCGGAGCACACGACCACGCGCCGCACCGCGTGTGCGTTCTCCGCGCGCTCGTCGTCGCCGAGCACGAGACGGAAGCGCCCTTCGGCCAGCTCGCTTGGCGTGGAGGCGACCATGTGATGGCGCAGCAGGCTCTTCGGCGTGAGCACCACGAGCGGCAGCGGATCGACGAGCAGCAGCGCCGCCTGGCGCCTGAGCAGATGGAAGAACTGCGCCGCCGTCGTGCAGTTGGCGATGCGCATGTTCATGTCGGCCGCGAGCTGGAGGAAGCGCTCCGGCCGCGCGCTCGCGTGATCCGGTCCCTGTCCCTCGTGCGCGTGCGGCAGCAGCAGCACCATCGACGGCCGCAGCCCCCACTTGCCGCGTGCCGAGACGAAAAACTCGTCGATCATCACCTGTGCGCCGTTGATGAAGTCCCCGTACTGGGCTTCCCAGATGACGAGCCGCGACGGCTCCTGGATGTTGTAGCCGTACTCGAAGCCGAGCACCGCGTTCTCGGTCAGCGGGCTGTTGTGGATCTCGAACGCGGCGCGCGCCTGCGGCAGCGCCTGCAGCGGCACGTGCACGCGGCCGGTGGAGACGTCGTGAAACACCGCGTGGCGATGGCTGAAGGTGCCGCGCTCGACGTCCTCGCCCGTCAGCCGGATGCTGACGCCGTCGGCCAGAATCGACGCATACGCGAGCTCCTCCGCCGTCGCCCAATCGACGGTGCGCTCGCCGGCCGCGTCCAGCACGTGCGCGCGCTTCTCACGCGCGCGCTCCAGCTTCCGGTGCATGGTGAAGTCGGACGGGAACGCCAGCAGCGCGGCATTCAACTCTCGAAGTCGATCGAGCGGCACGGCCGTCTCCGCCCGCGCGGCGGCGCCGGGCGGCGGCTCCTCCGGCTCCGGCTCGATGAAGTCCTTCTCCGGCTTCATCGCCTCCATCGTCTGCTGCAGCCGGTGCAGGTGCGTCTGGTTCATCGCGTCCGCGGCGGGAGCGTCGATGACGCCGCGCTGCACGAGCGTGTGCGCCCAGATCTGGCGCACCGTCGGATGCGAGGAGACCTTCTGATACATGAGCGGCTGCGTGAAGGCCGGCTCGTCGCCTTCGTTGTGTCCGTGCCGCCGGTAGCCGATCAGATCGATCAGGAAATCACGCTGGAACGTCGCGCGGTAGGCGAACGCGAGCCGCGCTGCCTCGACGCACGCTTCGGGATCGTCCGCGTTGACGTGCACGATCGGGATCTTGAATCCGCGCGCGAGCCCGCTCGCATAGGACGTGGAGTACTCGTCCTCCGGTCCCGTCGTGAACCCGAGCTGGTTGTTGACGATGATGTGGATCGTGCCGCCCGTGTTGTAGCCGGGCAGGCGGCTCAGATTCAGCGTCTCGGCGACCACGCCCTGCCCGGGGAACGCCGCATCGCCGTGAATCAGGATCGGCAGCGAGCGAGCCGGATCGAATTCCGGAGCGCCGCCGCCCTCCACCTGCGTGCCTGCCGCGCGCGCCATGCCCTCGACGACCGGATCGACCGCCTCGAGGTGGCTCGGATTGGGCGGCATGGAGACGACGAGATCCATCTCCGGGCCGCCGGCGATGGCGCGATGCGCGCCGGCGTGGTACTTGACGTCGCCAGTCCACGCCATGTCCTCGCGGAAGTTCCGCGACGAGACGGGATCCTTGAACTCGGCGAGCATCTGCGCGTACGGCTTGTGCAGCAC
Organism: Vicinamibacterales bacterium; assembly: GCA_048594885.1. Taxonomy (GTDB): domain Bacteria; phylum Acidobacteriota; class Vicinamibacteria; order Vicinamibacterales; family 2-12-FULL-66-21; genus JBMDXB01. The sequence continues at coordinate 23,191 of JBMDXB010000007.1, forward strand.
GTGCGCCATCACGTTCAGGCGCCCGCGGTGCGCCATGCCGATCAGGATGTTGCGGATGCCCCCTTCCGCCGCTTCGCCGATGACTTCGTCGAGCACGGGCACGAGCATGTCGAGCCCTTCGATCGAGAAACGCGTTTTGCCGGGAAACGACCGGTGCAGGAAGCGCTCGAACGTCTCGACCTCCGTCAGGCGGTCGAGCAGCGCGACGGGGTCGATTGGGTCGGCGGGCGCGCGGAACCTGCCGCACTCGGCTGCGTGGCGCAGCCAGTGGCGCTCTTCCGGCACGAAGATGTGCGCGTAGTCATAGCCGGTCGTCGAGCAGTAGACGCGCCGCAGCGCGTCGACGGCGTCGAGCATCGTCTCGGCGTGCTCGCAGAGCGGCGACGAGATCAGCGTTGCCGGAAGATTGCGAAGGTCCTCTTCGGTGACGCCGTGCGTCTCCGGCAGCAGCGATGGATCGCCGAGCGGCCGCGCGCCGAGCGGATCGAGCTGCGCCGCGAGATGGCCGTAGCGTCGAATCGCCTGCGCCAGATTGACGGCGCCGACGATCTTCTGGAGCGGCAGACCTTCGACCGCCCGCGGCGCCTCTTCGGCCGGCGGCGTCCACTGCTCGAACATGGCGCGCGTCGACTCGTCCACTGACGATGGATCCCGCCGGTACTTCTCGTAGAGCTCGAGCACGTACCCGCGGTTGATCCCTGTGAACTCCTGCCACCCGGCCATAAACGTCTAGTCTAACGCAGCGACGTCAACTCCCAAGGAGCCAAAGGCCAAGGGCCAAGGGCCTCAACTCCCAAGGACCAAAGGCCAAGGGCCAAATCCGATTTATCGACGGCGCGGCAGCGAGAGCGTTCTCCACTCAGCCGAGCGGAGATGTTTAGCGAGAAACACAATCTGCCCGGCGTGGGATGCCTGGTGGGAAAGAGCCCTGTTCAGCGCCGTCACGGCAGGCATCGTTTCGTTGCGGATCGCGACGTCGCGTAGCAGGTCATCCGGCGTGAGCGAATCGAGCGTGGCGAAGAGCGTGCGCCAGCCGCTCTCCCAGAGCTGCATGAGTGACTGGCGCGACGGTGTGCCATCGATCTCGAATTCCCCGTCGCGGTTGCGATCCGGCTTCTCACCGTCGGTCGTGAGGAAGTCCGTGAATCGCGAACGGAGGTTGCCGGCCATGTGCTTGACGATGACCGCGAGGCTGTTCGACTCGGCGTCGAGTGTCACTGACAGTTGTTCGTCGGGGACTTGCGCAAGCGCGTCCTCGGAAAGCTTCTTCAGCTTCGCGAATTGAACGCGGAGGTCCTTCAGGTAGGCGTTACCGCTAGTCATCGGGGTGCTCATCTTCGAACATGGTACACGGCGTTTCAACACGGAGGGCACGGAGGGCACGGAGCCAAATTTTCTTTTCTTGAAGAGATTGCTCCGTGTGCTCCGTGTTCTCCGTGTTGGAACGCTGTGTACCCCTTCGACTATTCCGCCCTCAACGCCGTCAGCGGATCGATGCGCGTGGCACGGCGCACCGGCGCGTACGCCGCGAGCATTGCTACGGTGATCAGAGACACCGCGACCGCGGCGTAGGTCGGCGGGTCTGATGCCGAGACGTTGAACAGGACGCTCGCCGCGGCTCGGGCGATCGCGGCGCCGCCGGCGAGACCGAGCACGGATCCAATGACGACGAGCTTCACGGTTTCTCGCGCAACGAGCCGCCGGATGTCGCGCGGCACGGCGCCGAGCGCCATGCGGATGCCGATCTCCTGCACGCGTTGGCTCACCGAGTAAGAAATGACGCCATAGAGGCCTGCCGCCGCGAGCGCCAGCGCCAGCAGCGCGAAGGCGGCGAACATCCCGATCAGGATGCGCCCGCTCGACGTCTCCTCGGCGAACGTCTGGTCCATCGTGCGCATCTCGAACACCGGTACGTCGGCGTCCGTCCCGCGTACGGCTGCCCGCACGGATGTCATCAGCAGGTCCGGATCGCCAGCCCGTACCAACAGCGCCATCGAGCGCTGCGGCGACTGCAGCGCGTGCACGTAGATCTGGGGGTTCACGCCGGTGAGGTCGGGCTTCTTCACATCGCCGGAGATGCCAACGATGTGCAGGATCCGCTTCTCCGCTCCCGGGGCGGCGAGGACGACGCGCGCGCCGATCGCGCGTTGCGGGTCGGTCCAGTACCGCCGCGCCGTCTGCTGATTGATGACGGCGACAGGCAGCGCCTCCGCCGAGTCCTGAGCGGTAAAACCGCGGCCCGACAGGAGCGGGATCTCCGCCGTCGCGAAGAACGCCTCGGACGCCGTCGTCGTTACCGCCCACGGCCGGTCGTCCGGCCGCGCGGGCGTGTATCCATCGATCTCCAGCGTCGCCACAGACTCTCCACCGAAGACGGGCAGCCGATCGACGGCGGCTACCGACTGCACGCCAGGCAGCGTCGAGATCCGCGACAGCAGGCGCGTGTAGTAGTCAGCGGTGGAAGCGTCCGTCCGGTACCTCCACTCCGGGATGTGCGTCTGCAGCGTGAGCAGTCCCGACGGATTGAAGCCGAACGGCGTGCGCGCGAACTCGACCATCGTCCGGATCAAGAGCCCGGACACGATCAGCAGCGCCATCGCCAGCGTCAACTGCGAGACGACGAGCACCGATCGGCTTCTGCGGCCGGATACGCCTCCGCCGGCGCGCGCCGTCCCTTCCTTCAGCGCCTCGTTCACGTCCGGGCGCGTCGAGTGAAACGCCGGGATCAGGCTGAAGAGCAGCGGCGCCACGAGCGCGAGGGCCCCGGTGAACAGGAGGACGTTGCGATCGATTCGCACGAGCTCGAAGAACGGCTCGTACGCGGCGGCGCGGATCACGATCAGACCGAAATGCGCGAGGCTGAGACCGAGCGCGCCGCCCAGAACGCCCATGATGAGGCTCTCGGTGAGCAACTGGCGCACGACACGCAGTCGCGAGGCGCCGAGCGCGGCGCGTACGGCGAGTTCCCGCCGTCTACCCGTGGCGCGCGCGAGCACGAGATTGGCGATGTTCGCGCACGCGATGAGCAGGACGAAGCCGACAACCGTCATGAGCAGTGCCAGAATGACCCACGTATCCGCGTCCGCGATCGCTTCCTTCGTCGGAGCGACGCGCGCCGTCCATCCCTGATTGGTCGTGGGGTACTCGCGCTCGAGGCGTTTCATCGCTTCACGCAGCTCGGCATCGGCCTGCTCGATCGTGACACCCTCCGCCAGACGTCCCAGGACGCCGTAGATGCGCCGGTCGCGCGCGACGCTCCGATCGAGTATGGCCGGCACCCACACTTCGATCCGGCTGAGGCCGCCGAACTCGATCGACGGCGTCGCCACGCCAACGACCGCATGCGGCTTGCCGTCGAGCGTGAGCGCCTGACCCACGATGGCCGGGTCGGAGCCGAACTGGCGCTTCCAGAAGTGATGACTGAGCACGACGACGGGCGGCGCACCGGGCATGGAGTCGGCGTCGGAGAGGCCGCGCCCGGCAACGGTCGTCAGCCCCCAGATATCGAACAGATTCCCCGTCGTCCGGTTCGCGGTCAGCCGCACGGCGTCGCCGCGGCCGGTCATCGTCACCGTCGGTTGCGAGGTGGCGGCGAGCGCGGTGAAGGATTTCAGCGACTCGCGGAGGTCGAGGTAGTCGGGCAGCGACAGCCGCCCGCGATTGCCGCCGCGCTGCGGGTCGATCGTGAAGATCCACCCGAGCCGATCCTGGTCCTTGATCGGCAGCGGCTTCACGATGAGGACGTTGGTGAAGCTGAAGATGACGGTGTTGGCGCCGATGGCGAGCGCCAGCGTCAACACGATGATGAACGCAAATCCCGGGTGCTTGCGCACCATGCGGCCGCCATATCTGATGTCCTGAAGGACCGTGCGCATGTGGAGTACTTACGGAGAGGAGCGCGCACGCGTTGCACTGGCGATCAAGGACCAACGACTAAAGAACCAAAGGCCAAAACAGGTCAACTCCCAAAGGGCCAAGGACCAAGTCCCAAACTTCGAGTTGGAAGTTGGCCCTTTGGTCGTTGGCAGTCGAACAGTTTGGCCTTTGGTCCCTTGGCCTTTGGGAGTTGAACTGTTTGGCCTTTGGCCCCTTGGCCTTTGGGAGTTGACGCGGCCGCTCACTCCGTCGACAGGCTCTGTGGGGCTTCGGGCAGCGGCCACACAATACGCGTGAACTGTCCGCGCTGGAGCAGCTCGCGGCCCTTGCCGCCGCGGCCCGTCACCTCGTACTTGGCCGTGCTGATCGTCTGCTCGGCGCCGCGGCTGGTTTCGACGGTCATCAGATCGCGATCGCCGACCGAGGCGATGAAACCGAGCACGCGATCGCCCCCGCCGATCAGCTTGATCAGGATCACGCCTCGTCCGGGACCGGACAGGAAGTTGATCTCATCGACCTTGCACAGCAGCGCACGCGCATCGCGGGTCGCGGCAATAATCGTCTCGTCTCCGGTGACCCGCGCAACGCCGACGATTTCGACCGGCTCGCTCACCTTCGCGTAGCGCCGCCCGGCGCGCGTGCTCGGCTCGACGAACGGCTCGAGGCCGAACCGCAGCGAATAGCCGTCGCTCGACGCGGCGACGGCGTGCACCGGTGGCGGTTCCGCCGGGTCCGAAGACCCGGCGCTACGGCTGCGGATGTCGCCCACGGCCCGTGGATCGAGGCTCAGTGCAGCGACGATCCGCTCGCGGTCGCGCAGCTTGAAGAGTCGCTGGATCGGCTCGCCGTAGCCGGTCGACGCGGGCACATCGGCGATCCGCGCGGTATACGCGACGCCGAAGTTGCTGAAGAACACGACCGATGCGCGGGTGCTGCCGGGCAGCGCCGCCATCACCGCGTCTCCCTCGCGGACACGCGTCGCCGCGACGTCCTTCACCTCCTTCTGCCGCTTCACCCACCCATCACGCGAGACGATCACGACGTTGTCTTCCTCGACGATGAAGTCTTCGGCGGTGTATTCGGCCTCGCCGGCGTCGCTCGCCAGGGTCGAGCGGCGCGCGTCGCCGTACTTCTTCTGCATCTCCTCGAGCTCGATGCGGACGACGCCCCAGCGGCCCGGCTCGTCCTTCAGCAGCGCGGTGATCTGGCGCATGCGGCGGCGCTTGTCCTCGAGCTCCTTGCGGATGATCAGGATCTCGAGCCGCGCCAAGCGGTAGATCTTCAGCTCGAGGATCGCGTCGGTCTGGTCGGCGTCGAGGCCGAACCGCTTGATGATCTGCTGCGCGGCGTCCGGCTTGCCTTCCGACTTGCGGACGATCTTCAGGATCTCGTCGAGCGCATCGAAGACTTTCTCGAAGCCCTCGAGGATGTGCACGCGCTTCTTGAGCGCGGCGAGCTCGTGCTCGAGGCGCTTCGTCACCACCTCGAGGCGGAAGTGCAGGAAGTGCCAGAGCATCTGGTGCAGGTCGAGCCGCTCGGGCCTGCCGATTTCGGGATTGCCGTCGGTCGGCACGAGGCAGGTGAGATTGACGATGAAGCTGGTCTGCAGCGGCGTGTGCTTGTAGAGATACGCCATGACCATCTTCTCGTCGGCGTCCTTCTTCAGCTCGAGCGCGATGCGAACGTCCTCGGTGGAGATGTCCTTGACGTCGACGAGCGGCGGCAGCTTGCGCGAGAGCGCGACCTCGGCGATCCGCTCGACGAGCGCCGCCTTGTTCACCGTGTAAGGGATGCTCGTGATGTAGATGGTCTTGCCGCCGCGCGTGACGGGGCCCTCCTCCCACGTGCCGCGCAGGCGGATGGCGCCGGAGCCCGTCTTGTAGATGTCCTTCAGCTCCTCGGGCGAGTTGAGGATCTGGCCGCCCGTCGGAAAGTCCGGCGCCTTGACGTAGCGACAGAGCTGCACGCTGCTCAAGTCCGGGTTGTCGAGCAGTTTGATCAGCGCCGTGCAGACTTCATTGAGGTTGTGCGGCGGGATGTTCGTCGCCATGCCGACGGCAATGCCCGTCGCGCCGTTGATCATCAGGTTGGGAAGGCGCGACGGGAGCACGACCGGTTCCGTCCGCGTCCCGTCGTAGTTCGGACGGAAGTGCACCGTCGTTTGATCGATCTCGGTGAGCAGCTCGTCGCTGATGCGCGCGAGGCGGCACTCCGTGTAGCGCATGGCCGCGGCGCTGTCGCCGTCGAGCGAGCCGAAGTTGCCGGAGCCGTCGACGAGGGGATAGCGCAGCGAGAACGGCTGCGCCATGCGCACGAGCGTCTCGTAGAGCGCCGCGTCGCCGTGCGGGTGGTAGTTGCCCATCACGTCGCCGACGACCTTCGCGCACTTCCGTTGCTTGGCGTCCGCGGTCAGGTTCTGCTGCCACATCGTGTAGAGGATGCGGCGCTGGACCGGCTTCAGCCCGTCGCGGACGTCGGGGAGCGCGCGCGACGTGATGACGGAGAGCGCGTAATTGAGATAGCGCGCCTGCGCCGCCTCGTGCAGCGCGACGCCCTCCGGCTCGTTCGGGCCCGCCGGTCCCCTCGCCTCCACCAGCGCGCCGCCGTCATCGTCGAACAGCGACGCGTTCTTCTTCGATCGTTTCGCCACGGTGTCAGGATAACGGAGGGGACGGAGGAAACGGAAATACGGAACACGGAGGAACGGAGCAACGGAGACGACTATTCAGGAGTTGTTCGGGTGCACGCCGGATTCACGACGCGTTTGACGCCCTCGATCAAGATCGGGACGTTGAAGTTGATGAGGAGACCTACGGGCCTGTTGGTCAGCTTCAGGTACGTGATGAGTTGCGCCGTGTGAATCAAAGCGAGTCGAATAGCGCTCTTCACTTCAACGATGACTTTGCCTTCGACACATAGATCCAGCTCGTAGTGCGTCGCCAACTTCCGGCCGCGGTATACGAGCGGCACGATTGTGCCGACCTCCACGCGGAGTCCGTGCTCGCGGAGCTGCGAACTGCAGGCACTCCGTGTAAACGGATTCGAGGAGCCCCGGCCCGATTTCCCTGTGCACCGTGATGGCGGCGCCGATGATCGTCTGCGTCAGCGGGTTCAGACCGGCGGGATCCATGAGCATGCCGTTGCCGCGCAGCAATCCCTGATCCACACAAATTCCTGCGCCTTTCAGGCAATCCGCGCTCGGACGCGGCCATTTCTGCGATCCGCAACCTGAGTGGAGACCTCGCTTTCTGCGCACCAACCCAAGTTCGTCATCAGAAGTTTGTGTTCTCCGTTGCTCCGTTGCTCCGTGTTCTGTGTTTCGGCGCGCGGACCGTGCTAACGTCGCACATGCCCACATACCGCTACCTTCACCTCGACGTCTTCACCTCCACTCCCTTCGAGGGCAACCAGTTGGCCGTGTTCCCCGAGCCGCAGGGCCTGACGACCGAGTTGATGCAGACGATTACCCGCGAGATGAACTTCTCGGAGTGCACGTTCATCTTCCCGCCCGAGGCGGGAGGAGACGTCCGCATGCGGATATTCACGCCGGGGGAGGAGCTGCCGATGGCGGGGCATCCGACCATCGGGTCGACGTTCGCGCTCGCGATCGAGGGGACGATCGCGCGCGGGCGTGACGCGTTCGTGTTCGAGCTGGGCGTGGGACCGACGCCAGTCGCACTCGAGTGGGACGACCGCGGCCTGGCGTTCGCGTGGATGACGCAGCCGCTGCCGGTGTTCGGCGCGACGGTCGCGAACCGGCGGGCGATCGCGGACGCAATCGGTGCGGCGCATGCGGATCTCGTCGACGCGCTGCCGATCGAGATCGTGTCGTGCGGCGTGCCCTACCTGATGGTTCCGCTGAGCACGCGAGCGGCGGTCGACGGCTTGCAGATCGATCGCAAGGCGCTCGTCCGCGCGCTGCGCGACGAGACGATCAACGAGCTGCCGGTGTTTCTGTTCGCCCTGAACGACGGCGGGAGCAGCGGAGAGACCGCCTACAGCCGCATGCTGGCGCCCGGATTCGGGATCGGCGAGGACCCGGCGACGGGCAGCGCCGCCGGGCCGTTGGGATGCTACCTGCTGCGCCACGCAGCGGTCACGGCGGACACCGCGCGGTCGATGCTGAACGTGCAGGGCGTCGCGATGCGGCGCCCCAGCCGCATTCACATCGCGATCGAATCGGCAGGCGGAGAAATCGCGCGCGTCCGCGTCGGCGGCCAGTCCGTCCTCGTCGGCCGGGGGGAGATATCCGCTTGAATGAGATCGTCCCTCGTCCAGGGACCCGTTACTGCATTTCGTGACAGAGCGTGCAGTCCTGACGAATCACCTGCCCGTCGCTCGATTTGTGGTTGCCGTCATGGCACCGGAAGCAGCCTGGCGAATCCATGTGGCCGATGTTGTTCGGATAGCTGCCCCAGGTCACGCCCATTCGCGGAAACACGTTGCGTGAGTAGAGCCGCTGCGTGGCCTCGATCGCGCGATCGAGGTCGTGCGCGACGACCGGCTTCTCGGACTTGCGATAGAAGCTGGTCAGACGCGACGCGATGTCCTGCAGCGCGGCCTCGCCGTCGGTGTGGCTCGCCTTCAGCGCCGCGACCGCCTCGCGCCGCATGAACGGCAGGCGTGGCAGCTCGCCGTTCGCGATCGCCGAGTCGACCGCGCGCTCGGGCGACGAGAAGAACATGTGACTCGGACGGTTGTGGCAGTCCATGCAGTCCATCGTGCGGCGCTCGCCCTTGTCGAGATCCGCCGCCGGCGTTCCCTCGGCGACGTACTCGCGCACGGCGCCGTTGCGATCCGTCACCCGGACGCGCGGGATCACCTGGCGCTTGTCGTCCGTCGCCCAGTACTCCATGACGTTGGCGATGTGCCAGTGGATGCCGGTCGCGAGCCCGCGCCGCTCGTTGCTCCCGCCGACGTGGATCCGCAGCGTCGTCGCCGTCTCGGTCGACGCCTCGTCGTCGGCGAATTCGCGCCGGACCTGGACCTTGTCGCCGTGGAACTTCTCGGGCCAGTGGCACTGCTCGCAGACCTCGCGGGCCGGACGCAGGTTGTGAACGGGAGAGGGGATCGGCCGCGCGTGGCTGTTCATGAGCACGGCAAAGACCTGGCGCGTGCCATCGAGCTTCGATTTGACCAGGTACGGCGCGCCCGGGCCGATATGGCACTGGACGCAGGCGATGCGCGAGTGCGGGCCGTCCTGATACGCCGCGAACTCCGGCTGCATCACCTCGTGGCACACCTCGCCGCAGAACGACGGCGAGTCCATGAACTCGATGCCGCGGTACGCGGCCAGCGAGACGATGACGACGTTGACGACCGTCAGCGCGAGGACGATGGCCGTCGCGCGACGCCGAATCGGATCGTTCAGATCCAGCCGTGGCCAGTGGAACTTCTCGCCCCGGCTGGCGTGACGCCGCCGCCGCTCGAAGAAGATGCCGATCGGAATCAGCACCAGTCCGAAGATGAAGACTGAGGGGACGATCAGGAAGAACACGATCCCCATGTACGGGTTCGTGTGGAACCCGAAGATATCCAGAAAGAAGACGACGAGGAAGACGAGCGCGCTGAAGCTGACGATTGCTGCGCCCGCCAGAGAAATCCCGTTCCGCACCAGAGTGCGGCTTGCGCTATCCATTCACTGCTCCCTTTTATCAGTGCCGCAGGCGCTCGTTACAACCCGTACGCCGCGACGGCGTAAACGATCAGTGCGACCAGCGTCAAGCCGACGACGACCGTCAGCGTCCCGAAGACGCGGCCCGCGATCCACGATCGGGGGCTCGGCGGCCGCACCACGATGTCCTCGAGCTCTCCCGTCTGGCGGAGCCGCTCGAATTCCGCGGGGCGCTCGTGCCGCAGTTCCGACTCCGGCAGCCGCCCCGTGAAGATGACCATGTCCATCGGGAACTTCTCCGGCCGGAGGTGCCCGTTGAAAAAGTGGATCGTGAAGATGAAGCCGACGGCGAGCAGTGCCTCCTCGCCGTGAATCATCATCGCGATGTTGAACACCCATCCCGGGACGAAACGCGCGAAGGCGACGGGGAACCAGAGCAGCAGCCCCGAACCGCCGATGATCGCCATGCCCCAGAACACCGCCCAGTAGTCGAACTTCTCCCAGTAGGTGTAGCGCTCGAACGATGGCCGCGTGCCGAGCCCGATGAACCACTGCAGATGCTGGCCGAGATCCTTGATGTCGCGCGGCTGCGGCACCATCGACCGCGGGCCCCACAGCAGCCCGTAGTCGCCGCGGACGAACACCTGGTAGACGATGCGGCCCACGTGTGTGAGGAAAACGCCGATCAGCGCCACGGCGAAGGTCCGGTGCAAGCGGCCGGCGACGACGAATCCGCCCATCATCCGCGACAGCAGCGACGCCCACGGCGCCGTGCTGAACAGCAGCGGCAGCCCCGTGAAGGCGAGCCCCAGGAAGCTGAGCATCAGCGTGCCGTGCATGAAGCGATCGAACCGGTCGAACCGCTGAACGTAACGGACTTCCACGACCTGCAGGCGTCCGTTCATTTCACGCCACCCTTCCGCCGATCTCGCTTCAACCGCAGCTCCTTGCTGAACCACATCGTCGTGTGGAGACCGAAGAACCCGAAGACACCGGCGAGCAGCACGGTCATGAACTTCGTCGTGTAGTAGAGCAGCGGGCTGCGCTGCCGATCGTGCTTGTCGGCGTGCGGGTCGTACTGGACGAAGTTCTCGTTCGCGTTCTCGTGGCACTTGCCGCACGTCTGGACGAGCCGCCCCTTCGAGATCGGCGAGCGCGGATCGCTCGCCGGCAGGATCTCGTGGGCGCCGTGGCAGTCGGCGCATCCGGCGACCTGGCGGAAGCCGAGCGACGTCACCTGGCCGTGGAACGTGTCGCGGAACGTCGCGACGCGGTCGGCGTGGCACGTGCCGCACTGGCCGATGACCGACAGCTGCCAGCCCGTCGACTCGGCGCGCTGGATGCCGTGCGCGGTGTGGCAGGTCTGGCACGCGGGACCGCCGTCGGTGCCGCGCGCCAGCAGCTGTCCGTGCACGCTGGAGGCGAACTGGTGCTCGATGCCCTCGTGGCACCTGCCGCACGTCGCCGGGACGTGCGCCTTCGACACGGTGCTCTGCGGATCGTTCGGCGGACGGATGTCGTGCGCGCCGTGGCAGTCGCTGCACGTCGGCGCGACGATGAGGCCGCTCTTGGAGAGCGCACGGCCGTGGATGCTGTCGCCGAACGCCTTCGTCACGTCGCTCGGGATCTTTCCCTTGGCGATGATCTCGGCGTTGCCGTGGCAGCGCGCGCAGGTCTCCGCGATGGTGAGGTGATAGGTCCGTGAGCCCGGATCCTTCGCGCTCTTGATGTCGTGCATGCCGTGGCAATCGACGCACGTCGCCGCGACGGTCGTGCCGTTGGCGCGCGCCTTCGCGTGCGCGCTGACCGAGTACTTCTCGACCGGCTCGGGATGGCACATCGAGCAATCGACCTTCGCGAGCTTCTCGGCGTGCGGCAGTTCCGCTTTCGCGACATCCGTGTGGCAATCGGTGCACGACATTCCTGCGTGCACCGACGCCGCGAAGTTCGGCCGCTTGACGAAGACCGGACGGCCGTCGGCGCGCACCATGGACTCTTCGCCGTGGCACGTGAGGCAGTCGTCATTCGTTGGAGCTGCGGGCGCCGCGGCCGCCGGCGGCTGCGCCGGTTGAGCGGCGGGCGCCGTCGTCGTGCGCGCCGTTACGCACAGCGCCAGCGTCCACACCACCAGTGCCGCGGTGAACACCACTCGCGTTCTCATCGGTTCGAGCCTCGGTCCGCTGCGCGAGTCCCGGTCCGCCGGCGGATACGTTTCTGCTGTTGCGTGAGTGACTTTCGCGGGGGCCGTGCCTGCGGGCAGCCGCTCCGATCGTCTCGCGTCCTCTCCCCTGTCGCCGGGCGCGTGCTTACCGCGCCGCCGCCGACTTCACCGCGAACAGCCGCGCGATGACGTCGGCAATCTCACTGTCGCCGGCCGCGAGGGCCTCCTCGACGCGCGACGCGATCGCTCTCGTGACTTCAACGCTGATCGCGTCCACCTCGGCGCGGTCTTCGGGCGACAGGGACGCCGTCTTGCGCCTCAGCCTCGAGAGCTCGCTGTGGCAGACCTCTTCGAAGCGGGTGCGCAGCGCGTGGCCGATTGGACTCATGCCGAGGCGAATCGCAAAGCCAGTACCGCAGCGGGGCTATCCGGTAACCTGTTGGTATTGCGTGAGTTGCGGGCAAGTTACGGCGGCGGGTGGAACGTCGCTGCCGGATAATCGTCAACCGGGAGTTAACGCTTTACCGCCGCCCGGCGGCGGAAGATCCGGAAGCTGTCGCCGCGCTCGGCCTGCTGGGCGATGTAGCAGATGTCCGTGCACGTGGCGGAGTAGTGATATCCGAGCTGATCTTCACGCGAGCTGACGTCTTCCCACTCGTCCTCGAGCCCGACGATCGCGTTGGCGGCCGCCGCGAGCTGCTCGCGGGCCGCACCCGGGAAACGCCGTGACAGCACGGCAAGCACTTTTTCTCGATCGACCATGGGGTCACTCCGTCAAAACACGGGGCCTGACGGGCCGCCGTGGCAATGGCGATGCCACGGCATCCCTGGTGGGGGATCGAGTGATTTCCCGGCGAAAAGCCGCGAAAGGCTGAATCTGCGGGCGGTCAGCGGGCCTCGGCAGCGCCGGAATCCGTCGGCGGTCCGGCGGAAACCCGTCGCACTTTCGCCTGCCGCCGCGCCTGGAAGACGGGCTTTGCCGCGACACGCAGTGCGCGCCGCCGCAGTTCGTAGCGATAGAAATCGACCGTCCTCGGCGCCAGAAACGCCGCGTCGTCGGGATTGACCACGAGGCTGACTTCGATGTTGGGTGCAAGGCCGATCCGCATGCGGTGACGGCGGCACGCGTCGTAGCTCGCGGCCATCACCTTGCGCATGTCCTCGTAGTGCGGCGACGGCCAGTCCTCCATGTCCGAGCCGATCGTCGGCCGGAAGATGCACACCGTCGGGAACGCGCCGGCAGCGACGATGCGCTCGATGCCTTCGATCGTGTTCTCGATCGGCTCGAGGCCCGCGATGATCTCGCCGGACACCGCGCCGTTCGGCAGCCGCGAGACGCAGTGCTCCATCGCCTCGAAGAAGAGCGGCTGCCCGAGCGTGCGCGCCTTGCCCGGGCAGATGCGCGCGAACCAGTCGGCGTCGAGCAGCTCGACGCAGAACGAGAAATGATCGACGCCGAGATCGATCAGCCGGTCGTAGCGCCAGAACTCCCGCTCGGGCGCGAGCTGCACGCCAACGAGCAGCCCGACTTCCTCCTTGATCGCGCGAACGAACGGCTCGGCGAACTCGAGGCCGTGACCGCCCTGGAACCCGCCATTGAGGTGCACGAACGTGATGCCGGATTCCTCCTTCGCCGCCCAGCAGGTTTCGAGGACGTCTTCGATGGCTTTCTCGGGATGATCGCTGCCGCCGACGTTGCAGCCGGTCGTGCAGAAGCGGCAATTGAGCTTCGTGCTCCAGAACTCGCACACCGGGTTGATATAGATGCCGAGATACGTCCCTTGCAGGACGCCGATCTTCGCCATCGGCACGTCACGCGACGTGAGCCGCTCGTACCACGACGGCTGCTGCGGCAGCCGCACGGAGTACGACGTCTGCGATCGTTCGTCGACGATGGCGTAGGCGCCGGGGCCGCCGGTGAGTACGTAGGGCGACGACTTGGCGAAGTTCTCGAGCACCGGCGCGTTCATCCAGATCTCGGGTTTCAGCCACGACCGCGTCGGGATGACGAGCTCGAGGCCCGAGCCGAGGCCGGCACGAGTCCGCGAGATACCCCGCGCGCCGTCGAGCGACACCTCGGCGGGCACACGAATTCCGCTGCAGAACAGATCGATTTCGAGCTCGCACGCGTTCAGGCGCCGCTTCACGAGCGTACCTGACGCGCTGCGGCCGAGGGCAACGTCCGCTCGACGCTCAACAGCCACTGCACCCACGATTCAATCCCCTCCCCCGTGACCGCCGAGACCTCGATGACGCGCGCCGACGGCATCACCCGGGCTATCGATTCGGAGATGCGCTCCGGCCGGACGTGAGGCAGATGCGGCAGCAGATCGATCTTCGTCATCAGGACGAGATCGGCCTTGTGAAACATTACCGGATACTTCAGCGGCTTGTCCTCTCCTTCCGTCACCGAGAGCAGGACGACGTTGACCGCCTGGCCGAGATCGTAGACGGCCGGACAGACCAGGTTCCCGACATTCTCGATGAAGAGGTGATCGAGATCATGCCACGGAAAGCGATGCAGCGCATGATGCACCATCGCGGCGTCGAGATGACAGGCGGAGCCGGTGGTGATCGACGCCGAGCGGATGCCGGCGGCGGAGAGCCGGTTGGCATCGTTCTCGGTCGCCAGATCCCCGCACAGCGCGCCGAGCCGGCGCCGTCCCGCGAGCGCGTACGACGTCGCCTCGAGCACGGCGGTCTTCCCTGATCCCGGCGATCCCATCACGTTCACCGCGAGCACGCCGTGCTCGCCGAAGTGCTGCCGGTTGTGCTCCGCCTGCCGATCGTTGGTCGAGAGGATCTTCTCGTGCAGCGCGACTCCGTTCTCTCCCATTCGGACCTCTCGGACTTCTCGGTCAACTCGGACACTCGGGTCAGGCTGGCACATCGGCAACCTCCATCTCTATCCGCTCGAGGAGAATCTCGTCTCCCTTGCGCAGCGCCGGCGTACCGCCGCAGGCGACACAGCGCAGCGGCGCACCCGGCACGATCCGTGTGCCGCACTCGCGGCAGGTCCACTCGGCAGCGACGGTGGCGATCTCGAGCGGCGCGTGCGCACACAGCGTTCCATCGCGGAACAGCAAGTACGCCGTGGTCAGCAGATCGACATCGACACCCGCCATCTCGCCGATGCGAATGACGATGCGATCCACCGACTCGGCATGCCGCGCTGCCGCTTCCTGTTCGACGCGTTCGACGAGGGCCTGAACGATCGAATACTCGTGCATATGAACCTAGTCCAAGCCTTCAGGCCTGACCTCCGCCGGCGTCATCGGTGAAACTCCGGAACGCGCTTGGCCAGGAAGGCGTTCAATCCCTCCGCGAACTCCGGGCCGTCGGCGCTGCGCGCCAGGTTCTCGAGCTCGCGATCGAGGTGATAGTCGATGCGGTCGACTCCGGCTGCCTGGTTCAGCAGCGATTTGGCGACGCCGTACGCGCCTGTCGGCCCGTCCGCGAGTTGCCTCGCAATGCCGATAACTGCGTCCTCGAAACCGTCAACCGGCAGCACCGCCGTGACGAGGGCCATGCGCTGCGCCGTCTCCGCATCGAGCCGCGGGTTCAGCAGCATCAGCTCCAGCGCGCGGCGCAGGCCGATCAGGCGCGGCAGTAGGAACGTGGAGCTCTCCGCGCCGGTCAGTCCCGTCTTCGAGTACGCCCATTCGAAGCTGGCGCGTGACGAGGCGTAGACGAGATCGCACGACATCGCGAGGCCGAAGCCTCCCGCCGCGGCCATGCCGTCGACGGCGGCGATGAACGGCTTCGACGCCCGCCGGATCTCGGAGATCGTGCTGTGCAGGTATTCGAGGATCTGCTTGAAGATCTCGCCGTGGCCGCGCGGCACCGGCTTCGCCTCGGGCCGCAGGTAACCGAGATCGCGATCGTCGCCGCCGGCGCTGATGTACTTCAGGTCCGCGCCGCTGCAGAACACGCCGCCTTCGCCCCGCAGCACGACGGCGCGCACGACCTCGTCACGCGCGAGCTGCAGCGCCGCGCGACGAAGGTCCTGCGCGGTCTGCGGATCCAGCGAGTTGAAACGCGCCGTCCGGTTGATCGTGATGATGCCGACCGCGCCATCACGACGGGTGAGAATGTGCATCAGTCCCTGGTCCTTGGTCCCTCGTCCTTGGTCCCTCGTCCTTGGTCCCGGGTCACGGGTCCCGGGTCCCGTCAGCAAATCCTCGGCAGCAGCTCGCCGTCGCTTTCCGTCAGAAACCGTCTGCCGAAGCCGGTGTCGAGCACGATCGAGCCGGGCATGTCCTCGGAGCAGACGCCGATGATCGCGGCATCCCTTCCCAGCGGCTGCGCCCGGACCGCCGCGAGTACGCGCTCGGCGGCGCCGGGCCGCACGCCAATCACCGCTTTGCCCTCGTTCGCAATGACGAGGGGATCCATGCCGAGCAGCTCCGCCGCGGCACGGACCTCGTCGCGCACCGGCACGCACGGCTCGTCGATGACGATGCCGACGCCGCTCTTCGCGGCCATCTCGTGCAGCGCGCTGGCGACGCCGCCGCGCGTCGGATCCTTCATCGCGGCGATCGAGCCGTTGCCTGCCGCGATCGCCGCGCGCAGGACGCCGTTGAGCGGCGCCACGTCCGATGTCAGCGTGCCGCCGAACTCGAGCTGATGCCGCGCCGCCATGACGGCGATGCCGTGATCGCCGACCGTGCCGGTCACGATCAGCACGTCGCCCGGCCGCAGGCCGCTGTCGCGCACGACGACGTCGGCGAGCGCGACGCCCGTCGTGTTGACGACGAGGCCGTCGATCTCTCCGCGTCCCATGACTTTCGTGTCGCCGGTCACGATCGACGCGCCGGCCTCGCGGCACGCGTCAGCCATCGATCGCCGCACCTGTTCCAGGTCGCGTACCGCGAATCCTTCTTCGATGACGAGCGCGCACGTGAGCCCCAGCGGCTCGGTTGCGCCCATGACGGCGAGATCGTTCACCGTGCCGCACACCGCCAGGCGGCCGATGTCGCCGCCCGGAAACACGATCGGATGCACGACATGCGAATCCGTCGTCACGATCAACCACCGATCGCCGACGGGAAGCGCCGCGCCGTCGTCCATGGCGGTCGCGGCCTCCGAACTGCGGTCGAGGAGCAGGCGCTCGATCAACGAGCGCATCGAACGGCCGCCCGCGCCATGTTTCAACTGAATCATGTCGCGGGTGCTCCGATGTCCCTGGTCCCTGGTCCCTGGTCACGGGTCCCTGGTCGTGGGTCACGGGTCCCGGGTCCCGGGTCATGGGTCCCGGGTCGCGTCCCGGGTCCCAGGACTAGGGTCCCATGACCAGGGACCAGGGACCAGGGACCGCCGTACTCATGCCAGATCCGGCAAGTTCCTTCAGTACTGACCATGCACGCGCCGACGGGCGTGTCCGGAATGCAGTCCTTGCCGAACAGGCGGCAGTCGGACGGCGACCGCGTGCCGGCCATGATGTCGCCGCAGATGCACTGCGACACGAGCGGCGACGGCGCCTCGTCCCACAGCGACGCGACGTCGATGCGGAACTGGCGGCGGGCGTCGAGGTGCGCCCACTCGTCGCGCAACCGCAGGTTGCCGTTCGGCACGTGCGCGATGCCGCGCCAGCGGCCGCCGATCGGCTGAAACACCTGCCACAGCTGCGCCTGCGCACGCAGGTTTCCCTCGCGCGTGACGCAGCGCGGGAACATGTTGGCCACGGCAGGCCGGCCGTCGCGCACGAGCTCGACGAGCCGCACCAGTCCGGCGAGGATGTCGAGCGGCTCGAATCCCGCAACGACGACCGGCAGCCGGTGCCGCTCGACGAACGGCTCGAATACACCCCAGCCGGTGATGGTCGCCGCGTGACCGGCGGCGAGAAATCCTTCGACGCGCGTCTCCGGCATCTCGGCGACGATCTCCATCACCGGCGGAATGTATTTGTGCGCGGAGAGCACGAAGAAGTTGTCCGGCGGCCGGCCCAGGACGACGGCCGCCGTGGCGACAGCGGTCGTCTCGAATCCCGTCGCGAAGAACACGAGCGGCTCCGGCGTCGCGCGCGCCAGTTCGACGGCCTGCGCGATGCTGTAGACGACGGTGACACGCGCGCCCTGCGCCTGCGCGTCCGCGAGCGACCGCGCGGTGCCGGGCACGCGTACCATGTCACCGTACGTGGCGATGCGCACGCCCTGCCTTGCGAGCGCCACCGCTTCGTCGACCTCCGGCTGATCGGTGATGCACACCGGGCAGCCCGGACCCATGATCACGTTCAGGTCTCGCGGAAACGACGCGCGCAGGCCGAAGCGCGCGATCGCCTGCTCGTGGCTGCCGCAGACGTGCATCACCGAGACGGGCACGCGGCCGATCGATGCCGTCACGCGCGCGAGCGCCGCCGACAGCGCCGCGGCCCGCGCGGGATCGCGAAACTTCAGCTCGCGCGCGCCCCGGGCGGCGTCAACCTGCGGAACCATCTCCCCTGCTTCCGGGGCTCGTCGCGTCGAGCTCGCCGCGCACGTCCGCAGCCATCAGATCCGTCCGGCCATCCTGATCCTCGGCCTCTCGAAGCAGTTGCTCGTACAGCGCGAGCGTTCCGGCAATGTCGTCCTCGGGGATCCGCCGGATCGCGTATCCCACGTGGTTCAGCACGTAGTCGCCGGGCGAGACCGGTTCGTCGACGAGCTCGAGCCGCACCGTCCGCCGCACGCCAAAGAAATCAACGACAGCCGTCCAGCCATCGATCTCCACGATGCGGCCGGGCACCCCGAGACACATCTCAAACCACACCGGGGGGCTTCGCCCCGCCGGACCCCCCATCGCCGTCGCTCGCGGGGGCCCCTGGCCCCGCTCCGCTTCGGCGGGCGCGCCTGCGGCGCGCCTGATCCAACGTCGACTCGCGAGCAGGTGTTGTTGCGAGGCGCATGTGTTCAGCTTTCTGCGATGGCGTCGGCGACGACCGCCTGACCGAGCGAGAGACCGCCGTCGCCCGTCGGCACCTGACGATGGATGTGGACGGTGAACTCCTGGCCGAGATCGGCGAGCACGCTCTCCGTCAGCCGGCGGTTCTGGAAGCAGCCGCCGCTCAGCGCGACGGGCAGCCGGCCGTTCGCGCGCGCCGCGCAGCGGACGAGCGCGACGGTCGCCGCCGCGAGTGTGTTGTGGAACCGCGCCGAGACCCGCGCGGCCGGCTCGCCACCAATCAGCTCGAACACGGCGTCGCGAACCGTCTGGCGCATGTCGAGCACGCAGTAGGCGCCCGAGCGATCGACGTCGAAGCGGTAGCGCCCGCGCTCGGCCGGATCCGCGACGACGTTCCACTCGAAGGCGATCTGGCCTTCGTACGAGGCGGCCGGTCGGTTGAGGCCGAGTGCGCCGATCGCGTCGAAGTAGCGGCCGACGCCGTGCGCCTTCGGCGCGTTGATGCCGTCGTGAATCAGGGTGCGGACGATCTCGATCTGCGACGGCTCGAGGCTGCGGAAGAGCGGCAGCGCATCGAGCGGCGCGTCGCCGCCGAACGCATCGTCGACGAGCGCGAGCGCCGTGCGCCAGGGCTGCTTCACGACCGCATCGCCGCCCGGCAGCGCGATCGGCCGGACCGTGCCCACCCGCTCGAACCGCGAGTAGTCGGCGATGAGCACTTCGCCGCCCCAGGAGGTGCCGTCGGTGCCGAAACCGGTGCCGTCGTAGGCGACGCCAATCACCGGGCCCTCGACGCCGTGCTCCGCCATCACGCTGGCAATGTGCGCGTGATGGTGTTGTACGGGGATCGCCTGCACGCCGCGTCGCGACAGCGCGTAGCTGGTGGACAGATAGTCCGGATGCATGTCGTGCGCGACGATGGCGGGCTCGAAGTCGAGGAAGCGCTCGAGCCGCGCAATCGACTCGCGGTACGCGCGATACGTCTCGAGGTTCTCGAGGTCGCCGATGTGCGGTCCGAGGACCGCCTCGTTGCCGCGCGCGAGGCAGAACGTGTTCTTGAGCAGCGCACCACACGCGAGCACCGGCAGCGTCACCGGGCGCAGCAGCTTGACGGGCCGCGGCACGTACCCGCGCGATCGCCGGAGCACCGCCGGCGCGCCGGCGATGATGCGCGCGACCGAATCGTCGCAGCGCGTCACGATCTCGCGGTTGTGCAGGACGATCAGGTCGGCAATCGGCCCGAGCGTGACGAGCGCGTCCTCGTCGGTGTAGGCAATCGGCTCGTCGCAGACGTTGCCGGAGGTCATGACGAGCGGTCGATCGACGCGATCGAGCAGCAGGTGGTGCAGCGGCGAGTACGGGAGGAACACGCCGACGAGCGGATTGCCCGGCGCGATCTCCTTCGCCAGCCGCGAGGGCTCGCGCCGCTCGAGCAGCACGATGGGACGCTCGGGCGAGGCCAGCAGCCGCGTCTCTTCCGGCGTGATGTTCGCGATCGCGCGCGCGCGTTCGAGGTTTGCGACCATCACGGCGAACGGCTTCTCGTCGCGGCGCTTGCGCTCGCGCAGCGTCCTGACGGCGGCCGCCGACGTCGCGTCACACGCGAGATGAAACCCGCCGATGCCCTTGAGCGCGACGATCATGCCGCGCCGCAGCGCGCTCGCGGCGAAGTCGACGACGTCGGCGGTCGCGACCGGCGCGCCCGCGCCCGTGACGAGCGCCAATCGCGGGCCGCACTCGGGGCATGCGTTCGGCTGCGCGTGAAACCGCCGATCGCGCAGCGACTCGTATTCGTGCTGGCACGCCCGGCACATCTTGAACGCCGCCATCGTCGTGTTCGGGCGGTCGTAGGGCGTGGAAGTCGCAATCGTGAAGCGGGGACCGCACGCCGTGCAGTTCGTGAACGGGTACTGGAACCGGCGGTCCGATGGGTCGCGCAGCTCGGCGAGGCAGTCGGGGCAGACCGGAAGATCCGGCGGGATCACCACGTGCCGGCCGCCGCGCGGCTGGCTATCGGCGATCGTGAAGCCGTCGACAGCCGGATCGAAGGGAATCGGCTCGGTGCTCAGGTACTCGATCGAGGCGGCGGGCGGCACCGTCGCGGCCAAACGGTTGAGGAACTTCTGCAGCGCGGCGGCGGTGGCGAACGCCTCGATGGTCACGCCGCCCGGATGGTTCCGCACGCGGCCGGCGATGCCGACCTCGCGCGCCACACGGCACACCCACGGGCGAAAGCCGACGCCCTGAACGGTGCCGCGAATCTCGATGCGCTGCCCTTCGGGCCGGCTCGAGGCCGCGGGGCGTGCGCTCTGGTTGAACGGGAACATGGATGTCGAGTGGTGCGTCCCGAAATACCTTTGGCAAGCGTGGTGCCACGGCCCAACCGTGGGATTTGCGCATGAAAGCGCGGCATTTTGCGGTTTTTTGTGCCTTCTGCCGGTTTCCCGGCACCGAGCTCAGCACAGGCGGCCTGGGCAATCGTCCGCGGGCGGCGGCGGAAAAACCCCCAGCGGGGCGTAGCGCTTGCATCCTCCACGGGATGGAGTGGAGGAGGCTGGTATGAATGCGATCGAGCTCAGCAGAGGGCCTCGGCGTGTCGCGATCACCCTTGTCACCGCCGCGGTGATGTCCATCGCTGGCGCGGACCTGGCGGCGCAAACCGCCGGCACGGCGGGCGTGTCCGGCGATCCGCGGGCGGTGCTCTGGACGGATCCCGGGCCGATCGCCTCACGCGATCTCTTCTGGGGAGCGGGCAGCGCCGATCGCGCGCCCCAGGGACCGTTCACCTTCGTCGAGGAGGACGCCGGCGGCACGCAGCCGAAGATCGTCGTCACCGACGCCCGCGGCGTGACCTGGGACGTGAAGTTCGGCGAGGAGGCGAAGGCGGAAGTTGCGTCGAACCGCTTCGTATGGTCGCTCGGGTATCCGGTCGAGGAGATGTACTTCGTCGCCACCGGCGTCGTGAAGGGCGCCCGCAATGCGGGACGCGCGGCGAAACATCTCGCGGCCGAGGGCAACTTCATGAACGCGCGGTTTCGCCGGCACAACGACCACATCGTCCGGACCGACGAGCGGTGGACGCTGAAGGAGAGCCCGTTCGTCGGGCAGAAGGAAATGTCCGGCTTCAT
This sequence comes from Vicinamibacterales bacterium, assembly GCA_048594885.1. Lineage (GTDB taxonomy): Bacteria > Acidobacteriota > Vicinamibacteria > Vicinamibacterales > 2-12-FULL-66-21 > JBMDXB01. The sequence goes on from JBMDXB010000007.1 coordinate 44,849, forward strand.
GATCCTGATGACGATGCTGTCGAACTGGGATATCGGCGGCACCCGCAACACGAAGGTGCTGCGTGTGACGCTGCCCGATGGCACGGTGGAGCGGCGATTTACCGTGACCGACCTCGGCGCGACGTTCGGGCGCATGGGCGGTCCGGTGAGCGATCACTCGAAGTGGAACCTCGCTGACTACCAGAAGGAAGGCTTCATCGAGAAGGTCGAGGACGGCGTCGTTCACCTCGACTACGACGGCGCGGCCTCCGGCGTCGATCGCGTGCCGCTCGAGCACGCGCGGTGGTTCGCTGGGATCGTCTCGCAGCTCACCGAGGAGCAGGTGCGCCGCGCCTTCGAGGCGGCCGGGGCGACGCCGCAGGAGATCGATGGCTTCTCGAAGCGCTTCCTGGAGAAGATCGGAGAGCTGCAGGCGGCGGTGCGATAGCGGTGACGTCGTCGTTTGCAGTTTCCGCGCCTGGAGGACGCAGAGGCAATCGCAGTTTCTGCGCCCGCCAGAGGACGCAGACGCGGTAAGTCATTGACGCAGTGAGCCACGCCGACCGGCATCGCTTCTGCGTGTGCCGAGCGGCGTGGACAGCGCTCCGCGTTCCGCCCAGTCGCTCGATCGAGTCAGCTTCACCGTCATTGCAGCCGCGATCGAAGTGCATCGCACGCTTGGCAGCGGCTTGCTCGAATCCGCGTACCGCAAGTGTCTCGCGATCGAGCTCCGACGTACGGGCCTGAAGTGCGAGCAGCAGCGCAAGATCCCGCTGACCTACAAAGGCGAGCGTGTCGGCACCGGCTACCAGGCCGATCTCATCGTCGAAGGCTGCATCGTCGTCGAGGTCAAGGCTGTTGCCGCGGTGCTCCCCATCCATGAGCAGCAGCTCCTCACATATCTGCGGCTCACCGGCTGCCCCGTTGGTCTGCTGCTCAATTTCGGGGAGGAGACGCTCAAACGCGGCCTTCGGCGTGTCGTCAACAACTTCCCCGACGGAAACGCCGAGGGCGCAAAGGCGCCGAGGAACGCCGAGGGATCAAGCTGACTTGGAGACACGCGCCCGTCGGGCCCGACGGGCTAGTACCTTCGACCCAGCGAGATCCTCGGCGACCTCGGCGATCTCGGCTCCCTCGGCGTTTACCTGTCGTCGAGGAGATCGGCGAGCAGATCCGTGAGCGACCCGGCCGTGTGGCGCCGGGCCGATCGCCCGACGCGATGAACGTCAGGGCGCGGCGAGCCCTCCGCCTCCGGCGTCGCGAAGCGGCGGCCCCGGTCTTGGCCCGGCGCGTCGGCGATCTGTTTCAGCTCCCCGCGATCGAGCCAGATGACGTCGCAGCGGCTGCACGTGTCGATGACGACGTTGCCCGGGCCGTAGTACGGATGAACATCCATCTCACCGTTGCACTTCGGGCACTTCATGCGCCGCTGCAGCTCTCGTCGATCGATCGGCTGGGGCGGGGCGGGCGGACCTTGGGCGTAGGCCCGGCGGGCGGTCGTCACGTCGACGAAGCTGCCGCGCGACACGAGCACGCCCCGGCACTGCTCGCAGTATTCGATCGTGTGCGCCGCGTCGAGGAGCGCCTTCGTCAACGGCGCGGAGCAGACGGGACACGGCGCGGCGCTCTCCGCCCGTTCCAGCACGTGCACACCATCCTGCTCTGCGTTCTCCGGATCGATGAAATGAAACGACCCGCAGTGCTGGCAGAAGTAGTACCGGCGCCGCTCGAACAACTCCATCGGCGCGCCGCAGTTCCGGCAATTCATTGTTTGGGTGGCGGGGTCCCCTGCACCCCGCCAAGCGCGCTCGCTTGCGGGGGCCCCGTCGCCCCGCGCCGCTCGCGCGCGCTCCTCGCTTGAATTCTGCCAGCCGCTTCTGCACGATCGCAATGGCATAGTTCGGAGCCCGAGAAATGAGCCCGAAACCTTTCCTCACAGTCCTTCTGCTGGCCACCGCCGTCTGGCCGTCAGGACAGCCAGCGTCCGGCACGACGAAAGCGTTCACCGGAGCCCGGCTGATCGACGGCACGGGCGCGGCTCCGATTGAAAACGGCGTCATCGTCGTCCGCGACGGCCGCATCGTCGCCGCGGGACCGGCCGCGTCCACGCGCATTCCGCAGGGCTCCGAGCGGATCGAAGTGGCCGGCCGCACGATCGTGCCGGGCCTCGTCAACGCGCACGGGCACGTCGGCGCGACCGCCGGTCTGCGCAGCGATCCCTCGCTCAACACCGAGGAGAACGTCCTTCGGCAACTGCGTCTCTACGCGCGCTACGGCGTGACGACGGTCGTCAGCCTCGGCGACGATGGCGACGCGGGCTTCCGAATGCGCGATGGAAATGATGCGCCAACGCTCGATCGCGCCAGGCTCTACGTCGCCGGTCCGGTGATTTCCGCGGACACGGAAGCCGCGGCGCGCGCCGCCGTCGATGCCGCAGCGAGCCTGAAGCCTGACTGGATCAAGATACGCGTCGACGACAGCCTCGGGACGACGGAGAAGATGAAGCCGGAGGTGTATCGCGCGGTGATTCAGCGCGCGCACGAGCGCGGCCTCCGCGTGGCGGCGCACCTCTTCTATCTCGCGGACGCGAAGGCGCTGCTCCGTGCGGGCGCCGATTTCCTCGCGCACAGCGTGCGCGACGCGGACGTCGATCGTGAGTTGATCGACCTGATGAAGGCTCGCGACGTCTGCCTGTGCCCGACGCTCATGCGCGAGGTATCGACGTTCGTCTACGCGTCGCGTCCGCCGTTCTTCGACGATCCGTTCTTCATCCGGCATGCCGACGCCGGGGTGGTGAAGACCCTGGAGGAGCCGGCGCGACAAGCGGCGATGGCAAAGAGCGCCTCGGCGCGGCGATACAAGGCCGCGCTGGAGGTCGCCCGGCGCAACGCGAGAGCGCTGCAGGCGGCCGGCGGCCGCCTCGCGTCGGGCACCGACTCGGGCCCCCCGGCGCGTTTTCAGGGCTATTTCGAACACCTCGAGCTCGAAGAACTGGTGACGGCCGGTCTGACGCCCGCGCAGGTCCTGCTCGCCGCCACGGGCGATGCCGCGCGGTGCGTTGGCCTCGCCGATCGCGTCGGCACACTCCGCCCGGGCCGGTTCGCGGATTTCATCGTCCTCTCACGCAATCCGCTCGAGGACATCCGCCACACCCGCTCGATCGAGTCGGTCTGGATTGCGGGCAACAGCGTGCGGCGGAACTGAAGTTCCGCCCTACGAGTGAGGACAGCCGCAGGGCCGAACTTTCGTTCGGCCGCCGTAAGCGCATCGGGGCGGCCGATGGTATTAGAATCATCCGTTCCTGGTCGCCGACGCTGGACTGAACCATTTCCGGAGAGTACTCATGAAGGCACGTTCCGTGTTCCCTTTGCTGGTAGTCACGCTCGTTGCATCGCTCGCCGTTGGCGCACAGGCGCAGCAAAAACCCGCGGCGCAGAAGCCCGCGGCGCAGAAGCCCCCGGCGCAGAAACCCGAGCAGAAGCCGGCCTTTGAGCCCCAGTCCGGTCAGGAGGGGAAGGACGTCGTCTGGGTGCCGACGCCGCAGTCCCTCGTCGACAAGATGCTGGACCTCGCCAAGGTGACGCCGCAGGACTTCGTCATGGACCTCGGGTCCGGCGACGGCCGCACCGTCATCACGGCGGCGAAGCGCGGCGCGCGCGCCGTCGGCATCGAGTACAACCCGGACATGGTGGAGCTGTCGAAGCGGAAGGCCGCCGAGGCGGGCGTCACCGAGAAGGCGACGTTCATGAAGGCGGATCTCTTCGAGACCGACTTCTCGAAGGCCGACGTCATCACGATGTTCCTGCTGCCGTCGATCAACATGAAGCTGCGGCCGGCGATCCTCAATCTGAAGCCGGGCACGCGCATCGTGTCGAACTCGTTCGACATGGAGGACTGGCAGCCGGACGAGACCGCCACCGTCGAGGACGACTGCGTGAGCTGGTGCCGCGCGATGCTGTGGATCGTGCCGGCCAAGGTCGACGGCACGTGGCAGCTCGCCGACGGCACGCTGACGGTGAAGCAGCAGTTCCAGAACTTCACGGGGACGCTCGGCAAGGCGCAGGTGGATGGCAAGCTGCGCGGTGCCGAGATCTCCTTCACCGCGGGCGGCAAGAAATACGCGGGCCACGTCGACGGCAACACGATCAAGGGGACGATCGACGGCAGCGGCAGCTTCACCGCGACACGCAAGGCCGGGTAGTCCGAGGGTCCGAGTGGTCCGAGGGTCCGAGTACCTCGGACCTTCGGCCTCTCGGCCTCTCGGACCTTTACCACGCTCGAAACCGCTTACCCGTCTCGTAACCTCGGCCGGCGCACCTCAACCGCGCGAATCCCAACAAATATCGCTGCCACGCATCGGCATCACCTTGGTAATGGCCGCAGCGCACCCTGCGGCGCCCTGGAGTGGCCATGCGAATGCGAGCGCTCGTCGCCTCCCTGCTGATCGCGATCTCCGCGGTCACGAATCACGCGCAGTCCGTCAGAGACTCGAACCTCGTCGTGCGCACTGTCGCCGGCGGCCTCACGACGCCTGGCACGATGGCATTCATCGGCGGAGGCGACATTCTCGTCACCGAGAAGAACACCGGCCGCGTGCAACGCGTGACGAACGGCGTTGTCACGGGCGCTGTACTCGATCTCGCCGTGAACTTCGCATCCGAGCGCGGCCTCCTCGGCATTGCGCTGCATCCCGCGTTTCCGGAAAACGCCGGCGTGTATCTCTACTGGACGGAGAGCACGACCGGCGCCGATTCGCCCGTGCTCGCCGAGACGTCGCTGCTCGGCAATCGCGTCGATCGATTCACGTGGGATGGCACGTCGCTGACCTTCGATCGCACCATCGTCCGGCTGCGCGCGCTGCAGGAGGATGCCGGCCAGCCGCAGCGCGGCAATCACAACGGCGGCGTGATCGAGTTCGGCCCCGACGGAAAGCTCTACGTCTACATGGGCGACAACGGCCGCCGCGGGCAGATGCAGAACCTTCCCGACGGTCCGGGATGCGTAACGCAGCCGTGCCCAGCGATCCCCGCAGGGAATCTCCCGGACGATCAATTCGGCGGTCCCGAGCCCGACAACGCGCACCTCACCGGCGTCATCCTGCGCCTGAACGACGATGGGACGGCGCCGGCCGACAACCCGTTCTTCGGCGCAGGCGCCACGCGGGGCGGTGAGCCCGGGGCGAACCTGCAGAAGGTATTCGCCTTCGGCATCCGCAACGGCTTTGGCATGGCCTTCGATCCGATCGGCAGTGCGCTGTGGGAGGCGCAGAACGGCGACGACTCGTTCACCGAGCTCAACCTCGTCGAACGCGGCGCGAACCTCGGATGGATCCAGGTGATGGGTCCTGCGAGCCGGGTCGGCGAGTTCAGAAGCATCGAAACGAGCCCGGAGCGCGACCCGTTCCTCAACAACGTCTACTTCGGCCTGCAGCAGGTGCGGTGGTCGCCCGTCAACATCGCGCCGACGCGTGAAGAAGCGCTCGCGCGGCTGTTCATGGTGTTCGACGGCGGCGATCGCTTCAGCGCGGCGATGAGCGGCGCGCAGGAGGTACCCGCCGTGACGACCGACGCTGGCGCCGCCGCCACCTTTGCGCTGAACGCCGACGGAACGCTGTCGTACGAGCTCCGCGCGACCGCGCCGATCGCCGACGCCACGCAGGCGCACATCCACCTCGGCGGCCGCGGCCAGAACGGGCCGGTCGTCGCGTTCCTCTTCGGTCTCACGTCACCAACGGACTTCGCCGCCGGCGATCTCATTGCCAGCGGCACGATCGACGACGACGACGTCATCGAGCGTCCGGGATTCGACGGCACCGTCGGGACGCTGGTGCAGCGCCTGCGGCAGGGCCGGGCGTACGCGAACCTGCACACCACCGACTGGCCGGGAGGCGAAGTACGCGGCCAGATCGTCGTGAGCGATCGCACGCCCGTGTCGGGCTACGTGGACCCGGCGTTCAGCTGGAAGTACGAAGTGGCGCCCGCGGCGATCGGGTTCGTCCGCGGCACGGCGCTCGGCCCTCAGTACGCCGGCGACATGATCGTCGGCGCCGCGCGGCCGTTCATCGACGACGGGCATCTGTTCCGGATGAAGCTGACCGGCGATCGCCGGAAGATCGCGGTGGACGATCGGCGTCTCCGCGATCGTGTCGCCGACAACCTGCACAAGTTCGACACGACGGAGAGCGAGGAACTGCTGTTCGGCTCCGGATTCGGCGTCGTCACGGACATCGAGACGGGACCGAACGGCAATCTGTTCCTCGTCTCGCTCACCAACGGCGCGATCTACGAGGTGTTTCGACGGAAGTAGGCGCAGTCACCGGCGATAGACCTTCATCGACGAGATGCAGTCGTTGAAGGAGCCGTCGCATGACCCGCGGACGTTCGAGAGGTCGTCTTCATCGGCCGACATCTCGTGGGCCGTGCCCTTGAAGTCGCGATCCTTGTAGAGAGTCGCGCCCCATCCCGGCATGACGCGGATCGATGAAATGCAGTCGTCCCACGACAGCGTCATCGACTCCGCGTCCCCTTTCGCGCACGGTCCCTCCACGCGCGCGAGATTGGAGACATCCACCGCCAGCGCCTGCGCCGAGCCGCGGAACTGCGAGTGAATGTAGATGACGACGCCCTCGTTCGCGGCGGTGGGGCCGAGGATGTGAGGGCGCGAGCCGCACGCAGGCAGCAGAATCAGCAGGGTTGCGCCGAATGCGACACGCCGCAGTCGTGTCATACGCCCTCCGGTGCGGCAGGCTGGCAGCATCGGCCCGGCAGGCTATTTAGAGGATACTCCTTGTCGCCTGCATGACGGAACTGACCCTCGCGGAGTGGCTGCTCGCCATTGCCGGCGCCGTCGGACTCGGCGTCGGCAAGGCGGGCATCACCGGCCTCAGCCTCCTCCACGTCATCGTCTTCGCGTTCATTTTCGGCGCGCGTGAGTCCACGGGCATCGTGTTGCCGATGTTGCTCATCGGCGACGTCTGCGCCGTCACCGCCTACCACCAGCACGCGCGGTGGGACTACGTGAGGCGGATGCTGCCGCCGGCGCTGGTCGGCGTCGCCGCCGGCGCGTGGTGGATGCGGGGCCTGGACGATGCGTCGTTCAAGCCGGTCATCGGCTGGACCATTCTCACGTTGACCGTGCTGCAGGCGGCGCGCATGCAGAGGCCCGAGTGGTTCGGCGACGTGCCGCACACGCGGTGGTTTGCGTGGACGCTGGGGCTCGCGGCCGGCGCGGCAACGATGCTGGCCAATGCCGCGGGGCCGATCTTCGCCGTCTACTGCCTGGCGATTGCGCTGCCCAAGTTCGAGCTCGTGGGCACCGGCGCGTGGTTCTTCTTCATCATCAACTCGATCAAAGTGCCGTTCAGCTACGGTCTCGGACTGATTCGTCCCGAGACGCTGCTATTCAACGCCGTCATGGCGCCTGTCATCGTCGTCAGCGTCCTCGCCGGACGTACGCTGGTGCGCCACATCCCGCAGATCCTCTTCGATCGACTGCTGCTCGCCTTCGCGGCCGTCGCCGCGTTGCGGCTGATCGGAATCTTGTAGATCCCGCCATCGACAGGAGAAGGGGAGAACGGGAGCATTCTTTTTTTCAGAAAGAAAGTAGTGCTCCCGCTCCCCTGCTCCTGCAAACCCGGGATCTTCGACCTGTTATGCTGTCGCGCATGAAATGTGCGGCCGTCATGATGCTGCTGCTCGTGTGCGCCGTCGCGGCGGCGAGCGGCCAGGAATGGAACCGGTTTCGCGGCCCGAACGACGCGTCGGGGTCAGATCTCGATCTTCTCAACGGAGTGTCGTGCAGCCGAGCGAGAGGATCGAGATCTGACCCCGAAAGAAGCTGCAACGTCAGAGTGGACAGACCGCTGCAGTTTTCGAAACATGCCGAAAAGGACAGGGACCGGTACGGCCTGCAATCGGCGCAAATCTGGCGCATTCGCTGTTGCGCACTGTCGGAACGCCCGTTGCTCTGCCGTCGGCATGGCCCGACCGCTCCGACTCCACATCCCTGATGGTGTCTATCACGTGATGTCGCGCGGGAACGACAGACGAGACATCTTCCTCGACGACGAAGATCGCGAGCGGTTCCTCGAGCTGCTCGGAAGTACCTGTGATCGGTTCGGCGTGCGATGCCCCGTGTATTGTCTGATGGGGAATCACTACCACGCGTTGCTGCAGCCTCACGATCTGCCGCTGTCCCGCATGATGCAGCAGCTGAATTCGAGCTATTGCCAATGGTTCAATCGCAAGCATCACCGCGTCGGTCATGTACTTCAAGGTCGATTTAAGGCACTCCTGGTGGACAGCGGTGTGTACTTCTTGAGAGCGGCCCGTTACATCCTGCGGAATCCGGTCGTGGAGCGGTGGGTCGCACAGCCCGTCGACTGGAAGTGGAGCAGCTACCGCGCAACAGCGGGTCTCACGCGGGCGCCCGCCTTCCTGGCGGTGGAATCCCTCTGGGGTCAGTTCGCCGAACTTGTCGTGGCGAGTGCGCAGGTCCAGTTTGCGGCGTTCGTCAGTGATGGGAGTGACGACGACGACTATCCTGGCGGCCCTCTCGTCTGCGGGTCCGAGACGTTTCAGCGTCACGTCAATTCGCTGCTCGAAGCCCATCGAGCCAACGGCGACTTCAGCTATGCGGAACGCTTCGCGGGTCGCCCGCCTCTCGAAGCGCTCGTGAGATCGGCCGACAACGCGCCCGCCATCGATGCCGCGATGAGCGAAGCGTTCTACCGTTATGCGTACACGTTACGGGAGATCGCCGGCGCGGTGGGATCGACGCCGGCGACGGTGTGGCGTCACGTGCGGCTCGCGACGGGGGTCAGAATTCGATCTATTCGCGAACGAGAAGATCGAGATCTGACCCCGGATGCGGACAGCGGCGAGAAGATCGAGATCTGACCCCACGCGGTAACGCGCTGCTCCTGCAAACCCGGGATCTTCGACCTGTTATGCTGTCGCGCATGAAATGTGCGGCCGTCATGATGCTGCTGCTCGTGTGCGCCGTCGCGGCGGCGAGCGGCCAGGAATGGAACCGGTTTCGCGGCCCGAACGGCCTCGGCGTATCGGAGACGACGGGACTGCCGGTCGAATTCGGGCCCGCGACGAACGTGATCTGGAAGACGGCGGTGCCGCCGGGCCATTCGTCGCCGGTGCTGACGAAGACGCACATCTTCCTCACCGGCTTCGACGGCGAGAAGCGGCTCGTGCTCGCGTACGATCGCGCGTCGGGCAAGGAGCTGTGGCGCCGCGAGGTACCGCGCCTGCACAAAGGACGGCTCGACGGCCCGAACAACCCGGCGTCCCCGTCGCCCGTCACCGACGGCAGCCGCGTCTACGCGTTCTTCCAGGAATTCGGCCTGATCGCATTCGACAGCAGCGGCAAGGAGCTGTGGCGGCTGCCGCTCGGGCCGTTCAACATCTATTACGGCTTCGCCGCGTCGCCGACGCTCGTCGACGGCCTCGTGATCCTGCCGGTCGATCAGGACAGCGGGTCGTACCTCGTCGCCGTCGACACGAAGAGCGGAAAGGTCCGTTACCGCATCGATCGACCCGGCGTGATCTCCGGCTACTCGACGCCAACGGTGTACGAGCCGAAAAGCGGGCCGAAGCAGATTCTCATCCCCGAGTCGTTCCAGCTCTCCGCGTATTCAGCCGCCGACGGCCGGCGCCTGTGGTGGGTGCGCGGCCTCGCGTGCGAGATGAAGTCCGTCGCCAGCCTCGACGCCGACACGCTCTACGCAACGGATGGGGCTTCCCGCAGAACCAGCCGGGTGCGCAGGTGCCGACCGTGCCGTTCGAGGAAGGGCTGAAGAAATACGACAAGGACGGCGACGGCCGCATCGCCAGCAGCGAGGTGAGCGGCACCGAGCCGATGGACAAGATGCTCAGCCCGAAGTACGGCTTTCCCGCCTTCGATCTCGATCGCAACGGCAGCCTCGACGCGAAGGAGTGGGACGTCTTCCGCGCGATGCTCGCGTCGGAGAACGGCCTGATCGCCATGAAGGTCGGCGGCATGGGCGACATGACCGAGAGCGCGGTGAAGTGGAAGTACACCCGGCCGGTGCCGCAGGTGCCCTCGACCCTCCTCTATCGCGGCGCGCTGTTCATGGTCAACGACAGCGGCATTCTCATCTCGTTCGATCCGGGTTCGGGCAAGGTGTTGAAGCAGGGCCGGCTGAAGGGTGCCATCGACAAGTACTTCGCGTCTCCAGTCGGCGCCGACGGCAAGGTCTTCCTCGCCAGCCAGGACGGCACGGTCTCCGTCGTCGACGCCAAAGGCGAATGGGAAATTCTCTCGGTCAACGCGCTCGGAGAAGAGGTATTTGCTACGCCCGCGATCGCAGACGGAAGGCTCTACCTCCGTACAAAGGCGACGCTGTATGCCTTCGGCCAGTCGATTGCCGATCGTCGATTGCCGATTGCGGATTGACGGGATTGTGGATTGGAGATTGGGATTGACGATTGCGGAGTGAGATTGAGGATTGACGATTGCGGATTGAGAATGACGATTTGGGATTGGCGATTGGGCGTCCCAATCCGCAATCAATCCCCAATCCGCAATCAATCCCCAATCGCCAATCAATCCCCAATCAACAATCAATCCCCAATCGCTATCAATCGCCAATCAGCCAATCAATCGCCAATCAGCCAATCCCCAATGCCATCGCCAATCCCCAATCCACCAATCAAAATCCGCAATCGACGATCGGCAATCCGCAATCGATCGGCGTTAGCGCTGAAGGGTGACGCTAACGCGAAACTCTCCGGCGTTGTCGGCGAGGTGGTCGTCGTTGACGCCCAGGTAGAGCCGGCCTGTCGCCGGGACCCGGATCGCCGTGTCGGTGCGGTTGCCCACGAACACCGGCGTCGAGCCGCTGACCATCGCGATCAGACCGCCGGCCGGCATCGTGTTCACCGGTGAGCTTGCCGCGCGGCGGCCGCTGCGCGCGCCCCACGGGTCGGCGATGTCGTTCGGGTCGTTGCTCATCCGGATGTTGCCCTGCACGTTCAGCGTCATCATGTCGCCGGCGCGCACGTCGAGGCCGGTATCGGTCCACCGCACGCGCGAGTCGACCACGATCGTCCGTCCCGACGTGCCGACGGCCGAAGACGGTTCGGCGACGCCGAGCTCGGTGCGGGACAGGCGCCCGTCCCGGTTGGTGTCGCGGCGATCGAAGCTGCCGCGCGACCAGTGCCACTCGTCGCGCTCGATCGCTCCGCTGCGATCGATGTCGATGCTGGTGAATGAGTCCGTGGTTTCGTCCGCGCCTACCACCTCGTCATAGGCCAGTACGTTGTCGTCGTTCCGATCAAGCCAGTCGAAGCCCTCACGGGTCCCGTGCCACTCGGACCGCTCGATCCGGCCGTTGCCATTGAGGTCGAGGTCGACGAACCGATCGTCGCGTTCGTCGTCGACGTTGCCTTCGCCGAGGAACTCGGAGCGCGTCAGCGCGTTGTCACGGTTCTGATCGGCGCGGCGGAACGACTCCATGGCGTAGTGCCACTCGTTGCGCGTGATGCGGCCGTCCCGGTTGTGGTCCAGGTTCGTGAAGTTGCCGGGCGTCCAGTCGCGCATCTCGAGTCGCCCTTCCGGGAAATCCTCGGCCTGGCGCGCCGCTCGCCGGCCCCCCGGGCGAACCTCGTCACCCGCGAGCACGCCGTCGTTGTTCCAGTCATGGACGATGAACGACCGTTCGCTGCCGCGCCATTCGTCGCGTGTAATCCGGCCGTCCCCGTTGCGATCCATTTCAGCGAAACGGATCCGGGCCCGCTGCGCTACGGCGTCGTCGGTCGCGAGCAGCGGCAGCGCCAACAGGACTGCCGCCGCAAATGCCTGAGATTTCATATACTTCCTCCCCTTTGTGTCCCGGGTGTTCATCGCACGATTCGTACCGGAAGGCAGGGCGCCGGCCGGGGCTGGCGGGCCGATTGCAAGCCTCGTGGGTATGCCTCTCAAGGGAGCGGGCCGTCCTCGACGGACCCGCGAGGAAGACGCGCCGTCTTTGATCGACTGGCAGGAGCCCGAGCGGAACATGCACGTGCTCGACTGGCGGGAGCGCGCCCATGAGTTCGGCTTGGGTGCGACCCCGGGGGAGGACGAAGAAGAGGGGCTCGTACTCCCGCCCGACCAGCTGATCGAGGAGGAGGAACCCGAGGCCCTCGAGCGTCAGGCGGTGGACGCGGAGCTCGACGAGGAACCCCTGCGCCGGGAAGAACCTGAGGAGCGGCTCGAGCCGGGCGCGTCCCGCGAGGACATCGACCTGGTGCGCGTCTACCTCAAGAACGTCGGTAAGCGGAAGCTTCTGAAGGCGCGTGAAGAGCAGGAAATTGGACAGCGCATCGAGACCGCCCGTGGACGCCTCCAGGCGCTGCTCGGGTCGGTGCCGTGCGCGCTGCAAACGCTATTGGCGCTCGCCGATCACGTCAAGAAGGACAAGGCGCCTGCCGCGGAGCTCATCCTGCTTCCGGACGGCGGCGAGCTGAAGCCGGCCAACGTCAAGGCCGTGCTCGATGCGTTCGCCAAGATCCGCCGCGCCAAGCAGCGGATCGAGGAGTGGCTGGAGCGCTGTGAGGACCGGCGTTCGACGATGGCGACGCGCGCCGGCTACCGCCGCGAGATCGAGCAGGTAGAGCTGACGATCGGCGACATCCTCGCCTCGCTGCCGCTGCGCCCCTCGCTCGTCGACGACATCGTCGCCGAGCTGCGCGAGATCGATCGCGGGTTCAGCTCGCTCGACGACGAGCCGGCGGCGACGCGCACGGAGAAGCGCCGCGCGCTCGAGGAACGCTGCGGGATGACACGCCGCCGGTTCTGCCAGGCCTTCTCCGGCGTCCGCGACCAAGAGGAGCGAATCCTCGACGCGAAACGCGAGCTGCTCGAGGCCAACCTGCGCCTCGTCGTGTCGATCGCGAAGCGCTACTCCGGACGCGGCCTGTCGCTGCTCGACCTGATTCAGGAAGGGAACATCGGCCTGATGAAGGCGGTCGATCGCTTCCAGTTCCGGCGCGGGTTCAAGTTCTCGACCTATGCCACATGGTGGATTCGGCAGGCGGTCGGCCGCGCCGTCGCCGACTACGGACGGACCATCCGCCTTCCCGTCCACGTCGTCGAGTCATTGAACAAGCTGGCGAAGGAACGGCGTGCGCTCGCCACGGAGCTCGGGCGCGAACCCCGGCCGCATGAGCTGGCGAAGAAGATGGCCGTGCCGGTCGGGAAGATCCAACTGCTGCTCGAGGCGATGCGGACCCCCGCGTCGCTCGAGGCGCAGGTCGGGGAGGACGAGGAGTCGCGCCTGGGCGACCTGCTGAGGGACGCGACGGCACAGTCGCCTGAAGAGGCGGCGATCCGCAGCCAGATGGCGGCCGAGGTAGAGCGAGCGATGGCGCCGCTCAACGATCGAGAGAAAGAGGTGATGCGGCTGCGCTACGGTCTCGGGACGGACCGTGAGCATACGCTCGAGGAAATCGGGCGGCGGCTGTTCATCACCCGGGAGCGAGCCCGGCAGATCGAAGCCAAGGCGCTGCAGAAGATGCGCGCGGCCTCGAACAAAGGCCGCGCCGCCTGACTGGGAACGTCCTACAATAGACAACCGGCGCTTTGAGGAGGCTGATATGACCCAGCCCGTTCCCTGCGCGCATCCCGCCTGCACCTGCGTCGTCCAACCCGGTGGCGAGTTCGGCAAATACTGCAGCGAGCACTGCAAGAAGTCAGCAGGCATGACGGAGCTGCGGTGCGGGTGTCACCACTCGGATTGCAAGTAGGCCGGGACTTTACGTCCCGGCATACAGCGCGGCAGGCCGCGGTTCCCTTTCCCACCAGGTATCGGGATCTCGCGGTGTCTTTCGACGCTGCGGACGCGCGCCGCAGCGCTCGAGTTCTGTGACGACGAGCGCCGCCACCGGCGCCAGCGCGCGACGTACGGACTCGCTGAGCTGTACGCCGGTCGCGACCCACTCCGGTATCACGCCAATCAACTGGCCTTCCATCGGCCCGACGCCTGCGGCCGCGACGGTCATCAGCGCGTCCTTGACGCCCGGGTCGTGCGGCGTGAGCCGCGGCGGCGGCGCGTTCGCGAGGATCTCCTTCAAGCTGTAGGTCCGGATCTCTCCAGGCTCGCCCTCAGCCTTCACGGTGTCGATGAAGATCACCACGTTGGCGTCCATCAGGTACGGCGTGAGGTCGAGGCCGGGCGTGCCGGCGTCGATGACCTGAACGGACGCGGGAAATTCGTAGTACGCCTCCAGCACGCGGGCGACATAGGGTCCGAACCCGTCGTCGCTCATGAGGACGTTGCCGAGGCCGATGATGCGGATGTTCATAATGCCTTGACCTTCACGATCTCGCGGCCGTCCGGATCGAACGTATGGATCGCGCACGCGAGACACGGATCGAATGAATGGATAGTGCGAATGAGCTCGAGCGGCCGCTCGGGATCGGCGACGGGATTGCCGACGAGCGACGCTTCGTACGGGCCGGGTTGTTCCTTGTCGTCGCGCGGCCCGGCGTTCCACGTCGACGGCACCACGGCCTGGTAGTTCGCGATCGTCCCGTCGCGGATCACGACCCAGTGCGAGAGCGTGCCGCGCGGCGCTTCGTGGAAGCCGAAGCCGCGCTGCTCTCCCGGCGGGAACGCCGGCGGGTTGAAGATGTCGGTGTCGCCCTTGGCGATGTTCTCGACGAGCAGCGTCCAGTGCTTCAGCGCCGTCTCGCAGATGATCGCCGTGCGGATCATGCGCGCCGCGTGACGGCCGAGCGTCGAGTGCAGGACCGCTGGTGACAGTTGCGCGCGCGCGACGCTGCCGGCCGTGTCGAGCGTCTTCGCCGCCCACTTCACGGTCGGCTGGTGCTGGAGCGCGAGGCCGACGAGCACCTGCGCCAGCGGGCCGACCTGCATCGGCCGTCCCTGGAACCGCGGCGCCTTCACCCACGAGTACTTCGCGTCGCCGTCGTACTTCGTGTACTTCGGCACCGTGTCCTCGTCGAACGGGTGGCGTGTCCAGTCGCCGTCGTACCAGGCGCGCGCGATGCACTCGGACACGTTCTTCATGAAATAGACGTCCTCGAACGTGCCGATCCGGCGGACGGTGGCGAGGTCGCCGTCCATGATGGTGCCGCCCGGCAGGTCGAACTGCGTGCCCTTCGTATCGAGCGGCAGATCGGGGACGGCGAGGTAGTTCGTCACGCCCTTGCCGTATGCCAGCCAGTCGGCGTACATCGCGCCGATCGCGCAGACGTCAACGAAGTAGACCTGCTCGATGAAGCCGTGGATCTCGGTGAGAAGCTCCTTGATCTGGTAGAGCTTCGTCATGTTCAGCGTGGCCTGGTTGTCGAGATTGATCGCGTTGGCGACGCCGCCGACGGCGAGGTTCTGGATGTTCGGCGTCTTCCCGCCGAGGATCGCGACGACCTGGTTCACCTTGCGCTGGTACTCGAGCGCCTCGAGGTAATGCGAGACGGCGAGCAGGTTGACCTCCGGCGCGAGCTTCATTGCCGGATGCCCCCAGTACCCGTTGGTGAAGATGCCGAGCTGCCCGCCCTCGATGAACGTTCGGATCCGATCCTGGACCTGCTTGAAGCGCAGGCGGCTGTTGCCGGGCCACTCGGACACGCTGGCGGCGAGCTGCTCGGTCTTCGCCGGGTCAGCCTTCAGCGCGGACACGACGTCGACCCAGTCGAGCGCCGACAGGTGGTAGAAGTGCACGATGTGGTCGTGCATCGCGTGCGCGGCGACGATCAGGTTGCGGATGTATTGCGCGTTCTTCGGCACCTCGAGGCGGATGGCGTTCTCGACGGCGCGCACCGACGTGATCGCGTGCACGGTCGTGCAGACGCCGCAGAAGCGCTGCGTGAACAGCCAGGCCTCGCGCGGGTCGCGTCCCTGGAGGATGCGCTCGATGCCACGGAACATCTGTCCGGAGGACCACGCCTTGCGCACGACGCCGCCGTCCACTTCAGCGTCGATGCGGAGGTGGCCTTCGATGCGGGTGACGGGATCGATGGTGATGCGCGCCATTTACACGGTCACCTGTTCCGCGCGCGCCACGGACCGGGGCGAGGTGGCGCCGCGCATGATCGGGAAGTAATGGATGACGGCGATGTAGCCGAGGATTTCGATGGCCATGAGCCCGACGGTGATCGTCAGCTCGCCGACGCTCGGGAAGTACGACCAGTGCGCGCCGGGCCGGAACGCGACGAGGAACGTATCGAACCGGTAGAGCGCGCCGGCGAGCACCAGCACGCCGGCCATGCGGAACAGCGTGCCGGCCTGGGCGGCGCGTTCGCGTGGCGCGAGCACCACCGCCGGGATGATGAAGAGCGCCATCTCGATCCAGAACAGCGCCGCGTACGGTGTCGGCGCGAACGCCAGGCTGATGTCGCCGCGCACGAGCAGATCGTAGAGCCGCAGGCCGACGTACGCGATCTGCAGCGGCACGATGACGCGCGTCAGCTTCGCCAGCATCTCCGTCTCGAGCTTCCGGCCGAGCAGGTAGTGCGACAGCGTCCCTTCGAGCACGACCGCGGCAAACCCGATCGACAGACACGAGATGAGGAACAGGAACGGCAGCAGCCATGTCTGCCACAACGGGTGCAGACGCGGCCCGGCGAGCATCATCAGCGTGCCGAGCGACGACTGGTGCAGCGTCGGCAGCAGGATGCCGAGCGCGATGAACCACGTCAGCGCGCGATCGACGGCCGGATAGTAGCGGCGTGCGATGTCGTGAAATACCGAGCGCGGCTCCGAGCGCCAGCGCTCGAGCGCCGCGGGCACGAGCTCGATCCAGAGCACGAACACGTACGTCGTGATGCACAGCGCCACCTCGA
Organism: Vicinamibacterales bacterium; assembly: GCA_048594885.1. Lineage (GTDB taxonomy): Bacteria > Acidobacteriota > Vicinamibacteria > Vicinamibacterales > 2-12-FULL-66-21 > JBMDXB01. The sequence continues at coordinate 61,649 of JBMDXB010000007.1, forward strand.
GCAGCGCCGAGTCGAGGTTCCAGTGCCAGAAGTACAGCGGGATCTTCCAGATCAGCCAGGGACGTCCGAGGTCGAGCGCCACTGACGTTGCCGCCAGCGTGTAGCCGAGCGCGCTCGCCACGACGGCGGGGCGCACGAGCGGGTGATATTCGCCCTTGTTGAAGATGTAGACGAGGAGCGCGATGGCGTACCCGCCGCAGGCGAGCGCCGTCCCGGTGACGACATCGAAGGCGATCCAGAGGCCCCAGGGATATCCGTCGTTCAATGCGGTGGTCGTGCCGAGGCCGGTGGCAAACCGCCACGTCATCGCCGCCACGCCTGCGAGCGAGAGCGCCGTGAGCACGCGGACCGCCCGCGTGATCGCCATCGGCCCGAGCGGACGCGTGCCGGGCATCATGGCTGCTCCTCCCCGTTCTCGTGATGCCACGCCGCCTTGCGCCGGTTGCGCAGCGTCACGACGCTCAGCACGCCGTAGAGGATCGCGGGCGGGATGAAGAACTTGTGCACGACGTGCTGCACCGTGCGGGCGCGCGTCGCGACCGACTCGGTCCCGAGGTCCGGAAGCCCCAGCTTCTCGAACGGCACGGCGGAGAGATACAGCACCTGCGTGCCGCCACCGTCCGTCTCGCCGTACACCTTGGGCATGTAGCGCTCGGGGTACCTCGCCAGCCGCAGCTTTGCTTCTCGCAGGAGATTCGCGCGCCTGCCGAAGATCACCGCGTCGCGCGGGCAGGCCTCTACGCACGCCGGCAGCCTGCCTTCACGCAGCCGGTGGTCGCACAGCTCGCATTTGACGATCCGCGGACTGACCTTCGTCCACTCGAACCGCGGCACGTTGTACGGGCAGCCCATCTGGCAGTAGCGGCACCCGACGCACAGGCTGTCGTCGTACGAGACGATGCCGAATTCGCGCTTCTTCAGCGCGCCGAGCATGCAGGCGCCGACACAGGCGGGATCGACGCAGTGCATGCACTGCACTTTCACGAACGATCGCTCGTTCCCCTCCGCGTGCAGCTTGACGACCGTCTTCGCGCGCGCCGTGAGATCGACGGGAGCATGGTACAGCCCGTTCGGCGCCGTCGCCTCGGCGAAGGGGGTTGCGGTACCTGGATCCGGCGGGAGATCGTTCGCCTCGCGGCACGCCGACATGCACGCCTTGCAGCCGATGCAGCGCGTCGCGTCGTAGAGCATGCCGACGGCATCCGGAGGAGCCACGCGCGCGGCGGCACGCGCCGGCTTGACGCCGGCGATCGTGGCGCCCGCGACGAGGAGGCCTTTGAGCGCCGTCCGGCGCCGGATGCCCACGCTATCGCTCCCGCCCACCCGGATCGTGAACGTCCGCCGGCTCGACGTCCGCCTCGTAGCTGCCGTTCAGATTCTTCGACACGGCGTATCCCGCGCCCGCGAGCGCTCCGGCGATCAGGCCGGCGACGCCGGTGGCGAGCGCGCTGATGTGTCCCTGCGGCGCCGCAATCGGCGCGTAAGTATCCGGCGGCGTCGGCCGCGCGATCTCGACGGTGTCGTGCATCGCCACGCGGAACGCAAGCGACTGCTCGGTGCAGCCGACGCAGGGATGGCCGATCCCAATCGGCCAGCAGTCGTTCACCTCCGAGAAGGACTGCGTCGCGCAGTTCGCATGCGTCTGCGGCCCCTTGCATCCGAGCTTGTAGAGGCAGTAGCCGAGACGATGTCCCTCGTCGCCGAATTCCCTGGCGAAGCGGCCGGCGTCGAAGTGCGCGCGGCGCGGGCAGTGCTCGTGGATCGTACGGCCGTAGGCGAAGAGCGGCCGCCCCTTGTCGTCGAGTGCCGGCAGCGTACCGAACGTCGCGTACTGCAGAACGGTGCCGAGGAAGTTGTACGGGTTCGCCGGGCAGCCCGGGATCGTGACGACCGTCTTCCCTTTGAGCACCTGCGGCGCGCCGGTCGCACCGGTCGGATTCGGATCGGCTGACGGCAGACCGCCCCATGAGGCGCACGAGCCGATCGCGACGATCGCGCCCGCCTGCGTCGCGACTTCGTTGACGATCTCGAGCGCGGTGCGGCCGCCGATCATGCAGTAAATGCCACCATCCTTCGTCGGGATCGCGCCTTCGATCACGCAGACGTACTTGCCGGCATTGCGATTGATCGCCGCATTGAGCGCCGCGTCCGCCTGATGGCCTGCCGCCGCGAACAGCGTCTCGTGATAGTCGAGCGACACGAGATCGAGAATCAGCTCGGCGACGTCGGGATGCGACGACCGCAGCAGCGACTCCGTGCAGCCGGTGCACTCCTGGAAGTGGAGCCAGATCACCGACGGCTTCAGGCCCTTGCCGGCGGCCTCGGCGATCTTCGACGCCGCCGTAGCCGACAGCCCGACGGCGGCAGCCGCCATCGTGCACACGCGGACGAAATCCCGTCGCGTCACCGCGCGCCCGTCGAGGGCTGCGCGGCTGCCGTGCGAGTGGAGGGCATCCACCGTTCGGGTCATGCGTCTCTCCTGAAGTGGGGAACGGGCCTTGAAGAAGAGGCCTGGAGCAACGATGGTGCCCGGGGCAAAAGCCCCGGGAATCGAGCAATTTGAAATCTCCCGATTCGAGATCGCCGTTCGGGTGACGGTTTTCCGGCGATCGTGCGGGCAACCCGCCGAAAACCGCCCGATCACGGAGGTTTTTGGCCAGCACACCCGTTGCTACGTTTGGCGAGTGGAGGACGACTGTGCCGACATTGGGCCCCTGGATTACCGTCGACGGAAACGAAGCCACTGCACGCGTCGCGTATCGACTGAGCGAAGTCATCGCGATTTATCCCATCACCCCATCCTCGAACATGGGCGAGTTCGCGGACGCCTGGATGGCCGAAGGACGGCCGAATCTCTGGGGCACGGTCCCGACCGTCGTCGAGATGCAGAGCGAAGGCGGCGCGGCCGGCGCGCTTCACGGCGCGGTGCAGGCCGGCGCGCTTGCCACCAGCTTCACGGCGAGCCAGGGCCTGCTGCTGATGATCCCGAACATGTTCAAGATCGCCGGCGAGCTGACGCCGTGCGTCCTGCACGTCAGCGCGCGGGCGATCGCGACGCACGCGCTGTCGATCTTCGGCGACCACAGCGACGTCATGTCCGTCCGCACCACCGGCTGGGGACTGCTCGCCTCCGGCTCCGTGCAGGAAGCGCAGGACATGGCGCTCATCGCGCACGCCTCGTCGCTCGAGTCGCAGGTGCCGTTCCTCCACTTCTTCGACGGGTTCCGCACCTCGCACGAAGTCGCGAAGATCCGTTCGCTCACCGACGACGACCTTCGCGCGGTCGTCGACGAGCGGCGCATCGCCGCGCACCGCGCGCGGGCGCTGTCGCCCGATCACCCGGTGCTGCGTGGATCGGCGCAGAACCCCGACGTCTTCTTCCAGGAGCGCGAGGCCTGCAATCCGTACTACCTGAACGCGCCGGGCGTGGTGGAAAACGTGATGCAGCGCTTCGGCGCGATCACCGGACGGCACTACAACCTGTTCGACTACGAGGGCGCTCCCGACGCCGAGCGTGTGATCGTCATCATGGGCTCGGGCGCCGAGGCGGCGTGCGAGACAGCGGCCGCGCTCAACGCGCGCGGCGAGCGCGTTGGCGTGCTGAAGGTGCGGCTGTTCCGCCCGTTCAGCGCGACGCAGTTCGTCAAGGTGCTGCCGCCGACGGTCAAGCACATCGCCGTGCTCGATCGCACCAAGGAACCCGGCGCCATCGGCGAGCCGCTCTACCAGGACGTCGTCACCGCGATCAGCGAATCGATCGACGCCGCCGAAGCCCCCTTCCGCTTCTTCCCCCGCATCGTCGGCGGCCGCTACGGACTCGGATCGAAGGAGTTCACGCCGGCGATGGTGGCGGCGGTCTTCTCCGAGCTCGACGAGCCGACGCCGCGAACGCATTTCACCGTCGGCATCCAGGACGACGTGAGCTTCGCGAGCCTGCCGTACGACCCGGCGTTCTCGACGGAGGATCCGGACGCCGTGCGCGCGATGTTCTTCGGCCTCGGCGCGGACGGAACGGTCGGCGCGAACAAGAACTCGATCAAGATCATCGGCGAGACGACCGACCTGCACGCGCAGGGCTATTTCGTTTACGACTCGAAGAAGTCGGGCTCGACGACCATCTCGCACCTGCGGTTCGGCCCGCGGCCGATTCGATCGACCTACCTGATCTCGAACGCGCAGTTCGTCGCCTGCCACCAGTGGGAACTGCTGAACCGTCTCGACGTGCTCGAGCACGCCGCGGAGGGTGCGACGGTGCTGTTCAACTGTCCGTACCCGCCGGAAGAAGCGTGGTCGCAACTGCCCTCGCGCGTGCGGCAGCAGATTCGCGAGCGAAAGCTGAAGCTCTTCGTCATCGATGCCGACACGATCGCGCTCAAGGCGGGGCTGCGCGGCCGCGTCAACACCGTCCTGCAGGCGTGCTTCTTCGCGCTGGCCAACGTGCTGCCGCGCGAGGAGGCGATCGAGGCGATCAAGAACGCGATCAAGAAGACCTACATGTCGAAGGGCGAGGAGGTCGTCAAGGCGAACTTCGCCGCCGTCGATGCCGCGCTCGCCGGCCTGCACGAGGTCGCAATTCCCGCCGAGGACCATGCGGACGAAGCGCCCGAGGAGGTGGCCGACGACCGGCTCGTGGCCGCGCCCGCCTTCGTGCGCAACGTGACGGCGGCGCTCATGACCGGCCGCGGCGACACGCTGCCGGTCAGCGCCTTCCCTGCGGACGGCACGTTCCCCGTCGGTACCGCGCGGTGGGAAAAGCGGAACATCGCCGACACGATTCCGGTGTGGGACGAGGTCCTCTGCATCCAGTGCAACAAGTGCACGCTCGTCTGCCCGCATGCGGCGATTCGCGTCAAGACGTATCAGCCCGCGCTCCTCGGCTCGGCGCCGGCGACGTTCAAGGGGGTCGACTACAAGGGCAACGAGTTCCCCGGCATGAAGTACACGGTGCAGGTCGCGCCCGAGGACTGCACGGGCTGCGAGCTGTGCGTGGAGGTCTGCCCGGCGAAGAACAAGACGACCGGCGTGCGCGCGCTCTACATGAAGCCGCAGCGGCCGCTGCGCGACGCCGAGCGCGACAACTACGAGTTCTTCCTGCGCCTGCCGGAGCCGGATCGCGCGGCGGCGAAGCACAACTCGGTCAAGGGCAGCCAGTTCCTGCAGCCGCTGTTCGAGTACTCAGGCGCCTGCTCGGGATGCGGCGAGACGCCGTACCTGAAGCTTGCGACGCAGCTGTTCGGCGACCGCATGCTCGTGGCGAACGCGACGGGATGCTCGTCGATCTTCGGCGGCAACCTGCCGACGACCCCGTGGACCTGCAACAACCAGGGGCTCGGCCCGGCGTGGGCGAACTCGCTGTTCGAGGACAACGCGGAATTCGGTTTCGGCCTGCGGCTCAGCGTCGACAAGCACGCCGAGCAGGCACGCGCGCTGGTTCGCCGTCTGGCGCCCGTCATCGGCGAGGCGCTGGCCGCGCCGATTCTCGAAACGGCGCAGAACGACGAGCCGGGGATCTTCGAGCAGCGCGAGCGCGTCGAGCTCCTCAAGCATCGACTGAAGGCCTGGATCGACGGCTATCGCGAGCCGGCGGCCGAGGAAGTGCAGCTCGCGGCGCGGCTGCTCGACATCGCCGACTACCTGGTCAAGAAGTCGATCTGGATTGTCGGCGGCGACGGCTGGGCCTACGACATCGGCTACGGCGGTCTCGACCACGTGCTCGCCTCGGACAAGAACGTCAACGTCCTCGTGCTCGACACCGAGGTCTACTCGAACACGGGCGGCCAGGCCTCCAAGGCGACGCCGCGCGGCGCGGTCGCGCGCTTCGCGGCCGCGGGCAAGCGGACCGGCAAGAAGGACCTCGGCCTGCTCGCCATGACCTACGGCCACGTCTACGTCGCGCAGGTCGCTTTCGGCGCGAACGACACGCAGACGGTGAGGGCGTTCCTCGAGGCGGAGGCGTACGACGGGCCGTCGCTCATCATCGCCTACGCGCACTGCATCGCGCACGGCATGGACATCAAGAACGGTCTCGCGCAGCAGGGACGCGCCGTCACCAGCGGCCACTGGCCGCTCTACCGGTTCGATCCGCGCACGAAGGCGAACGGGAACTTCCCCCTCGTGCTCGACTCGAAGGCGCCGAAGATCGCGTTCACGGATTACGCCTATCAGGAGACGCGCTACAAGGTGCTCAGCAAGATGGACCGGGCCGCGGCGGAGCGGCTCGCGCAGGAGGCGCAGCACGACGTCGACGCGCGCTGGCGCCTGTATGAACAGTTGGCAGCCATGAAAAAGGATTGAGGCCATGTCCGCTCAACTTCTCGTCATCCTGCTCGTTGCCGGCGTCGCGGTCGTCTATGTCGTGATCGCGATCGCGGCCTACATCCGCATGCGCGGCGATCGGATCGTGGTGTGTCCGGAGACGCAGAAGCCGGCGGCCGTCGCCGTGGACGCGGCGCACGCCGCGCTGTCGGCGGTCCGCGAGAAGCGCGACATTCAGCTTCAGAAGTGCTCGCGTTGGCCCGAGCGGGCCGACTGCAATCAGGCGTGCGCGTCGCAGATCGCCGTCGCGCCCGAGCACACGCTCGTCTTCGACATCCTCAAGCGGTGGTATGCCGGCAAGCGGTGCGCGCTGTGCCGGCGCCCCATTCCGTCGCTGAGCGCCGTCGGCCCGAAGCCGGGGCTGCTCAACGTCGCGTCGCGCGAGACCTTGAGCTGGGAGGAGATTCCAGCGGAGAACCTCCCGGCGATGTTCGAATCGCATCTCGCCGTTTGCGCGCACTGCCAGGTCGCGGAAACGTTCCGGCGCCGGTTCCCGGATCTCGTGATCGAGAGACGGAACCCAGAGGATCGCGGCGGCACGACGATCCATTAAACGCCGAGGCAGCCGAGGACGCGGAGGACGCCGAGGATCGCGACAACTTGAATGCTTGGGCCCGTTGGGCCGCGCTTCGCGCGGGGTGTGCGCCCCCTGGGGGGGGGGGGGGGAGGGTCACACAAAAA
>JBMDXB010000070.1:0-1606 GCA_048594885.1 Vicinamibacterales bacterium
CGCCTGGGGGCTATCGCTACTGCCGTTCGAGTTCGACGCGCCGACGGCCGTCACCGTTGCGTGCTTCACGCTCGGCGGCGCGATCTACGGACCGTTCGTGGCGCTCTCGGTGACGCTCATGCAGGCGAAGTCGCCACCGCAGCACCTGGCCGCGATGCTCGCCACCCGCAGCGCGGTGCTGCTCACCGCATCGCCACTCGGCACGGCGCTCGGCGGACCGCTCACCACGGCGCTGGGCCCGCGAGCGACGCTCGGCGCCTCAGGGCTCGCCACCGTCGCGCTCGGAGTCATCGCATGTGCACTGATGCTGGCCCAGCGTAGGAGTCGGCGCATACGGCGAGTCGTACGTCTATCTCATGACGCGGCGCATCGAGCGCGCGACGCGCCCACCCACCGACGGCACGCGACGAGCGCGATGACGGGAGTGCCGTCGTGACTGGCGAAACAGGATGACCAGACCGATCAGGAATCGAGAAGAGCAGACCACGGAGCCGCAACTAACGTGACCGCCATGGACACCGGAGATCTTCCCAGAGACCTGCACAGGAGGGCACGATGAGCGCAACCAAGGACACGCAGAAGTCGGCCGAGACCGGCACCGCGACCGGCACGACGTCCAGGGGATTCACGGACGAGGAACGGGCCGCGATGAAGGAGCGCGCCAAGGAGCTGAAGGCGGACCGCCGCGGCCCGCGCGCGGACAAGGCGGACGCGGAAGGCGCCGTGCTCGCGAAGATCGCCGAGATGCCGGAACCGGATCGCGTCATGGCGGAGCGGCTCCATGCCCTCATCAAGGCCGGCGCACCGACTCTCACGTCGAGACTCTGGTACGGGATGCCCGCGTACGCCAAGGACGGCAAGGTCGTCTGCTTCTTCCAAGGTGCGCACAAGTTCAAGTCGAGGTACGCGACGTTCGGCTTCGACGAGGCGGCGAACCTCGACGAGGGGACCATGTGGCCGACATCCTTTGCGCTGGTGGAGTTGACCGCCGCCGACGAGGCAAGGATCGGCGCGCTCGTGAAGAAGGCCGTGAGCTGAGGATCGAGGCCACCGGGACACGATGAGCATGGCCACGAGGACGAACACGAAGTCGCCCGCGCTGCGCGCTGCGGACAGCCACGACCTGATCCGCGTGCACGGCGCGCGCGAGAACAACCTCAAGGACGTCAGCGTCGAGATCCCGAAGCGCCGGCTGACGGTGTTCACCGGCGTCTCCGGCTCGGGCAAGAGCTCGCTGGTGTTCGACACGATCGCCGCGGAGTCGCAGCGGATGATCAACGAGACCTACAGCGCCTTCGTGCAGGGCTTCATGCCGACGCTGGCCCGGCCCGAGGTCGACGTACTCGAAGGGCTGACGACGGCGATCATCGTCGACCAGGAGCGGATGGGCGCCAACCCGCGCTCGACGGTCGGCACCGCCACCGACGCACACGCGATGCTGCGCATTCTCTTCAGCAGGATCGGCCAGCCCCACATCGGACCGCCCACTGCCTTCTCGTTCAACGTCCCGACGCGGATCGCGAGCGGAGTGATGAAGACCGAGAAGGGTGGCAAGGAGGAGAAGGCGATCGTGCGCAACGCCGTCTACCAGGGCGGCATGTGCCCG
>JBMDXB010000071.1:0-67176 GCA_048594885.1 Vicinamibacterales bacterium
CTACATGGTCCGGGAGGGCAAGGTCCTCATCATCGACGAGTTCACCGGCCGCGTGCTCATGGGCCGCCGCTGGTCCGACGGCCTGCACCAGGCCGTCGAGGCGAAGGAGAACGTGTCCGTCCAGGAAGAGAACCGGACGATGGCCACGATCACCTTCCAGAACCTCTTCCGGCTCTACAAGAAGCTCGCCGGCATGACCGGCACGGCAATCGAAAATCGAGATCTGACCCCAAGCTGGTAGGATCGAGGTTTCTCGACGATGTTCCACGCGACGACAGTTCTGGCCGTACGGCACCGGGACCAGGCGGTGATGGCAAGCGACGGCCAGGTCACCTTCGGCGAGACCGTCGTCAAGCAATCGGCCCGCAAGATCCGGCGGCTGTACAACGATCGCATCCTCGCCGGCTTCGCCGGGTCGGCGGCGGACTCGTTCGCGCTCTTCGCCCGCTTCGAGGCGAAGCTCGAACAGTACCGCGGGAATCTCGACCGCTCGGCCGTCGAGCTGGCGAAGGACTGGCGGACCGATCGCATCCTCCGCCGCCTCGAGGCGATGCTCATCGTCATGGACGCGAAGGCGACCTATCTCCTGTCGGGCAACGGCGACCTGATCGAGCCGGATGACGGCATCGTCGCGATTGGATCGGGCGGCGCCTATGCCATGGCGGCGGCCAAGGCGCTGGCGCGCCACACCGAGCTCGACGCCCGGAAGATCGCCGAGGAGGCGATGACGATCGCCGGCACCATCTGCATTTACTCGAACACCGTTCTCACGATTGAATCGCTCTGAATGCCCATCTACCTCCCGGAAACCACCGTCTCGACCGCCACGTCGCTGACGCCTCGCGAGATCGTCGCCGAGCTGGACAAGTATGTCGTCGGCCAGAACCAGGCGAAGCGCGCGGTTGCGATCGCGCTGCGCAATCGCACGCGCCGTCAGAAGCTGCCTGCGGATCTCGCCGAGGAGGTGGCGCCGAAGAACATCCTGATGATCGGCCCGACCGGTGTCGGCAAGACGGAGATCGCGCGGCGGCTCGCGCGGTTGGCGCAATCGCCGTTCATCAAGGTCGAAGCCTCGAAGTTCACCGAGGTCGGCTACGTCGGGCGCGACGTCGAGTCGATGGTGCGCGATCTCACGGAGCTGGCGGTGGACATGGTGCGCGAGGAGCGCGCCGCGGAGGTCAAGGAGAAAGCGCGCCGCGCGGCCGAGGAGCGCGTGCTCGATTTGCTGCTGCCGCCGCTCCCGCCCGCACCCGACTACGACGAGCAGGCCGCCTCCATCCGCGAACAGGCGCAGCGGACGCGCGAGAAACTGCGCGAGCAGTTGCGCGACGGCCGTCTCGATCACAAGCAGGTCGAGATCGAAGTGCGCGAGAAGTCGTTTCCGTCGTTCGAGATCATCGCGGGATCGTCGGTCGAGGAGATCGACATCAACGTCAAGGACATGCTGCCGGGCCTCTTCCAGGGACGGATGAAGAAACGGCGGCTGCCGGTGCCCGAGGCGCTCGACGCGCTGTCGCAGGAAGAGGAGCACAAGCTGATCGACATGGAAAGCGTCGCACGCGCGGCGGTCGATCGCGTGCAGCAGGCGGGCATCATCTTCATCGACGAGATCGACAAGGTCGCGGGGCGCGAAGGCGGCCACGGGCCGGACGTCAGCCGCGAGGGTGTCCAGCGTGACATTCTCCCGATCGTCGAGGGCACGACGGTGAATACGAAGTACGGGATGGTGCGGACGGACCACATCCTGTTCATCGCCGCCGGCGCGTTCCACGTCTCCAAACCTTCCGATCTCATTCCCGAGCTGCAGGGACGCTTCCCGATCCGCGTCGAGCTCGAGCCGCTCGGCCGCGACGAGTTCGTGCGCATCCTCACCGAGCCGAAGAGCGCGCTCATCAAGCAGTACACGGCGCTGCTGTCGACCGAAGGGGTGACGCTGCGCTTCACCGACGGCGCGATCGGGCGCATCGCCGATTTCGCGACGATCGTCAACGAGCGCACGGAGAACATCGGCGCGCGACGGCTGCACACCGTCATGGAGAAGCTGCTCGACGAGGTGTCGTTCGACGCGCCCGACCTGCACGACAAGACGATCACGATCGACGAGGCCTACGTCGACCGCATGCTCGCCGACATCGTCCGCAACGAAGACCTGTCGCGGTACGTCCTGTGATGGTGCACCGTGCCGCGGTACTGCTATGCGCCGCGCTCCTGGTTGCCGGCTGCGGCAAGAAGGGACCGCCGCTCGAGCCGCTGCGGCTCATTCCCAACCAGCCGACGGAGTTGACCGGGCGCCGGATCGGACCGGACGTCCAGTTGCGTTTCACGCTGCCGACGCAGAATGCGACCGGCACGCAGCAAATCGATCTCGATCGCGTCGAGATCTACGCCGTCACGGTCGCGCCCGGTAGCGACATTCCGCCGAACCGCGAGCTGATGACGAAGAAGTACCTGGTCAAGACGGTCTCGGTGCAGCCGCTGCCGGAGGAAGGTGCGCCGGAACCGGAGCAGAAGGAGCAGACCGCTAAGCCGGCGGAACAAGCGGGCAAGCCGCCCGCGCCGCCCGCGGTCAAAGACGAGCGGCCGCTGCCGGGCGACAAGGTCGCCGTTCTGGTCGAACAGCTCACCGCCACCGAACTGACACCGACGGTGGTGCCGAAACGCGTGAGCGCGCAACGCGCGGGTGCCGCGGCAGCAGCGGCTCCAGTCGAACCGGCGGTGCCGGTTCGCGTCTACGTGGCGCGCGGATTCAGCAGGAAGGGGCATCCGGGACCGCCGTCGGTCCGTGCGACGCTGCCGCTCGTGGATCCACCGCCGGCGCCTTCGGACGTGAAAATCGCCGTCTCTGAAACGTCGCTCGATCTGCAGTGGACGCCGCCCGAGGCCCAGATCGATCCGGTCGCGAGCGCGCGTTTGATGCGATCGCTCGAACTGGCGGCGGCCGCTGCGGCGCTTCCGCCGCCGCGCGTGCCGAGACGTCCCGAGGCGTCTGTGCCGGCGGCGACGGATGCGCCGCCGGAAATCCCGGCCGCGCCGCTGCGTCTGCTGCCCGGGATCGCGCTGCCGATCGCGCCGCCGCGTCCGTTCGGGTTCAACGTCTACCTGTTCGCGGATGGCAAGACCAGCGACGAACCGCTGAACACCACGCTGCTCACGGTCCCGCAGTTCGGGATGAGCGCCGTGCCGTGGGACAAGGAGCAGTGCTACGTCGTGCGGTCCGTTCGCGTCTACGACAACATTCGGATCGAGAGCGAGGATGCCGCGCCGCAGTGCGTCACGCCGCACGACACGTTCGCGCCGGCGGCGCCGCAGGGGCTGCGGGGCGCGGCGGCGCCTGGCGTGATCAGCCTGAGCTGGGACGCCAACAAGGAGCCGGATCTCGCGGGCTACCTGGTCTTGCGCGGCGAGGCGCCGGGTGACAAACTGCAGCCGCTGACGACCGAAGCGATCCGCGAGACGACGTACCGGGACACGACCGTCAAGCCGGGGGTGCGTTACGTCTATGCGATCGTGGCGGTCGATGCCGCGAAGCCGCCGAACATGAGCGCCGAGTCCGGACGGTACGAAGAAGTCGCACGTTAGTCCGAGTAGTCCGAGGGAGCGAGCGGAGCAGAGAGAGCGGTAATGGTCTTGCGACGGTTCTACAGGATCGAACACGACGGAGCGCCCCGGTGTGCCGTGGAGCAAGACGGACGCGCGCATCTCGTCGACGGCGACGTCTTCGGCACGTTCACGACCGGTGAGGAAATTTCGATCGCGGATCGCCATCTGCTCGCGCCGGTGCTGCCGTCGAAGATCGTCTGCATCGGCCTGAACTACAAGGATCACGCGGCGGAGCAGAAGAAGCCGCTGCCGCCCGAACCGCTCATCTTCATCAAGCCGTCAACCTGTGTCATCGGCCCTGGCGATCCCATCGTGCTGCCGCGCGATGCCGGCCGTGTCGATCACGAAGCGGAAGCCGCGGTAGTGATCGGCCGCCGCGCCACTCAAGTGCGCGAGGAGGAGGCGGCGCAGTACGTCTTCGGCATCACGTGCCTCAACGACGTGACTGCGAGAGCGCTGCAGGAGAAGGGTGTCGGCTACACGCGCGCGAAAGGCTTCGACACGTTCGCGCCGGTCGGACCGTGCATCGTGCAGGGCCTCGACTACGGCGCGCCGGACGGTCTCGCCGTCGAAGGCTGGGTGAACGGCGTCAAGCGGCAGTCCTCGTCCACGCGCGAGCTGATCTTTCCGATTCCCCGGCTCGTCGCGTTCATCTCGGCCATCATGACGCTGCTGCCCGGCGATATCATCTCGACGGGCACGCCGTCCGGCATCGGCCCGCTTGCGGCGGGCGACACCGTCACGATCACAGTCGCCGGCGTCGGCGAGCTCACGAATCCCGTCGTCGAGCGCATGTAGGAGACCCAAGCCATGAAGCTCTTCATCGATACCGGCAACCTGAAAGAGATCGAGAGCCTCGTTCCTCTCGGCATCATCGACGGGATCACGACCAACCCGTCGCTGCTCGCCAAAGAGGCGGGCGATTACCGGCAGATCCTGAAGCGGATCTGCCAGATCGTGAAGGGGCCGACGAGCGCGGAAGTCGTCGCCACCGACGCCGACGGGATGATCCGCGAAGGCCGCGACCTCGCGTCCATCGACGAGCACATCGTCGTGAAGGTGCCGTTCACCAAGGCGGGGGTCGTCGCGTGCAAGACGCTGGCGTCCGAGGGCACGCGCGTCAACGTGACGCTCTGCTTCTCGCCGACGCAGGCGCTGCTCGCGGCGAAGGTCGGCGCGTCGTACATCAGCCCGTTCGTCGGACGCCTCGACGACATCGCGACGTCGGGGATGAGCCTGATCGAGGAGATCGTCGAGATCTACAGCAACTACAACTTCACGACGGAGATCCTCGTCGCCTCCGTCCGGCATCCGATTCACGTCGTCCAGGCGGCGAAGATGGGCGCGGACGTCTGCACCTGCCCGGCCGCGGTGATCGAGGCGATGTTCAGGCACCCGCTGACCGACATCGGACTCGAGCGCTTCCTGAAGGACTGGGAGAAGGCGCAGGGCGTCAAGGCGTAAGTTGGATCCGATCAGACACCTCGAGGACCTCGAGCGGCGCGCGGAGCTGGGTGGCGGCGACGACCGTCTCCGCCGCCAGCACGAGGCCGGCAAGCTGACGGCGCGCGAGCGCATCGACCTGCTCTTCGATCCCGGCAGCTTCCAGGAAATCGACAAGCTGGTGACGCATCGTTGCCTCGACTTCGGCATGTCGGAGCAGTTGGTGCCAGGCGACGGCGTCGTCGCCGGCCAGGGCCGCGTCGATGGGCGGCCCGTCTTCGCCTTCGCGCAGGACTTCACCGTCTTCGGCGGATCGCTCTCGGAGACGAACGCCGCGAAGATCGTGAAGATCATGGATCTGGCGATGAAGATGGGCGCGCCGATCGTCGGTCTGAACGATTCGGGCGGCGCGCGCATCCAGGAGGGCGTGCTCTCGCTCGGCGGTTACGCCGACATCTTCCTGCGCAACACGCTCGCGTCGGGCGTCATCCCGCAGATCTCCGCGATCCTCGGTCCCTGCGCCGGCGGCGCCGTCTACTCGCCGGCGATCACCGACTTCAACATCATGGTCGAGGGCACGGCCTATATGTTCGTCACCGGCCCGGACGTGATCAGGACGGTGACGCACGAGGAGGTGACGAAGGAGGAGCTCGGCGGCGCGATGACGCACAACGCGACCAGCGGCGTCGCGCACTTCGCGGTTCCCGACGATCGCGAGTGCCTGCGGCTGATTCGCGAGTTGCTCGGATACCTGCCGAGCAACAACGTCGACGATCCGCCGCGGCGTGAATCAGCCGATCCTATCGATCGCGAAGATCCCGCGCTCGACACGCTCGTCCCGGCATCCTCCACGCAGCCGTACGACATGCACGATCTCGTGCACGCGATTGCGGACGATGGCGCGTTTCTGGAGGTGCATCGGCATTACGCGCGCAACATCATCGTCGGCTTCGCGCGGCTGGGCGGCCGGACCGTCGGCATCGTCGCCAACCAGCCAGCGCATCTCGCGGGCACGCTCGATATCGATGCGTCGGTGAAGGCGGCGCGGTTCGTACGGTTCTGCGACGCGTTCAACATCCCGCTCGTGACGTTCGAGGACGTGCCGGGCTTCCTGCCGGGCACCCGCCAGGAGTACGGCGGCATCATCCGCCACGGCGCGAAGCTGCTCTTCGCGTTTGCCGAAGCGACCGTGCCGAAGCTGACGGTGATCACGCGCAAGGCCTACGGCGGAGCGTACTGCGTCATGTCGAGCAAGCACATTCGCACGGACGCGAACTTCGCCTGGCCGACGGCGGAGATCGCCGTGATGGGCCCGGAAGGCGCGGTCAACATCCTTTACAAGCGGGAAATCGACGCGGCGGAGGACAAGGACGCCGCCCGGGCGAAGCGCGTCGCGGAGTTCCGGGAGAAGTTCGCGAATCCCTACGTCGCGGCGGGCCGCGGCTTCATCGACGAGGTGATCCGCCCGCGGCAGACGCGCGCCAAGCTCATTGCGGTGCTCGCCGCGCTCGAGACCAAGCGAGACAAGAACCCTCCAAAGAAGCACGGCAACATTCCGCTGTAGGCAGTGCGGACAGTTGCGGGACCTTCGACGTCGTCCCACAGCGCGCCATCGACGCGGTGCGAGCTGGTTGCGAGGTGACGCCGTCGGTGATTCGCATGCGAGATCGCGAAAAGCAGATCAGCAGCGGCGACTGGACCGCGGTTATCTCGCACTACAGCGTGCGCGCGAGTACGGCTCTTTTTCGGAAACCCGGATGCGTACCGCGTCGAATGGCACCAGAGCGATAGCGTGGGCGGCGAAGAACTCCGGGCCGAGTCCCACGGCAATCTGGTGCGGCGCGTTCAACGCGGCGAGCTGCGGTTCGTCGATGAACAGGATCGTCTTCTCCGGCGCGATCTCGAGGCCGCACGGTTCCGGCCGGTAGCCGCGGGCGATCAGGCGAGCGGCATCATCGTCGGCAATCACGTACGCGTCCTTCGCGTCCGCCAGCATCCGCCGCAATCGAAACCACACGCCCGCCGCGAGGTGCCGCTGCCGGTACTGCCAGCTTCGAACCGCTGCGCGCGCCCGCACGGCCCGTGCACGGGCTCGCATCCGCTCGATTGCCGTCTCGTTCACGTCAGCCCTCCAGGGCGCGCAGCAGACTTGTCACCTGCGGCCGAACCGTTTTCGGGTTCGGCATGCCAGGCTGCCCGTCCATCAGCGACAGCACCGTGAGGTTGGACACGACCGAATGCCGTGATTCAAACGACAGACCGCACGCCCCTTCCAGGAACTGCTCCAGATCCGACGGTGTCGCTTCGGAGAGGAGACCCGCGACGACGAGGAGATCCCGGGCGCCCTTCTCGCCCGTGCGATCGGTGAGCAGTTTTTCTACCATCAGATCGGCGACGCGAGGCAGCGGCACGCGCATGCCCTCGACGTCAACGATGCGTCCCGGTCGCAGGAGTCCGAGAGGCCCGAATACCATGAGCGGCAGCTCGGGATCCTCGAACACATACGTGTCTCCAGGCTCCCGAAGACGGCTGTCGAGGCCGAGGAAATTGGCTTCGATCAGTCCCGACGCAGCTGGCACGTAGACGGATGGTTCTTCCGGCGACGGAGCCAGACCTTGCACCTGACGGAGGCGCGCCTTGCACGACTCGATGCGGTCGACGGGCACGCCGACATCCACGTCTTGCGAGACGACCAGCGTCGACGCCGCGCCAGGCTGCAGCAGATTCGGAACTTCGGACCCCACTACGAGCACGCCCGGTTCCTCGAGCACCGGTCCGAGCACCCGCAGCGTGGCGAGCAACTTCTCGCGGAACGTCACCGTGACGTCAGTATAGCGACCTGCAACGAAACGCGTGCCGCTGGGATCAGTGTTCGCTCAACTGCAACGCATGGCGCAGGGCCTGGTTCAGGTCGGCGACGCGATCCGCGGACAGCGTGCCGACGAATTGCGTGAGCTTTTGTTTGAACATCAACGTCAGGAAGTCGCACCGGACCGAACTGTCACGCGGCAGACCGTCATCGGGGCCGAGCGGCACTTCGGTGCGCAAGCCCAGGAACTCCCCGTAGACCGGCGCACACACGACGGTGGACACGTCGTCGTTGGCAGCGATGAAGTCCCGCGAGACGACGATATAGAACCCAGGCTTGTGGCTGCGCTCGGGGAGCCGCTCGCTGGTCCGGTAGATCTCGCCGCGCTTCACGGCCTCGTCTGCTCCTTCACCAGTGCCGCCGCCTGCTGCTGCAGCAGGGAACGGTTGTGGCGAATGATCTCCCGCTCCCGCGAATCCTCCGCCGCCTGTTGCGCGCGGGACAGATAGTCCCTGAGCGCGAGCCGGACGACACGGGAGCGGCTCTCGCCCGAGCGTCGCGCCAGCTCATCAAGCTGCTCGAGGCTGCCGTCGTCAATAGTGATGGCAATAGTCTTCATATTGGCCAGTATAGCCAATCCATAATAGCCACGAGGGAGATCCCCAGAGCGTTCGCTATAATTCCCGTAAGTTCATGAAAATCCTCATCGCCAATCGCGGCGAGATCGCTGTACGTGTGATCCGCGCCTGCCGCGAGATGGGCATTCCTTCGGTCGCGGTGTACTCCGACTGCGACCGCAGCGCGCGTCACGTGCGCGAGGCCGATCAGGCGGTGCACATCGGCCCCAGCGAGGCGTCGCGCAGCTACCTGCGCGCCGACGCGATCATCGCCGCGGCGAAGCGGACAGGCGCCGATGCGATTCATCCGGGCTACGGCTTTCTTGCCGAGAACGCGGCGTTTGCGGGCGCCTGCCGCGACGCGGGGCTGACGTTCATCGGTCCGTCGCCGGAAGCGATCGCGTTGATGGGCAGCAAGACGGCGGCGCGCGAAGCCGCGATTCGCGCCGGCGTCCCGGTCGTGCCGGGAACGGAGCGCCCGTTCGACAGCAGCGTCCCCGACGAGGAGATCGTCCGCGCCGCGGCCGCGATCGGCTACCCGGTCATCGTCAAGGCGGTGGCTGGCGGGGGCGGCAAGGGGATGCGTGTCGTCACCGATCCCGCGGAGCTGCCGCCGGCGCTGCGCACCGCGCGATCGGAAGCTGGATCGGCGTTCGGCGACACGTCGGTTTATCTCGAGCGGCGGCTCGCGCGGCCGCGCCACGTCGAGGTCCAGCTCCTCGGCGATCACCACGGCACCGTGGTTCCGTTCGTCGAGCGCGAATGCTCGATCCAGCGGCGGCACCAGAAGGTCGTCGAAGAGTCGCCATCGATGGTCGTCACGCCGGCGCTGCGCCGGCAGATCACCGAAGCGGCCGCGGCCGTGGCGCGCGCGGTCGGCTACACCAGCGCCGGCACGATCGAGTTCCTCCTCGACGAAGATGGCGCGTTCTACTTCCTCGAGATGAACACGCGGCTGCAGGTGGAGCATCCGGTCACGGAGATGGTGACGAGCCTCGACCTCGTGCACTGGCAGATTCGCATCGCCCGCGGCGAGCGGCTCGACATCGATCGCGAGCGCGCCGTGACCCCGCACGGCCACGCGATCGAGTGCCGCATCTACGCGGAGGATCCCGACGAGAGCTTCATGCCGTCGCCGGGACTGATTCGAGGTTTGCGGCCGGCCGCTGGTCCCGGGATCCGCGACGATGGCGGCGTCCATGCAGGCTACGAGGTGCCGGTCTATTACGACTCGATGATCGCGAAGCTCGTCGCCTGGGCGTCCTCGCGCGACGAGGCGATCGCGCGGATGTCGCGCGCGCTCCGCGAGTACGAGGTACTCGGCATCAAGACGACGATCCCGTTCTTTCTGTGGCTGATGCGGCAGCCGGATTACAACGCCGGACGATACGACACGACCTACCTCGATCGGCTGCTCGCGGACCGCCGCGCCGCCGGCCTCAGCTTCAGCGAGCTCTCGGAATCCGACGAGGAGCTCGCGGTCATTGCGGCAGCGGTCGATACATACCTGCGGGCGAGCGCCGGCACAGCGGCGCCCTCGCGGTCTCCTGTGACAATGTGGAAGCAGACGGCGCGCCGGGAGGCGCTGCGGTGAGGTGCGGGGTGCACGGCGCAGAGCGATGACGTTCGAAATTGACGTCAACGGTCGCACTCGCACGGTTTCCGTCGAACGCGTGGCGAACGCCGGGCACCACCGCGTCACGGTGGACGGCCGCGCGCATGATGTCGATGCCGTCCGCATCGGAGAGTACGGCCTGTCCCTGGTCGTGGACGGTGAGGCGGGGACCAGCCGCGAGATCTCCGTCGCGCCCAGCGGAAACCGCGGCGCGCTGCTGATCGCGATCGATGGCCGGACGGTTGCAGCCTCCGTCGACGCGCGGCGGACGCGGCGCGCGGGGGTGGACGCCGGCGGGCGCGCGCATGGCGAACAGGCCATCACCGCGCCGATGCCGGGCCGGGTCGTGCGCGTGCTCGTCGCGCCCGGCGACGACGTCACGGCCCGTCAAGGCGTCGTCGTCGTCGAAGCCATGAAGATGGAGAACGAGCTGCGATCGCCGAAGGCGGGCCGCGTCAAGGACGTGTCGGTGAGCGCCGGAACGTCCGTCGAAGCGGGGCGGGTCCTCGTCGTCATCGAATAGGAATGGTCGAGAAGTCCGAGAAGTCCGAGGGGGCCGAGACGCCCGAGACGCCCGGGACGCCGAAGGGGCGGCGGTGGCGCCGCGTTGGTCTCCGTGTGCTTCTCGTCCTCGTCGCGATCGCCGCGGGGCTGTTCGTGACGTTCTTCACCATCGATCTCGGACCGCAGCTCCGGGGACTCGCCGAGCGCGAGGCGTCGAAGTACCTCGAGCGGCCGATGCACATCGGCACGCTGAAGGCGAAAGTCAGACCCGGCGAGTTCGAGCTCGACGATGTGTTCATCGAGGGGCTGACGCCGCAGTCGTCCTGCTACTTCCTCAAGGCGAAGAAGATCACGGTCAAGTTTCCGTGGTGGTCGATCTTCCAGAAGCGCGATCCGCGGCGCGAGCTGGTCGTCGAATCGATCGTGATGACCGACTGGGACATGTGCGTCGAGACGTTTCCCGGCGGCCGGCACAGCATGCCGAAGCTGACGCCGCGAAAACGCGACCCGAAGGGGCCGAAGCGGTTCGACACCACCGTCAAGTCGATCGCCGCGTCGCGCGGCCGGTTCACCTACGTCGACCACGGGCTGCCGTGGACCATCGTGACGCGCGAGCTGAACGTCATGGTGCACCGCGGCCTCGACACCTACATCGGGACGGCGACCTTCGCCAACGGCACCGTCAGCATCCAGAAGTACCTGCCGTTTGCCGCGAACATGCGGTCGCGGTTCAGGTTCGTCGCATCGAAGATGCACTTCGATCGGCTCGATCTGGTGACCGACGGCGCCGTCTCGGTGATGGAAGGAGACGTCGACTTCAGCCAGTTTCCGGAGCAGGTGTTCCGCGTCAGGTCGCACATCGACTTCCCGACGCAGAAGAACATCTTCTTTCAGCGTGAGAAGTTCACGGTGTCCGGCCAGGGTGACTTCGAAGGCACGTGGCGGCTGTTCAAGAAGGGCGGCTTCGAGCTGCAGGGGACATTCCGCAGTCCGCTCACCGGCGTGAACAGCTGGCGCTTCCCCGATCTGCGCGGCTCGGTGCGCTGGCTGCCGCACGGCCGCCTCGAGGTGACGGACGCGACGGCGCGCGTCTACGGCGGGTTCGCCGAATTCGACTATATCCAGGGGCCGAACGTCGCCGGCAGGCCGACGCCTGCCGTCTGGGACGTCGCCTACCGCGACGTCGGGCTGCCGCAGCTCACCGATTTCCTGGAGACGCGTGGCCTGAGACTGGCCGGGACGATCACCGGACGCAACCGGTTCGAGTGGGGGCTTGGGCACTGGTCGGCGAAGCGCGGCGGCGGCGAAGTCATCGCGAGACCACCGGCGGGCGCGATCACGGCGGGGCGTGAGCTGACGCCGGAGCTCGTCGCGATTCAGGCGGCGCTCCCGCCCGAGGCAGGACCGTTCAACCCGCACGCGCCGATTGGCTACGTGCCGGTCTCGGGCCGCATCGTCTATCGGTTCGATCCTGCGTGGATCTCACTCGATCGCAGTTGGGTGGCGACGCCGAAGACGTTCGTCGAGTTCTCCGGCCGCACGGCGTTCGGCGAGCGCTCGAGCATCCCGTTCCACGTGACGAGCCTTGATTGGCAGGAAAGCGATCGCGTGCTCGCCGGCCTGATGACGGCGTTCGGCGCGCCGACGGGCGCGGTGCCGCTTGGCGGCATCGGCGAATTCGATGGCGTGATGCTGAACTCGTTCCGGCGGCCGCGCATCGAAGGGACGTTCAGCGGCGATCTGATGCGCGCGTGGAACGTCGGTTGGGGCCGCGGCCGCGCCGATGTCGTCATCGAGAACAGCTACGTGATCGTCAAGAACGCGGTCATCACCGAGGGCGGTTCCGAAATCGTGGCGAACGGCCAGTTCTCGCTCGGCTATCCGCGCAAGGACGGGATGGAGGAGCTGAACGCGCGCGTCCGCATGACGCGGCGTCCCTTGAAGGACCTCCGCCGCGCGTTCGAGTTGGACGACTATCCGGTCGACGGGCTCGTGTCCGGCGAGTACCACCTCTACGGCCACTACGAGACCCCGTACGGCTTCGGCAAGCTGGTGATCGACGACGGCGAGGCGTATGGCGAGACGTTCGAGACGGCGAGCGCCTCGCTGCGGTTCGAAGGCAGCGGCGTGCGGCTGGACGCGATCGACATCAAGAAGGGCACGGGTGGCGTCACCGGCGCAGCGTGGGTCGGATGGGACGCCAACTACTCGTTCAACGCCGATGGCCGCCGTCTGGCTGTCGAGTCGCTGGAGATTGCCGACTTCCCGATGCTGCAGTTCTCCGGCTTCCTCACGTTCAATGCGGCGGGCACCGGCACATTCGAGTCGCCACGCTACGACGTGAAGGTCCGCGTCGACGACCTGTTCGCGCGCGACGAAGGCATCGGCCAGGTCACGGGCCGGTTGACACTGCGCAACGAGGTGTTGGCGATCGAGCTTCAGGCCGCCTCGAAGCGACTCGCGGCAACCGGTGCCGGCCGCATCGCCATGACGCCGGAGCTCGACACAGAGTTCACGCTGCGATTTGCCGACACGTCGCTCGATCCGTATCTGCGCTTCTTCGAATCGGTCGAGCGGCCGCTGTCGCCGTACACGACGGCCATCGCGAGCGGCACCATCCGGGCCGCCGGCGAGCTCGCCGACGTCGATCACCTGGTCGTCGATGTTTGCGTCGACAGCGCGGAGCTGAAGCTGTTCGACTATCGCCTGCGGCACAGACCGCTGACAGCAGGCGAGAGCGGATGCCCGATCGATCTCGGGCTGAACCGTCACGTCGCCGAGATCCACCGCTTCCGGCTCGTCGGCGAGGGCACCGAGCTCCAGCTCGATGGCAGCGTCAGCCTCCATGACTCGACCATCGACGTGAACGCATCCGGCGACGCCAACCTCGGCATCCTGCAGGGCTTCTTCCGCGATCTGCGCAGCTCCGGCAACGCGACGCTGAAGGCGTCGGTCACCGGGCCGCTCGATGCGCCGACGTTTTCAGGGAATGCGCGCATCAACGGCGGACGCGTCCGCCACATGTCGCTGCCGCACTCGCTCGAGGCGATCACCGGGACGCTCGCGTTCGACGCCGAGGGCATCCGCGTCCAGGACGTCACCGCGCGCCTCGGCCAGGGCCAGGTGACATTCGGCGGCCGCATCGGCCTGGTCGGCTTCGTGCCCGGGGACCTGAATCTCAGCGCGACCGGCGAGCGCATGCGCATCCGGTATCCCGAGGGGTTCGTATCGAACATCGACGCCGATCTGCAGCTCGTGGGCAACTACGCGTCGCCGCTGCTCAAGGGCACCATCACGGTGCACGATGCCTCGTGGTCGCGCCGTTTCGATGTGACGCCGGACCTGTTCAGCTTCCGCGGGGCGGCGCTGCCCGCCGCACCCACCGCGGCGACGACGCTGCCGGTACGCCTCGATCTGCAGATCAATGCCGAGAGGACGCTGCGGGTGCGCAACAACCTGATGAACATGTTCGCGACGGCAGATCTCCGCCTGCAGGGGACCTACGACCGGCCGCAGCTCTTCGGCCATGCGGAGATCGATCGCGGTGACGTGTACTTCGAAGGCAACCGGTATCAGATCACACGCGGGACGCTGGACTTCTCGAATCCCGCCCGCATCGACCCGTATCTCGACATCGAGGCGGAGACCCGCGCGCGTGCCGGGGACCAGACCTACCGCATCACGCTCGGCTTCAACGGGACGGCCGGCAACATCGCCATCACGTTCAACGCCGACCCTCCGCTGCCGAATGCGAGCATCTTCCAGCTGCTGCTGGGGAGAACGGCCAGCGTCCGTGACGCCGACCTGGCGGCGCTGAATCCCCGCACGGCGCAGGAGAACGAAGCCGAGCTGCTCCGCATTCTCGCGGCGCGCCTCGGTACCGCGCCGATCTCGAGCCCAATCACGCAAGGCCTCGAGAAGCTCGGGTTCACGTCCGTGCAGATCTCGCCGTCGATTGGCAACGAAACGGATCCGCTGACGCCGTCAGCGCGGTTGATCATCGGGCAGCGGATCTCGGATCGCGCCTACCTGACGTTCCTGCGCGCGCTCGGTACCGTCGTCCGCGACCAGATCATCATCCTCGAATACGATCAAAACGATCGTCTCGGCTGGGTGCTCACCCAGACCGGCGATCGCACCTTCGCGGTCGATTTCCGCGTGCGCCATCGCTTCTGATGCGACGAGCCGTCTTCTGTCTGGCGCTGCTGCTCCCGTCCGCGGCGATCGCGCAGGCGCCTGCGGCGAAGTACGTCGGCCGTCCGGTGACCGCCGTCATCGTCACGCAGGAAGGACGCGTCTCGAACGATCCCGCGCTCGCCGATCTCGTCCAGAACAAGGCAGGCGAGCCGCTCTCGATCAGTGACGTCCGCGATTCAATCGCGCACCTGTTCAGCCTCGGACGTTTTCAGGACGTGCAGGTCGAGGCCGATGCCGCCGATGGCGGCGTGACGCTGCGATACAACCTCATTCCCGTGCACGGCGTCGCGCGTGTCGAATTCAACGGTCAGCTCGGCTTGTCCGAGAGCATGCTGCGCCGCACGGTCACGGAGCGTTTTGGCGAGACGCCTCCCCTCGGGCGCGTCGGCGACGTCGTGCGTCTGCTGACGCAGCTGTATGCCGGCCGCGGCTATCTGCGCGCGGCGATCGCGCCCAGGAGCACTGTGCTGCACGATCCGGATCGAACCATCCTCACGTTCGACATCGTCTCCGGTCCACGCGCGCGGCTCGGTCGCGTGGACGTCGCCGGCGACCCGCTCGAGCCGCAGGCCCGCTTCCTCGAGCGTCTTGGCGCCGTGGCGGGCGCTTGGTACGAGCGCGTCGACATCGAACGCAAACTCGAGAAGTACGTGAAGGACCTGAAGGACGACGGACACTACGAGGCGTTCGCCAGCGTCGGCGCGCCTCAGCTGTCGGCTGACGGGACGACGACGGATCTGACCATCGACGTCCAGCCCGGGCCGATCGTGACTGTCGCATTTGCGGGCGATCCGATCCCCCAGGATCGCTGGGACGATCTCGTGCCCATCGAACGCGAGGGCTCTGCCGACGAGGACTTGCTCGAAGATTCCGTGCGCCGCATCGAGGAGTACCTCCGTCAGCAGGGCTACTGGCGCGCGCGCGCGCCGTTCGAGCGTCAATTGACCGATGGCCGGCTGACGATCCGCTTCACCGTCAATCGCGGTCTTCAGTACCGGCTCGCCACGGACGTCGAGATCACCGGCAATCGTGCGATTCCGCTCGCCGAGCTGCGCCCGTTCGCCGCGCGCCTCAACGCCGGGGCGGTCTACATCGAGTCGAATCTCGCCGCCGCGGTCGCCGCCATCACCGCGGTGTACCGCAGCCGCGGATACGCGCAGGCGAAGGTCGAGTCCTCCGAGCGGGAGCTCACGTCGTCCAAGCCCGGCGAGGGGCTGGTCCAGCCGATCATCCGGATCACGGAAGGTCCGCTGACGCTCGTCGGCGGCATCACGTTCACGGGCAACGCGTCGGTGAACGAATCCGAGCTGCGGCCGGTGTTCGGCCTCGAAGCCGGCACGCCCTTCGTCGAGGGCAACGTCGTCGCGGCGCAGGACCGGCTTCTGCTGCGCTACTTGAACCTCGGGTTCGGGTCCGCGAACGCGTCGATCGTACCGCGGCTGAGCGACGACGGCAGCCGCGTCGATCTGGAGGTCCGGATCGTCGAAGGTCCGCGCACGATCGTCGACCACATCATCATCGTGGGCAACCGGCGCACGGATCCGCAGATCATCCGCCGCGAGTTGCGGCTGCGGCCGGGCGAGCCGCTCGGCCTCGACGATCGACTCGAGAGCCAGCGGCGACTTGGGGCGTTGGGGTTGTTTCGACGGGTCAGTGTTCAGCCGCTCAGCCACGGCGATGCCGAGCGGCAAGACGTGCTCGTCACGGTCGAAGAGGCGCCGGCCACCAGCATCGGATACGGCGGCGGCGTCGAGGTCAGCCGCATCCTCCGCGCCACCGGGCCGGGCGGCGGCGCCGAGGAGCGCATCGAGTTCGCGCCGCGCGGCTCGTTCGACATCGGCCGGCGCAACCTCGGCGGCAAGAACCGGTCGATCAATCTGTTCACCCGCTTCGGCCTGCGTCCCGAGGACGATCTGGACGATCCTGAGGGCGGCTCACGGTTCGGATTCGCGGATTACCGCGTGATCGCAACGTATCGGCAGCCGCGTCTACTCGGCGCGAACGATTCGACAATCACCGGCGCCGTCGAGCAGGGCGTGCGATCGAGCTTCAACTTCGCGCGAAAGGGCGTCAACGCCGAGGCCGTGCGGATTCTCATCCCTGGCGTCCGCGTCGCCGCGCGCTACTCGTTCGGCACGACGAAGACCTTCGACATCAAGCTCGGTGAAGACGACGATCCCACGCAGATCGATCGGCTGTTCCCGCGCGTGCGGCTCTCGTCGTTCTCCGGCGCGATCTCGCGCGACACGCGGGACGATGTGGTGGAGCCGACGAGGGGGACGTTCCTGAGCGCCGAGAGCAGCGTCGCGGCGCGCGCGATCGGCGGCAACGTCGGCTTCGTCAAGACCTACATGCAGGCGTTCTGGTTCCGCAAGGTGCCCGTGCGCGACGGCGCGGTGCTCGCCGGCCGTGTGGCCCTCGGGCTGGCCGACGGGTTCAAGCGCACCGTGCCGGGACAGGACGTCACCGTCGACGACCTCCCGGCCAGCGAGCGGTTCTTCGCCGGCGGCGAGACGACGATCCGAGGCTTCGCGCTCGACAGGGTCGGCGAGCCGGCGACGATCGCCCCGAACGGATTCCCAAAAGGCGGCAACGCCGTGACGATTCTCAACGCGGAGCTGAGGATGCCGGTGTGGAACAGGCTCGGTGCGGTGTTCTTCATTGACGGCGGCAACGTCTTCGAGCGCATCGCGACCTTCGATCTGGGCGAGCTGCGAGGGGCAGCCGGGTTCGGCATCCGATTCCGATCGCCGGTGGGCCCGATCCGCGCGGACCTTGGATTCAAGCTGGATCGCCGGACCGGAGAGCCGCGGCGTGCGTTCTATCTGGGCATCGGCCATGCGTTCTAGAACGATCGCCTGTCTGCTGCTTGCCGCCGTGCTGACGGGTCCTGCCGCGGCGGCGGAGATCATCGATCGCATTCTCGCGGTCGTGAACGGGTCGGTGATCACGCTGTCCGATATGCACGCGGCGACGCAGTTCGGTTTCGTCACGGGGACGTTCGAGGATCGCGCGGGTGTGGTCAATCGCCTGATCGATCGACGGCTGATGCTGACCGAAGTGGATCGCTACGCGCCGCCTGAGCCGAAGGCCGCGCAGATCGATGCCGCTGTTGCGGCCGCGCGTAATCGGTTCGCGTCGCCGGCCGCGTTCGAGGGCACGCTGGCGGCAGCCGGCATCACGCTCGAGCAGCTGCGGCGCCACAAGCGCGACGATCTCAGGCTCGAGGCATACCTTCAGGAGCGCTTCGGGTTTCCGATTCAGCCGTCGGAGGAGGAGATCCTGGCGTACTACCGAGCGCACGAGGCAGCGTTCACGCGCGGCGGCGTGCTGCGGCCGTACGACGAGGTCCGGAACGACGCGCGCGCGGCGTTGCTCACCGAGCGCCGCGGCGCCGCGATCGACGAATGGATCGCCGGGCTTCGACGGCGAGCGGACATCATCGTCCTGCCGTGACCGGCGCTTCGGCGAGCTGAACGCGCGTCACGTGCATTCCGAGCACGCGCGTGTCGGATGACATCTTCAGCTTTGCCGGCGACGTCGCCCCTCCGACTTCGAGCACCAGCTCGTTGAGTCCGGTGTGCAGGTGTGCCAGTCCGATGGTCCATGCGACCGTCGTCGGAGTTCGCTCGAGTGCATGCTGGTCCAGGCGACGGCCGTTGATGACGAGCGTGACCGACGTGCCGGTCCAGCGCGGGTGAACGAGCGGCTCGGCCTCGATGCTCACCGTGAGCGGCCTCGGTTGGGTGAGCGGGATGACGAGACGGGCCGTTTCCGACGTCCAGCGCCAACTCGCCCGCCCCTTGCGCTCGAGCGCGTGCCAGCCCTTGCCGAAATGCACATCCGCTGAATCGAGCGCGATGTCTCTGCTCGACTGTCCGGTGGGGAACGCGTCGGCCGCGGCGAGCGGATGCGAACACACGCTCGCCCGCTTCGGCTCGTTGCGATCGACCGTCGCCGCCGCCGCGACCGATCGCATCGGCCCACCGAGGTCCAGGCCGAACGTCGAATACGCGCCGCCGTCGTTCACGCGGACGTCGACGCGGGCGACGACCGGCGCTGTGACGATCGCGTCTGGGAGCGTCGCGCCGTCCGACGCGATTCGCTCCTGCAGCCGCGCCTGCGCGGCGGCATCGTCGCGGCGGAACACCTCGACCTCCAGTGCCGGCGTGCCGCCGCCTTCGGCGTTGACAAGGCCGGCGGTGCCGAAACTGGCGGCGGCTCCGTAGAGCGTCAGCCGCGCGTCGAAGGCGTGGAAGTTGTCGATCCGCACCGCGATGCGTCCATTCGGCAGCGCCACGTCCGTCAGGTCGTGCCAGCCGGTGTTGGCGATGTCGCGGCACTCGGCGATCGCAGTGAGGCGGAACAGCTCGCGGCGCCCGAGCGCTTCCGCCGATTCTTCGTCGGTCTGCGGCCTGAACGGTTCGAACGCGAGACCGCTTTGCATCAGGTGATCGCGCGATGTCCGGAACGTCAAGACTTCGAATCCGGCGCGCTGCATTCGCCTGATGACATCGCGGTTGACGGGAATGAGCCGGATGTCGCGGCCGCCGTTCACCCGCTCGCCAAGGAGCTTGTAGAGCAGCTTCATGTTGAGCGGGTACTCGTTCTGCACGAATGCCGTCTTCTGCGGCAGCGCGGCGAACAGCGCGTCGAAGTAGCGCGTCTCGAACGTCTCCGCGTGGTGATCGTTGACGCGGTAATTCGCGGCGACCTGCAGCGACGGCACCAGCGCCATGGCCAGGACGGCGGCAGCAGTTCTCACCGTCGATTGATCCCGTCGAATTGCGTCGACCAGCCACTGAAGTCCCGTCGCCGCAGCGATCCAGAGCAACACGAGCGCCGAGAGCAGGAAGCCCTGGTCCTCCTCCGAGCCCATATTGGTCGTCAGCAGAACCACGCCGGCAGCTCCGCCGCCGAGGAGGAGTGCATGCGTCGGCCGGCGACGCACCAGGACGATCAGCCCTGTTGCGACCAGCGCGAGGCCGATCGCCCCGAGTTCGATGAAAAGCAGGTGCGCGATGTGCGGCACGCGCACGGACAGCAGATCGCCTGACGAGAAGGCGCCGATCTCGTGCGCGAATCGCCGCGCCGTCATGACAGCCCAGAGCTCCGTCAGATTCCTCGCTCGCGACTCCAGATACGGCGCGCCCTGCAGCGTCCGTAGCAGTATGAACAGGTACTGCGAGAGGCCCAGCACGACGAGGGCCAGCAGAATGCCGATGCTCTTCGGATGCAGGACCGTGCGCGGTGACGTCAACAGCGTGAACAGCGCGAGCGCCGGGACGAGGCCGATGACCGTCAGGTGGTTCCCGACGCTCAGCGCGAACACCGCGACTGCGGCATACAGATGCGCCGGACGGCGCGTGTCGCTCCATCGCAGCAGGAGCAGGATGCCGGCCGCCACCAGGGCGGCATTCAGCGTGTACGTCTTCGCATACAGCGCGCGCGACCAGAACGCCTGCCCGAAACCGAGCGCAATCGCCACCGAGCAGGCTACCGCGCGGGTCGCGCCCATCCGCCGGGCGCAGTAGTACGCGAGCGCCACGGCGATCGCACCGAAGATCGCCGACAGCGCGTTCATCCGGTACGCCAGGGTGCCCCATGGAACGTACGAGAACAGGTGGGACACTATCACGTAGAGCGGATAACCCGGCGCGTGCGGCGTGCCGAGGATCCTGCCGACGAACGAGAACTTCGTCGCGTCGCCGATATCGAGCAGGCCCGGATATATCGTCGCGAGGTAGACGGCGAGTACCAGGGCCGCGGCAATCGCAGACAGCAGGCGATCGTACGCAGGCTTCGGGGACAGTCTCAGGTCGTCTCCAAGTAGTCGCAGCATCTACTTGGCGGAGGTAGGCCGGCATTCTACACGAGGTCAGGTAAAGGGGGGAGATCAGCGTCCAGCGGGGACTGCTTCGACCTGCACGCGCAGGTAATCGATCTGCGCGGCAAGGGATCGGCCGTCGCCGCCGAGCCCGACGTCGATTGGCCGGGCCGCCCACGCGAACTGCAGCTCGAGGCGATTGACGCCCGCTCTCCAGTGGGTCCTGTCGACGAGCAGCTCGCCGGTTTCCCATCCCGTATTCACCGGAATGCCAGGCTGCGGGTGGCCGTTCACCACCACCGTGAGTGTTTGCGCCGGTGAGCCGGGAAACCCCAGCCCGCGCGACCGGATCTGCACCCGGAGGTGGGCGGCACGATCGAGCGGCACAAGAACGTGTGCGGCGCGGTCCGCCCAGCGAAATGTCACCGGGCCGTCGCGCTCCGGAGCATGCCACCCCGCGCCGAGGGCCCAGGTATCGGCGCCGCCGATGTCGATGATGCCGTATTGCCGCTTCGGATCGGACAGGAAGCGATTCGCCGAGAGCAGATCGTAGCGGCCCGGTGACACGCCGTTGCGCAGCGCGAACAGCACGCTCGTGGGATAGGTGAAGGGATTGCCGAACCACGCGTGGAACTCGCGCGCCTGCGCCGGCATCGTGTCGCCGAACGATACGATGTCGCCGATGCGGAAGACCCCTTTCTGTGCCGCCGACATCAGCGTCAGATTCCACAGCACGAGCGCCGCGCCGGCGGCCGCGAGGGCGCGCAGCGGGTGTCGCTCGACGGCGCGGGCCACGACGCTGAAAAAGGTGGCGGCGCCGATGCAGAACAGCGGGATCGTGCCGTCGAATCGGCGGCCTCCGAAACCATCGCTGCCCCACCAGTCCTGAATGGCGGAATTGAAATACGTCATCGCTGCGAGCGCGAGCAGCATCGGCACGCCAACCGCCCGGTTCCGCCACGCGAAGATCGCCAGGCCGAGCGCGCCCGCGTACAGCGCCGGCGACCAGCTCAGAAGCCCGTTGCGCGACGACCAGAGCACGTCGGCAATGTGCGGGTCGCCCCAGCGGATCTGCGGGCCCACGGGAGAGAGGGCCAGCCAACTGCCGTAAATCGCGCGCCACGCCAGCATCTGCGGAAGGAACGCGAGGGTCGCGCAGATCGTGAACAGCACGCCGTCGCGGACCGCCGCCATGAACGCCTGCCGATCCGATCGCCGCCACGCGCGGATCACTGCGATCAGCGAGTCGCACGCCGGCAGCAGCGCGAACAGGACGTTCTGCCAGCGAATCAGCCCGATGACGCCGGCGAGTGCGCCGAGGGCAGCCCACTGCCACGTGCGCCGATTGTCGCGTGTCGCCAGCCACGCCCAGATGAAGGCGGCGGCCCCCGCCATCGACGGCGCGTGCGTCATGCTCGGCTCCTTGATGAGGTACCAGAGCATGAAGGAGCCGGTGATGATGATGACGGTGGCGAACGCGGCGATGCGCCGCGTGTGAAGACGCGCCGCAATCCGGAAGCAGAACCACGAACCGAGCAGCCCATAGAACAGCCCGGCGAGGCACACCGCCTGACGATAGGGGAACGAGATGCCGTCGGCAGACACGTTGGGATTCGTGCGTCCGAGACGCGACGCGACGACGTGGCCGCCCGTGAAGAACGGCGCCCACACGATGGCCGGCCCAATCGTC
The DNA here is from genome assembly GCA_048594885.1 of Vicinamibacterales bacterium. GTDB lineage: Bacteria > Acidobacteriota > Vicinamibacteria > Vicinamibacterales > 2-12-FULL-66-21 > JBMDXB01. The sequence continues at coordinate 22,303 of JBMDXB010000071.1, forward strand.
CACGCCGAGTGCGCGTGCCCCGTGATCGTCGGCTCGAACAAGTACGGCTTGTCGCCGAGACCGAGCAGGCGGTAGTCGTTCATGAAGTTGACGTCGCGGTCGAACGCCAGCGAGCGGAGATAGGCGTAGTAGTAGAAGCCGTCGCTCTGAAGTCGCGCGCCGAGATTCAGTTGCAGGGCGACGCCGGCCGCGAACAGCAGGGCGAAGAGGAGCGGTGCGCGCCGCAGTCGAGACGAAGGGTGGTGGGCGAGTGCGGCGAGTAGCGCGCCGGCGGCGGCGACGAGGACGACCGGCCATGCCCCGAGCGACAGTCCGGCGGCGTTACGCAGCAGCGACTGCCGCGCAACCTCACGCCCGGACAGATCGACGACCGAGATGAAGACGATCAGCCACCCCGCCGCGGCCGCGCCGGTTCGCCACGACTGGTTCGTCGCGTGAGGCTGCGTCAACGTATCGACTCGAACGATCGCGATGGATTGTAAACGAGCTCTTCGTAGAGCCGGATCGTAGCGGCCCCCGCGACCTCCCACGAGAACTCCCGTTCGACGATCGTGCGCCCGCGCAGGCCCATATCGCGCAGCCGCGCGGCGTCGGCCAGCGCGCCGCTCAGCGCGGCGGCGAGCGCCGACGGATCGGCCGGCGTGACGAGCCAGCCGTTGATGCCGCTTCGCACCTTGTCCGGCAGGCCGCCGGCGTTGGTCGCCACGACCGCCCGCCGATGCGCCATCGCCTCGAGGGTGACGAGCGAGCTGCCTTCGTACAGCGTGGGGTGAACGAACAGATCGGCGCCTTCGTACCAGGCGTGAAGATCACGATCGGAGACGCGGCCGGCGAAGATCACGTGCGGGCTCAGGTTCGCGTCTGCGATGACGCGTTCGAGCCGTTGCCGGAATGGCCCATCGCCGGCCAGCACCCATCGCCAGCCCTTGTCGGGCAGCCGCGCGCCGTCCGCGCGAAGCGCGGCAAGCGCCTGCGCGAGGACGTGGAAGCCTTTGTTCTCCTCGAGCCTGCCGGCGCTGAGCAGCACGACGTCCTCGCGCGCGATGCCGGCGGCCGCTCGAATGCGCGCGCCATCTTCGGCGATTGCCAGCGAGTCGATCCAGCGCAGATCCAGCGCGTTGGGAATGGTCCGTATGCGGCTGTCGGGAACGTCGAGGTGCTGCCGCACGACGGGTTCGAGCACACGATCTGTGGCGATCACGGCGTCGGCGGCTCGGGCGCACTTCCGCACCGCCACGCGCAGCGGCAGGTACGCGGCGCGCTTCAGCCCGGCTCGTGACGGATCCGTCGCGCCGAATTCCTCGAGCCCTTGCGGATTGAGCACGAGCGGCGCTCGCGAGCGGCGGCGCTGACGTGCGTAGCCGAGGACGCTGGCGCCGAGACCGTGCACGATGTCGATGTCCCCGCGATCGACGAGCGATCCCGCCAGCCGCCCGGCTCGCATCCCGAACAGCGGATACGCCGTACTTCGATCCAGCACCGTCGTCCAGCGGCGGCCGGCGTACGGGAACGTCACGTACGGGACGTACCGGACACGGATCTTTGGATCGAGCCCGGCGGCCTCACGATCGTGGAGCGGCAGCCGGGTGATCAGCGTGACCTGAAGGCCGGCGTGCGTCAGGTAGTTGACGAGATCGTGCACGTGCCGTTCGAGTCCGCCGACGCCGTGGATCGGAAACACCGAACGCGCCACGACGGCAACGCGGAGAGGCGTCACACGCGGGCTCCACGGAGCAGATCGACGTAGAGCCGCTCGATCCGTTCGACGACCGCGACGGCGTCGAAGCGGGCTTCGACATATTGCCGTGCCGCTTCGCCCAGTCGTGCCCGCAGCCGCTCGTCGTCTCGCAGCGTGCGAACGTCTGCCGCGAGATCTGCGGGCGAGTTGGAGAGCAGTCCCGTCTCGCCGTGCACGACGATGTCCGGCGTGCCGCCGGTGCTCATGGCAGCGATGGGAATGCCGAGGGCGCTCGCCTCGATGAGCACCCGGCTCAGCGACTCGGGCCCGCGCGAAGGAAACACGAGCATCGCCGCGTGCGCGAGCCACGCCGTGGCGGCATCGCGGTCGATCCAGCCTGTGAAGCGGATGTCCCGGTTCGATGCCACGGCGCGCGCCTCGAGCTCGGCGCGCTCGGGGCCGTCGCCCGCGATCACGAGAGGCCAGTCGAGCCCCGCCTGCTCGACGACGTCCACCAGGTGGGACGTGCCCTTGTTCGGCGCGAGCTTCCCGAGATAGAGCGCGTACGGCCGGTCGAGCGGCTGCGTCGCCGTGGCCGCGCGCGCGCGCAGGTCGGCGATGTTCACCGGGTTCGGGATGGTCTCGACGCGAGTGCCGGCGAGCTGCGGTATGCGCGCGCGCAGATCGGACGCGATCGTCGAGCTGACCGCGATGACGGCATCGGCGGCGGCGAGGCCGGTACGCTTGCGCGCGAGGTTCGCGCGCATGTACGGAATCAACGGCAACGCCAGCGGCCACAGCGCCCCGGCACGCGGCCGAATGCAGTGGGACATCATGCCGGCCGAGCACCCCGGACACAGTCCGCCGCTCTCGGAGGTGTGAATCAGATCCGACCAGTAACAGATCGGCCAGTAGTCGCGCACCGTGCAGATGGATGGCACGGACGCGGCGGCAGCAGCGGCGACCGACGGCACGCACGTCATCACGTGCTGGCCGTGGACGAGATCGTACGACTCGCGGCGGATCAGATCCGTCAGGAACTCGCCGAGCGCCGTGTAGAGGCGCTCGTTCTTGAAGTAGTTGCGGACGAACGGGAGCGCCGGTGCCCGCGCGCCGAATTCGAGCACGCGCAGTGCATCGTACGAGCCCTCGCGGACGCCCACCGGCGTACCCGGCCTCGGCTGCACGACGGTGACCTCGTGGCCACTCGCGCGAAGTCCACGCGCGAGCTCGTACGTGCTCCACCCGCTGCCGCCGCACCCCGGCGGAAACGAGTCGGTCGCGATCAGGATTCGCATGTGCGAAGAATCGCCGCCTCGAGGCGCTGGCAGTGGGCCGCCCAACTGTACTCGCGCACCGCGCGATCGCGGGCCGCAGCCCCGAGCCGCGCGCGCAGCGCCGGATCCTTCAGCCGCACGAGCGCCGCGGCCAGCGCGCCAGGGTTCCGGGGATCGTACAGGATGGCCTCCCGCTCGGCCTCGACCAGCGACGGAATGCGATCGACGGCCGGCGCGACGACCGGCAGGCCCGCCGCCATGTACTCGAATATCTTCAACGGCGACCAGTAGAAGCCGAGCGACAGCGGCCGGTGGGCGGCGATGTCGAACGGCGCAACGCCGACGTCAGCGGCGGTCAGACACGCGGCGACGCGGTCGTGCGGCAGCGCGCCGGTGAACATCACGTTCGGCAGATGCGTGGCCTCGCCGCGGACGCTCGACAGCTCGGGCCCGTCGCCGATCAGCACCGCGCCGAACGATTTCTCGCCGCGCTCGTGAAGCTCGCGAATCGCGCGGACGAGGTACACCGCGCCGTGCCAGCTCCGAAACGCACCGGCGAACACCGCGAGCGTGCCGCCGGGATGCGAGAACGGCACCGGTCCGGTCGCATCGGGACGAAAGCGGTCGGTGTCCGCGCCCCACTCGACCTCGACGATCTTCGCGGCCGGCGTGTCCGGCGGCAGGATCTTCGCGCTCGGCGTAACGATGAGGTCGGCGCCCGCGCAGAGCCGCTCGCGCCAGCGGCGCATCGGCCGAACGAGCAGCGCGCGATCGACGATCGCTTTCGTCGATCCCGGGTGATCGATCACGGGCGCGTTCACCTCGAGGACGGTTTTGGCGCCGACGCGCGACGCCGCCGAGAGTCCTTCACCGCCGAAGTTGTAGTAGCGCTCGATGATGACGTCGGGCCGCAGGCTCTCGGCGACGCGGCGGACGACCGGCGCGCGCGCCCAGCGCAACTGTTTGGCGCCGAGCGGCGGCGTCAGCGCCATCCAGTTCACCGCACCGTTCGGGAACTCCCCTTCACCGGGCGAGACGAGCGCGTGGACGTCGTGCCCGCGCGCGGCCAGCCCTTCCGCGACCGCCTGCACGTGTACCGAGCCCCCCTTCGTGCCGGGTACGGTCTGATCGATCGCGCAGTAGAGGACCCTCATTGTCAATGCCGAATGCTGAATGCCGAATGCTGAATGGTCAATGGTGAATGGTGAATGGTGAATGGCGGAAAAGCACTACGAAGCCAAGCGAGCTCCTCTCATTTCACCTTCATGAGCAAAGCGAAGAACGGTCCTGACGTGATTCTACCGAACAGCAGCAGATCGAGCTTCATCAGGAACGAGAGCGCGCGCAGCGCGCCATAGGTTGCCGGACTCCTCGCGATCTGTTGCTTTGCCGCGGTGCGCGCTTCGCGGATCGCGCGAGCATCGACGTCGGCCGGCGCGCCGCCGGCGGAGATGCGCTGTGCCGCGCGCCGCGCGAGCGCGCGTTCGCCCATTCGGATCAGCACGTTCTCGACGAAGCCGCCGACGAGCGGCGTGTAGAACCGGATCCGCGCGATGCGGAAGCCAGCCTCGCGCGTGACCCGCTCGAGGTGCGGCACGTCGCGGAGCGGGTTCACATGATCCGACTTGCGTAGATGCTCTTGACGAAGATCGACGAGCCCGTGCCGATCCAGCCACTCGGCGAAGCGATTGATCGCGCGGAGACCCTTCGCAATCGGCGCGTTCTTTCGCACGTGGGTATAGACGAACAACGCTCCGCCTGGCGCGAGCACGCGCGCCGCCTCCGCCAGCATGCCGGCGAGCGCTTCTGGCGACAGATGCTCGAGCACGTCGAGCGAGAACGCCTTCGTGAAGGTGCCGTCGGCGAAGGGCAGCTTGCGGAGATCGCCGAGCAACAGATCGACGTCACGCCGCGCCTCGGTCGAGAAGTAGGGCGCGATGTCGACGCCAACCGCCGCCGCGCCCCAGTCGCGGTTCCACAGCAGCGTGCGTCCGCTGCCGCACCCGAGATCCACCACCAGGTCGTCGCGCCCCGGCCGGAGGAACGCGCGCAGCATGTCGTTGCGGATGCGCGATCCGAGCAGCGGCGGCGACAGCCGCTCGTGCCGTGCGTCCACGTGCAGCGCCTCGTCCAGATATTTCGTCTGCTCGCGGAACTCGTCGTGCGGCCGCAGATCGAGGAAGTCCGTGCCTCCGCTCGTATAGGCACGGCCGCAACCGCTGCAGGTGAGGTTCGACGCCGGACCGGTCAGGTGCGCGCGGCAGTCCGGACAGCGGACGAGCGAGAGCAGCCGCGCAGAAATCATCGGGACAGGACTTCCTGGAACAACGCTTCGAGCCGTTCCGCCCGCCGCTCCCATGTGTAGTGCGGTGCCAGCCCGGACGCCTCGCGCGCCAGCCGCTCCGCGAGCACGGGATCTTCGAGCAGACGGCCGATGGCCGTCGCCAGCGCCGCGGCATCGCCTGGCGGTACGAGCAGTGAGTCGACGCCGTCGTGCAACACTTCGCGAATCGCGGGGAGATCGGACGCGACAATCGGCCGGCCGGCGGCCAGGTACTCGAACAGCTTCAACGGCGACGTGAACTGCGTCGAGATCGCCGACGCCGGGTTCGGCAACACGAGCACCGCGGCGTCGCGGAGCAGTTCCGGGACGCGCGCCGGCTCGACGAGGCCGGTGAACGTCACGCGATCGGCGATGCCGAGCCTCTCCGCGAGTGCCTTCAGCCTCGCGAGATCCGATTCGGCACTGTGACCGCCGACGATGAGCCCACGCGCGCCAGGCAGGCGAGCCAGCGCTTCGAGCAGGATGTCGACCCCTTTCCACGCGTAGAGGTGTCCCGCGTAGCCGACCGTTGGGGTTAGATCTCGATTTTCGATCGTCCGTTCGAAAATCGAGATCTGACCCCGGACGCCGTCGGGGATGACCGCCACGCGCGGACGCGTGCCGAACCGCGTGCTCAGCTCGCGCGCAAGTCCTGCCGTGATCGTGATGTATCCGTCGACGCCACGCCAGACGCGCTCCTCGCGCGCCGTCAGCCGCGCGAGCTTGCGCTCGCTCGGCGCCTTGGCTGTCGCGACGAGCTGCGGCAGTGCCGCCGCGACATCCGGAGCGTAACCATGCGACTCATAGACGATCGGCGGCCGCATCGACGCCGGCATGCCGGCCAGCATCGACGCGACGCCAAGATCGCGCGTCATGACGACATCGGCGCGCGCGCGGCCCATCGCCCGCCCTGCCGCGAACGCGAGGTAGCCGAAGCGGCGGGCGAGCTGCGGCCCCGACACGGGTGCGCGCTCGATGATCAACCGCTGGCTTCGCGGAAGCGAGTAGTACTCGAACGGGTCACGCGCCGGCCGCTGCGTGTCCGGCCGCACGGCCAGATACACGGTATGCCCCCGCTCCGCCAGCGCATGACACGTCTCCATCGTCTGGATCCCGTTGGCGCGCTCGAGCGGGAAGCGGATGTCGGCGAAATAGACGATGCGCACGCGTGTCACCTGGCTGGCGGCTGATAGAACGACGCGCGGTCGAACAGATACCGGTACGCGAGCTGCGGCGCCATCGTTGGCAGTGCAACGAACGCGGTGTAGGCGTTGCGGCCAAGCTCGAGCCGCTGCCGGTTCATCAAGTTCGCGCCGAACTGCGCCATCAGCGCGAGGTTCCACCACACGCACACGGCGACAATGGCCGCAAGCATCCGCCGCGGCCAGGCGTCGCGCGCGCGCGCGAACAGGACCGCGAGGCCGATGACGAGGAGCGGTGTGATGTTGACGAAACGCCGCTGTCCGAACGCCCCGGCGGCGGACCACGAGTCCACGCTGCCGCTCACATAGATGTTTGCGACGGCCATCACCAGCAGCGCGACGGCGACGCGCCGCTGCATGGCGCGATGCGGCGGCTGACGAACGGCAAGCCAGACCAGCCCGGCAAACGCCGCCACCGCGAGCGGCGTCCAGAACACGAAGCCATGTTCGGGCGAGAACAGCACCTGAAGCGCGTGCGGCGACCACCAGATCATCTTGCGGCTGACGAGCGGCGAAGGACCGAACCGCTGGTCGAGCGCCTGATAGGCGGCGAGCTGTGGGCTCCAGACTGCGATGAACGTCACCAAGGCCAGCACGCCGGCTGCGAGCATCCGGGTCACCATTCGTTTCTGCTCGCGTGCGTCGCGGGACTCGGCCATCCGCGGCAACAGCGCTCCCGCATAATCCACCACCGGACCGGCGACGAGAAACGCGTCCTGCTCGCGCACCATCGTCATCAATGCTCCGGAGGCGGCGAGCAGCGCGACGCCGCGCACTGGCCAGTCCGCCGCCCGGACGCGGAGCCAGGTCGCGATGAAGAGCGCGACGGCGAACGCCGACGTGGCGTGGGCGAAGCCCGGCGCGACGTACATGTAGAAGAGGAGCGGCGTGCCGAACCACACAGCCAGCGCTGCGCGCGCGCCGCTCCCCGTCAGATCACGCGCGATGCGGATCGAGAGGAGGAGTGCGAGGAACCCGTAAACCGCGGACCCTACGCACACGGCGGCGATGTAAGGCTTCGAGAATCCATCCGCCGCGACATCGCTGCCGAACGCCCGCGCGATTCTGACGCCGACGTCCGCCACCGAGTACAAAGGCGCCCAGAGAATGGCGGGTCCAATCGTCGCGAACGTCCTCCTCAGCCCTGTGCTCGTTGAGGGTTCGAGAAAGGTTTCGCGGAACCCCTCCGTTCGCGCCACGCCGGCGTCGTAGAAGTGCCGGAATTCGTTGTCGAACGACACGTCGCGGTCGAACCACAGCGAGCGCAGGTACGAGTAGTACTGCACCTCGTCCGAGGCGTAGAGCCGCAGGCTGACGCCGGGCAGCGTGACGGCGAACAGAATGAGCAGAAGCGTCAGCTCGCGAACGGAGAGCCGGAAAGCTGTGGCGAGACGGCCAACCACGGTGTCCGGCCACTGTACCAAAAAGGGGGTCAGGTCTTGAATTATCACCTTTTTCAAGATTCAAGACCCGACCCCGCGTCACGGCGTCAGGACGACGTACTTGACCAGTTGCGCCAGGTTGAAGCCGGCGTGGCTCACCATCGGCGCGACGATGCTGCGGCGTATCAGGTAGACGGCGCCCCAGAACGCGCCGAGCAGCGCCGTGGCGATCGTTGCGTCGTAGCCCTGATCGATGTGGCCAAGGCCGAAGACCGCGCTGAAGATGACGAGCCCGACAACGCCTCCGCCGAGGTACCGATCGAACCGGTGCAGGATGAACCCGCGCTGCACCTCTTCGCGCACGCCGCCGGCGACCATCGCGACGATCGCGAAGACGACCGCCTCTTCGCGCGTGCGCAGCAGATCCTCGAACGGGTTCCGCGGCACGTTGTGCAGCCCTGGCGCGAGCGTGATGATGACCGCGAGGATGACGAGGATCCAGATGAACACCGCGGGGAGCAGGACGAGCCCGAGCAGCGCCTCGCGCACCGGTGGCTGACGCCCGACGAGTACGTCGCGAGCCGATTCGCCGTGCAGCCGCAGCAGCGCGAAGACGAGTCCCACGACCAGCGCGGTGTCGAGCATCGAGAGCAGCAGGACGAACGGCGCCGAGAGGTGTCCGTCGGCGTCACGGATCTGGAGGCCGAGCGCGGCGAGCAGCCCGACCAGCAGGATCTGCGTGGGGAACCCGGAGCAGAGCAGGATTTCGAACGCCGCAGCGATCCGCTCGATAGGGAGAATCGATCGTGGCGGGAGGTCCTGCGGACGTGCCGGATCGAGCACGTCCGCACTCTATCACCGTGCGCGCACGCGCACGGTCAGCGGCGCCGCGAGCTTGACGGACACGGGCGTGCCGGCGGCGAGACGCACTTCCTTGCCGCGCGTCGCGAGGACGACGCCCGTGCCTGCGCCGCCGCCAATCGCGGCGCCCTTCGCCGCTCCCTTGCCGCCGCCGAGAAGACCGCCGACGATCGCGCCTCCCGCGGCACCCGCGCCGATTTTGGCCGCGTCCTGCTTCTTCGTTCCCGGCGCCACGCGCGCCACTGTGCCGGTGCGGATCGGCAGACGGCCGCCCTCGCCCGGCAGATCGAGCTGGTTGAACCGGAACGCCACACGGCCGCGGCCCTTCACGCGCGCGGATCGCCGCGCGTCAGTCACGTGCCCGAGCACGGTCGTGCCCGCAGGAATCACTTGTGTGCCTCTGATCACAATTGCGTTGCGCACCGTCGCACGGACGGGATCTTCGACGCTGCTGGTGTCGGAGCCGACGGCGGTCGCGAGCCGCAACGGCAGCACGGTGCCGGCGGGGATCGTGATCTCGCGATACGCAGGCTCCGGATCGCGCGGCGCCGCGGCGTCAGCGGGCGTGGTTGCGACGTCAGCGGGCGTGGTTGCGGCGTCCGCCGTCTTCGTCTCGGGCGCGGCGTTCGTCGCGGACGTTGGCGTAGCCTCCGGAGTCTTAGCGGGTTCCGGGGAATTGTCCGGTCCTTTCGCATCGCTGGCGCAGGCGGTCAACGTCAGCATCAACATCGTTGCGAACAGCACGTTCTTCATACGAATAGAGTCCCCGCCAGTTGAGTTCTGCAAAGCTGGTTCCGTCGCCGCCAATTCAAGACCTGACCCCATCGTCAACGCCGCTCGCAAGCTCAGGTGCGGTCTTCGTGTAACTCTTACGCGCCGGGTGATAGGCTCAGAAAGACATGGAAGAGCACACTCATTCGACAGCAGGTGAACGCGTTCTCATCGTCGAGGACGATCCGCCTACCCGCAGCGGACTCGCGGAGCTGGTGCAGGCGTGGGGATTTCACACGGACGAGGCGCCGGACGGCGAAGAGGCGCTTCACAAAGTGACGACGTTCCGCCCCGCGATCATCGTGAGCGATCTGGTGATGCCGAAAATGGGCGGGCTCGACCTGCTGCACGCGCTCAAGGATCAGCTGTCCGACATCTCGTTCATCATGCTCACGGCGCAGGGCACCGTTGAATCCGCGGTCGAGGCGATCAAGGACGGCGCGTACGATTACCTCACCAAGCCGGTCGATCCGCAGCGGCTGCAGATCCTCCTGCAGAAGGCCGTCGAGCGCCAGGAGACGCTGCGCGAAGTTCGCCAGCTTCGGCGTCAGCTTCGCGAGCAAGGCAGCTTCGGGCGCATCGTCGGCAACAGCGCCGAGATTCGCGCGGTGTATCGCGTGATCGAGCAGGCCGCGCCGACGGCCGCCTCCGTGTTGATCTGGGGCGAGTCGGGAACGGGGAAAGAGCTCGTGGCCCAGACGATTCACGAGCTCAGCCCACGGGCGTCGTACCCGTTCGTCGCGATCAACTGCGCGGCGATTCCGGAGACGCTGCTCGAGAGCGAGATCTTCGGGCACGAGAAGGGGGCCTTCACCGGCGCTCAGGATCGCCGCACGGGCGTCTTCGAGCTGGCGCATCGCGGCACGCTGTTCCTCGACGAAATCGCCGAGATGATGCCGGCGACGCAGGTCAAGCTGCTGCGCGTCCTCCAGGAGCGGACGTTCCGCCGGCTCGGCGGACGCCAGGAGCAGAGCGTCGACGTCCGCGTCATCGCGGCGACGAACCAGAATCCCAGCGAAGCGGTGCGCAACGGCAAGCTGCGCGAGGACCTCTATTACCGTCTGAACGTCTTCGCTATGGAACTGCCGCCGCTGCGCGCGCGCAAGGATGACATTCCGCTGCTCGTGCAGTCCTTCCTCAACGAGTTCAACCGCACGAACGCGAAGAACATCCGCGCCGTCGACCAGGAGGCGATGTATATCCTCGAGCACTACCCGTGGCCGGGCAACGTGCGCGAGCTGCGCAACGTCATCGAGCGCGCCACCATCCTGGCCGAAGGGGATTTCATCGAGCCGCGGCACCTGCCGCCGACGCTGGTGTCGCGCGGCGAGGAAAGCGTGCCGACGCTGACCATCGCGCCGGGAACCACCGTCGACGAGGCGGAGCGGCGGCTCATCATGCTGACGCTCGAGCACACGCGCAACAACAAGACGCGCGCGGCAGAGATCCTCGGCATCAGCCTGAAGACGCTGCACAACACACGGAACCGGATTAAAGCGGAGATCGGGGAATCGGCGATGCCAGCGCCTGCGGCGGGAGCGAGGCGCCGGAGGGCCGCGCCGCGACGCGGCGCCGCCGAGCGACAGCGCGTGGGGGCGAGCCGCCCGCGCAGAGAAGCGCCTGCGGCCGGAGCGAGGCGCCGGAGGGCCGCGCCGCGACGCGGCGCCGCCGAGCGACAGCGCGTGGGGGTGGGGCCCCACGCGCACTAAAAGATGTCTATCAAAGCCAAGCAGGTCGCCGGCGTGACGACGCTCGTCGTGGCCGTCGTGGCCGTGCTGAGCGCGTATCACCTGACGACGCTCGTGCGGCGCAGCCTCGAGGAGACGAGCGTCCGCGGCGAATTGCTGGCGCACGCCATCTTCATCCGCGCGGAGGAAGTCGTCCGAACCGCGGGCAGCGGCGCCGAGGTGTATCCCGCGTTGCGCGACGACGGCGGCATCCGCGCCATCCTCGGATCGAGCGCGAAGTATCCCAACGTCACGTATGCCGCCATCGTCGATCCCGAGGGCCGCGCGATTGCGCACGTGCTGCGGTCGCTCGAAGGGACGACGATTCCCGCGCAGGACGAGCTGACGCCCGTCCTCGCGCTCAGCAGCCTCGGCCAGTTGGAGGCGGTCCGTTCCAACCACACGTACGAAGTGCGCCAGCCGCTGTACGTCGGCGATCAACCGTTCGGCTCGATCCGGATTGGCGTCGACACCGTGCTCGTGCAAGGCGAACTGGAAGACGCGCTGGAGCGCGCCGCCGGGATGGTGCTCGCGGCGCTGCTGATCTCGTCGCTCGTCGCCATCCTGCTCGCGCAGTGGATGCTGCGGCCGATCCACGTCATTCAGAGCAGCCTGTCGCGACTCGGGCGCGGCGAGCTGGACGTCAGGCTCGACCTGCCGGGCCAGGAGTTCCGCGACCTGGGCAGCTCGTTCGAGGCGGTCAGCGCGCAGCTTTCCGCCGTACGGGCGAAAGGTGGATCGGCGTCGACGGACTTCGAGTCGGTGATGGAAAACCTCGAAGACGCCGTGGCGCTATTCTCCCCGTCCGGCGAGCTGATTTTCCGCAACACCGCGATGGCATCACTCGTGCCTGCGCTCGGAGACGGCAATTCGAACATTGCCGCGTTGCCGGCGCAGCATCCCGTCAGGCACCTCGTCGAGCAGGCGCTTGCGGGCCGCAAATCAGCCGGCCCGGTGTCAGCGTCGAGCGTCGAACTATATAGGGAGCCGGGGGCCGGGGAGCCGGGGAGCCGGACGGACGGCGCGGCGGATGATGGCGAGGCGCCGAAGTCGGAGACCGAGCGTCTGCTGATGTGTCACGCGATCCAGGACTCGAGCGGCCGCTTTCTCGGCGCGATGCTCGTCGCGCGCAACGTCGGCTATCTCAGTCAGGTGCACTCGACGCTGAACTACTCCCGCAAGCTCGCGGCGCTCGGGCGGCTGATGGCGGGCGTCGCGCACGAGGTGAAGAACCCGCTGAACGCGATGACGATCCATCTGGAGCTGCTCAAGCAGAAGCTCGCCCGACAGCCGGCCGCGCTCGTTGCGCAGGCGGCGGGCGGCAGCCCGTCCAGTGTGCCAGCCGTCGATCTCTCGAAGCACGTGAACGTGATCTCCGACGAGATCCGGAGGCTCGATCAGGTCGTCGGCGGATTCCTGAAGTTCGCGCGGCCGGAGGAGCTGAAGCTGCAGCCGATCAAGCTCGATTCGCTCATCAGCGACGTCGTCACGACGGCGAAGCCGGAGGCGGAGCAGCACAGCGTCAACGTCAAGGTGGATTGTCCGCCGTTGCTGCCGCCGGTCAACGCGGACCCGGCCATGCTGCGGCAGGCGCTGCTCAACCTCGTGCTCAATGCCTGCCAGTCAATGCCCGACGGCGGCACGCTGCGCATCGCCTGCAAGATTGCTCCGCAGCGGCGAATCGAAATCGCCGTCGAGGACACGGGCGTCGGCATTCCGCCGGAGCATCTCGGACGGATTTTCGATCTGTATTTCACGACGAAGCAGCGCGGCAGCGGCATCGGGCTTTCGATGGTCTACCGCATCGTCCAGTTGCACGACGGGGAGATCGACGTCGAGTCGACGCCGGGGAGCGGCACGAGGTTCAAGCTGAAGTTCGCGCAAGCGTGATGTTCGAGTGGCCCGAGTGGTCCGATTGTCCGAGTGGTCCGAGTTATCGAAGTCGGTGGAGTCGTCGGAGTAGATCGAGGCGACCGAGAGTGAGATGATCGAGGTGATCGAAGAGTGCGTGGGTGCCTGTCCGCCGTAGCGCGTCAGCGCGGAGGCAGAGGGCCCCACGCGCATTGAGACATACCGACAGTGCGCATAAGTAAGCTTGCCCTGCTTCTCATCGTCGCGTTAGCGGGAGCCGCCTGCAAGACCGCGCGCGCGGCAACGCCCGTCGAGCGTCCGAACCTCGAGGTGCCGCCGCCGCCACCGCGCCTGATCGAGCCGGTGCCGGTGCCCGAGCCTGAACCGGAGCCGGTGGTTGAGGCGCCAGCCGCGACCAGCGCGAAACCGAAGCCCGCGCCGCCGCCGGTCAAGCCCGAGACGAAGGCCGACACGCCGCCGGAGCCGACGACCCCACCGGCAACGCCGCCGGCGCAGCCACCGCCGCAACTGCGGACGCCGGGGATGCCGAGCGGCGCTGAGGCCGCGCGGCAGGTGCAAGCGATCCTCGATCGCGCGGCCACCCTGCTGCGATCCGTGCGCTACCAGCGCCTCAGCCCCGAGTTGAAAAACAGCTATGACACGGCGCGCCGGTTCATGGAAGAAGGGGAGCGCGAGCTCAAGGCGCTCAACTACGTGCTCGCGAGGGAGTTGGCGGAAAAGGCGGAGCGGCTGGCCAAGGAGCTCCAGGGCCGCTGAACTGGCTCCGCCGCCCCAATTGCTGAAAATAGGGCAGTTAATAGAATCTACCGTCTACTGTCAACATCTTGCGCCTGCCCTAAAAAACCGACACAATATCTGGTGGATCACCGCTTGACAACCACGTAGACGGGGTCCATATTGGTGCGCCAGCGCGGCAGACCCAAGCAGGACTTCCCAGCTCCTGCGAGGCATGTTCGAGCCGATCATCGGCGTTGTGAACGGCGGTCGGTCCGAGCGAGGCGGAGCGACCGAGGCCTCGTCTGACGGCGCTTCCAGTCACATTTTTTGTTTTCGGGGTCAGGCCCTGGGGCGCGGCCACGACCCGATTGGCGGAGGGAACATGGAGCGAGGCGCTGCTGTCGGCCAGACCGGCCGCGAACCCAGCCAGCAGACCCAGACGATGTCCCGGCCGGTGGCACCGGTGCCGGCGCCTGGCCTGGAGTTCGAACGCTTCTTCAGCCGTGAGGGGATCGATCCGTTCGACGAAATCGAGTGGGACGTCCGATCGGCCGTCATCGGCAACGAACGTGGAGAAGTCGTGTTCGAGCAGCGCGACGTCGAGATCCCGCGCTTCTGGTCGCAGCAGGCGACCAACATCGTCGTCTCGAAGTATTTTCGCGGCCAGATCGGCACGCCCGAGCGCGAGAAGAGCGTCAAGCAGCTCATCGGCCGCGTCGTCGACACGATCACCGGCTGGGCGCGCACCCAGAAGTACTTCGCCAGCGAAGACGATCTGCAGGCGTTCAGCGATGATCTCAAGCACCTGCTCGTCTACCAGAAGGCGGCGTTCAACAGCCCGGTGTGGTTCAACGTCGGGTTCGAGCCGCATCCGCAGTGCTCCGCGTGTTTCATCAACTCGGTGCAGGACACGATGGACTCGATCCTCGGCCTGGCGAAGACCGAGGGGATGCTGTTCAAGTACGGCTCCGGCACGGGATCGAATCTCTCGACGATCCGCTCGTCGAAGGAAGTGCTGGCCGGCGGCGGCACGGCGTCGGGCCCGGTGTCGTTCATGAAGGGCTTCGACGCGTTCGCGGGCGTCATCAAGTCGGGCGGCAAGACGCGCCGGGCGGCGAAGATGGTCATTCTCAACGCCGACCACCCCGACGTCGAGGAATTCATCAACTGCAAGGTTGACGAAGAGAAGAAGGCGTGGGCGCTGATCGACGCCGGCTACGACGGCTCGTTCACCGGTCCGGCGTATGCGTCCGTGTTCTTCCAGAACTCGAACAACAGCGTTCGCGTAACCGACGAGTTCATGCGCGCGGTCCTCGACGACAGCGAGTGGCAGACGCGCGCGGTGACGACCGGCGAGGTGATGGGGACCTACAAGGCGCGCGACCTGATGCGGCAGATCGCCGAGGCCACGTGGATTTGCGGCGATCCCGGGCTGCAGTTCGACACCACCGTCAACGACTGGCACACCTGCCCGAACACGGCGCGCATCAACGCCAGCAACCCGTGCTCGGAGTACATGTTCCTCGACGATTCGGCGTGCAACCTCGCGTCGATCAACCTGATGAAGTTCCTGCGGACAGAAGGCAACGATGCCGGGGAGTTCGATCACGTCGCGTTCGACGCTGCCTGCCGGACGATGATCACGGCGCAGGAGATCCTGGTCGACAACTCGAGCTATCCGACGCCGGCGATCGCGAAGAACAGCCACGAGTATCGTCCGCTCGGCCTCGGCTACGCGAACCTGGGGGCGCTGCTCATGTCGCGCGGGCTGCCGTACGACAGCGACGCCGGGCGCGACTACGCCGCGACGATCACCGCGATCATGCACGGCGCCGCGTACGCACAGTCGTCGAAGATCGCGCGCGATCACGGCGGGCCGTTCGCCGGCTACGACAAGAACCGCGAGCCGTTCCTGCGCGTCATGCGCAAGCATCGCGGCGCGCTGAAGGACATCAATCGCACGCACGTGCCGAAGGACCTGTTCGAGGCCGCGCGCGACGTGTGGGACGAGGTGATCGAGCTTGGCGAGCAGCACGGCTTCCGCAACGCGCAGGCGACCGTGCTGGCGCCGACCGGCACCATCGGCTTCATGATGGACTGCGATACGACCGGCGTCGAGCCGGACATCGCGCTCGTCAAGTACAAGAAGTTGGTCGGCGGCGGTCTCATGAAGATCGTCAACCAGACCGTGCCGATGGCGCTGTCGAAGCTCGGCTACACGCCGCAGCAGATCAAGGCGATCGTCGAGTACATCGACGAGCACGAGACGATCGAGGGGGCGCCGCACATCAAGGACAAGGACCTGCCGGTGTTCGACTGCGCGTTCAAGCCGGCGCGCGGCGTGCGGTCGATCCACTACATGGGCCACATCAAGATGGTGGGGGCGACGCAGCCATTCCTCTCGGGCGCGATCAGCAAGACGGTCAACGTGCCGAAGGAGGCGACGGTCGAGGAGATCGAGCAGGCCTACCTCGACTCGTGGCGGCTCGGCGCAAAGGCCGTGTCGATCTATCGCGACGGCAGCAAGCGCACGCAGCCGCTGAACACGTCGAAAGACAAGCAGCCGGCGGCGGTCGCCGTTGCCGACGCGGGTCCGCGCCGCCGCAAGCTGCCGGACGAGCGCCGCGCCATCACGCACAAGTTCGACATCGCCGGCCACGAGGGCTACATCACCGTCGGCCTCTACGAGGACGGCCTTCCGGGCGAGCTGTTCATCGTCATGGCCAAGGAAGGCTCGACGATCAGCGGCTTTGCCGATGCCTTCGCCCAGGCGATCAGCTACGCGCTGCAGTACGGCGTGCCGCTGCAGGATCTCGTCGACAAGTTCTCGCACGTGCGCTTCGAGCCGAGCGGCATGACGAGAAATCCCGACGTGCGGTTCGCCAAGTCGATCGTCGACTACATCTTCCGCTGGATGGCGACGAAGTTCCTGTCGGAGGATGCACAGTACCGCGCGGGGGTCAACAACCGCGAGGAGCACACGACGTCGCCCGAGCAGTTGCCACTGGACGTCGCCGCCGCCGCGGGGGCGGTGCCGACGGCCGTGATTACGTCGCCGAAGATCGCGTCGTTCGCGGCGATGCAGAACCAGGAGGACGCGCCGCCGTGTTCGACGTGCGGGTCGATCATGGTGCGCAGCGGGTCGTGCTACAAGTGCGCGAATTGCGGGAATACGAGCGGCTGCGCGTAGTCCGAGGGTCCGAGTAGCCCGAGTAGTCCGAGTAGTCCGAGAAGGCCGAGTAGGCGCAGAACGAATTCGTCGGCGGGACTTCGGTCCCGCCGACTCCAATGTCACGCCATGCCAATCAGCGGCTGAAGGTTACGTCGCGTTATCGAGCAGCCGCTGCACTTCGGCAACGAACGCCTCGGCGTCCCCGATCATCTCGGACGATTGTTCGTCCGTGAAGACGGCGCCGGTAGCGTAATCGGCGTCCTCCCGATCGCGCTGCATTCGCGAGATGAGCCGGCCCATCGCGACCGTGAGGCGTCCCGGACGCACGAAATGCTGTCCCACCAGCGCCACGATTCCCTTGTGCGTCGTCGCTTCCAGGCCAGCGGAGAACAGCAGCGCCCGGGCGGCGTGGAAGACGGCGTAATAGGCGCGAGATGCTGCGCCGTAGGGCAGCGAGGCGTCCCGCAGCGCGCGCGCCTCTCGCAGACAAACGCCCGCGCGTTCCATTTCATCCGCCGCGTTGCGCCGCCGGTTCTCCCCTGTCACAACGGAATCCCTTCCGCATCGAGTACGGCCGCCAGCCGGAGTTCCCTGGACCGCAATTCCGACAGGCGCGCTTCGTCGAGGACGAGAGGAGCGATGTCGACTCCGTGTGCCAGACCGACATCGAACGCCAAATCGTAGATGCGCCGGCGGTGCTCCCGCCAGCCGGCGGCGAGGACGACGGCGACATCGAGGTCCGAGTGCTCGTGTCCCTGACCGCGTGCTCTCGAGCCGAACAGGCGTGCTTCTTTCACTTCGAGTCGAGGGAGCATGCGCAGGCGCTCGACGAACTCCCGGAGCGCCGCGCGCTCGGTGTCCGTCAATGCGGGGCTGCTGGCCATTGCTAGAGCGTACGAACGCCGCCGTTCATTCGTCAAGCGGCGCTCAGCGTCCGGCCGTGCCACTCGCGCTGGAGGAAGGCGAACTGGCTCATACGCCTTGCTCCACCTGCGGCGACGCGTCGCTGAACAGAGCGATGTACGGCGCGTACTGAAAGCGTCGATTGCGCGCGTAGCCGGTCATCTCGGCGAGCACTCCGGCATCCACCAGCCTCGACACCAACCCGTTCGCCGCGGCATACGTCGTTCCCGTCAACTGCCGCACGTCGTTGACCGCCACGATCGGCCGGTCGAATAGTGACTCGAGCACCTTGTGGCCATTCGCGGCCGCGCGGCCAAGCTTCGCCGTGATCGCCGCACGATGGTCTTCACGCATCTGCAGAATGCGTCTCGCGGTTTCCGCCGCCTCCGCCGCTACCTCGACGACCCCGCGCAAAAAGAAGGCGAGCCAGCCCTCCCAGTCGCCGCGCGTGCGCACCGCCTGCAGGTGGTCGTAATAGGCCTCCCTGTGCTGCTTGAAGTAGCGGGAAAGATACAACACCGGCTTGTGCAGCACGGCACGTTCCGTGAGGAGAAATGTGATCAGGAGCCGCCCGACGCGTCCGTTGCCGTCGAGGAACGGGTGGATCGTCTCGAACTGGACGTGGGCCAGGGCGATCTTCACGAGCGGAGGCAGATCGTCCTCGCGATGAAGGAAGCTCTCGAGATCGCCGAGCGCCTCGGGGACGAGGTGGTGGGGCGGCGGCACGAACGTGGCGTTCGCCAGCGTCGATCCCGCGGGACCGATCCAGTTCTGGCTCGCGCGCAACTCACCGGGCTGGAGCCGGCCGCCACGCACACCGCGCAGCAGTTCCGCGTGGATTTCACGAATGAGGCGGACCGACACCGGCAGGTCCTTCAATCGGCACAGGCCGTGGTTCATCGCGCGCACGTAGTTGATCACCTCGCCCACGTCGTCCGGCAGATTGAGGTCGAACAGGCGCGCCTCGGCCGCGAGCAGATCCTGCAGGGAGCTCTGCGTCCCCTCGATCTGGCTGGAAAGGACCGCCTCCTTGCGGACGTACATGAATACGAACAGATCCGGACGAGGCAGCGTGTGGACGGAGCCGTCGAGACGTCCGAGCGCTCGATCCGCGGTTGATAGCAGCGCCGGCAGCTCGCCGGTGAGCGCGATCGGCGGCTCTGGCGGAAGCGGAGCGGGCAAAAAGGCTCGGTAGCCGGACGGCTGAGCTACATACCGTCCGGCTCGAGTCGCCGTCGCGGCCGCTTCGGGCATTCTCGTGGCTCCATCGTTTATGGGCTCAAGGCGAGCCCATGCGATAGGCAGCGTTTAGTATAAGTGAAATGCAACCGCTTGTGTTACGCAGCCTAAAATAAGGACGGTCACAATTCTACGATGTGGCCCTTCCCCAAAATACGTCGACGGCGGCCTCCGGCCGTGCGCGCCATCGAAGAGGCCGCCGACCGGGCGCTGAGTATCGAGATCTGATTCGCGGCTACAGTTTGAGCGCCGCGCGCAGCCGGTCAACCGGTGCGCCGCCGTGCCATTCGAACTCTGCCAGCAGCGCCTCGAGCCGCTCGCGCCCCGTGACTGTCCGCGCGGCCTGACGGGGCGTCTGATTCTTCAGCGCCGGAACGCGCTCGTCCAGCCAGTTGTCCCAGTGCTGCTGCGCGAACTGCGCGACGACTTCCGGGGCGATCGGCTTCTCCGGCTCGGGCGGCGCCGGCACGCCCCGCATGTGCCGCTCTCTGGCCTCCTTCAGGATCATGTCGATGGACTCGACCACGGCGCGCACGAACGCGACGCGCTTGCCGAGCCGCTTCTCGATCTGCTTGCGGAGACGCGTGGCGCGGCGGTTCGAGTTGACGCTCGCCGTGAGCGTGTGGTCGCGCACCTCGATGTGTCCGAGGACCGTGTTGTCCCAGTTCTTGTGCACGCGGTTGCCGGCCTTGGTCCAGTCGAGTGAAAACGCGCGCAGCGCGCCGTGTTCGTCCCGCTCTGCGTCATCCAGCAGCACCGCGTCCTCCGCATCGCCCGCATACAGCGGCCGCAGCGCAGCGAACGCCTCGTCAGGCGTGCACCGCAGCGCGAACTGCATCGTGGTCGGTGCAAGCGGTTCGCCGTCGGTGTTCGTCACCGTCGGCAGCGGCGGATTGAATAGACTGTCGGCAGCGAGCAGGTACCATCGGCGCAGCTCGTCGTCGAGAGCGAACACCTGCAGTTCGCTCAGGTACGCGCGGCGGCCGGCGAGCTGACGGCGGACGTCGGCCAGATCCGAGCGTCTGGTTGGCGGCAACAGGGCGACGCCACAGCCGCACATGATCGACTCGCCGTCCATCGTGACGATCCGCGCATACAGCACACCGCCAGGCCGAACGGTCGTCGACGCCGTTCGCTCGATGACCCGCCATTTACCGCCGGTGAGGATGTCTTCCAGGTCCATCCATTCACCTCGCTCTACCGCCGTCACGGTATAGAAGCTGACGGGACGGCGGGCCGCCTCCACCAGGAAGCGCCGCTCGTACTCGGTGAGATCGAGCGCTTGCTCGAGCAGCATCAGCGCCGGCGGCTGCGGATCGTGGATTGCTCGGCCCCGCCGGCGCGCCGCCGGCGCGAATCGCAGTGCCAGCCACGTGAGAAAGAGACTCTCATGCTCTCGATGTGAAAGGATGTGGTCCGGCACCGGCGTATCGGAGAAGAACCGGGAGTACGCTTCGTCCATGGCGGCCTGACGCCACGTTCTCGCCGCCAGCTCCAGCATCCGCGGCATCAGCCGTCCCTCGGCTTCGCGCATCCTGCGCCAGGGTCGCGGCGCTGAATCCGTCGATGTCTCTCCGCGCCGCCTCTCAACATCGACGACGGTATCTCTTCGAAGACAGCAGTGTTTGAACTTGCGTCCGCTGCCGCACGGACAGGGATCGTTGCGGCCGGTGTGAGTCACGCGTCTAGGGTACGACAGCGCACCGGTGCGCCGCACGTGTTGTGTGTTCGCGGCCTTCACGCCACTGGATTACCGACCTACTCCTGCCGCAGCGCGACGACCGGATCGATCCGCGCCGCGCGTCGGGCGGGCACGAGACACGCGGCGAACGTGACGGCCAGGAGGCCCACGGCCGCGGTCACGTAGGACACTGCATCCGTCGTCCGCACGCCGAACACGAACGATGACATTACCCCGTTGATCGCCAACGCACCACCGACGCCGAGGACAACTCCGATCGCGATCATCATCCCGCCCTGCCGCAGGATCAGTGCGACGACGCTCGCCGCGGTCGCACCGAGCGCCATCCGCACGCCGATCTCCGGCACGCGTTGGCCGACCGATTCGCTGATCAGGCCGTAGAGGCCGACGACCGCGAGCACGAGCGCGATGATCGAGAACAGGCCGACGAGCCATAGGGTGAATCGGCGCGGCGCCAGCACGGCCGCCAGCCGCTCCTCGAGCGTCTCCACCCGCGAGACGGGCAGCTTGGGATCGACCGATTTCACCAGCGTCCGCAGGGCCGGCAGCAGATCGCGCGGGTTTCCCGTCGTCCGGATCAGCACGGTGTTCGTCCAGAAGGTTGCCGCCTGCAAGTCCGGCAGATACAGAATCGGCTGGGGATCTTCTTCGAGTCCCTTGTACCTGATGTCGGCGAGGACGCCGACGATCGTCACCTGATGCTTGCCATCGAGAAACGTCCGGCCGAGCGCGCCGCCCGGCCAGTGCTGCCGGACGGCGGCCTCGTTCACGAGTGCCACGCGAGGCGCCCCTTCGCGATCGTCGCTGGTGAAGAATCGGCCGGTTGCGAGCCGCGCGCCGAGTGCCTCGAGATACCCGGTACTGACGGCATCGACGCTGATGGTGACCATTTGACCGGGATCTTCCGGGCGTCGAAGGGCCGTGCCCAAACCGCTGCCCCCGAGCGGCCGCCCGCCGACGCCGGCGGCGACGACCCCCGGCAGCGAACGGATGGCGGTGACGAACTGCGAATCGAAATCCGCCTTCGTCCGCCCGTTCGCATCCTGTGAGAGCCCGATGGCTATGACGTTCGCCGGTTTGAACCCGAGCGGCAGCGCCATCACCGCCCGCACGGTTTGCACGAGCAGCGTGGCCGCGACCGTCAGCATCAGCGCCACGGCAACCTCGCCGACGATGAGCGCCTGACGGAAGCGACGTCCGGCCCGTCCCGCCGCCCCGGCAGCGCGGAGTGGCGAATCGATCCTGGCACGGCCGGCTGCCGTTGCGGCCGCGAGGCCCGACACCAGACCGATCGCGAGAGAGACGATCGCCGTGAACGCGAAAACAGCCTCGCCGACGTCGATGCTGTCGAGCCGCGGGATGCTACGAGGCGCAACAGACGCGAGCGCAGGCACCACCCACTTGGCCAGCAGAAAACCCGCCGCACCGCCCGCGGCGGCGAGCGCGAGACCTTCGGTCACGGTCTGCCGAACCAGATGCGCGCGGCTCGCGCCGACGGCCACGCGCGTGGCGAACTCGCGCTGGCGGCCTGCGCTCAGTGCGAGCAGCAGGTTCGATACGTTGGCGCCGGCAATCAGCAGGACGCAGCCGGCAGTGGCGAACAGAAACCAGAGCTGACTTCGCACGCCCGCCGTGACGCTGTCGAGCAGCGGCACGACTCTAATGCCGCGACTTGCGTTCGCTCTTGGGTAGGCTGCCGCGAGCCGGCTGGCAATCACGTCGAATTCCGCCTGCGCCTCCGCGATCGTGACGTTCGGCGCAAGGCGGCCGAGCACCGGCAGGTAGGCGGCGCGCCGGCTCACGCGTTCGACATCCGCACCTTCCGGAAACCACGCCGCCGATTCGGGGACGAACGGATCCTCGAAGTCTCTCGGCGCGACGCCGATCACCCGAGCCTCGCGTCCGCGACCCAGATCGACGAGCTGGCCGATCACGTCGGAGCGTCCGCCGAACTGCCGCTGCCATAGATCGTGGCTGATCACCATCACGGTCGGCCGCGGCTTCGGCGCCGGCTCTCCGGCACCGTGTGACGCCGTCACCGCGGTCGGCGCTTCATAGTCTGCATCTTCCAGCAGACGGCCTAGAACGGGGCGAACTGGCAGCATCGGGAAGAAGCTGCGTGATACAGCGGCGCCGGTCAGATCTTCGGCGCCGCCCTGCAGGACGATCGTCAGTCCGTACCATGGCTGCACGATCGCAACCGCTTCGAGCGTTCGCGTCTCCCGCTCCCAGTCGAGGAAGTTTGCCGGAGAAGTTCCGGTCAGCGTGTTTGGTGGCAGCGGCGCCACTTGGTAAAGGCGTACCAGCCGATCACTCTGCGGCAGCGGCAGGCGGCGCCACAGCACGCCGTGGAGGACGCTGAATGCCGCGGCGTTGAGGCCGATGCCGATCGCCAGCGTGATCAGCGCGCACGCCGTCATCCCGCGCCGGCGGCGAAAGAGGCGGACGGCGTAGCCGGCATCGCGAACGAGCACGTCGAGATGCTCGCGCGGCGCGCGACGAACGATATCGACGGTCGTTCGCAGCCATATGCGCGCGAGGGAACGTCGGCTGACCGCCTCGGCGCGCTGATCGCGGAAGTCCTCCGTCATCTGATCGCCGAAATCACCACGGAACTCGGCCGGAAACGCCCTGAGCAGCCAGCGGTACATGCGATCGTGCAGCGACGGCGAGGCCATCCCTACCCCCTTGCAGGATCCACCAGCAGTCGTTTGGCCGTCGCGCTGAGAACGAGATCCCGGAGTCGTTCGGCTTCGGCGAGCGCGACCTTACGGCCGAACGGCGTCAAACGGTAAGCGCGGCGGCGCTCGGTGCTGCCGAGCGCCGATTCGCGGATCCAGCCATCGGCGAGCAGCCGCTTGACGATGCCGTAGAGCGTGCCGGTGCTCAATTCCACCTGGCCGTTGGTACGCTCCGCGACCTCCTTCATGATCCCGTAGCCGTGCTTCTGCCCGTCGGCGAGCGACAGGAGGACGTGGAAGACTGCGGGGGTCAGCGGCAGAACGGCGGCGACGTCCCGTCTATCGTGGCGGTCGACCATGTCGCGCGACAATATGTCGTATCGCGACGTATTGTCAAGCGCCGTCAACCGTCCTGCGGGCGCGGGCGCCACAGGATCAGGATCTTGCCAACACGGTGCACCGCCGTGGCATCCGTCCGCGCGCACAGCTCGTCGCCGAGCGCGATGCGTTCCTCACGATCGTCGCTGGCGAACCTCACCTTGATCAGCTCGTGCGCCGTGAGGGCCCGATCCACTTCTGCGACGAGGCGTTCGGTCAACCCCGCGCTTCCGGTCTGCACGACCGGCTGGAGCGCGTGAGCACGTGACTTGAGGTGGGCGCGCTCACGGGCAGTCAACGTCGCAGCCATGCCTCATTGTAGCGTTCACCTGCCCGGTCGCCGATCGCGGCCAGCGAGTAGCGAGCCGGTGCTAAGATGTCCGCTCTCTCGAGGAGCTGTCATGACCAGAGCCGCCGGCCGCGGGTTCGCCATCCTCTCCGCCGTGTTCGTGTTGATCCTGTTCATCCTCAGTTCCCGAACCGCTCCCGCGAACGCACAGCCGCGCGACGTATTCGACGGCTTCGACGCGTTCGTCGAACGCGCGATGGCGGAGTGGAAAGTGCCGGGCCTCGCGATTGGCGCGATCAAGGACGGCAAGGTCGTCCTCGCGAAGGGCTACGGCTATCGGGACGTCCAGAAGAAGCTGCCGGTCACCTCACAGACGCTGATGGCGATCGGCTCCAACACGAAGTCGTTCACGGTCACGCTCATGGGCCAGCTCTCCGACGAGGGAAAGCTGGATTGGGACAAGCCGGTGCGAACCTACCTCCCGGACTTCGAGCTGCAGGACGACGTGGCGGCGCGGCTGATGACGCCGACCGACCTGGTGACGCACCGGTCGGGACTGCCGCGGCACGACCAGATGTGGTTTCTCGGGACGTTCTCGCGTCAGGAGCTCTACGCGCGCCTGCGGCACCTCGAGCCGAGCGCGACGTTCCGTCAGCGCTACCAGTACAACAACCTGATGTTCATGACCGCCGGCGTGCTGGTCGAACGCATTGCTGGACAGGCGTGGGACGACGCGATCAAGCAACGCATCTTCACTCCGCTCGGGATGACGCGGTCGAATACGACCGTCCGCGACATGCCGTCGGCAGGCGATTACTCGCTGCCGTACGTGATGCGCGGCGACAAGGTGATCCAGGCGCCGTTCCGCAACATCGACGCGGTCGGTCCGGCGGGCGCGATCAATTCGAACGTCGACGAGATGATGCGCTACGTGCAGATGCACATCGATCAGGGGACCGCGGGCGGGAAGGCGGTCGTTTCGAAGCGGTTCGCCGCGCGCATGCAGTCGGCGCATTCGGCGATGGCGGTCAGCGTGGATCTCGACGCGCCCGTCTATACCGAGATGGGCCCGGGCGGGTACGGACTCGGCGTCGCGGTCCGCAGCTACCGCGGACACAAGCTCGTTGACCACACCGGCGGCATCGACGGCTTCATCTCCGCCATGTCCTGGATGCCGCACGATCGCCTGGGCATCGTCGTGCTGACGAATCTATCGGGCACGAATCCGGTCCCCACCATCGTCATGCTGAACGCGTACGAGCGGCTGCTCGGGCTCGATCAGGTCGACCACATCGCGCGCTCGAAGGCGTCGCAGGTACGCAGCGAACAGCAGGGGACCGAGCGCGAACAGAAGCGCGAGGCTGAACGCGTCAGCGGCACGTCGCCTTCGCGGCCGCTCGCGCAGTTCGCGGCCACCTACGAACATGCGGCGTACGGCACCGTGACGGTGACCGAGAGCGGCGGACAGCTGTTCATGAGACGCGGTCCGATGGCGACGCGGCTGGAGCACTTCCACTACGACGTGTTCAGGCCGGTTGCCACGCCGGATACCCGGCCGTGGACGGCACGTCAGCGGATCTCGTTCGCCGCCGGCCCGTCTGGGCGTATCGAGACCATCTCGATCCCGCTCGAGCCCGCGGTTGGCGACATCGTCTTCAAGCGCCAGCCCGCGGGGACAGGGACGTTTTGACGTTCAACCGCCGCGAGACGTGATCGCGGGAGGTTTCACAGTTCCATCAAGTCGCGCCCGACGACGATCGTTCCCGTGAAATGCCTGCGCGCCGCAGCGAGCCACTCGTCGTCGCTCGGCGCGCCCGGGCCCTCGGTCGGCACGAAATGCGAGAGCACGAGCGTGCCGACGCCCGCCTCCGCAGCGACGCGGCCGGCGTCCGCCGCGTCCGTGTGGCTGGCGATGATGTGGCGCACCACGGACGGCGGCTGCGGCGCGTCGGGACGTTCCCAGAACTGGCGCGACAGCGTCTCGTGGACGAGGACGTCGGCGCCGCGCGCGAGCTTCACGACGTTTTCCGAGTATGTCGTGTCGCCGGAGATGACGATCGACCGATCGGGTCCATCGATGCGATAGGCGAACGAGTGCGCGATCGGCGGGTGGTTGTTCAAGGCCGCGGTCACGCGGACGCGATCGTCCTTGAACACTTCGCCGGCGCTGCTGATCTCGTGTGGCCGGATCAGCGGCGCCAGCGGCGGACGTCCCTCGTCCTTCATCCGCAGCTCGACGTCGTAGCGATACGCGTCGAGCAGATGCCTGGTCATCTCACGAAGCGGAGGCGGGCCGTAGGCGTCGACCGGCGTGGACAGGCCGGCGGTCCACCCCAGGAGGAACAGCGGTCCGTAGCCGGCGTTGTGATCGGAGTGCTGATGGGTGATGAAGACGGCGCGCAACTGGCGAACGGGCAGCTTTGCCAGCGCGAGCTGCCGCGCGACCCCGTCGCCGCAGTCCACGAGGTAGACGCGATCGCCGACGACGATCGACTGGCT
This sequence comes from Vicinamibacterales bacterium, assembly GCA_048594885.1. Classification (GTDB taxonomy): domain Bacteria; phylum Acidobacteriota; class Vicinamibacteria; order Vicinamibacterales; family 2-12-FULL-66-21; genus JBMDXB01. Next base: position 48,976 of record JBMDXB010000071.1, read on the forward strand.
GGGCGCGGCGCGGGTCGCCTTCGGCGTCGGTCCACCGGCGGTGCCGAGGAGCACGAGGCGCGTTTGCGGCCGTGCGCTTCGTCCCTGCGCCACCGGCCATGACGACCACGCGAGCCACGACGATGCGGCCGCGATGAACGCGCGGCGCGATGGTTGTGAGGCAGCGGCAGTGCGCATGACGCCGTGATTGTACGCGCGGGCGGCCTCGTTCAATGTAGGCTTTAGCGGAAGACGATGACGCCGCAGAAGCAACGGCTCTCGATGCTGCGTTCGTACACGCCGGCCGACCTCCTGACGCTCGCCAACGCGAGTTGCGGTGCGCTCTCCATCTTCGCGTGTCTCAGCTACATCGACGACGAGCGGTCGCGACAGATCTGGGCGGCGTTCGTGCTGCCGGTTGCCGCGCTCGTGCTGGATGTCTTCGACGGATATGTCGCGAGGCTGCACGCCAACCGGCAGTCGGCGCTTGGCGGCGACCTCGACTCGCTCGCCGACGTCGTTTCGTTCGGCGTGGCGCCGGCGGTGCTCGGGTACACGCTGGGGCTGCGCGGATTCTGGGACGTCCTCTGCCTGACCTACTTCGTGCGCTGCGGCATCAGCCGTCTCGCCCGGTTCAACGTGACCGCCGCGACGCTGACCAACGTCGAGACGGGGAAGGTGCGCTACTTCGAAGGGACGCCGATCCCGACGAGCATCCTGCTCGTCATGCTGCTGGCGGCCCTCTTCCACTTCGGCCTCATTCGCGAGCACTTCCCGGGCGGACACGTCGAACTCCTGGGAAAGGGATTCCACCCGCTCTCGGTGCTCTTTCTGATCAGCGGCAGCCTGATGATCAGCACGATTCGCGTGCCGAAGCCCTGAGCGCCGCGGTGGCGTATGATGGCGCCATTCGCCCGATGAAACGCCTCGATCTCGCCATCATCGCCGTCGTCGCGGTCGTCGCCTTCGCGGTCGTCGGGCTGTTCCTGGCGCGGCGGCAACACACGTTCACCGTGACGTTCAACGACGCGAACGGCATCAGCGCGGGCGACGCGGTCTACTACAACGGCGCGCGAATTGGCGAGGTTCGGCGAGTGACCAGCGGTCGGCCAACGGCAGTCGACGTGCACATCAGCCGAGATTACGAGCGGCAGATGCACCGGAAGCTCTCGTTCTTCGTCGAGCGGGAGAGCATGCTCGGCAGCGGCCGCCGGCTGGCGGCCTACGACTGTGCCGGTCCGGAGCCGGGCGCGCGCATCAACCGCGGCGAGGTGGTCGAAGGCAACGAGAGCACGATGACGTGGCTGGCGTGCAAGGCGGCCGATCGCGCCGGCCCGATCGCCGGCGCCGCGGCGGCCCTCGCCGCGAGTCTCGCGACGACCGGTCCGGGACGCGCCATCGCGGAGTCGATGAAACAGCACGCCGAAGCCGCACGGCAGATCGGCGACGAGCAGTGGGAGGCGTTCCGGCGGGAGCAGTTACCAAAGATCGAGCAACAAGCGCGCGAGTACATCGCGCAGCTCGAACGCGACGGCAAGCTGGAAGAAGCGAAACGCTTCGTCGAGCAGTTCAACGCCTGGCTCAAGGCCACGGCGGAAGGAAGCCGCAAATGAGGCGAGCCACGCCGATCCGCAACACCGGACGCACACATTCAAAACGCTGAACAGCGACGTTCCACCGGCCTACACCAAGGCTGGCGAGGAGCGGCCTCGCGGCCGCACGTAAGAGCGGCTGCCTCTCCCGCTGACGTTGCACGCGCTGGGGTGGACGCGTATCCTGAGCCCGCCACACCTACGGGCGCACGGGACGGACGCGTGTCGTGGCGATGTGGGCAAGGCGAAGGAGGGGATCAGCCATGCTCAAGCACGTTGGGACTCTCGCGGGCATCGTCCTGCTCGCGCTCGGTGCGGCCGTGCCGGCCGCTGCGCAGATCACTACAGGCTCCATCCTCGTACGAACGGTCGACGAGCAGGGCGCGGTGATGCCCGGCGTCACCGTGACGATCAGCAGTCCCATTCTCGTCGTCGGACAGATGACGGGCACAACCGATGCCGGCGGCAACCTGCGCTTCCCATCGCTGCCGCCGGGCGCCTACAGGATCAAAGTCGAGCTCTCCGGCTTCCAGACGATCATCCGCGAAGACATCCGGGTCCTCGTCGGCGACACGACCACCGTGGAGCTCGGCATGAAAGTGGCCGCGCTGGCCGAGACGGTCACGGTTCATGGCGATTCGCCCGTCATCGACACGACGAGCGCGAACGTGAACGTCCACCTCGATCAGAAGCTGCTCGAGACGACACCGGGAGGACGCGACATCTGGTCGATCGTCGAGTACAAGGTGCCGGGACTCGTCATGGGGTCACCGGACGTCGGCGGCAACCAAGGCGGACTGCAGCGGAGCATGAGCGTGCGCGGCACGCCAAACAGCCAGAACACGCAGATGTTGAACGGCGTCAACGTCGGCGATCCAGCGGCCATCGGCTTCGCCGGCTACTACTACGATCCGAGCTCGTTCGCCGACATCCAGATCTCGAGCGGAGCGCAGGACATTTCGGTGCCTGCGGGCGGCGTGTTCATCAACATGGTCACGAAGAGCGGCAGCAACCGCGTCGGCGGAAGCGCCCTCTTCACGTTCCAGGGCGACGATACGCAGTGGGACAACATCGACAGCCGGCTGCAGCAGCTTGGCATCCGCCCGAACGCGAACGCCGTCGATACGATCACGAACTTCAATCTGAACGTAGGCGGGCCGATTGCGCGCAACAAGCTGTTCTACTTCGCCGCCCTGAACGACCAGCGCACGCACGTCAACGTCGTTGGCTTCCCTGCCGTCGACGGGTTCGGCCAGCAGACGGAGAACACCGACATCACGTCGATCTTCGCCAACAGCACGTATCAGCCGAGCGGGGCGCACCGGTTCCAGGTCACCGCGAGCCGGCAAGTGTACGACAAGCCAAACCGCGGCGCCAGCAATTCCAACACGCCGGAATCGACCTGGCACGAGCACGACATCCTGGCCGTCTACCAGGGACTATGGAACTGGGTGATGTCGGACCGCATGTTCTCGAACGCGAGCGTCAGCTACAACAGCATCGACTTCCCGTTGAACCTCAAGACCGACAAGCAGACGCTGCTGGATCTGACGACCGGCATCCGCACGCGGTCGAACCAGCAGGATCAGGAGATGTTTCGCCGCAGACTGCAGACGACGGTGAACTGGCAGTACTACGTGCCGAAGTTCCTCGGCGGCCGTCACGAGCTTCGCGCCGGGATTGACAATGCCTACACGCCGGAAGACGTCGACTTGAGCCGGAACGGCGACGTCGCGCTCACCTCTCGTTCGCTGCCGAGCGGCAACACGCCGGCGGGGCCGGTACAGGTGCAGATCTTCAACACGCCGCTGCACCTCGAGCGGGCGGTGAGCGCGACGGCGCTCTACGCACAGGACGCGTTCAGCTACCGGCGTCTGACGCTCGTCGGCGGCGTCCGGTGGGAGCGGATCGAAGGATGGATACCGCGGCAGCAGAACCCGCCGAGCGCCTTTTTTCCGGAGGGCACGATCCTCACGACGCGCGTGGGGGGACGCGACATCGCGTACACCGTGCGCAGGAGCTTCGACGAGGTCCGCAACATCCCGCTCTGGAAGAACGTGGGTCCGCGTGTGAGCGGCATCCTCGACCTCACCGGCCGCGGACGAACGGCGGTGAAGGCGTCAGCCGCTCGCTATTACGACACGATCGGCACGGGCACGCCCGCCGGGCTGAGTCCGAACGGCACCATCAGCCAGACCTACACGTGGAACGATCGGAACGGCGACCTGGTGTTCCAGCCGGGTGAGCAGGACAGACTGGTGAACACCACCGTGCCGGCCACGTTCGAGACGCTGGCGCTCACGCGCGACCCCAATCTGAAGCGGCCGTACAGGAACGAGTACACCGTGGGCGTCGACCACGAGCTCATTCGCAACCTTCGGCTGAGTGCAACCTATATCCGGGTGCAGGAGCGCGACAACGCAACGAATGTCGAGTTGAACGTGCCGTTCGAGGCCTACACGCCCATCACGGTGAGAGAGCAGGGACGCGACGGCGTGCTGAACACCGCAGACGATCGCGAGATCACCGTCTACAACGAGAACCTCCCGCTGCAGACGCACGTCACGCAACTCCGCAACGACAACCGCGTCGCGCAGCGGTCGAACGTGTTCGAATTCACCGCCTCAAAAGGATTCAGCGATCGCTGGGCGCTTCTCGCCGGCTACACGTACTCGAAGGTGGACGTCGATCGGGTCAGCGTCGTCAATCCGAACGCCGCACTCGTCAATGCGGCCGGCCGAAGCGGCGGTCGCGAGCACCAGTTCAAGCTGACCGGCTCGTACGAGCTGCCCTACGGCGTGATGCTCGGCGGCAATTTCCGCCTCGAGTCGGGCGCGTTCATCACGCGCCAGGTGGACATCTCCGGCTTGAACCAGGGCACGGTTCGGGTGAACGCCGAGCCGCGGGGCAGCGTCACGCTCGACCGGCTGCCGACGCTGGACCTGCGCATCGGCAAGCTGTTCAAGTTCGCAGGCCACTCGGTCGAAGTGGACATGGATGCGTTCAACGTCACGAACGAGAACAGCGTCTTCGACGTCCGCACGCTCTCGAACCTGCAGACGGTTCGCGTCGGCGGGACGGGTGAAACGCGTGTCATCCCGCAGTTCATGTCGCCGACCGGCATCCTCGGCCCGCGCATCCTGCGATTCAACGTGACGTACAAGTTCGGCCCCAGTTAGGCAGCAGCGATCGCAGACGGGGACGACGATCCGACGGTTCCCGGCAGTCACGCAGGGCGAGCGTCCAAACCGCAGCCCTGCGTGGCTGCATTTCCCGCCAGCGGACACGGACTTCAGTGGTAACCTCCTCGCGTACCTGCGCATCTCGACCGGCGCATTGTTTCTTAACCGAAAGCGCGAGAAGGACATCATGGATGATCATCACACCGCCACTGATACCGGCACGTCACGGCGCACGTTCATCAAGCACACCACGTTGGGACTCGCGGCCGCGAGCGTACACGTCCCGCTGATCGGCTCCGCGTTTGCGCGCGATGACGTCGAGATCAAAATTGGCCTCATCGGATGCGGTGGCCGCGGCACGGGTGCCGCGCTCGACGCGCTGGGCGCGGCGACGAAGGTGATTTATCCAAACGAGGGCTACCACACGGAGGACGTCACCGAGCAGAGTCGAATCGCGCACAAGAACGTCACGATCCTGGCGATGGCCGATCTCTTCGAGGATCGGCTCGAGCGATCGCGAGCCCAGATCGCGAAGCTGGGCATCGAGATCCCGAAGGAGCGGCGCTTCACGGGATTCGAGGGCTACAAGGCCCTGCTCGCCATCCCCGAGATCAACTACGTGATCCTCGCGACGCCTCCACACTTCCGGCCGCAGCACCTGATGGCGGCGATCGAGGCGGGAAAGCACGTGTTCATGGAGAAGCCGGCCGCGGTCGACGTGCCCGGCGTTCGCCTCGTCATGAAGGCTGGCGAGTTGGCGAAGCAGAAGCAGCTCGGAATCGCAGCCGGCACGCAGCGGCGGCACGACCGCGGATACCAGGAGACGATCAAGCGCATTCACGACGGGGCGATCGGCGAGATCGTCTACGCCAAGTGCTACTGGAATGGCGGCCAGATCTGGGTCATCGATCGTGAGCCGGGCTGGAGCGACATGGAATGGCAGGTACGGAACTGGAACTACTTCACCTGGTTGTCCGGAGACCACATCGTCGAGCAGCACGTGCACAACCTGGATGTCATCAATTGGGTCCTCGGCGCACATCCGGTGCGAGCCGTTGCCGGCCTGGGTGGACGCCAGGTGCGCACGGGCGATCGGCACGGGCACATCTACGACCATTTCGCGGTGGAGTTCGAGTATCCGAACGGCGTGAGCGTCTTCAGCCAGTGCCGTCAGATCAACGGATGTCAGAATCTGGTGGCGGAGACGGTCATCGGGAGCCTGGGCTCGAGCAATTGCGCGAACCGCATCGACCCGAAGAAGGGAGATGCGTGGCGGTACAAAGGCCCGTCCGAGGCGTATCGCCTGACACACCAGGATCTCATCGCCAGCATCGTTGCCCGCCGTCCGATCAACGAGGCACAGGCGGTTGCCGAATCCACGATGACGGGCATTCTCGGCCGTGAAGCGGTCTACAGCGGACAGGCCGTTACCTGGGATCAGGCGATGGCGTCGGAAACGCGGCTGGGCCCCGCGGAGTACGCGCTCGGCGCCCATCCGATGCCGCCGGTGGCCATGCCGGGCCGGTATCGGTTCAAGTGAGCGGCGCGTTGGCTATACGCATCGCTCGCGGTGGGCGGCAGGGCGCTCAGAATCGATAGCCGAACGTCAGCGCGAAGGTTCGATCGGTGCTGCGCCGTCCGGGCGCCGGGCGCCGATCGTAGTCGATGTCGACCTGCGCCGTGGTGACAAAGCCGCCGACGACGGTCAGGCGGACGCCGTTCTGCAGCTTGACGAACAGGTCGTTGTCGCCCACGACGCCGAAGTAGCCGTCGTGCTGGTGGAAGAGGACGACACGCTCGCCAGCGAGCAGGATGTCGAGCGTGGCAGCCTCACGCAGGGCAGCGTAGCTGTCATCCGGGGCGGAGTTGAGATTCTGATCGACGAAGCCCGCCCCGGCTTCGACACTGAATCGTGCAACCGACGTGTCCACGACCTGGTAACCAAGGCCTCCACCGACGGCGGTTCGCAGCTCGAGATCGCGGAAGGGATCGTTCGTCAGGATGGCGTTGGCGTTGACGAACAGTTTCGACGTGATGAAGCGATCGTACCGGCCGGTCGCCGACCAGTTGCGGGCCGTTTCGCGTCCTTCGGTCCGCGCGCGGTTGACGGCCGCGCCGATGGTGTATCGGTTCTCGCGCCGCCGCACGACGACGTCGGCGTCGAGGCGGAGGCTGTTCACCTCCGAGTTGCCGCCGGTGTCGATCAGGCCGGCGGAGGCGCCGCCGCCGATCGCGAGCGGAGGTACGGGCCGTTTCAACCCGACGGTCGTCGCTACGTCGATCGCTCCGCCGGAGTGCGACACCTCCTCGCCGGCCGCGCTCTCGACCAGAATCTCCTCGTCGACGGAGAGCGCAGTGACGTCGCTCCACGGGACCTCGAGAGTCCCGTGCGGAGTCTTGAACGTCAGCGTTCCGCCATCGAGCCGCGTCACGGTGCCGGAATAGCGATCGCCGTTCTTCAGTCGCAGCTCGTCGGCCGACAGATACGCCGCGAACAGGAGCAGCCACAGCGTCAGGAGTGAGGCTCGAACTCGCATCTACACATTGTGCAGATACTGCGAACTGGCGCAAGCGGTCCAACGCAGATTACGACAGCAGCAGCTCGAGGTCCTCGCGCCGCAGATCGCGGATCAGGCTCGCGTCGGCGCGGATGATCGCGTCGGCGAGGCGCCGCTTGCTCGCCTGCAGCTCCAGCACTTTCTCCTCGACGGTGTCGCGCGCAATCAGGCGGAACGCAAACACCGGACGCGTCTGGCCGATGCGGTGCGTCCGATCGATCGCCTGGGCCTCGACGGCGGGGTTCCACCACGGGTCGAGCAGGAACACGTAGTCGGCCGCGGTGAGATTCAGGCCGAGGCCTCCCGCTTTCAGGCTGATGAGGAAGAGAGGCGAATCGCCCTCCTGGAACCGCGCCACGCGCGCGGCGCGGTCGCGCGTACGGCCGTCGAGGTACTCATAGGCGATCTTCTGTTCCTCGAGCCGCGGCCGTAACAGCGCCAGGAACGACGTGAACTGCGAGAAGACGAGCGCCTTGCGCCCGTCCTCGACGAGTTCCTGCAACCGATCGACGAGCACGTCGAGCTTGGCGGACGCCTCTTCGGCCTGCTCGCGATCGACCAGCCCCGGATGGCACGCGGCCTGGCGCAGCCGCAGCAGCGCCTCGAGAATCTGCAGCTTCGCGCGACCGAGCCCGGTGCGCTCGATGACCCCGAGGAGCGACGCGCGGTAGTGATCGCGCAGATCGTCGTAGAAGCGCCGCTGCGGCGGCTCCAGATCGCAATACAGCGTCTGCTCGGTCCGCGGCGGCAGCTCCGACGCTACCTGCTCCTTCGTGCGGCGCAGAATGAACGGCCGCACCCCGGTCGCAAGCACCGCGAGCGTCTCAGGATCCGCGCTCGTGCCCGTCGCCGTGAACACCGACGACGAGCCGAGGATGCCGGGATTGAGAAACTCGAACAGGCTCCACAGCTCGCCGAGGTGGTTCTCGATTGGCGTGCCGCTCAGCGCCAGGCGGTGCCTTCCCTTCAGCAGCCGCGCAGCCTTCGCCGCGTTCGTCTGCGCGTTCTTGATCGCCTGCGCTTCATCGAGAATGACGTAATCGAACGTGACGTCCTTCAAGTGCCCCGCATCACGCTTCATCGTCCCGTAGGTGGTGAGGACGACGTCGTAGTCGGTGAAGGCCGGGAGCGAGTCGCGGCGTCCACCGCCCGTGTAGTCGAGGACACGCAGTTCCGGCGCGAAGCGCGCGGCTTCCTGATGCCAGTTGAACACCAGCGATCGCGGCACGACGATGAGCGAGGGCACGCCAGCGCCGCCGGCGGTCTGCCGCTCGAGGCGTCGCGCTTCCAGCGCCGCGAGCACCATGACCGTCTTGCCCAGGCCCATCTCGTCGGCCAGACAGCCGCCGAATCCAAAGCGCCGGAGGAACTCGAACCAGCCGAGCGCGTCACGCTGGTAGTCGCGCAGCTCGCCGTGGAACGTCGGCGGCGCGTCGAGCGGCGTGATGCGATCGAACGACGCCAGCGCCGCCCGCGCACCCGCAAAAGCCTCGTCGACGTGAACCGTCGTCTCCGTCGACAGCCAGGCGTCGAGCAGCGCCGCCTGTGATGCCGCGAAGCGGACATGATCGGCCTCGGGCGTGCCTATCGCGGCGATGCGTCCGCTGCGCGCGAGCCACTCCTCCGGCAGCAGCCCGAACGTGCCGTCGCCGAGCGCGACGAACCCGTCCTTGCGCCGCGCCGCCGCGAGCAGCGCTGGCAGCGGAACGGAGATGCCGTCGAAATCCGCGCTGCCGTGCAGCTCGAACCAGTCCACGCCCGACCGGACGTCGAGCGCGAACGCCGTGGCGCGGCGATAGAGGCGGCCCTCCGCTTCGACGGACCAGCCTTCGGGAAGCAGCGAGCGAACCACCTTCGGCAGGAGCCGCTCGGTGCACTCGAGGCGCGGGCGCGGCGACCGCCAGTCCGTCACGCGCCGCACGCCGAGCTGCTGGAGGCGCGCCAGCGCGGCCCGCTCCGCGTCCACGTCGCGCCGCCACGCGGTGCGCCGCTCGCCGTCGACGACAGCCGCCTCCGTTGACCATGGCTCCACCTCGCGTGTGCCGTACCCGAACGTCAGAGCCACGTTGAGGCGGCCCTGCGCGCGATAGCCGTGTGACGGCGCGCGCGAGATGCGCACAACCGGATGCGGGCGCTCCTGCGCCTGCGTGATGCGCAATTCGTCCGGACACCCTTCGCACTGCACTCCCGACACGGCGAGCGCCTCCGCGAGCGCGCCCGTCTCCGACGGCGGAATCGCGACGGCGCCTGTCGTGGCGAGCAGCCCCAGCCACCGCTCGGCGCCACGCGGATCGAACTGCGCCAGGCGAGCCGGTTCGCCCGGCCCCAGAGGAGGCCAGAGAATGAGCGCGCCTGTCAGAAATCGCGCCTCACTGAGCGGGCGCTCGCGTCCGCCGCTGCGCACCAGGCCCGTGACGCTGTAGCCGCTGTCTGCGCTCCCGCCGATGCGCACGACGAATTCGGCGGCGGTCGCGTCCCAGGCGATCGGGTTCAGCTGCTCGACGCCGTCTCTCAGGAAGAAGCGCGCGGTCTCACAGAGCTGCGGCACGATCTCGCGCTGCAGCGTCAGGTTCAACGCGTATGAGGGCGCGATCGGCAAGCCTGCGGCGTAGTTCCACGACGTGCCGTACGAGTGAGGCGAGCCGCCGGCCAGAATCTCGAGGATCCGTCGATCGCCCGGGTCCGGCAGATACGCGACGTCGTGCCGGGCGATCGAGATCGGCTTCGGCTTCGCCCATTCGCCGTTCTTCTTGCGCTGGCGCGTCATCAGCTCGACGATGAGCGCGCGCGACGCGATCGATCGGCTGACATCGAGCACGTAGATCAGCTCTCCCGCCAGCAGCGCGGGCGGCGGCGTTCGTGACGCCGGCGCCGTCAGATGCGAGAGGAACACCTGCCACTCCGGTGGCGGCTCGTGGCGCACGGCGTGTCGCACCTCGCGCGAGCCGTCGAGCGCAGCGGATCGGCGCCCGCGCTCCGCGCGGTCGTCCGTATCGAGCGCGCCGAACCAGTCCACCCACATACCCGCCGGCGCCGTCAGCGCCTGCCGTTCGTCGGCGGCGAGGATCGCGGCCCAGATGTGCTTGCACGGCGAGACGTGGTCGACGAACTGCGGACACGTGCACTCGATGCTGAGACGCTGGTCTTCGAGCCGCAGCTCGACGTCGTACACGCGCGTGCCGATCACGCGCGCGCGGAACGTGTTGCCCTCGACGGCGGGGTTCGTGACGCGGCGGCTCCAGAAGTAGCTCTCGCCGCGGTGACGAGAGGAGGCGCTGAAGGAGGAGCGTGCGGCGGAGGCGAGCGAGCGGACCGGCATCACGGTACTGCAATTGTAACGGTCCGCCGGAAGCCGTCCGCGGCAGCGGCGCTCGTCTACTGCATGGCCTCCGGCAGCCGGACGAAGAACGCCTGCATCAATCGGTCGTTCGGGCTGTAGTCCATCCGCGCCGTCGGGAACGTGATCGTCGTCGGCATGAACCCGGTGAGCATGTCGACGCGGAAGACGTGCCACCCCGGCTGCGGCGTGAGGCCGCCGTAATTGCGCTGAAACGCGCGCAGGACCTGGTGCCCTTTGGTCGTGACGAAATAGGCGTGCGGCTCGACGACACGAAGATAGCCGTTATAGATGAACCGAACGACGCGGCGGGCGCCGATCGCATGACACAGTTCCGGCAGCTCCGCGGCACAGCCGTGTGGGCACGTCAATGTTGCAGGCACGTCGGTGGTGGTCAGCGGACAGAGGCAGGGAACGGCATCACCAGGCGATGACATGGGCCCCTCCATTCCGCCAGGCGGGCGCCTGACGGCAGCAGCGTCTGCGGGCCTTCAGGGATGAGTGTAATACCGCGCGCGCTTCCGTTTCAGGAATTCCACGGATCTGGCGATTTCGTCGAGGCCGTTCATGCCGTCCTCGACGGAGATCCACCCGCTGAAGCCGGCGTCCCGCAGGATGCGGAAGATCGCGTCGTAGTCGTTCGATCCCTCGCCCGTGACGCCGTGTTTGAGCTTGTCCGGGTAGCCGACGGTTCCGTCGGCCGCGCGGATCTCCTCGACCGTCGTGCCCGGCACCAGGAACCTGTCCGAGGCATGCATCGTGACGACACGACGCTTGACGCGCTGCAGGAATGCGACCGGGTCGGCGCCCGCGACGAGCGCGTTGGACGGATCGTACTGAACGCCGAAGTGCGGCGACTCGGGGATGCGATCGAGGATCTCGAAGAAGACGTCCGGCTGCTGCGCGAACTCCGGGAACTTCCAGCGGCCGTCCTTGTAGTGGTTCTCGATCGTGAGGACGACGCCGCGAGTCGTCGCGTACTCGATCGAGCGTTCGATACATTCGACAACCCATCGAACGCCGTCCTGGCGTGAGACGCCAGGATAGCGCTGGCCGCTCAGCGTCCGGCAGAAGCGCGCGCCGATGCGCACGCTCAGGTCGATGGCCGCTTTCTGACGGTCCACCTGCCGGACGCGTACGGCGGGATCGGGATTGGTGAAATCAGGCGAGAAGCAGAGCATCGACGAGACCTGGCCGGCGTCCTCCATCGCGCGCAGCACCGGATCGACGTCCTTCGGTTCGTAGCTGCGGAAGAACTCGTCGTAGTGCTCGATGCCCTCGCCGCCGAGCGTTGCCGCGTCGCGGATCCAGCGGACGTACTCCATCTCGCCGCTCACGAGTCGATCGAAGTAGCACTTCGGGAAGACGCTGATACGCGGGCCGCGCCCGCTGATCGCTGATCGCTGATCGCCGTTCGGCTCGCTAGGTGGGCTCACGGTTCCTACCAGTTCGGCGGGCCGCCGACGGGATACTGCTCGAGATCGAGCACGCTGCCGGTCACGAGCTCGCTTTCGTCCGACGCGAAATACGCCGCCGCGTGGGCGATGTCCTGCGGCAACAGCATGCGGCCGAACGGGCGCGTGCGCAGCGCCTCCTCGACCCAGTTCTCCCCCTTGCCCTCGAGCAGCTTGACGCGGTGCTCGCCTTCGGTCAGCGTCCAGCCGACGTTGATCAGATTCACGCGGATTCGATACTGGCTCAAATACGCCGCCGCGTTCTTCGTCATCGTCATCAGCCCGCCCTTCGACACCGAGTAGGCGTGAAGGTTGGACTGGCCGATGTAGGCGTTCACCGAGCCGATGTTGACGATCGAGCCGCGGCCGGCGGTCTTCATGTGCCGCACCGCTTCCTGCATGCACAGGAACGGCGCGCGCAGGTTGACGTCGATGATCCGGTCCCACAGCTCGAGCGGCGTGGACTCGACGTCACCGCGTGTGAAGATGCCCGCGTTGTTGACGAGGATGTCGATGCCGCCGAACCGCTCGGCCGCAAACTGAATCAGCCCGCGGCAGACGTTCGGGTCCGCGAGATCGCCGAGGAACGTGTCGGCGGTACCGCCAGAGGACGCGATCAGCTCGACGGCTTCGGCCGCGCGACGGGCGTTGCTGCCGTGCACGACGACCAGCGCGCCGTTGAAGCCGAAGTGGAAGGCGATGCCCTTGCCGATGCCTGACGTCGAGCCCGTGATGACGGCGACCTTGCCGGCAAGGCTGCGCGGATTGGGCCGCGGGACCGGCACGTCGGTCACACCGGCACCAGCACGGACTTGATGACGCGGCCGTCGTGCATCGCGTCGAACGCCTCGCGCCACTCGTCGAGACCCGCCTTCAAGCCGATGATCGTCTCGGGGCGCGTCAGCCCCTCGGCGAGCAGGTGGATGACGCGTTCCCACACGACGAAGTTGTGGCTGAACGATCCCTGCAGCCGCAGGTTCTTCTGCACGATCGAGTTGGTGTTGAACGGCAGCTCGGACGGCGACCAGCCGACCTTCGTCACCTGGCCGTCGGGGCGCGCGATCTTCAGCGCCGCTTCGAGCGGCCGGCTTGCGCCCGACGCGTCGCAGACGACGTCTGCGCCGAGCGGGCGATAGCTTCGGACGATCTCGTCGATATCCTCGTCCTGCACGTTGACCGTCCGCGTGGCGCCGAGGTCGCGCGCGGCATCGAGCCGCGGCGCGTCGCCGCGCAGGCCTGCGACGATGAGCGGGCTGGCGCCAGACAGCGCCGCCATCCGCGCGCACAATAGGCCGATCGGGCCCGGACCGAAGACGACGACCAGATCGCCGGGGCGGACGTGCGAGTTGACGCACATCGCGTTGTAGGCGACCGAGTGCGGCTCGGCGAGGCAGGCGATCTCGAACGAGAGGCTGTCGGGAATCCGATGCAGACAGCGCGCGGGAACCTTGACGTATTCCGCCATCGCGCCGTCCACGCCGTAGCCGAAGCCCTTGCGATGCGGGCACAGGTTGTAGCGGCCGCTGCGGCACATCTCGCACTCGCCGCAGATGATCGCCGCCGTCTCGCTGACGACGCGGTCGCCTTCGCGGAAGTTGCGCACGGCGCGTCCGGTCTGCGCCACCGTGCCGCAGAACTCGTGGCCGAGCACCACGGGCACGTTCACGGCCCATGAATGCGTGCAGTGCGCCTGGTGCACGTCCGATCCGCACACCGACACCGCGCCAACACGCAGCAGCACGTCGTCATCGCCGATCGGCGGCAGCAAGATCTCGCGCAGCTCGACGCTCATCGGCGTGAGGTCGTACTGGACCACAGCGGATTGTGTTGTCATTCGTCGCCGCCACTATATCAGCGTCCCGAAAACCGTGACACTCACCGTTTTTCGAAAATGGTAAAACGGTGAGTGTCACGGTTTTTAGGGGCGGCGGTACGGGGTCTTGCGGATCTCCTGGCAGATCTCCCGCAGCACGCTGTGGAGGTCGTTGCTGGCGGTCTTGAACTCGTCGGCATCGATGACGAGCGGCGCGCCGAGGACGACGAGCGGCGCGCCATGCGTGGGGCACTCGATCGCCTGGCGGATCGACAACCCGCCGACGGCCTGCACCGGAATCGACACCGCGCGAACGACGTCGTCCAGTTCGTCCATCGGGCTCAGGCCCTCGATCATGTTCCGCTCGTCGTAGCCGATGTGATGGATGATGAAATCGACGCCGAGGCCCTCCATCCATCGCGCGTTCTCGACGCGATCGTCGGCGGCCAGGTTGTCGCCCATCACCTTGACGCCGTACTTGCGGCCGGCATCGACGACACGGCGGATCGTCGCCTCGTGGGCGCGCCCCATCACGACGACGAGGTTCGCGCCCGCCTTCGCCATCATCTCCGCTTCGAGATAGCCGCCGTCCATCGTCTTGAGGTCGGCGACGATCGGGTGGTTCGGGAACCACTGGCGCAGCTTCTCGACGCCGTGCAGGCCCTCGGCCAGGATCAGCGGCGTCCCCGCCTCGAGCCAGTCGACGCCGGCATCGACCGCGATCGCCGCCGTCTCCAGCGCCTCGTCGATCGACGTCAGATCGAGCGAGATCTGGACGATCGGGAACCTCAGGTTGTCGAGGTCGATCATTCGAGCGTAGCCGCTTGTCGCGTGACGGCAGCCACGGCAGCCCGCGGCTCACACCAAGGCACGAAAACACGAAGGCACGAAACCCAATACGCTTCGTGTCTTCGCGCCTTCGAGCCTTCGGGAGGCGCCAGCCAACCGTGGCAGCGTCGGCGTGTCACATGCCTCCCGTCGCGCCGGGCAGCTCGGTGCCGAGCTTCACCGGCTTGTAGCCGCCGCGGGCGCGGAAGTACACGTAGAGCCCGCCGAAGACGACGGTCAGGATCACCGGCAGGATAGCCACGTATTGCAGCGCCGCGCCGGCGCCGTACTTGTCGAACACTCCGCCGATGAGCGGCAACGCCAGCGCGACCGACAGCATCCCCGCGCCGCCCATCAGGCTGATGAGAAGCGCGCCCCCGCGCGGGAACTGCTCCGCGGTGACGCCGATCATCGTCGGCCAGAAGTACGTCTTGCCGACGCCGAACACCGTCGCCGCCGCGAACGCGATCAGCGGCGAGACGCCGGCCTGCAGGCTCCCGAGCCAGTAGAGGCCGAGCGCCGAGAGGATCGAGCAGCCGATCAGCATGCCGATCGGCGAGATGCGGTGCGCCAGCGGTCCGGCGAAGAACCGCAGCACGAACATCAGGCCCGCCGTGTAGACGAGGAAGAGAATCCCTTCGAGACCTGTCAGCGCGCTCATGACGGACGGGAACCACTGGTCGGGACCGAGCTCGGTCGCCGCCGTCAGCCACATGCAAATGAAGAGGAGGATGAAGAGCGGCCGCGCCGCCTCGCTCCACATCGCGCCGGTCGACACCTGCGACGCCACGCGCTCGGTCGGCGGATACGTCTGCGTCAGCACCATGAACAGATAGATGACCGCGGGGAGGAGGATCGTCCCCAGCTTCACCTGCCAGCTCACATCGAACTGCGTCAGCGTGTACGCGAGCAGGCCGCCGATGACGAGCCCGCCAGGCCACCACGCGTGGAGCACGTTCAGCTTGTGCGTCTTGTCCTCGCGGTAGATCGTCGCGATCAGCGGGTTGATGACCCCTTCGACCAGCCCTTGCGACAGCCCCATGATCAGGAAGCCGGCGTACAGGACGAGCGTGCCGGTCTCGCCGAAGATCGAGTCCACCGGTCCGGCGGGGAAGGGCGCGGCAATCACCATCAGCACCCCGACGATGTAGCCGACGGCTGACAGCGCGTGGAGCATGCGCATGCCGAGCACGTCGACGAGGGCGCCGCTGATGAAGATCGCGATCGTGAACGCCCAGAAGGCGGGGCTCCAGATCGACCCCATCTGCTCTTTCGTCAGATGAAACGCACTGCTCATCGCCCCTTCGATGTCGCCGCGGATCGAGAACACCATCGACGTCGTCAGCAGGGACACACAACTGGCAACGAAAAGTCGGCTCTTATTCATGGCGGCTGGACTATATGCGGAGAAGGGGGGGAGAGACAACCGGAGACCGGGGGACCGGGGACCGGCGGACCAGGGACCAAGGACCAGGGACCAGGGACCAAGGACCAGGGACCAGGGACCAGGGACCAGGGACCAGGGACCAGGGACCAGGGACCAGGGACCTCAATCTACTGCTAAGATCGGAGCTCTTCGGATTCGACACGCACGACAGGCCGGTGAAGAACGACGGCCTGGAAGGCCAAGGACCAAGGACCACGTTTCATGCGGTATCGCTGCCCGCTGTGCCTCAAGCCTCTCGAGCGCGACGATCAACTCTGGAAGTTCTGCCCGCAGCATCGCGACGCGAATCGCGAGCCGCTGAACCCTTACGAGCCCGACGAAGATGAGGGCGGGTTCTTCTGCGCCGAGCGCGGGTGTGACGCGCACGGCCGCTTCCAGCCGGACGGCCTGCTGTATCGCCACCACGACTGCAGCCTCGAGACCGGGCCGGGCACATATCAGCCGCTGTGGAATCCGTTCTGGACGCCGTCATCGGCGCCGGTGACCGACTGGGTCACCGTGCGGCGCGACAAGATTGAAGTCGGCCAGCAGGTCCATCACTGGGAGCTGCACGCGCTGCGGCAGGCACACGCCGCCGGCGCGCACGAGATGTGGTTCCCCGCGGGGCTGCTCGTCGCCGAAGGGGAGCCGCCGCACGCGCTCATCAGCTTCTCGGGCGCGAAGGGCGTCGGCAAGACGTATCTGGCGATGCGGCTGCTCGACTCGAATGCGTACAACAACGTCGCCGATCGTCCGGTCGAAGAGTTCCTGTATCTCTACAGCCACCCGGCGCAGCTGCCCGCGGAGGCCGAAGGGGTGCAGGCTGGCGCCGCGCTCGCGGCCGCCGCACCGACGTCCGCGGAGTTCCTGCAGACACTCTATCTGCGGGAGATGCTCCGCAATTCAGATCCCGGCCACTTCGAGGAGGCCCTCAATTCCACCGTCTCGCGCCCGCGCAACCTCAAGGCTGCGATGTTTCCGGCACGCAAGCCGGAGGAGAAGCGCGAGCGCAAGCGCTTTGCGTTTTCGAGAAGCGCGCTGCAATACGCCAACGCGATCGCGGAACGGCTCACCATCCGCGGCGACGCGCCGCACTGGCCGTATCGCGGGCTCATCGTGTACGACCTCGCGGGTGAGGCGGTCGAGGAGGGCCACATCGATGTGCGGCGCCATGACGAGGCGATGGACATCCTCACCGTGCTCGTCTCCGCCGAGCACCTGGCGAACGGGCCGGCGGGCACGCACGCGCTGGCCGTCGCGGCCGATCGCATCAACCATGCGCGCGACGTCAAGGCGCGCCGCCGCGAGCTGCGCTGCTGCCTGATCGTGACGAAGTGCGATCTCTGGCCGGGCCGGCCGACCCTGAACCGCACGTCGCTGCTCAACAGCCTTCGCGCGCTGACGTCCTGCCGCCCCGCCGCGTCGCTCGAGCGCGAGGTCGCCTGCGCCGGCCGATCGAAGGCGACGCTCGACAAGGTCTTCTTCACCTGGCGCGAATCGAAGAGCGCATCGCTCGAAGTCGTCCATGGCCTGGACGACTTCGCGCAGTGGTGCCTCCGGTAGCGGCATGCGCATCTTTGCGTTCGGGGGCACTCGCTACGCGGAGCGCGCGCGCGTCGGCGCGTGGCCCGAAGATTTCTCCGTCACGGCGGAGTTCGAGGACACCTACTCGCTGCCCTTCGGCCGGCAGCTTCTCTCGTATGGCGCCGGCGTTCGCGACGGCCAGCCATTCCTCATCGTCCGGCAGCGGCAGAACGAGGACGATCGCGGCGGATATGCCTACACGGTGCTGCTCGACCCGGGCGAAGACGTGTGGGAGCGGTTCGGGTTCAACGCGGCGCGGTTGCTCCTCGCCATTCAGCAGCAGTCCTCGTTCTGGTCGGAGCTGTTGACGACGCCGAACGTGCTGGCGACGCCGGCGATCATCGCGGAGCGGCTGGCGACCGTCATGGGGTCAGGTCTTGAATTATCAGGTTCTCCGTGAGCGCGCGGACCAGATAAATCAAGACCAGACCCCCCCCCCCCGGTCCCC
>JBMDXB010000072.1:0-2175 GCA_048594885.1 Vicinamibacterales bacterium
GACGATCACGTGACCGGCATCGGCTTCGACGCGGCGTCCACGTGGATCGAGACCGCGAAGGGCTTCGCGCGCATCGAGTATCGAAACATGGCGCTCGCCGCGAAGTCCCGCCTGTTCGTCGAGCGCGTGCAGGCGCGGCACGACCGCTGGGGGCTGACGGCCGACTCGCACCTGGCCACGCCGGGCGATCTGTCCACGAGCCAGCCCGCATCGAGCGACAACGACGGCCTCTGGACGGCGATGTACGTCGCGGCCGAGTGCTTCCGCTACAACGTCTCGGGCGCGCAGGATGCCCTCGAGCACGCGCGCCGGGGGATGCAGGCGATCATGCGGCTCGAGGCGATCACCGGCATTCCCGGCTTCCCCGCGCGGTCGTTCGTGAAGGTCGGCGTGGACGCGCAGCCGCGCGACGGCGAATGGCACGACACGCCCGACAAGGCGTGGCGGTGGAAGGGGGACACCAGCTCGGACGAGATCGTCGGCCACTACTTCGTCTATCCGATCTACTACGACCTCGCGGCCGGCGACGCCGAGAAGCCGGCGCTGCGCGCCGCGATCGAGCGGATCACGACGCACATCGTCGACAACGGCTTCCAGCTGATCGACGCCGACGGCAAGCGGACGCGCTGGGGCTGGTGGGGTCCTGACGCGATCTGGGAGGACCCCGACGAGACCGGCCTGCGCGCGCTGCACATCCTGTCGCACCTGCGCGTCGCGCTGCACATGACGACGGACGAGCGGCTGCGCGCGAAATTCCAGGCGGCGCACGACGACCTGGTCACGCGGCATAAGTACCACCTGCTGACGCGCAACCAGAAGGTGATGGTCCCGGGGCACATCAACCACTCGGACGACGAGCTGGCGTTCCTGTCGTTCTACCCGTTGCTCCGGTACGAGACCGACCCGAAGCTGCTCGAGGTCTACAAGGACAGCCTCGAGCGGAGCTGGCAGATCGAGCGCCCCGAGCGCAACCCGCTGTGGAACTTCATCTACGCCGCCGGCACGGGCGCGACGGAGTTCGACCGGGAGGAGTCGCTGCGCACGCTCCGCGAGATCCCGATCGACCAGGTCAAGTGGACCGTCACGAACTCCCATCGGCTGGACGTCCCCGTGGATCCCATGGCCGATCGCTTCAAGCGGCGGCAGGCGCTGATCGTGCTGCCGTACGACGAGCTGCCGATGTCGAAGTGGAACGGGAACCCGTACAACCTCGATGGCGGCTCGGGCGGCCGCAGCGAGGATGACGGTGCGTACTTCCTGCTGCCGTACTGGATGGGGAGATATCACCGCTTGATTGACCAGTAGTCGCTGTGCCTCCGGCAGGATCGCGGAGGGCGCGGAGGCGCCGAGGGGCGCGGAGGTCACGAGCTGGCTTGACGCCTCGTGCCGCCGGTCGCCCCGCGCTGCGCGCGGGGGTGGATCGAGCGCACGCCGGGAAAACGCAAGCGGCTGAATCGAGTCCGCTTGTGTTTTCCCAGCGTGCGCTCGATCCACTCCGCCGGCCGACGGCCGGCGGCGACCGGCTTCTGCGCCAATTCAGCATGTTCTGCCACACTGAACTGAACGAGAGATCGCAGCGGCTGCCATAGACCCAGTGCGTGCTGTCGGGATCCGTCGGAAAATCGAAGGCTGATCGTTCGGCATGGATCGTGCGCTGCGGCGGTGCATGACGACGGATCCTCGCGAACTAAATCGAATCACCGCCGCGATCATCGGTGCCGCGATCGAGTTGCATCGGGCCCTTGGATCTGGCCTGCTCGAATCTGCGTACCGAAAGTGCCTCGTCGTGGACCTCACGCGCACGGGGTTCCGGTGCGATCAGAAGTGCCCGATGCCCTTGATCTACAGGGGCGTCCGCATCGAACCCGCATACGAAGCGGATCTCGTCGTTGAGGGCTCGGTCATCGTGGAAGTGAAGGCTGTCGAGGCGTTGCACGAGGTCCACGAGCGGCAGCTTCAGACGTATCTGCGTCTCGCGGGCTGCCGCGTAGGCTTGTTGCTCAACTTCGGTGGACCAACGTTAAGAAGTGGGATCCGGCGAGTCGCCAACGGCTTCCCGGATGGTTCGTAGCCGGTCGCCGCCGGCCCGACGGGCCGGCGGAGTGGATCGAGGGAACGCCGGGAAAACACAAGCGGAACGGTGCAGCGCGCTTGTGTTTTCCTGGCGTTCTCTCG
>JBMDXB010000073.1:0-36601 GCA_048594885.1 Vicinamibacterales bacterium
GCAGACGACGAGCGCGCGGCCGTGCGCCCGCAGCAGCCGCGCCGCCAGCTCGGACGGCAGATCCCGCCCGCCGCCCCCTTGCTCGACGATCTGCGCGACGTCGTAGAGCAGCTCCGCGATCTCGTCCGGCGCCTTCGCGATCCGTCGATCGGCCCTGCCGCCCGTGAGCGAGACGCGGGATTCGATCTGGGCGTGCCATGCGGGCGCCGTCTGCGCCTCGGGGTGACGCCGCCGCGCGTAGGCCGCGGTGAACTCTCCCGGCGACACCCACGTGCCGAGAAAATCCGCGTCGAAGCTGACGACGACGTCGGCGCGATCGAAGAGGTAGCGCGGCAGCAGGCGGGCGCCGTGCGTCGCGGCGTGCGCATCCAGGACGGCGGAGGCCGAGATCGTGTCGTACTCGATGTGCGCGGCGTCGGCGAACATCGACAGAAACGCCTCGATCTCGCGCCGCATCGTCGGGCTGTGGACCGTGGACGTGAGCAGCCTGACCGCGCCTTTGCTGTTCCGAATCGCATCGATCTTCTGCGCGACGAACGCATCCACGTCGGCCCAGGCCGCCGGCCTTCCGCCGAGTTGGGGCTTGCGGTACCGCAGATTGTCGTAGAGCCCGAGCAGCGTCGCCTGACCGACGGCGCAGACACCGCCGCGCGCAATCGGATGTTCGGGAGAGCCTTCAATCTTGATCGGACGGCCGTCACGGGTCTTGACGACGAGGCCGCATCCGGCCGCGCAGCCGCCGCAGGTGGTGGCGTACTGCCGCGGACGGCCGGCGATCAGGCCGTCGGGCTGCGACACGTACGGGATCGCCGGGCGGACCGGCGCGCGCGTGCAGGATGCGGCGGCGCCCGCCACGCTGAATCCGGCGAGCTTCAGGAAATCGCGTCGAGTCGGCTCGGGGCCGGATTCCGCGAACTCCACTTCAGCGCGCTCACGGCAGCCGTCCGCATCGTCGCGCTCGTCCAGGCTGTTCCAGTACTTCGTCGGCATGGATGTTCAGTGCTGCGGTATTTCAAGCCTCCGTAGGGGCGGAGCTTGCTCCGCCCGGTAGGGCCGACCAAGGTCGGCCCCTACGCCGAAGACGTCCTCGTAATTGCGGCAACGCGTTCCTCAGTAGTGGCACGTCGAGCAGTCGATCGACGGCTGGACCGCGCGGCCGGCAACGCCATTCTTCGCAGCGTCACGATGGCAGTTCACGCACCAGCCCATTCTCAAATCCGCCGTCTGCCGCACACGCTCCATCGTCTCGACCGGGCCGTGGCAGCTCTGACACGTGACGCCCGCGCCGACGTGCGCGCGGTGGTCGAAGTAGACGAAATCCGGCAGGTTGTGCACGCGCACCCACGCGATCGGCTTCGACTCACGCGTCGCGTCGAATAGCTTCTTCAGCTCGGGCGACACGATCGAGCGCGGACGGCGGCCTTCGTTCCCGGCGATCCGCTCCTCGGCACGCAGCGCGCCGAGCGGCGCGGTGACGAACCGATGACAGTTCATGCAGACACTTGCGGCCGGAACGCCCGCGTGGCGGCTCTTCTCGGCGCCCGCATGGCAGTAGAGACAGGCGATCTGCAGCTCGCCTGCGTGCAGCCGGTGCGAGTAGGCGATCGGCTGCGCCGGCTCGTAGCCCTGATGGTTGCTCGGCATGTGCACGCCCTTCACGCGCGCGACGAGCAGCGACATCGTCACGGCAATGGCCACGACGAGAACGATCGTCGTCGTCCTGTGGGTCATGGCTCGATGGGGGCGGGCCGGCGATACCAGCGCACCACCTGCGGCTTGCGCCACAGGTACGGCAGCGGCGCGACGAGCACGTGCACCAGACGCGACCAGGGGGCGTACGCCAGGAGGACGAACGCGTTGACGATGTGGATCTTGATCAGCCACGGCATCATCGCCACCGCGCCGATCGCCGGCGTGAACGTGAAGAGCGATCGGAGGTACGGCACCGCCGTCGCCGCGTACCATGACGAGCCCCACGGATAGAAGATCGCCGTCGCCACCCCGGTGATCGCCTGAATCGCGAGCAGCGCGAAGAGGATCCAGTCGCGGACGTTGGTCACCGCACGCACGGACGGCACGCTCGCCCGGCGGACGACCGCGGCGATGAGGCCGACGACCGTCATGATGCCGAAGGCGAGCGCGCTGATCTCGAGCACGTACAGCCGCAGCGGGTGGTTGTTCCAGACGAGAATCTCGCGCGGAATCAGGAACGCGACGAGATGTCCGGTCAGCACCGTGATGATGCCGTAGTGAAACGGCACCAGCCCCCAGAAGTGCTGGCGGTTCTCGAGGAACTGCGACGACAGGCTCGAGAAGCTGAACCGCCATCCGCGGTAGCGCCCGATCGAGCCGATCAGGAACACGCCGAGGGCGAGATACGGCAGCGCTGCGAACAGCAGCGCGTCGGGCGTGAGCACCGCGCCAGTCATCGGAAACCTCCCTCGTCCGCGGCGGCGGCAACGTAGTGACGAACAGCGTGAACGAGGCGATGAAACGGGCCGGCCTCGGGCAGCGCCGCGGCAATCTTGTCGAGCGCCGGCGCGAGCGTGCGAAAGGCGAACTCGGCGCGATCGGCCGCCGGCATGCGCGCGGCGAGCGGCAGCACGTGAATCAGGTGGTCGGGCAGCTCACGCTGTTCCTGGATCCCTGCCGCCCTGAGCCGTTCGCGCAGCTCGACGAGGAACTGCCCGCGCTCGTACTGCTCGCCGAACAGGTGCCAGCCGATCTCCAGCGTCGCGGCCGGATTGAAATCGAACGTCTGGACGAAGAACTCCTGCCGCAGGTGCAGCGGGATGGCGGCGATCAGCGCGGCGAACACGCGCAGGTCCTCGGAGTCGAGCTGCTGCGCACACGCGGCGGCTCGCTCGGCGTAGGTGTCGTCCGGGTAGGCGAAGAACGGGGCGAGCTGGTCGAGCGCCTGCATGGTTACACCCCCCGCTGCGGCGCCGCGATGAACCCGAAGCCGGCCGCCTGCTTGTGCTCCATCGGATCCTCGAGCATCTGCAGCGCCTCTTCGCGGTGCATGGGCGGAATGACGAACCGATCCTCGAACGTGCAGAGCGATGTCAGCCGGTAGATCGACTCGGCCTCCTCGACCGAGCAATCGGCCTCGCGCAGCATGCGGTCGGCCGTCTCCATCGACACGTCGCCGACCGTCAGCGCGCGGCGGTACCAGCGGACGGCCTTCTGCTTGCGCAGCGCGTAGCGCACCTTGCCGTCGTGGCCGGCGCCGAACAGGTTGCCGAGGAACTTCATCGGCACGCGCGCCGACTCGATGTCGTGGAACAGATCCTCGGTGGCGCTGTCCACCGTCCCCTGCCCCTTGTTCGCCATCACCGGCGCCATCGGCGGCACGTAGAACAGCATTGGCATCGTCCGGTATTCGATGTGGGGCGGCAGCGCGATCTTCCAGACCTTGACGAACTGGTAGACCGGCGATCGCTGCGCCGCGTCGATCACCGACTCGTGGATGCCGTTGGCGAGGGCCGCTTCGACGACGGCGGGGTCGAACGGATCGAGGACGAGCGATCGGTGCGCCTCGACGAGCTCCTCGGCCGGCTTCGAGGCGACCTCCTCGATGCGATCGGCGTCGTAGAGCAGCACGCCCAGATAACGGATCCGGCCGACGCACGAGTGGAAGCACGCCGGCGCCTGCCCGCTCTCGAGGCGCGGGAAACAGAGGATGCACTTCTCCGACTTGCCGGTGCTCCAGTTGAAATAGACCTTCTTGTACGGGCACGCCGCGATGCACGCGCGCCACGCCCGGCACCGCGTCTGATCGACCAGCACGATGCCGTCCTCGCCGCGTTTGTAGAGCGCGCCGGAGGGGCACGCCGCCACGCACGCCGGATTCAGGCAGTGGTTGCAGATGCGCGGAAAGTAGAAGAAGACGAGCCGCTCGACGGCGAACAGCTGCTGCCGCTGCTCCTCGGTCAGGCCCTTCAGGTTCGAATCGTTCTCCGCATACAGCGGCGATCCGCCGAGGTCGTCGTCCCAGTTCGGGCCGGCCTCGATCTCGCACGGCTGGCCCGTGACCATCGAGATCGGCCGCGCCGTCGGCTGGTCCGGGCCTTCAGGCGCGTTGAACAGGTGCTGGTAGTCGTAGGTCCACGGATGGTAGTAGTCGTCCAGCGTCGGCAGGTTCGGGTGATGGAAGATGTTCGTCAGGCTCTTCGATCGGCTCTGCGAGCGCAGACGCAGCTTACCGTCGACGACCTCCCATCCGCCGTTGTACTTCTCCTGGTCCTCCCACGCCGTCGGAAAGCCGGTGCCCGGCTTCGTCTCGACGTTGTTCCACCACATGTACTCGGTGCCTTTGCGGTCGGTCCAGATGTTCTTGCACGCGATGCTGCACGTGTGGCAGCCGATGCACTTGTCCAGGTGAAACGCCATCGAGACCTGCGATCGCACGTTCATCGTCGCGTCTCCCTCACCACACGAGCTGCGGCAGCTTCCGCACGAGGACGTGCGTGTCGCGATTCACGCCGGTCGGTCCCCAGTAGTTGAAGTGGAACGTGAACTGCCCGTAGCCGCCCACCATCAGGTTCGGCTTGAGGCGCGTCCGCGTCAGGCTGTTGTGGCCGCCGGCGCGCCGGTTGTTGCGCAGCGGCGACTTCGGCACCGAGAGCGTGCGCTCCGGCGAGTGGTACTGGATGCAGACGCCGCGCGGGATGCGCGCGCTCACGACCGCGCGCGTGACGACGACGCCGTGGTCGTTGTGCACCTCGACCCAGTCGTTGTCGCCGATGCCGACCGACTCGGCGTCGTGGTCGTTCATCCACAGCGGCTCGACGCCTCGCGACAGCGTCATCATCCGGTGGTTGTCGCCGTAGGTGGAGTGGATGTGCCACTTGCCGTGCGGCGTCAGGTAGTTGAGCGTGAGCGTCGGCCCCACCTCGCGGCTCAATTTCAGGTCCGCGAAGTCCTTCGGCCGCGGCTTCGGCTTGTAGGTCGGCAGATGCTCGCCGAAGTCGATGTAGCCCGGATGATCGAGGTAGAAGTGCTGGCGGCCGGTCAGGGTCCGCCACGGCACCAGGCACTCGACGTTGTAGGTGAACGGCGAGTAGGGACGGCCGTTGTCCACCAGTCCAGACCACATCGGGCTGTTCACGAACCGGTGAGGCCGCGTCTGGAGCCCTTTGTAGTCGATCCTCGAGTCGCGCGCCTTTTCGACGAGATGCGCCAGCGGCAGTCCGACGCGCTCCTCCATTCGCTTGTAGGAGCGATATGCCAGCTCGCCGTTGGTCACGGAGGCGAACTTCAAGATCGCGTTGCAGGCGTGCTCGTCGTGCAGCAGCGACGGGTACTTCTGTCCGCCCCACGTGACCGACGGCCCCTGCTTCACCGCCTCGTCGTAGATGTCCTCGACGTCGTAGCGGGTGCCGTGCGCGCCAAGGCCGCCCGACCGCACCAGCGGCCCGAACGAGATGTACTGGTTGTAGATATTCCGGTAGTCGCGGGTGACGACCTTCAACCCCGGCATCGTCTTGCCGGGAATGGCCTCGACCTCGCCGTCGATCCACTCGCGCATCGCCGGCTGCGCGATCTCCGCCTCGGTGTCGTGCGCGAGCGGAGAGGCGACCACATCCTCGACCGGCTCGGGGAAGTGCCGCGGCGCGAGTTCCGACACCTTCTTCGCCACGGCGCGGAAGATCTGCCAGTCGCTCTTCGATTCCCACGACGGCGCCACCGCCTGCGACAGCGGATGGATGAAGCTGTGAAGGTCCGTCGAGTTGAGGTCCGCCTTCTCGTAGAACGTCGCCGCCGGCAGGACGATGTCGGAGTAGAGCGCCGACGTGTCCATGCGGAAGTTGAGATCGACGACGAGGTCCATCTTTCCGGATGGCGCCTTGTCGTGCCACGCGATCTCGTGAACCGTGCCCTCCGCCGCGTCCTGCGCCAGCTTGTTGGTGTGCGTGCCGAGGTAGTGGTGCAGGAAGTACTCGTGCCCCTTCGAGCTCGACATCAGCGCGTTGCCGCGCCAGATGAACCAGACGCGCGGCCAGTTCTCCGGCGCGTCGGGATCCGTCACCGCGAACTTCAGATCGCGGCTCTTCAGCTTCGAGACGACGTGCTGCACGATGTCGCCGTGTCCGGTCGCTCCCGCGGCTCTCGCCTCGGGCGCGAGCGACAGCGGATTGCGATCGAACTGCGGGAAGAACGGCAGCCAGCCGTTGCGGACGGCCTTCACCTGGATGTCAGCCGTGTGCCCCTGCGCGAGCGACTTGTGGCCGTTGTTCGAAGCCGGCACCGTGTGGTACTCGGCGAAGTCACGTTCGTAGCGCCACTGGTCGGTGTGAATGTAGTGCCAGCTCGGCGCGTTCTGCAGCCGCGCGGCCGGATGCCAGTCGCGCCCGAACGCGATCGCGCTCCAGGGCTCGGCCGGCGCGAGCTTCTCCTGGCCGACGTAGTGCGCGAGGCCGCCGCCGTTGACGCCGACGCATCCGCAGAACATCAGCGCGTGCATCGCCGCGCGGTACATCAGGTTGTTGTGGTACCAGTGGTTGATGCCCGCGCCGATGATGACGATGCACTTGCCGTTGGTGAGGCGCGCGGTCTCCCCCCACTCGCGCGCGAAGCGGATGAGCGTGTCGCGGCCGAGGCCGGTGTACTTTTCCGACCACGCTGGCGTGTACGGCTGCGACTCGTCGTCGTAGTCCTTCGGGTAGTCGCCGGCCAGGCCGCGGCCGACGCCGAACTGCGCGAACAGCAAGTCGTAGACGGTTGCGACCGTCGCGACGGAGCCGTCGGCCAGCGTGACGCGCCTCACCGGCACGTGGCGCTTCAGCGTACGGCCGTCCGCGAAGTCGTCGAAGAGTACGGGGACGTCGCCGTCGCCGGTGAGCAGGAAGGTGAGCGCCGGATCGATCGGCGATCCGCTCACGCCATCCTCGAGCTTCAGGTTCCACTTGCCTTTTTCGCCGCTCCAGCGGAAGCCGGCGCTGCCCATCGGCATCTTCGGCCGCGCCTCGCCCTCGTCCCACATCAGGAACTGCCATTCGCCGTTCTCGACCTCGGCGTAGGTCTCGAGGCGATTCGCGCGCAGCAACTGCCCGGCGCGCCACGTGCCGCCGTCGTCATGCAGCTCGACGAGCAACGGCGCATCGGTGTAGCGCTTCACGTAGTCGTCGAAGTACGGGACCTGCGTCTCGTGGTGGAACTCCTTCAGCAGGACGTGGTTCACCGCCATCCACCACGCGCCGTCCTGTCCGGCGTTGATCGACATCCACTCGTCCGCGTACTTGGCGACCTGGTTGAAATCCGGCGCGAAGACCCACATCTTCGTGCCGTTGTGGCGCGCCTCGGCGGCGAAGTGGCAGTCGGGCGTGCGCGTCATGTTCAGGTTCGAACCCATGACGGCGAGGAGCTTCGCGTTGTACCAGTCAGCCGATTCGTGGACGTCGGTCTGCTCGCCCCAGGCTTCCGGCGAGGCAGGCGGCAGGTCGCTGTACCAGTCGTAGAAGGAGAGGGCGACGCCGCCAATGAGCTGGAGATAGCGGGCGCCCGACGCGTAGCTGATCATCGACATCGCCGGGATCGGCGAGAACCCCGCAATGCGATCCGGACCGTACTTCTGGATCGTGTAGAGATTCGCCGCGGCGATGAGCTCGAGGGCCGTGTCCCAGTCGAAGCGGCGGAATCCTCCCTTCCCGCGAGCCACCTGCCAGCGCGCGCGCTTGACAGGGTTCTCGACCAGAGACCGCCAGGCTTCGACTGGGTCTTCGTGCTCGGCGCGCGCTTCCGTCCACAGATCGAGCAGCGCGCCGCGGACGTAGGGGTAGCGGACGCGAATCGGGCTGTAGAGATACCAGGAGTACGAGATGCCGCGCTGGCAGCCGCGCGGCTCGTACGGCGGGATGCCGTCCTGCAGCATCGGATAGTCGAGCTGCTGCATCTCCCACGTGACGATGCCGTTCTTGACGTAGATGCCCCAGGAGCAGCCGCCGGTGCAGTTGACGCCGTGCGTGCTGCGCACGATCTTGTCGTGCTGCCAGCGGTTCCGGTAGAACTCCTCCCACTTGCGGAGGCCGGCCTTGTCTTCGTCGCGTATCCAGCGGATCGTGGTGTTCGACATCTATGACCTCGCGGCGGCGCGGCGCTCGACGAGCGCGCGCCTCACGCTGCGGAACCGGCTCCGCCACGCGGAATCCATCACCACCAGCCCGAACGCGGCGGCGCCGAGCCCGAGCAGCACGAAGTTGATCGCGCCGCTGCGGTTGTCCTGTCCGCCCGCTCTCGCGGTGTCCTCGAAGTAGGCAACCAGCGGCCGGACCTCGCCCGGTGCCAGCGTCCGTGCCGCGAATACCGACTGCATCGTCGGCGTGGCGGGCGCGCCCAGCCACGCCGTGAGCCCCACGCGTCCGTTGAGGCGTTCGTAGACGCGCGTGAGGTCGGGACCGAGCTGTCCGCCGCCGAGGCCGCCCGCGCCGCGGACGGTGTGGCACGAGATGCAGGACGGCGCGCCGCTGGCGAGACGCAGCTCGCCGCGGAACAACTGCCGGCCGCGCTGCACGTCGGCGTCGGTGAACGGCTCGTCGCTGATCTGAGCGGGCGTGGACCGGCCCGACTTCGATTCGGCGTCGATGAAGGCGAGCAGCGCGGCTGCGAGCGACGCATCGAGGCCGGGGACCGCCGGCATGACGACGCCGCGCGCATCCTGCAGCAGCTGCAGGGCGTAGGGATCTTTGCGATCGATCGCGGCCTGCGGATTGAGGATGAAGGCGATCAGCCAGTCGCGGTCCTTGCGCGCCGCGACGTTCTTGAGATCCGGACCAACGAGACGTCCGCCGCCGATCGTGTGGCAGGCGGCGCAGTGCTGCTTGAAGTGCTGCGACGCGTCCTGCGCCGCGGCCGGCAGGACGGCGCCGACAATCAGCAGCAGCACGGTCAGGAGCTTCGGGCCGAGCGTCTTTTTCACAGGTGCGGCTCCTTGCGGGTGCCCGTCCGCTCGGCGGTCGCCAGCGCGGACAGCGTGGTCTCTTCGAGGAAGCGGATGTACGCGGACTTCACCTGCCGCCACTCCTCGTGCGCGGTGCACGCGGTGGCATCGCTGCAGTGGTGCGCGCCGTCGAGAAAGCAGCCGTTGGTCGAGCGCATCTTGTCGAACAGCTCGACGATGTCGATCAACCGGATCGTCTCCGCCGGCCGCCGCAGCCGGTATCCCCCGCCGGTCCCGCGCGTGGCGTCGATGACACCGGCGCTGCCGAGCGACCAGAGAATCTTCGAGAGGTAGTTCGGCGGGATGCTGGCGACGCGGGCGAGCTCACGCCCTCCCAGGTGCTGCCCTTCGGGAAGAGTGGCCAGCTGAATCAATGCGCGAATCGCATGTTTCGCGGTGGTCGAAACCATTGTTGACTTGTAGATGAAGAAGTATAGATATTGCCGACTTTCGATCAAGGATCGAAAGAGGTCGGATATCTGGCTGGTCTTGTGGAGGATGGGCGCTGGTGCTGCTAACTAGCTGGGAGTATGGAACTTCCGTCTGAAGGGTAAAGGGTGAGGGGTAAGACTACCCTTTACCCTTTGCCCTTTACCCCTGCCCCTTACCGGCCGAAGCGTTTCGCCTAAAAACCGTGACACTCACCGTTTCTCAAAATTGAACATTGGAGTGCTGCAATTTCTGAAAACGGTGAGTGTCACGGTTTTTTACCAGCCAAAGCGGAGGCCGACGCGCATCTGACGCTCGCCGGATGCGCTCGTGATCTCGGAGAATCCGTTCAGATCGCGGATCGTCCCGTCGGAATTGAGCCGCAGGTTCGACACGTTGCTGCCCGGATTGCCGAACTGCGGCGTGTTCAGCACGTTGAACGCCTCGAACCGGAACTGCACGTTCGAGCCGCGCGGCAGGCCGAACTCGCGGAACACGCCGAGGTCCCACGTTGCCACACCCGGACCGCGCAGCAGGCGGTACGGCGCCGTACCGAAGCGCGGCTCGGTCACCGGCTTGAACGCCAGCGGATCGAAGTAGGAGACGCCGCGGTTCCTGCCGTTCAGGATCTTCACCTCATCGACGACAAGATCCGCGCGCTGGCCGCTCTCCGGCGCGTTGAGCGACGTGCCGGACGCGGTAACGTTGAACGGCGTGCCACTCATCAGGCTAATCAGGTTGTTCACCTGCCAGCCGCCGACGATCTTGCCGAGCACGCCGTCGGCCAGCCAGCGGCGTCCCGCGCCGAACGGCAACTGGATGATGTTGGTGATGTGCACCGCGTGCGTCCGATCGAACGGGCTCAGCGCCGTGTTCAGGTGGTAGAACTCGGGGATCTGAATCGCCGCGGTGCCGTCGCTGTTCGGCGAGCCCTCGATGCCGACTGACTTCGAGAGCGTGTAGGCGACGCCGACCTGGAAGCCGTTGGCGAACCGCCGATCGAGCCGCGTCTGCAGCGCGTCGTACTTCGTGTCGCCAATCGGCGCCACGAGGCGCGTCTGCGCCGTGCGTCCGAACGCCCTGTTCAACTGCCGGCCGCCCTGTCCGCCGCCGATCGGCGACCAGTTCAGCTCGCGGAACCCGAGCTGATCGATCTGCCGCGTCGCCACGTATGCCGCTTCAGCCGCGAATCCCCACTTCAGCTCCTTCTGCACGGCAACGTTCCACGACTTGACGTAGCCGCGATTGAACTCGTCGGGCAAGGTGAAGGCCGTGACGTTTCTCGGAATCGGGATGATCCCGTTCCCGAGATCCGGATCGGCGATCGCCGGCACGCCGCCGGCCGTCGTCCCCGCCGATCCCCACGAGTGAGGCGCGTCGACCACGAGGTTGAGGAGGATCGGATGGTTCGTACGCATCGGCCGCGCCAGCGAGTACGGATCGTTCGTGATGCCGAAGCCGCCGCGGACGATCGTCGTCGGTGTCAGGCGGTAGGTGGCGCCGAGCCGCGGCGCGAAGAGTCCCTTCTCCACCTTGATGCCGAGATCCTTCGGCACCGAGCCGACGCCGCCGATCTCCATCATGTTGGTCGCGGGGTTGTAGCGCTCGAGGCCGCGATCGGAACGCGTGGGAATCGGGAAGTACTCCCAGCGCGTGCCGTACGAGATCGTCAGCTTCGACGAGGCC
Source organism: Vicinamibacterales bacterium (assembly GCA_048594885.1). Taxonomy (GTDB): domain Bacteria; phylum Acidobacteriota; class Vicinamibacteria; order Vicinamibacterales; family 2-12-FULL-66-21; genus JBMDXB01. Next base: position 11,054 of record JBMDXB010000073.1, read on the forward strand.
TGCCACTGATCGCGGACGTACAGGCTGAAGGTGCGCATCCGCGTGGTGTAAGGCGCGACGACTTCATGGAGCCGTCCGAGCTGCGTCGGCAGGCCGAGCAGGAACCCAGCCCACGCGTTGTAGCTGTTCCCCGTCGGGCCGCCGCGTACGAGCGTCGGGTTGGAGCGGAACTGGAAACCGCCGCGCGCGCCGAAGTTGTCGCCGCCGCTGATCTCCGGCTGTGTGTGGTTGAGCGCCTGGTAATAGATGTCGGTGCCGAACCGCACGTTGTGGCTGCGCTTGTTCCACGTGAAGTTCACGACCGTCTGGTACTGATCGTCGTCGCGGTAGTACGGCATGTAGGTCTCGGTGATGCCGATGTCCTGGTAGCCGTCGAAGTCGAACACCGGCATGCCGCCCTCGAACGCGCGCGTGCCGTTCAGGCCGGGGATGCCGAAGAGCTCCATCCCTTTGTTCTGACCGACGTCGGTGTGCGCGACCCCGGTGTACATCCGCACGTAGCCGAAGTGCGCGTCGGCGACCAGGCTCGGCGAGAACGAGTAGGTCGCGCCCGCCGAGAAGTTGTAGGTGTCTCCGGCGCCGGTGCCCGGATTGCCGCCGGCAATCGGCGCGCCCTGCAGCACGTCTCCGTACACCGTCTCGTTGAACGTCCAGAAATCGAGCTGGCTGTAGCGGCCGAAGATGTTCAACTTCGGCGACGCGTTCCAGTTCACCTTCGTGTCCAGCGTCCAGCGGTTGAACTCGAAGGGCGCCTGGATGAAGTAGTTGTTCATCTCCGGGACCGTCCCGTCCGCGTTGCGCCGGTTCGGCAGCGGCATCAGGTCGATGATCTTCTTCGCGATCGGATCGATGCGGTCCGCCGGGATGACGTTGCCGGAGAATGCCGTGCGGCCGGAGCCGTCCGCGTTCCCCGTCCGCGGGTCGTAGATCGGATTGGGGGCACCCGAGAGGTCGCCGCGCCGCAGTGCCTCGGTCGGCACCGAGATCGTACGCGCGGTGTTCTGCTTGTCGCGCGTGCCCTCGTAGCTGGCGAAGTAGAACAGCTTGTTGCGCACGATCGGGCCGCCGAGCGTGCCGCCGTACTGGTTGTACTTCCACTCCCCCTTCGGCGTTCCCGGCGGTGTGAAGTAGTTGTGCGACCGCATCGACTCGTCGTTGTAGTACTCGAACGCCGATCCCGAGAGCTTGTTCGTGCCGCTCTTGATCTGCACGTTGATCGCCGAGCCGCCGGCGAGCCCCTGCTCGGCGTCGAAGCTGTTAGTGACCACGTTGACGGTCTCGAGCGATTCGAGCGCAGGCACGTAGGCGGCGACGTGCGGCAGCCAGACGTTCGTCGTGCTCACGCCGTCGATGCGCGTGTTGTTCGAGCTGCGGCTCGCGCCGTTGACGTTGAAGACGAGCGCGCGCGACGGGTTCGACGGAATCGAGTGCGCGTCCTCGGGCGGCGTGAAGCCGGGCAGCACCTTGAAGAGGCGCTGGTAGTTGCGCCCGATCGGGACCGGCAGGTTCTGGAGCTCTGTGGTGTTCAGCTCGGCGCGCACCTCGGCCCGGTCGGTCTGCAGCAGCGATGATTCCGCGCTGACGGTCACGGTTTCGGCAAGCTGCCCGACCTGCAACGCGGCGTCGATGCGCGTCACGTTGTTCAACGTCACCACGACGCCCTGGCGGCTGAACGTGCGGAACCCCTGAACCGTGACGTTGACGGTGTAGGTGCCGGTCGGCACCGCGGTGAACCGGTAGGCGCCGGCAGTGTCCGACACGGTTTCCCGCGTCAGCTTCGTTTCTTCGTGGACGATCGCGACGGTCGCTCCCGGCAGCGCGCCGCCGGTGGAATCGCTGACGTTTCCAACGATGGATCCGTAGAGCACCTGCGCGTCGGCGGCTGGCGGTCCGCCCCACCCGGCGCAGGCAATGGCGAGCGCAACGAACACACGTGACCCTGGCACACTCATTATCTCCCCCTTATAAGAGCGTCGCGTCGGAATCCGTCACTCGTGATCGGGAAAAACTGGACTACGTCATGAGACCTGCCTCGTAGGCCAGAAACGTCCCGCGGAAGTACCTGAGCACACGCAGCGGATCGGCCGACTCCGGAATCTCGGCGAAGCAGAACCCCTGGAAGTTCATGGCGTGCAGCGCCCGAATCAGGTCGCGCCAAGGATACTCCTCGAGGAACAGATCGCGCATGTGAACCTGTCCGATCTGGTCGCGGACCAGCTTGAAGTTGCTGGCGAAGCCACCGTCGAGCAGATCGTCCTGGTTCGAGTTCCAGCACACCTTCACGGCCGGATGGTTGCCGCCGTAATCGAGGATCTTGCGGACGCGCGGCACACGCGCCGTGCCGCTCCCGTGCACCTCGAGCTGGATCAGTACGCCGTTATCGCGCGCCGTGTCGCCGCACTCCTTCAGCGACTTGCCGATTTGCTCGAGCGTCTTCTCCTCCGGCACCTCCTTCGGCAGGCCGTTCGGCCGGACCTTGACGCTCGGCGATCCGACGTCGCGCGCGAGCTGGCACCACTGCTTCGTCTCCTCGATCCACTTGCGGACGACCGCCTGGTCCGGCGAATGGTACTCGCAGACCGTCCCGAGGCCGGCAAGCTTCACCGATGAATCCTCGAACTTTTTCTTCACGTCGGCGCGCTGCGCCGGCGTCAGGCTCAGCTCGACGCCGTGCTTGTGCGTGGTCCGCAGCTCGACGCCGTCCATGCGGACGGCCGTAAGGTTCTTGATGATCGTGTCGACGTCCCAGTCCTGGGCGATGTTGTAGGTGACGGTGCCGATTTTCGGCCCGCGCCGCGGCGCTTTCGCGGCGGGCTGCTGCGCGGCGGAAAGATCGAGTGCGAGCGCGGGTAGGGCGGCGGTCGTGATGAGAAAATCTCTGCGGGTCGGCATGCGTGCAATCCTCGGGGTCAGGTCTTGAATTATCACTTTGTGCAGGATCTCCCGCTGGCGGGCAGTCCACGTCTTGAACCCGTGAAAAAGTGATAATTCAAGACCTGACCCCCGACCGTCATTTGATCCTCAGCAGGAAGAGCCCGTAGCCGACTCCGGCTTCGTCGGTCGTGCGGGCTGATTGAAACGCGATCGTGCGGCCGTCGGGGCTGACGACAGGGTTGGACGCCTTGTATCCGGGATAGTCGCCCCAGCGCGTCATGCGCACGTAGTCGGTGCTGTTCGGCTCCAGCTTCAGCTTCCAGATGTCGATGTGATTCGAGTCGTGCTTGGCCTGTTCGCGGCTCGACTCGACGAGTGTGTATGTGCCGTCCGGGAAGATCCCTTCGACCTCGTTGTACTCCCCTTCGATCTTCCGGTAGGTCGTGACCTTCCCCGTCTTCAGGTCGATGCCGAACACGTCCGCGAGTCCGGCACGGTAGCAGGTGTAGACCAGCTCGGTGTCGTCGTTGCGGAAGTCCTGCGCCTCGAGCGTGCACTCGGGCGCCTTCGCGCGGATGACCTCCTTCTTGTTCGCCAGCGCCGGCTTTCCACCCTCGTCGACGATGTCCGCCGTGTAAATGATCGACTCACCCGCCGCCAGCTGATCGGGGTACTGGCCGCGCGTGTTCGACCACGCGATCTTCATCGTCTTGCGCGAGATGGCAACGCCCTCGGAGATCTTGTGGCCGAGCGGAACAGCCGGCTGCCTCGAACCGGCTTTCAGGACCCACATCTCCTGATCGCGCGAGCGCGTCGTGCGGATGTCGGTGAACGTGCGCGCGCCAATCAGGAAGAGATCGCCGTTCGGCAGATACTGGACGCGCAGATACCCGGCGTTCGGATAGTGCGTGAGCAGTCGAATCAGCTTCGTGCCGACGTCCACGACGAAGGCGTCGCCGAAGCTCTTCGACATGAACGCGACGGAACGCCCGTCGGGCGACCACGACGCGCGCTCGCCGAACGCGGTCAGCCGGGTGATGTTCGCCGGGAGGTTGTCCTCGGGACTGCCGCTCTTCGTCCCCTGGGAGGCCACCAGCGCCGCGCCGGCGCCGATCAACGCCAACACGGCGGCGGCGCTGAGGCGTTTCATGGCACCGGATTCAAACCCTTCGCCCGCCTGCTGTCAAGCGCGTCGCCCATAGCCGAGGTCGCGGCGACAATTCTGTGACAAATCCGTGAGATTTCTCTTTCTGTGCCGCACCACGGATGGTATCCTCCGCCTGCTCTCCAAACTGGCATCTCAGCACACCCTGACTCGATCACGTATTTCGGGGGAGGTACAAGCATGATCGTTCGAAGGCCGCTGGCAGCCTTCGTTGCGGCCGCTCTCGCGCTCTGCGCGATGGCGGCACCGGCTGCCGCGCAGATTACGACGGGAACCGTCACTGGCTCGGTCAAGGACACCTCGGGCGCCGTCGTCCCGGGCGCGACCGTCACGCTCGTCAGCTCGACCCGCGGCACTTCGTCCGACACGCACACGAATGCCGAGGGCGATTTCGTATTCCCGAACATCGCGACGGGCACGTACATCCTCCGCGTGACGATGGATGGATTCAAGACCATGGAGCGGCCCGGCGTCATCGTCAGCCCGGGCGAGCGGGTGCTCGTCTCCAACCTCACGATCGAAGTCGGCACGCTCTCGGAGACCGTCACGGTGCAAGCCGAATCGCCGCTGGTGCAGGCGCAGAGCGGCGAGCGCTCCTTCGTCGTCACGACCGAGGAAGTCGAGTCGCTGCCGATCTTCAGCCGCAGCTTCACCGAGCTGGCGACGCTTGCGCCGTGCGTGGAGACCGACGGCAACAACACGCCGCAGCGCATCGGCGGCGGCGGCAGCCCGAACATCATGATGGACGGCGTCTCGACGATGGACACCGGCAGCAACCGGCCGCTGCTGCAGATGAACGTCGAGTCGATCGCCGAAGTGAAGGTGCTCACGTCCGGCTACCAGGCCGAGTACGGCCGGTCGAGCGGCGTCCAGGTGACGGCCGTCACGAAGACCGGCACGAACCGCTTTCGCGGATCGTTCTACGACGTCGAGCGGAACTCCGATTGGTATTCGAACAGCAAGACGAACAAGTTGAACGGCGACCCGAAGCCCACGCTCAAGGAGCGTGACTGGGGCTATTCGATCGGCGGTCCCATCGGCAAGCCGGGCGGCAAGAACAAGCTGTTCTTCTTCTACGCGCAGGAGTTCGCGCCGCGCACCGCCGGCAACAACGTCATCCGCCACCGCATGCCAACGGAGCTCGAGCGCCGCGGCGACTTCTCGCAGTCCACCGACAACAACGGCAACCCGTATCCGTACGTCAAGGATCCGCGGCTGTCGGGCACCTGCAGCGCTTCGAGCCAGGTCGCCTGCTTCGCCGACGGCGGCGTGCTCGGGCGCATCCCGGCCGACATGCTGTACCAGCCGGGCCTGAACATCCTGAAGATGTATCCACTGCCCAATATCGCGCCCGAGAACATGCAGGCGCAGCAGAACTACAACTACGAGATCACGCGGCCGGACGAGAGCATCCTCTCGTGGCAGCCCGCCGTCCGCGTCGACTACACGATTTCGACCAACCTGCGCGCCAATGCGAAGTACTCGGCCTGGCGGCAGAAGGATTACACGTTCCTCGGCACCATCCCCGGCTTCAACGACACCAAGATGCAGACCGCGCCGGTCAGCAACCTGACGATGTCGGTGAACTACACGATCACGCCGACGATGTTCTTCGAGGCAACCTACGGACGCAGCCAGAACGAGCTGGCCGGGTGCGCGCAGGCACAGTCGGGCACCGGCGCGATCTTCTGCAACAACCCGGCAGGTTCGCAAGGGGTGCCGATGACCGATCGGTCGTACCTGAACGCGGTCGGCCTCGACGGGTTGCCGTTCCTCTTCCCCGATGCCACGGTGTTGAACCCGGGCTACTACGCCGTGAAGGCGCTGAACCAGCTCTCACCGCCGTTCTGGGACGGCACGCGCATGGCCAAGACGCCGCCGTTCTCATGGGGCGGCCGGGTGGCGAACGCGCCCCCGAATATCGGCTTCCCTGGCTGGTTCAACATCAACCGGACGCAGGATTTCGCCGCCAGCCTGACGAAGGTGTGGGGCCGGCACACGCTCAAGACCGGCTTCTACAACACCTACAGCTACAAGGCCGAGCAGGTGGGCAACAACGCCTTCGGCAACATCAGCTTTTCGCACGACTCGGTAGGCACCAATCCGTTCGACACCTCGTTCGGATTCGCCAACGCGGCGATCGGCACGTTCAGCAGTTATCTGCAGGCGCAGAAGTACATCGAGACGAGCGCGGTCTACCGGAACACGGAAGGGTACGTCCAGGACAACTGGAAGATCTCCAATCGCCTGACGATGGACTACGGCCTCCGCTTCGTTCATCAGGCGCCGCAGTACGACAAGCTCGGACAGGCCTCCAACTTCCTGCCCGATCAGTACAAGATCGCGAACGCGCCGACGCTCTACGTGGCGGGCTGCGCCAACGGCGTGTATCCCTGCTCGGGCAGCAATCGCCAGGCAATGAACCCGATTACCGGGCAGTTCCTCGGTCCCAACTCCACGGTCGCGTTCGGCACGCTCGTGCCGGGCACCGGCACGCTGGCGAACGGGATCTTCCTCCCCGGCCAGGGCGGGCTGCCGGACAAGGCGACCTTCAACGCGCCGTACCTCGGCATCGGCCCGCGGTTCGGGATGGCGTACGACCTCACCGGCGGGCAGCGGATCGTGCTGCGGGGCGGCGTTGGCACCTTCTTCGATCGTCCGAGCTCGACGCAGTACTCACGCGGCGTCAACAACCCGCCGATCTCCAGCACCGTCACCGTGCGCTGGGGACAACTACAGTCGCTCGGCAAGGGCGGGCTGGCGACGCAGGGCGCCCCGCAGGCGTTCGCGATCCAGCGTGACACCGAGATCCCGACCTCGCAACAGTGGAACGTCGGCATCCAGATGGCGCTGCCGTGGGCGACGTCGTTCGACGCCTCGTACGTCGGCCAGCACGCCTATAACCAGGTCGATGCGGTGAACGTCAACGCGGTCGACTTCGGCGCGGCGTTCCTGCCGGAGAACCAGGATCGGACGCTGACGCCGACCGCGGTCGCCGGCGCGACGGCGGTGACGACGAACCTGATGCGCTCGATTCGCGGCTTCGATTCGGTGCAAGTGCTGATGAACCGCGGCTGGCGGACGTATCACTCGCTGCAGGTGGCCTTCCGCCGGCGGTTCCAACGGGGGCTGTCGTTCGGGTTCCACGACACGATCAGCCTGTCGGATCGGCAGCAGGCCGGCGCGCGGCTGCGGCACAACGCCGACGGCTCGTTCGAGTTCCTGCCCGATCAGGAGCGGGCGAACGATCTGCTCGGCGTCGTCAACACGTCGAAGCACATCATGCGCGCGAACTTCGTGTGGGACATGCCGGACCTCCGCAGCAGCGACCCGGCCAAGCGGGCGCTCGGCCTCGTCATCAACGACTGGCAGCTCTCGGGCGTCTGGCAGGGCCGCACGGGTACCGGGTACTCCGTCGGCTACAGCTACCAGAGCGGCGGATCGAGCCAGAACCTGACGGGGTCACCCGACTACGGCGCGCGCGTGCGCATCGTCGGCAACACCATGTCGGGCTGCAGCGACAACCCGTACCAGCAGTTCAACCCGGCCGCGTTCAACGGCCCGCTGGTCGGGAGTGACGGACTGGAGTCGGGGCAGAACTACCTGCGCGGCTGCTTCCAGAGCGTGTTCGACCTGTCGATCGCGCGCAACATCCGGCTGCCGGGGGGCCGGACGATCCAGCTCCGCGCGGACATGTTCAACGCGCCGAACCAGGCGATCGTCACGGGCCGCAACACGACGATCAACTTCCCGAACCCGAACGATCCGGTGACGATCCGCAATCTGCCGTACGACGCAGAGGGCAACCTGATCGCGTCGCGGTCGCGCCCCCGCGGCGCGGGCGTCGGCGTCGCCAACGGATACCAGACACCGCGACGCGTGCAATTCCAGGTGCGTTTTTCGTTCTAGACGCTTGCTGGTCCCTGGTCCCTAGTCACTGGTCACGGGTCCCCGGTCATGGGTCGCGGGTCCCTGGTCGGGTCCCGGGACCAGGGACCAGGGACTCGGGATCAGGGACTAGGGACCAGGGACAGTACCGCGCGCATGTAGCCGAGCGCGTACGCCATGCCGGCGTGCCACGGCGCGGCGCACGTCATCTGCGGCGTGTGGTCCGGGATGATCACGCCGTCGTAGCCGTTCTTCCGCAGGATGCGCAGCACGCGCAGCATGTCCACGTCCCCGTCATCGACGAACGCTTCGCGGTAGTGCGGCACCTTGCCGACGACGTTGCGGAAGTGGACGTAGGCGATGCGGCGCTGCGCGCTGTAGCGATCGACGGCGTCGTAGACGTCGCCTTCCGCCATCTCGGCGATCGACCCGAGACAGAACTCCAGGGCATTCGAGGGACTGGGCCGGCGATCCAGCAGCCGTTGATACAGGTCCGGCCGGTAGACCAGCCGCGGCTGCGCGCGCATCGTGGGCATCGGCGGATCGTCGGGATGCGCGGCGAGGACGACGCCGGCAGCTTCCGCGACCGGCACGAGCTCGTCGAGGAACTCGCCAAGCCGCCGCCACAGCTCGTCGTGCGTGATCGACGGCTCGGTGCCCTCGGCACGCTCGTCGTACACCATGTTCCACGCCATGCCCTGCGGCATCGGCGTGTCCACCGGACCGTCCATGCCGACGGCGATGGCCTCGCCGCGCGCGAACGGACCGGTCACGCGGCCACAGACGCCGGCGATGCTGAAGTTGTAGCCAAGGATCGGAATGCCGGCCTGACCGACACGGCGGACGATCGTCTTGAGGTTCTCGATCTGCTCCCGCCTGCGTGGGCCGTCGAGCAGCACGTCGTGCCAGTGCGCCGGATCGAAGTTCTCGATCGCGGCGAGCTCGAGACCGGCGGCGTTGATTTTCTTCCGCAACGCGGTGAGCTCCTCGAGCGTCCACAAGCGGTCCGGATCGCCCGCCGGCCCCCAGCCGCGATCCGCGCCGACCGGCTGATCGTGGCGCGCGTCCGCGGCGCCGCGGAAGTAGTCGACGAGATGCGCGACGATGTGCGTCGCGCCTGCCTGGCGCGCGAAGCGGAAGTTGTCGCGCGTCAGCATGTGACGGTAAAGGCCGAGACCGAGCTTCATGGCGGCGCCGTCGTAGGGGCGGAGCTTGCTCCGCCCGCGGGCCGACCAAGGTCGGCCCCTACGCGAAATGCGTCACGGTGCATGCGTCCGTAGGGCACAACTTCAGTTGCGCCATCGTCGCACGTTACACGTCGCACAGCGCGGCGGCTTCGCGCAGCGACATCAGCGGATCGCGCGTCGGGATGAACTCGTGCGCGAAGTAGCCGTCGAAGTTCTTCGCGACGATCGCCGACGCGATCGTCGCCCACTGCAGCTCCTGCGTCGCGTCCAGCTCGTGGCGGCCGGGCACGCCGCCGGTGTGGTAATGCGCGATGTGATCCCAGTTGTCGCGAATCGTGCGAATGACATCTCCCTCCATGATCTGCATGTGGTAGATGTCGTAGAGCAGCTTCACGCGCGGCGAGGCGACGCGCTTCATGACCTCGACGCCGAACGCGGTGTGGTCCCCCTGATAGTCCTTGTGATCGACCTTGCTGTTCAGCAGCTCGACGATCACGTTGACCCCCGTGTCCTCCGCAATCGGCTTGATGCGGTTCAGCGCCGCCGCGCAGTTGTCGATCGCCTCGGCGTCCGGCATGCCGCGCCGGTTGCCGAAGAACGTGATCAGGTTCGCCACCTTCGCCTCGCGCGCCTTCGGCAACGCCGCCGTGAAGGTCCGCACGATCTCGTCGTGCAGCGCCCGGTTGTTCAACCCGTCGGGGATCGAGCCGCCACCCTTGCCCGGATAACCCGTCGAGCAGACAAGGCCGTACTTCGCCGCCGTCGCCCATTCGTCGGGCTGCAGCAGGTCCATGGCGACAAGGCCCATCGCCGCCCCTTCGCGGCACAAATCATCGAGCGGGATCTTGCGATAGCACCAGCGGCAGGCGGACTGCTTCAGCCGTCCGTTCTTCACCACGCGTCCGCCGCCCTGTGCGGCCGCACGTGCCGACGCGATCGCCGCTGCCCCCGCCGTCCCCGCCAGTGTCAGCGCCTCCCGGCGCGTCAATGGAGTCATGGCGCAACAGCGTACACCGATACCGGGGGACCGGGGGGCCGGGGAGCCGGGGCGTCGGGAAGCCGTGGAGCCGGGGAGCCGGAGCCGGCCCCCCAACTCGAAGCGTGTCGAAAACCCGGCGCCGGAGCCGGACTGCCGCGGGGCGGCGCCAGTCGGCCCGGATTTCCGGCCAAATAATGGCCGCTCGACCCGTTTTCCCGCCGCCGGCCGGTGGCAGACGCTTTGCTCTGGTGATTCGGACTCTCCCGCTATCGACCATCGACACCTTCGCACACCGCGAAGACAGCGGGAGCACAGGCGACCGCACGAACGGAGGCAAGCACATCATGTCCGCACCGATCACAGCGGCTTCTCCCGCCGAAGCCGCGGACATCCGCTACGACGGCAAGAGCGTGACGCTGCCGCTGGTGAAGGGTTCCGAGAACGAAATCGGAATCGACATCCGGCAGTTGCGCGCGAAGACGGGGCTCATCACGCTCGATCCGGGCTTCGGGAACACCGGCGCCTGCCAGAGCGCGATCACATTCATCGACGGCGAGCAGGGGATCCTGCGCTACCGGGGCTACCCCATCGAGGAGCTCGCGAAGAACAGCACGTTCCTCGAGGTCGCCTGGCTGCTCATTCACGGCGAGCTGCCGAAGAAAGACGAGCTCGAGGCGTTCACCCGCGCGGTGACCACGCACACGATGCTGCACGAGGACTTCGGCCGCTTCTTCAGCGCGCTGCCGAAGGACGCGCACCCGATGCCGGTCTGCGCCGCGGCGGTCGGCGCGCTCGCGACGTTCTACCAGCAGCCGGACAGCGATCACGAGAGCGTCACGCGGCTGATTGCGAAGATGCCGACGATCGCGGCGTATTCATACAAACATTCGATCGGCCAGCCCTTCATCTACCCGCGCAATCGCCTGGACTACTGCTCGAACTTCCTTCACATGATGTTCGCAACGCCGTGCGAGGAGTACACGGTGCCCCCGGTCGTGGCGAGAGCGCTCGACCTGCTGCTCATCCTGCACGCGGATCACGAGCAGAACTGCTCGACCAGCACTGTCCGCGTCGTCGGCAGCTCGCGCGCGAACCTGTTCGCGAGCATCGCCGCCGGCATCAGCGCGCTCTGGGGTCCGCTGCACGGCGGCGCCAACCAGGAAGTAATCGAGATGCTGGACAAGATCGAGGCCGACGGCGGCGACGTCCAGAAGTTCGTGAACCGCGCGAAAGACAAGAAGGACAACAGCCGTCTGATGGGCTTCGGACACCGCGTCTACAAGAACTACGACCCGCGCGCGGCTATCCTCAAGTCGGCGTGCACGGACGTGCTCAACGCCATGGGCGTGACGAGCCACCAGCTCGAGATCGCGATGCGCCTCGAGGAGATCGCGCTCTCCGACGACTACTTCATCAGCCACAAGCTGTATCCGAACGTCGACTTCTATTCGGGCATCATCTACAAGGCGCTCGGAATTCCCGTCAACATGTTCACCGTCATGTTCACGATCGGCCGGCTGCCCGGCTGGATCGCGCAGTGGCTCGAGATGCGCAACGATCCCGATACGCGCATCACGCGTCCGCGCCAGATCTACGTCGGACCGACGAAGCGTGAGTATCTGCCAATGGAGGCGCGCACGTGGTAACCGTCGAAGCGGGCTCGCGCCCGGCGAGTCCCTACGAAGTTCAGATCGATCCGAAGACGGGCGAGCCGTTCATTCCCGTGCTCGCCCGCGGCGCCGCCCTCAAGGACGACGCGTTCCTGAACAAGGGCACCTGCTTCAGCGTGGAAGAGCGAAACGAGCTCGGCCTGCGCGGCATCCTGCCGCCGGCGGTGTCGAGCGAGGCCGAACAGGAAGAGCGCTCGTACCAGAACTACCTCAGGGCGGGCGACGACGTCGCCAAGTACCTGTTCCTGGCATCGCTGCAGGATCGCAACGAAACGCTGTTCTACCGGCTGGTCCTCCACCACCTCGAGGAGATGATACCGATCATCTACACGCCGACGGTCGGCAAGGTGTGCGAGCGCTACAGCCACATCTATCGGCGCCCGCGCGGCGTGTACATCTCGACGGAGGATCGCGGCCGCATCGCCGAGGTGCTGCTGAATGCGAAGTTGCACCATCCCGACGTCATCGTCGCCACCGACAACGAGGCCATCCTCGGCATCGGCGACCAGGGCGTCGGCGGCATGGGCATCGCCATCGGCAAGCTGGCGCTCTACACCGCGGGCGCCGGCATTCACCCGGCGCACACGCTGCCGCTCGACATCGACGTCGGCACGGACAACGAGGCGCTGCTGGCCGATCCGCTCTACCTCGGCGTCCGCCATCGACGGCTGCGCGGCGACGAGTACATTTCGCTGCTCGACGAGCTCGTCGAGGCGATCGGCAACGTCTTCCCCGGCGTGCTCGTGCAGTGGGAGGACTTCGCCAACCAGCGCGCGTTCCAGGTGCTGCGGCGCTATCGCCGGTCGCTGCCCAGTTTCGACGACGACATCCAGGGTACCGGCGCCGTCGTCGAGTCGGGCGTGCGGACGGCGATCGAGCGCATCGGGCAGCGGCTCGAGGATCAGCGCGTGGTCTTCTTCGGCGCTGGAGCATCGGGCGCCGGGTGCGCCATGCAACTGCGCGTCGCGCTGCACGAAGCGGGCGTGCCGGCCGCGGAACTGGGGCGGCGGGTCCTCTGCGTCGACTCGCGTGGGTTGATCCTGACCGATCGGCCGAATCTCGACGAGCACAAGCGCGATGTCGCGGCAGATCCGTCGGTCGCCGCCGGCTGGACGAGCGAGCGCGCCGGCCGCTTCGGCCTGATGGACGTGGTCACGCAGTTCAAGCCGACCGTGCTCATCGGCGTGTCGGGACAGTCCGGCGCGTTCACCGAGGACGTCATCAAGGCGATGCATCGCAGCTGCGAGCGGCCCGTGGTGCTGGCGCTCTCGAATCCGACCGACAAGGTGGAGGCAAAGCCGGTTGACATCCTGCGCTGGACCAACGGGGCGGCGATCGTCGGCACCGGCAGTCCGTTCCCGCCGGTGGAGCTGAACGGCGTCACGCATCACATCGGCCAGGGCAACAACGTGCTGGTGTTCCCGGGCATCGGCCTGGGGGCGACGGTCGTCAGGGCCCGCTGGCTGCCGGACGTGACGTTCTCCGCGGCCGCGCGGGCGGTGCACGGGTTCGCCAATGTGGCGGGCGGGGCCGGCGCCCCGATCTTCCCGTCGCTGGCGAATCTCCGCGAGATCTCCCAGGCGGTCGCTGTCGCCGTCGGCCGTGCGCTCGTCGATGCCGGCGCGGCTCCTGAGCTCACGCCCCGTGAGATCGAGGAGCGCGTCGCGGCGGCGATGTGGCAACCGAAGTATGTGAAGTATCGGCCCGCGTAACCAACCAGGCCGTTGACGAGCGCCGGCCTGGAAAGACCAAAGACCAAGGACCAAGGGCCAACGTTGGCTCTTGGTCCTTGATAAGCCGCTCACTCCACAGAGTTTTTCATCCCTTCTTCACGACTTGTCCGCCGCGCCGCGGTAGCTTCGCTCTGGAGCACGTAAGCTCGTTGGCCTTTGGCCTTTGGCCTTTGGCCTTTGGGAGTTTCCGTATTTGGCCCTTGGCCCTTGGTCCTTGGAAGTTTCCGTACTTGGCCCTTGGCCTTTGGTCCTTGGGAATTTCCATACTTGGCCCTTGGTCTTTGGTCTTTGGGAGTTGACCCCATGTCTCTCATATCGTTGCCGACGGACGTTGACGTCGTCGTCGTGGGCGGCGGCATCAACGGCGCGAGCGTGTATCGCGCGCTCGCCGCTGCGGGCTACCGCGTGCTGCTGGTCGATCGCGGCGACTTCGGCGGCGGCACGAGCCAGGCGTCGGCGATGCTGATCTGGGGCGGCTTGCTCTACATGAAGGACTGGGAGCTGGTGACGGTCGCGCGCCTCAGTGCGTCGCGCGATCGGCTGATCGCGCAGCAGCCCGAGGAGATCCGCCCGACGTCGATCCGCTACATCCCCGAGCCAGGCGGACGCAGCCGTGCCTTCGTGCAGTTCGTGCTCTATGCCTACTGGCTCCTCGGAGGCGCTCGACGCCGGCGTCCGCGGTTCGAGCGCGAGTTCGACGAGCGCCGGCTGCTGGAGCCCGGCGTCGTATCCGGCGCGCTGACCTATGAGGAGGCCACCCTCGCGACCTCAGACGCCCGTTTCGTGCTCGCGTGGATCCTCGGTACGGCCGGCGAGAGCGTCGCACTTAATTACACGTCGTTCGAAGCTGCGCGATACGAGCCGTCCCGACGTGCGTGGCGAGTCGATCTGCGCGACACGCTCACCGGCGCGGAGACACACGTTCGCGCGCGCATCGTCGTCAACGCCGCTGGCGGGTGGACGGACGAAGTCAATGCGAGAAACGGCATCGAGAGCCCGTACCGTCACGTGCTCAGCCGCGGCGTGTCGATGGCGGTGGCGCGTGAGCCGTCGCACCGACATCACCTCGCGTTCGACAACGGCGTCGCCGGCAACGCGATGTCGTTCGTGCCATGGGGACCCGTTGCGCTCTGGGGCTCGACGGACACGATCCACCCGGAGATGGAGGATGCGCGACGCGTCGAACCGCGCGACATTCGCTATCTCCTCGCGCAACTCAATCGTCATCTGGCGCGGCCGCTCGGCCCCTCCGACATCGTCTCGCTCCGCTGCGGCGTGCGGCCTGTCGCCGTGCGGCGGGGCGCGCAGATCGAAGGCCCATCGCCGTGTCTCTCGCGCCGTCACCGCATCCATGTGGATCGCGTGCGGCCATGGATCAGCGTGTACGGCGGCAAGTTGAGCGGCTGCACGACGCTGGCGCGTGCGGTGCTCGCACGGGTGACCGGGCGGCTTGGCGCCACATCCGTAGGGCGCAACTTCAGTTGCGCCAACACCTTCAGTTGCGCCAACGCTGCTGCGCTCGAAACGTTCCCCGGCCTCGAACAGACCGTCGTCGCCCCGGCGTGGTCCGCGGCGCACGAGCACTGCCGCACGCTCGAGGATTACCTGCGGCGGCGGACCAACATCGCGCAATGGGTGAGGCGCGGCGGCCTCGGCGCGAATCTCGAGCATCTCGATCGCGTGCGTGCCATCGCGCTGGCGCTGCACGGCGGCGACGTGCGCCGCGCGACAGACGACGTCGAGGGCTATCGGCGCCGTGTGGACCAGGAGTGGAACCTTCTACAGGGAGTAGCCGCATGACACCCGCGTTTTTCGGTGGCCCCCCGTGCGTGACGCTCGACCAGGTCGAGGCGAACCGCTGGCCGATCCTGACCGAAGAAGACGAAGCCGCTGTCATCGACGTGATGCGCCACGGCGATCTCTCGAACCACCCGGTCACGCGCGAGCTCGAAGCGGACTTTCGTCGCCGCATCGGCCGGCGTCATGCGCTCGCGCATGCAAACGGCACGCTCGGCCTGCTCGCGGCGTTTCACGCGATTGGGCTCGAGCCGGGCGACGAGGTCCTGGTGCCGTCGGCGACCTTCTGGGCATCGGTGCTGCCGATGCTGTGGGTCGGCGCCGTGCCGGTGTTCTGCGAGATCGAAGGCGAGCGGTTCGGGCTGGATCCTGAAGACGTCGAGCGGAAGATCACCGCGCGCACGCGCGCGATGGTCGTCGTACATCTCTGGGGCATGCCGGCGCGCATGACCGAGCTCGGCGCGATCGCGCGGCGGCGCGGCCTGAAGATCGTCGAAGACGCGTCGCACGCGCTCGGCGCGACGTCACGCGGCGTGCCGTGCGGCGCGTTCGGCGACGTCGCCGTGTTCAGCCTGCAGACGTCGAAGCTCGCGCCCGCCGGCGAGGGCGGGATGCTTCTCACCGACGATGACGAGTACCACGAACGCGCCACGTGCCTCGGCGACATCGTTCGTACCCTGGAGCTGCAGACGCCGGCGCGCCGGTTCGCAGCCACGAGCTTCGGCATCAAGACGCGGATGTCTCCGCTCTCGGCGGCGATCGGCCGCGTGCAACTGCGGCATCTCGACGAGCGCAACGAGCGGCGCCGCCGCAACATCGAGTGGCTCAACACCAGGCTCGAGGAGCTCGGCTTCGAGACGTTCCCGGGGCCGCCGCACGTCGAGCGCGTTTACTTCGAGAACCTGGTGCGCTATCGGCCTGAGCGCTTCGGCGGCCTGCCCCTCGCGGACCTGATCGCCGCGCTGCGTGCGGAGGGCTGCGACGTGTCGCAGCCGCGTTACCCGCTCGTCCATCAGCAGCCGTTCTTCACCGAGGGGCACTGGAGGTCGATCGCTCGACTGCCGGATTCCAGCCACGTGTCGATCTGCGCGCCGGACGCGCTGCCGCGGACCGTCGCGCTGCAGGAGAACGTGCTGCGGCTTCCATCGTTTCCTTCCGCCACGCCGACGCTGCTCGAACAGTACGCAGAGGCCTTCGAAAAGCTGCAGGACTGGACTATTTGGACTCCTCGGACTCCTCGGACCACTCGGACTCCTCGGACTCCTCGGACTACCCATGTTCCGCAGCGCGTGTGAAACGCTCTGGGCCGCGGCATTCATCCGCGACTTCGCGGCCGGCGAGCGTCGCACGATCTTCAAGCGCCTCGGCGGCAGGCCGCAGGTGAGCCATCACGTGACCGACGAACCCGGCAGACGGCCCGTCGCATTCGATCTCTACACGACGGGAAGACGCGGGCTCCGGCCCGCACTCGTCGTCACGCACGGCTTCACGCACGAAGGCGCGCGCGACCCCCGGCTGGAGGCGCTGTGCCGCCGGCTCGCGCGTCTGGGCTGGACGGTCATGACGCCGCACTTCGCCCAGATGCAGCGCTATCAGATCGGGCTCGACGACACCGAGGATCTCGAGACGGCGCTGCGCGCGCTGACGCGGCGCGACGACGTGGACGCCTCGCGCGTCGGCCTGCTCGCCTTCAGCTTCGGCGCGGCGCCGGTGCTGATCGGTCTCACGCGTGAGGCGGTCCGCACGCGTACGAGCTTCGCGCTGATCTTCGGCGGCTACTTCGATCTGAAGCGGACGATGAGGTACGTCTTTACCGGCGCGTACGATGCGGAAGGTCACAACGGACGGGTTGCGCTGCCGGTGAAGGGTGACGATCGATGGAAGTTCCTGAACGGGAACATCCATCTGATTCCCGAGTCGCCGACGCGCGAATGGTTCGCGGCGATGCTCGACGCGAAGATCGCGGACCCGTCACATGCGGTCGATCCCGCCGTCTTCTCGCCTGCCGAGCAGGCGATGTTCCGGCTCGTGGACAACCGCGATCCCAAGCGGTTCGACGCGCTCTACGACGAGGCCGCGCCGTACGTGGACGGCTGGGTCCGCATGATGTCGCCGTGCCATTACGCCGACCGTGTCACGACGCGGCTCGTGATCGTGCACAGCGTGACCGACCACAAGGCGCACTTCACCGAGAGCCTGGCGATGAGCCGCGGCGTGCCGAACGCGCCACCGCCGCAGGTCGCGATCGTCAACACGTTCGCGCACGTGGACTTGCGGTTGAAGCGCCGTTCGCTGCACGAATGGCGGTCGGAGGTCATTCCCAGCCTGCGCCGCCTTCTCGGCGTCGGCGTCCGCCTCGTGCGTGAGGCTAACGCCCTTCACCCCAGACCTTCGGGGACTTGAAGGCTGGGTCCCTCGGCCGGAGCTTGGGCGCGACCATCTGGTCCGCGAGCTTCTGATATCGCGCGCGCAGCTCCTTCACCTTCCCCGGATTCGCGTCCGCGAGGTTGCGTTGCTCGCCGGGATCGGCGGCGAGATCGAAGAGTTCGATTTGCGTCACTGCCGGGTCGATGCCGGCGCCTTTCTCGCGGCGGCTCACTTCGCGGGTGTGCGAATCGCCGTTGAGTACGAGCTTCCACTTGCCGGCGCGGATGGCGCCGCCCATCGGCGCGGCGTTGATCAGGATCTCGCCGTGCGGCGAGGGACGGCCGTTCGCGATCGTCGGCCACGCGTCGCGACCGTCGATCGGCAGCTTTTGCTCGAGCGTACCGCCGGCGAGCTTCACGATGGTCGGATACCAGTCGACCATGTGCAACGGCTCCGCGGTGCTGCCGCCGGGTTTGATGCGGCCGGGCCACGAAACGGCGGCCGCGGAGCGCACGCCGCCTTCGTAAACGGTCGCCTTGGCCGCGCGATACCTGCCGTTGTCCGTCACCTTGCCCGGCGCCGGCCCGCCGTTGTCGCTCGCGAACACGACGAGCGTGTTGCGCGTCTGGCCATTGCGCTCGAGCGCGTCGAGCAGCTGTCCAATGGCTTCGTCCATCGCCGATACCATGCCGGCATAGGTGCGACGCGGCTCTGGCAGCGACGCGTACGGCGCCTTGTAGCTGTCCGGCACCTGGTGCGGCGCGTGCGGCGCGTTGAACGCGAGATAGAGGAAGAACGGACGGCCGTTCTTCTGCTCGTCGACGAACCTGACCGCTTCCTTCGCCAGCAGGTGCGTGCTGTAGCCTTCGTCCATGCTCGCGCGATCCTGACGGTGCCAGTCGTGACCGCCGTCGCGCTCATGCGTGAAGTAGTCGATCGCGCCGTTGTACTGGCCGTACTGCACGTCGAAGCCGCGACTGGTCGGCAGGTAGGCGCGATCGAAATGTCCGAGGTGCCACTTGCCGACGATCGCCGTCGTGTAGCCCGCCTGCTTCAGCGCCTGCGCGAGCGTGCGCTCCTCGCGCGGCAGGCCGTACTGCGCCCATGGCCGGACGACCCCGACCTGGAGCCCGTGGCGCATGGGATAGCGGCCGGTGAGGAACGCGGCGCGCGTCGGCGAGCAGACCGGCTGCGCGTACAACGCATCGAGCCGGACACCCGACGCGGCCAGCCGGTCGATCCGCGGCGTGGCGATCTCCTTGCCGCCGTTGAACCCGACGTCGGCATAGCCGAGATCGTCGGCGACGATGAAGACGACGTTCGGCCGCGCCGGCTTCGGCTGCGAGAAAACGGTTCCGAGCGGAACGAGCGTCAGGCAGATGGCTGCGAGCGAGCGACACCTCATGCGGTCCCCCCCGAAGGGCGCAGTTTACCGCGCGTCAAGCCCAGAGGGTAATTCCCGCTCGTCGCGCCGCTGTTCGGAGAGGCCCATCCTTGCAGCCCAACATGAGTCTCCGGCGGTGCGCCAACTCGAGGTACGCGGCGTCGTACACCGATAGTCGATGCGCAGCGGCCAGCTCGGACAGGCGCGAAAACGCGAGGCCGGCCATGTCATGGTCGACCCGCAGACGCAGTGCTCGGAGCCATCCGAGGCCAGCTTGCCGCTCGTCCTCCCGGAGCTTGCCTCGCCGAACCAGCACGAGGAGCGCGTTGGCGACTTCCAAGGGCCATAGCGCCGGGACCTCGAGCGTGGCGCCGTCCTCGATCGCCGTCAACATCGCGTCCGTCTCGCTCGTTGCCTGGGCGGGGTGCACCCACCCGATCGCGACCGATGCGTCCGCGATGAATGCCCGGATCATGGCCGGCCGTGGTCGATGGCCGCGCGCACCTCACGATCCGTGAGCCTGGCCTTCGATCGTCGCCGAATCCGCTGTTGCAGCTCACGCAGGCCGGCCACGCTGCGGCGGACCTCGTCGGCACGGTGTGCGCCCTCCGGGATCAGCCGTGCGACCGGCTTGTCGTGCCGCGTAATCACGACCTCCTCCCCGTTGGCTACGCGATCCAGCAGTTCGCCGAACCGGGTCTTCGCTTCGAATGCAGTCACCGTTGCCATCGGGTCTCCACATTGACTAGTCGTTGACTAGTTTAGCATTGTCCCCGGTCACCGCTCGCCCAGCGTGACCTGGAACGTCAATGCCTTGTCGCCGCGACGGACCACGACGGCAACCGTCTGGCCCGGCTTCAGCGTGCGCAGCAGGTTCGAGTACTCCTGCAGGTTCTCGATCGGCTGATCGGCAACGCGGACGAGCACGTCGCCGGCGGCGAGGCCCGCTCTGGCCGCGGGCGAACCCTCGACGATGCTCTCGGCGCGGACGCCGGGTCCGGGGAATGCGAAGTCCGGGACGGTGCCGAGGCTTGCGCGCCGCGGTTGCGCCTCGCCGGCGGCCGCGGGGGCACGCGGCGCCGCTGCGGCGCCAGCCGCGGCCGCCGGAATCGTCACGGTGAGCCGCTCGGGACGCTCGGCGAGATACGCGACGCCTTCGCGCACGAGCGTCGCGACCTTGACGAGGCCGGCGGCGTCGAGTTTGTCGGCCGTGTCACCAGGCCGGTGGTAATCCGCCTGCGCGCCGGTGAAGATCTGCACGGCCGGAATGCCGCGCTCGACGAACGGCACCTGGTCGGACGACTGGATCGACTCGGGGACGTTGCGGCTCTCGACGCCCGTCACGAAGCTGGCGCCGCGGAAGATGTGCTGCCACTCGCTGGCCGTGCCGGTTCCGAGGATCGAGACGCGCTGATCGAACAGCCGCCCGACGGTGTCGAGATTGATCACGCCGATGACGCCGTCGAGCGGAAACGGCGCGGGAGGCGCCGCCACGTAGTGCCGCGATCCCGCCAGGCCCGCCTCCTCGCCCGCGAACGCGACGAAGACGATCGATCGCGAGGGCTTCTCCGCCGCCGCGAACGCGCGCGCGAGATCGAGCAGCACGGCGACGCCGCTCGCGTTGTCGTCCGCGCCGGGATGGATCTGCCCTTCGTCGCCCTTGTGGACGTCCGGCCAGCCGCGGCCGAGGTGATCGTAGTGAGCGGAAACGATGGCCGACTGCGTCTTCCAGTCCGCGCGCGTGCCCGGCAGGTAGCCGATGACGTTCACGAGCCGATGCGGCTTGCCGTCCGGTCCTGTATTGATCGTGAACTCCTGGAAGTAGCCGCCCGTGTCCCCTCCGGGCGCGAGGCCGAACGCCTTGAATCGTTCGGCGACGTATGCCGCCGCGTCCGACAGCCCCTTCGTGCCGGCGCCCCGGCCTTCCATCGCCGGTGCCGTCAGCCTCGCGATTGAATCGGTCATCGCCGTTCGCGAGAAGACGGGCGGCAGCTCCGCCAGCGGCTTCGCGGGATCCGGCGGCAGCGCGGGAATCGCGACATCGCCCGCGCCCGACAGCGTGCGAAGGTCGACGCGCATCGGCGAGTCTGCCTGACGCCACTCGCCGGACAGCATGTTCGCCGGCTCGGTTCCTTCGAAGCCGACGTACGAGTACTTGCCGTAGTGCGGCAGCTTCCGGCCGAGGCCCGGCAGCGCCTCCAGCGGATCGACGACGATCCAGCCGACGACTTTGTCCGCTGCCGCCGGATGCCGCGTGATGGCGACGCCGGTGTGGTTCGCCGCGGGCACCGCCTGGCCGTCGATGCGCCAGCCGCTCGCGTCGATCGCCAGTCCCGCCTGCTTCGCGAACAGCGCGGTCGCGAGACGATTGTCGCGTCCGATCAGCCACGCCGACGTACCGGCCGGCAGTTCGCGGATCTCGGCATCGAGTTTCACGTCGATCGCGTGCGCCGGCGTCTGCCAGCCCTTCAACAGCTCGCGATACGCGGCCAGCGTCTTCGTTGGCGCCGCCGAGGGCAGCACCGCGACGATGCGCGGCTCGCCGAAGATCTGCGAGATCGACGGCGGCGTTTCCCGCGGATCGAGCCTGCGGAAGACGTCGAAGTACGGATCGACGTGCAGCGCGAGCGGCCGGCCCGGCACCGACGCTTGAATCGCCGCCGTCCGATCGGTGAACGTCACGTCGTGCGTGACCGGACCGGACTCCGTCTGCACGACAACCGGCACCGTCACCCGATACGGCTGCCCTTGCTGTGTCTGCCGCAAAGTACCAGACACGACATAGCCAGACGGCTGCCGTGAGACGTCAGTGATGGCGACTTCGAACGCCGGCGCCCCAGGACGCCGGATCCACTCGTCAAAGAACTCACTCGGACTAGAACTACTCGAACTACTCGGACCACTCGGCCCACTCGAACTCTCGACGTCTTTCCACGTCGCTCGCCGCCCTCTGTAGTCCCGATAGAGGCGCGAGAGCATCGCCTTGAACTGCTCATCCCCCACGCGCCGGCGCAGCATGTGGAACGTCATCATCGTCTTGCCGTAGCCGATCGCCTCGGTCGCGGCGCTGTCGCGCGATCGGAAATCAGTGAGCGCGAAGTCGCGTCCGCTCTTCACGTAATCGCGATACTTCTGGAGCGCCGCGCGCCGGTACTCCGCTCCGCGGCGGCGCTGCTCCTGCACGAGATGATCGGCGAGATATGCCGTCAGCCCCTCCGCCCAGTTGCCGGATCCGTAGTCGACGAAGACGGAGTTGCCCCACCAGTTGTGCAGGATCTCGTGCGGATACGACGAGTGCAGGATGAAGGGAAAGCGGATGATCTCGCGCCCGAGGAGCGTGAACGACGGCATGCCGTAGCCGGTCTCCCAGAAGTTCTCGACGAGCGCGAACTTGTCGTAGGGATACGGCCCGATCAGCCGCGAGTACATATCGAGATACTGCGCCGTCGTCGTCAGATACTTCGACGCGAGCGCATCGTCTTTCTCGTGAAGATAAACAAGGGTCTCGACCGAGCCGGCACGATCGCGGCTGACGAGCAGCGGGCCTCCCACCAGATAGATCTCGTCCATCGCCGCTGACGACACCCATCGCGCGCTGCCCTGCTCGTTGCGCGAGGTGCCGGAGCCCTGGCTGACGACGTGCCACCCCGCGGGCTGCTTCACCACGACCTCGAAGGTCAGGAGATCTCCGGCGAAGTGCGGGTACCAGAAGCTGCCGCCCGAGAGATACACGCCCTGCTTCGATACGATCCCCGTCGTCTCGCGGAAGCCGCGCGTGTACTCCTCTTTCTGATCCGAGAGACCGAAATCCATCGCGCCCGCGTACTCGATGGTGACGGCCTCTGCGGGCGTGCGCAGCCGATAACGCTTCAGCGGAAGGTCCGTCGAGGGAGCGGTGTTGATGCCGAAGAACGGCGTGACGTCGCCGAGCGCGACCTCAGCGATTTCGACGCTCGACTTCGTCACGCGCAGCCGTGAGTTCAGCAGGAACTCGCGCCGCGACCCGGCGGCCGGAAGCGAGATCGTGTCCGAGACGACGAGGCGATTCGTATCGGGATGCAACGCGACGTGAAGGCGGTGATTGGTGTGCGTGGCCTGCGCGCGAAGTGCGGCGCCGCCGGGATGAGCTGCGAAAACAAGCGCGAACAGGGCCGCGACGGCCCCGCACACGCGTCCAGTGTGGTGCATGCCCGTATTGTGACACGCTGAGTTGGCCGCCGGTCCGGTGATTGCAGAGCACAAGCGTCGCACCATTTCACGGCAAGGAGGACATGCGATGACACGAGCAATCGCCGTCGGAGCGTGCACGGTTGCACTGGCCGGTGCAGTCGTTTTTGCGCAGTCAGGCCAATCCACAACTCAGCAGCAGCAGCCGCAACCCGCGGCGCAGCAGGAGACCAAGGCCGCGGCGCAGCAGGTGACCGTCGCCGGCTGTGTGCAACGCGAGGCGGACTATCGCCGCGAGCACAACCTCGGCAAGGGGGGCGCGGTCGGCACCGGCGTGGGCGCTGGCAACGAGTTCGTCCTGATCGCCGCGTCGGCGATCCCCGCTCGGGGCACGGCTGGCACGACCGGCGTTCCGCCGGCGGAACCGGCGCCGGCAACGGCAGCGCCGACTCCCGCCGGAACGGATGCCTACGAGCTGACCGGCGAGAAGGAATCGCAGGTGTCGGCTTACATCGGCAAGCGCGTGGAGATCGTCGGCAAGATGAAGGCGGCGGAAGCGGGACCCGCGGGCACGACCGGCGGCGCCACCGCCGGCCGTCCTCCGACGGGCGTCGATACGGTCAGCCCCGATCTGCGGCTCCGTGAGATCGAGGTGATGTCGGTCCGCGAGACGACCGGAACCTGTCCCGCGAAATGAGAGCGCCGGGTCGACGCGCCGCTAGTCCTTACGCGGCGCGTTGACCTGGATCTTGGGAATCCCGAACTGCCCGCTCAGCGCCGCGAGCTGGTCGAGATCGATCGTGCCGACGATGTTGACGATGGTGAGCTGCAGGGGCTGCGCGGCAATGACCACGAAGCCGGCCATCTTGTCCTTCTCCATCTTGAAGAACACGTCGACGTTCTCGCCGCCTGCGGCGCTGCGGACATTCACCATCGGCGTCCATACCGGCGCGTGCAGCTGCTTGCGCAGCGCTTCGACGTCGGTATCCGAGTACTCGGCGACCTTCGCGAACTTGAAGCTCCGGACGTAGATCCCCTTCAGCCCGCCGATCAGGCTCTTCACCGCCTTCTGCTCGGGATCGTTCGGCGACAGGAACTTCGACGCGATCTGAAGCATCGCTTCCGGCACCGTCACGTTGACGGTCTCGACGGCCTTCGCGGACAGCTTCTCGATGTTCAGCGGAATCGTGACGTCCTGCGCCTGCGCGGCGTTCGCCGTCAGGATCGTCAACGCGGTTGCCATCAACACGTATCTCATGACCCGGCCTCCCTCACCTTCTCCTGCACCAGTTGCAGCGTGCCGGCGGTGATTCGCAGCGCTTCGATGACCTGTTGTTTGGCAGCTTCGCCGGCGGCGCGCTCGGCGCGCGCCTTCTCGAATCTGCGGTTCTGAATGCCGCCCGCGACGGCCGCGACGAGCGCTGCCGCGGCGGCGAGCCCGACGAGCGGCCGCCTCCATACCACGAGACGCGGCGCCGGCCGCACGACCTCCTGCGGATACGACTGCTCCCCGGCGCGCCGCAGCACGCGCTCGGCGAATCCGGCCGGCGGCTCTTCCCGCCGCAGCAGATCGCGGAGCTCGTCGTCCAGTTCCCTCATCTCCTCACCTCTCCGATCGCGCGTGCCACTTTCTCGCGCAGCAGCGCCAGCGATCGCTGCAAGTGGCTCTTCACCGTCGCTACCGGCATGGCGAGCGTGTCGGCAATCTCGAGCGGCGTCAGGTCTTCCTGATAACGAAGGATGACGACCATGCGCGCCTTCTCCGGCAGCGTCGCGATCAGCTGCCGCAGCCGCCGCGCCAGCATCGGATCGCGATGCGAGCTCTCGCTGCGCAGCTCCGGCACGTCCTCCAGGCTCACCTGCGGCCGCCTGCGGCGCCGTGAATAGTCGATGCACCGGTGTGTCGTCACGCGCCGCAGCCAGTGCGTGACGTGCTCGGGCGACTGCAGCGAGTCGAGCGTGCGGTGCAGGTGGAGGAACACGTCCTGCGCGACCTCCTCCGCCGCCTGGCGGTCGCGAAGGAAGTGCAGCGCGATGCTGAATACCATGGACTGCTCGCGGTGGACGATCGAAGCGAAGTCGCCTGCTCCGATCGTCACGGGGTCCGCGCACGCTGCCAGTGCCGCCAGCTCCGCCATGTCTCTCAATCTACGTCCATTCATCTATACGCAGCCAGGGAGGGGGCGGGACGCGGCAAGTCACTGAAAGGTCCTCAAATGACACCGGTTCTCAGCTCGCCGCTCTCGCCAGGGGAAACGCAGAGGCAGCCGAGGACGCCAAGGACGCCGAGGGATCAAGCTAACGAGTGAGATGCGGCAGCGGTCGCGCCGCGCCGAC
>JBMDXB010000074.1:0-1900 GCA_048594885.1 Vicinamibacterales bacterium
GTCGTCGAGACGATCGGGCCATCGATAGCTGAACCCCTGCGGCGGCGTGGCGGCAACTTCAGGTCGCCCTCCTGACGCCGACACGCGCATCAACGGCCCGATCCAATCCGGCGCAAATACGAGCTGGTCGGCCGACAGCCACGTGCCACCAACCCCCGTCGGTGTCTCGCAGAGCACCTGCGGCTCGCTGCTGCCGTCCAGCCGGATCTTTTTCACGCCGCCTGCCGCGAAGAATCCGACCCATCGGCCGTCCGGCGAGAAGAACGGGCCGTGCGCGTCATCGGTTCCCGGCAGCGGCGTCGCTTCAAAGCGGTCCATCTCGCGGACGAACAGGCGCGTCGCGCCGGGCACGCCCGCGACATAGACGATGCGTCGCCCGTCTGGCGAGATCGTGGCGACGGGGTGCGCGTTGAGTCCCGGCACCGGTGCCTGGTCGGGCGACAACGTCAGACTGACGCGCACCACGGGTTGCGCGGAGGCACCCTTCAGCGCGAGCCAGGCGAGTCCGCCGGTCAGGAGAAGCGCGCACGCGATCAGCAACGCGAGCTGCCCGCGGCTGGAGCGCAGCGCTCTCTGTGGTTGCGCCGGCGGCGGCAACACCGTGGAATCGGTCGGCGGGGACTCCCTCACGATGTCGCGAGAGCGATCCTGCAGCCGCGGCGGCGTGTCGGGCAGCTCGGTGGAAATCGGCGCGACGAACCGATATCCGCGCCGGTGGATCGTCTGGATGTATACGGGTTTCTGCGGGTCGTCGCCGAGCGCCTGCCGGACGAGGCCGATGGCCTCCGTCAGTGACGTCTCGCTGACGTACGCGTCCTTCCACGCGGCGTCCATCAGCGTCTGTTTCGACACGACGCGTCCGGCGCGCTCGACGAGGTGCTGGAGGATCGTGAGCGCGCGGGGCGGCAGGCGAATCTCTTCTCCGCCGCGCGAGAGCAGGCCGTCCGCGAGATCGAAGCGAAACGCGCCGAAGTACACGACCAGACGCGCGCTTGGATGAAAGACGATCGTCCGTCCCGGATCCTTCTCCTGCATTCGGCTCATCATTCTACCGGTTGTCCAACTCGCCCGGTAACGGCTCTCCACACTCGCGGCCACGTTGCCGCGGAGAGCAGAAGTCAGAAACAAATCAGGTCGATTTCTGATCGTTTACTGACTCCTGCCGGCCACGGCACTCACCGGCTGCCGCACGTTGATTCGAGTGCGTACACTGGGGTGAGTGGTGACCTCGATGGATCAGACACGGGTTACGTTGGCGGTCTGGGAACGGCTCTCCTCCACGCGCGACCTTCAGGCGTTCCTGACTGCCGTGGCCAGGGAGCTCGCCCCGATCGTCAGTCTTCACTGCATCGGCGCCGTCGGATTCGCGCCGGACGCAGGCTTCCGGTTGCTCGCCGCCTGGGACGCCCTGGTTCCCAATGCGCCCGGCGAGACTCCGGACGATCTGCATCGCCGAACGGTCGAGGCACTCGCCGTGCCTCTGCCCGCCCGCCGCCGCGTCCCATACGACGACGAAGTGTTCGCGCGCCTGGGCGCCGGCACAGCGGTGTCATGCGCGGACCTGCTGACAAAGGAGACTTTGTACGAGTACGAGTTTGCGCTCGCGGCCAGCGGCGTGCGCACGTATACGTCGCTTCCGGTGTTCATCGAAGGACAACTGACGGGCCTCGCCCTGTTCGCGCGCCGGCAGGCCCGACTATTTTCACAGGAAGAAACACAGATCCTCACCGACGCCTCTCGCGCCGTCGGTGTCGCGATCGCGCGAGCGCTGGCCGACGAGGAACTGGCGCGCGTTCGCGATCGACTGCGGGAGGACGCCGCGGGGCCTGAAGTACGGTTGGGTCATGCGCCGTTCTTCGGCGAAATCGTCGGCGCATCCCGGGCGCTGCGCCGCGCGCTC
>JBMDXB010000075.1:0-4527 GCA_048594885.1 Vicinamibacterales bacterium
GGCGGGCGTTGCGCCACTTCGCGCCCGCGCGCGGCTTTTCGGCGGCGATGAGCGCCAGCACCCGACTGGCTGCCTCCGCCAGGTCGAGCCGGCGCACGAGCGCGTCCGGCTGGAACGCGTGGTTCAGGAAGGGTTCCATGACGCCGGCGCGCGTGACTGACATGATCCACGGCGTGGCCCAGTGGTCACGCGTGTCGGTCATGATCACGGGAGGGCGGCTGCGCGCGCGTTTCAGCAACGCATCGAGGTGCACGCCGAGCAGCGCGGCGAGCTGCGCCCGCGTGAGCGTCGGCGATGCTTCGATCGCCTGATATTCCGCCGGCATCCCGGCGAACGCGGCCTTCTCCCGCACGGCGTCGATCCGCGCGTGCAGCGATTCGTCCGACGGGTCGAGCGCCGCGGCGGACTCGAATGCCTCCGCAGCCTTCGCGTATTCCGACAGCGCTTCGTAGATCTCCCCGGCGACGACAAACGCGCGCGGATCGCTCGGATCGAGCTCCGACGCCCGGACGGCGTGCGCCAGGGCTGACGAGAGGTTCTTCGAGCGGAGCTCGACGACGGCAAGCTCGCGGTGCAGGAAGGGGCTGTCAGGCGACGCGGCGAGCGCACGCACGTATCGCGTGCGCGCCTCGTCCAGCCGTCCGGATTCGGCGGCCTTGCGCGCGGCGGCGATGTTCTCCTCGACGACGCGGAAGCGCAGCGACTCGATCCGGCTACGCATGGTCGCGAGCGAGGGGTCGGCGGCAAGCGCGCGTTCGAAGCTCGCCAGGGCGTCGGCGTGATGGCCGAGGGCGAGCTGCGCCTCGCCGCGGCCGGCCAGCGCCGGCGCGTATCGCGCATCGGCCTCCAGCGCGCGATCGAAATGCGCCAGCGCGTCCTTCGGCTCCTTCTTCGCCAGCTCGACGTATCCGAGCGCCGCGCGCGACGGGTAGAACGACGGAGCGGCCTTGAGCACCGCCTGGAGGTCGCGCTCGGCCGCCCGCAGATCGCCCGCCTGGAGCGATCGCCACGCGGCGTCGTGCCGTGCGCCGGCGGCGGCCGCCATCTTGTCGTCGTACGAGGGGAACACGAAATCGGGATACCGCGGCACGCCGGGTGTGGGCGGCGGGGGCGCCGCCTTCGGCGCGCAGCCGCCGACCAGCGCGGCGAGCGCGAGACAGACGAGCGAGGCCCGAACGAGGACCGTCATGGCTCCTGCCCAACCGCCGCGTGGAACCGATCGAGCAATCGCCGCGGCAGCTCCGCCTCGATCGAGACATGTCCATCGGTCGTGACGTGGTTCAGGATGCGTCCGAGACGGTACACCTGTGCAATCCGTTCCCGGTCCTTCTCGCTCGCGGAGCTGAACTCGAGCGTCACTCGCGTCGTGTCGAGCGCCAGGCGCGATTCGACGGCGGCGATCAGGTCGTCGCGCCCCTCGCCTGTCAGCGCCGACACGCACAGCGCCGCCGGATACAGCGCGCGAACGCGATCGCGCTCTGCGGCATCGAGACGGTCGCATTTGTTGAACACGTCGAGCAGCGGCACCTTGGCGGCGCCGACCTCGCCGAGCACCGAGCGGACCGCCGCCATGTGCCGCTCGCGATCCGGGCTGGAGGCGTCGATCACATGGATCAGCAGATCGGCCTCAGCGACTTCCTCGAGCGTCGCCCTGAATGCGGCGACCAGCGAGTGCGGCAGGCGGTCGATGAACCCGACGGTGTCGGACACCAGCAGCTCGCGCCGGTCCGGCAGCTTCACCTTCCTGACCAGCGGATCGAGCGTGACGAACAGCGCGTTTGACGCCACGGCAGCGTCACCCGTCAACGCATTGAACAGGGTCGTCTTGCCTGCGTTCGTGTAGCCGACGAGCGCTGCCGTCGGCACGGCAGCCTTGTGACGACGCTCGCGGAGCTGCGATCGGCGGCGGCGGACGACGTCGATCTCTTTCGAGAGGATGGAGATGCGATGGCGGATGCGCCGCCTGTCGGTTTCGAGCTTGGTCTCGCCGGGGCCTCTCGTGCCGATGCCGCCGCCGAGCCGCGACAACGCCGTACCGGCACCGACGAGGCGCGGCATCAAGTATTTGAGCTGCGCGAGCTCCACCTGCAGCTTGCCCTCGCGCGTGCGTGCGCGCCTCGCGAAGATGTCGAGGATGAGCTGCGTCCGATCGATGACCTTGCGATCGACCGCGTGCTCCAGGTTTCTGAGCTGCGCCGGCGTCAGCTCGTTGTCGAAAATGACGACGTCGGTGCGCGATTCGTCGCACGACGCGCGCAGCGCCTCGGCTTTGCCGCTGCCGATGAACGTTGCGGGATCGGGCCTCTGCCGCTCCTGCAGGACGCGCAGCACCACGGTTGCGCCCGCGGCCGCCGCGAGACCCGCCAGTTCATCGAGCGAATGTTCCGGATCGAATTGCCTGGAAGGTCCGCTGAGCAGGCCGACGAGCGCCGCGCGCTCTCGATCGGCGGGCGTGGCCGGTTGCGGAGCCGAATGGCGCATCAGATAAGCGATTCTAGCACGCGCTCCCACGCGATCGCCCCGGCGCGAACGAGCGTGGGCGTACCGTCGCGAATGCCGACGATCGTCGACGGCGGTCCACCCGGCGCGTCGCCGCCGTCGAGCAGGATGTCAACGCGATCGCCTATCGTGTCGGCGACGACGTCGGGAGAAGCGGTCGGCGGGTCGGCGGACAGGTTCGCGCTCGTCGCCGTGAGGCAGAACCCGAATGCGTGCGCAAGCGCACGCGCAAGATCGTGCGCGGGGACGCGTATGGCGACAGTGCCGTCCGCCGCGGCGAGATTGCGCGCGAGTGTGTCCTCAGCGCGCACGACGATGGCCAGGGGACCCGGCCAGAACGCGGCGGCGAGCCGCAGCTCGTCGCGCCCGAAGCACCCGGCGCACCGCGCCTGCTCGAGATCGGCCGCGATGAGCGGGATTGCTTGCGTGCGCTCGCGCCCTTTGACGTCGAACAGCCGGTCGACGGCGGCCTGCGAGCGCGGGTCCACCGCGAGGCCGTAGAGCGTATCCGTGGGATACGCCACGACTCCGCCACGACGCAGCACCTCCACTGCGGCAGCAACGGCACGATCGCGATGCAACGCTGAACTGACGCGTGTCCGAATCATCGTCGGCGTGCTCGCCTCGACAGGAGCAGGGGAGAAAGGGAGCAGCTTCTTCTTTCTGTAAGGAAATATTTGCTCCCCTTCTCCCTTTCTCCTGTTGACCCGCGATCTCGCGAATGATGCAAGACGCTCACAGCTCCTCCGTCGCCGGCGCCGTCGGCTCCGGCAGCGGCGTCGTGATCATGACGCGGGAAACGATGGCCGCCAGCGCCAGCATGCCGAGCACGTCGACGACGAACACCGATCGAATGCTGGTGGCCGCAAGGAACCCGTTGAACACTGGACTGAACGCCAGGCCGGCAAGCGATGCGGTCGACAGCAGCCCGAACCCCGCGCCGCGCGCCGCCGGCGGAATCACGCTTCCTGCAGCCGTGTAGGCCGCAGTCGTGGCGATGCCGATCGCCATACCGAAGATCGGCGTCCCGACGAGCAGCAGCCAGAGGGTGTCCGCCATGACGTAGAACAAGGCGCCGGCGGCGCCCACCGCGGCGCTGCCGGCAATCACTGAACGCACGGTGCCGCGGTGCAGCAGGCCGCCGCAGAACTGATGGCCCAGGGCCCCCGCGCCGGCGGCCAGCGAGAACAGCACCCCCGAGATGATAGCGACCCTGTCGGGCGGCGTCCCCAGTTCCCCGACGTACAGCGGCAGAACGGGTCCGAAGCTCCGGTCGATGAATTGGAGCCCGAAGATGACGCCCATCAGCAGAACGAAGTTCTGGAACGCCAGCACGTTGCGAAACGTGACGCGGCCGGCCACACCCTCGCCGGTGCGTCCGTGCGAAGGCGGCTCGCGGTAGCCGAATTGCACGAGCAGCACGGCGACGACGTAGAACACTGAGGTGACGAGAAATCCCCGCCGCAGGCCGACGAGTTGCGCCACCGCGCCTCCGATGATCGGCCCAAGCGCGGGCCCGAGACGCTGCGCCGTCTGCACGAAACCGATCGCCTGCGCCATCTTGTCGCGCGGCGCCGAATCGGCCGCCATCGTCAACGTCAGCGCGCCATAGCCGGCGAACAGCCCTTGCACGGCTCGCAGCGCGAACACGTGCCACGGCCGCGTGACGTAGGCCATCGCTGCCATGACGACGACGAAGCTGATGAGGGACCGCTCGACCATGATCTTGCGGCCGTAGCGGTCGGCCAGCCGGCCCCAGAACGGCGCCAGCAGCGCCGTCAACGCCGGCGTGACGCCGAGGCTGATGCCGGACCACAACGCGATGTCGGCAACATCCGTCAGTCCGAGCTGCTGGAAATAGAGCGGAAGGAACGGCATCACCAGCGTGAAGCCGGTGAAGCCGATGAAGCTCGCCGCGGTGACGGCGACAAGGTTCTTGCGGTACGACATGGGGTCAGGGGGTTTTATATCGCCAGATGGGTGCGCGCCCCCCCCCCCAACGACATCGGCACAAAAAAAACCGCCCCC
>JBMDXB010000076.1:0-99078 GCA_048594885.1 Vicinamibacterales bacterium
CACGCGCTCGGCCTCTACTTCGCGACGCCGGTGTTCGACGGCGCGACCGAGCCCGAGATCAAGAAGTGGCTCGACGAGGCGGGGCTGCCGAAGACGGGCAAGACCAAGCTCTACGACGGCATGACGGGTCAGGAGTTCGAGCAGGACGTGACGGTCGGCTACATCTACATGCTGAAGCTGTCGCACCTGGTCGACGACAAGATCCACGCACGCTCGATCGGACCCTACTCGCTCATCACGCAGCAGCCGCTCGGCGGCAAGGCGCAGTTCGGCGGCCAGCGGTTCGGCGAAATGGAGGTCTGGGCGCTCGAGGCGTACGGCGCGGCGCACATCCTCCAGGAGCTGCTCACCGCGAAGTCGGACGACGTGACCGGGCGCGCGAAGATCTACGAGGCGATCGTCAAGGGCGACGCGTCGTTCCAGCCGGGGCTGCCCGAGTCGTTCAACGTCCTCATCCGCGAGCTGCAGGCGCTGTGCCTGGACGTCGAGCTGATGAAGACGAAGAAGCGGCCGACGATCGACCTCGCACCGGCGCCGGGTGAAGGAGAGCCGGTGCTCGCTGAACAGTAGGCAGTAGGCAGTAGGCAGTAGGCAGAGCTAACAAAGCAGCGCCTGCGGCCGCGGCGAGCGAGTGAAGCGAGTCGAGCCGCAAGCGCCTGGGGGTGGGGCCCCAGGCGCGTTAAGAAAAGCAGACAGAGAGCTGAAGAAAAGCAACCTATGAGACCATCTTTTGACACCCGCGGTTCTCTGACCTCCGATTTCGACGCGATCCGCATCTCGCTGGCGTCGCCGGAAAAGATCATGTCGTGGTCGCACGGCGAGGTCACCAAGCCGGAGACCATCAACTACCGCACCTTCAAGCCGGAGCGCGACGGCCTGTTCTGCGCGAAGATCTTCGGCCCGGTCACCGACTGGGAGTGCCTCTGCGGCAAGTACAAGCGCATGAAGCACCGCGGCGTGATCTGCGACAAGTGCGGCGTCGAGGTCACGCAGGCGAAGGTGCGGCGCGAACGCCTCGGCCACATCACGCTGGCCACGCCGGTCAGCCACGTGTGGTTCTTCAAGGGGCTGCCCTCGCGCATCGGCCACCTGCTCGACATCTCGCTGCGGGATCTCGAGCGCGTCCTCTACTTCGAGGCCTACGTCGTCATCGAGCCGGGCGACACCGATCTGAAGCAGAACCAGCTCCTCACCGAGGAGCAGTTCCGCAAGGCGCGCGAGGACTACGGCCCGACCAAGTTCCGCGCGCAGATGGGCGCGGAAGCGATCAAGGAGCTGCTCAAGCGCGTCAGCGTCGAGAAGCTCGCGGCGGAGCTGCGCGAGAAGATGCGCGGCGAGCCGTCGGCCCAGAAGAAGCTGAAGTTCGCCAAGCGGCTGAAGGTGGTCGACTCGTTCCGCAAGTCCACGAACAAGCCGGAGTGGATGATCCTCGACGTGATTCCGGTGATTCCGCCGGAGCTGCGGCCGCTCGTGCCGCTCGACGGCGGCCGGTTCGCGACCTCCGACCTGAACGACCTCTATCGCCGCGTCATCAACCGCAACAACCGGTTGAAGAAGCTGATCGAGCTGAAGGCGCCGGACGTCATCATCCGCAACGAGAAGCGCATGCTTCAGGAAGCGGTCGATGCGCTGTTCGACAACGGCCGCCGCGGCCGCGTGCTGCGCGGCGCGAACAACCGGCCGCTGAAGTCGCTGTCCGACACGCTCAAGGGCAAGCAGGGGCGGTTCCGCCAGAACCTGCTCGGCAAGCGCGTCGACTACTCGGGCCGCTCGGTCATCGTCGTCGGCCCCGAGCTGAAGCTGCACCAGTGCGGGCTGCCGAAGAAGATGGCGCTCGAGCTGTTCAAGCCGTTCATCTACAACAAGCTCGAAGAGCGTCAGCTCGTCGCCACCATCAAGCAGGCCAAGGAGATGGTCGAGCAGCAGCGTCCCGAGGTGTGGGACGTGCTCGAGGAGGTCATCCGCGAGCACCCGGTGCTGCTCAACCGCGCGCCAACGCTGCATCGCCTCGGCATCCAGGCCTTCGAGCCGGTGCTGGTCGAGGGCAAGGCGATCCGCATTCACCCGCTCGTCTGCACCGCGTTCAACGCGGACTTCGACGGCGACCAGATGGCCGTGCACATCCCGCTTGCGCCGGAAGCGCAGATCGAGGCGTCGGTGCTGATGATGTCCTCGAACAACATCCTGTCGCCGGCCAGCGGCGCGCCGATCGCGATTCCGTCGCAGGACATCGTCCTCGGCTGCTACTACCTGACGAAGTCGAAGCACGGCGCGAAGGGCGAGGGCCGCGTCTTCGGCAATGCGGACGACGTCATCCTGGCGCTCGAGGCGGGCGAGCTGGAGACGCTGACGCCGATCCGCCTGCGCTTCTCGGGCCGGCTGCTCGACCTGACCGTCGCGCGCGACGACCAGGCCGTGCTCCAGGCCGAAGTGCAGGAGGTGACGAACAAGATCATCAACACGACCGTCGGCCGCGTCATCTTCAACACCTCGCTGCCGTCGGTGATGCCCTACGTCAACGGGCTGCTGAAGAAAAAGGGGCTCCAGCAGGTCGTCCAGTACTGCCACCTGCACTACGGTCTCGAGAAGACCGTCGAGATGCTGGACAGCCTGAAGAACCTCGGCTTCACCTACGCGACGCGGTCGGGCCTGTCGATCGGCATCGACGACCTGATCATTCCGCAGGAGAAGCAGGCGCTCGTCAACCAGGCGCGCGACGAGGTGATCAAGGTCGAAGGCCAGTACCTCGAAGGCGCGATCACGAACGGCGAGCGCTACAACAAGGTCATTGCGGTCTGGTCGGACGTCACCGAGAAGATCGCCGACGAGATGTTCCAGGAGATGGAGGAGCTCGATCAGTCCGGGCGCAACTTCAATCCTGTCTACATCATGGCGGACTCGGGCGCTCGAGGATCGAAGCAGCAGATCCGGCAGCTCGCCGGCATGCGCGGCCTGATGGCGAAACCGTCTGGCGAGATCATCGAGACGCCGATCACCTCGAACTTCCGCGAGGGCCTCACGGTTCTGCAGTACTTCATCTCGACGCACGGCGCCCGCAAGGGTCTCGCCGACACGGCGCTGAAGACGGCCGACTCGGGGTATCTCACGCGGCGCCTCGTCGACGTCGCGCAGGACGTCATCATCCACGAGCACGACTGCGGGACGATGGACGGGATCGAGGCGCGGGCGATCGTCGAATCGGGCGAGATCATCGAGCCGCTGCGCGACCGCATCATCGGCCGCGTCACGCTCGAGCGAATCGTCGATCCGCTGTCCGGCGACCTCATCGTCGACGTCAACGACGAGATCGACGAGGAGAAGGCGTCGGCGATTCAGGAAGGCGGTATCGAGAAGGTCCGCATCCGCTCGGTGCTGACGTGCGCGAGCCGCCGCGGCGTCTGCGCGAAGTGCTACGGCCGCGACCTCGCGACCGGGCGCCTCGTCGAGCTCGGTCTCGCGGTCGGCGTCATCGCCGCGCAGTCGATCGGCGAGCCGGGCACGCAGCTGACGATGCGGACGTTCCACATCGGCGGCACGGCGTCGCGCGTCTCCGAGCAGTCGACGCTCGACGCCAAGCACGCCGGCACGGTTCGCTACCAGGGTCTGCAGGTCGTCACGGCGAAGGGCGGCGGCGAGCACTCCGAGGGCATGCTCATCGTCATGAACCGCACCGGATCGCTCGTCGTGCAGGACCAGAAGGGGCGCGACCGCGAGCGCTACCCGATCGTCTACGGCGCGCGTCTGAAGGTGTCCGACGGCCAGGCCGTCGAGCAGGGCCAGATCCTGGTCGAGTGGGATCCCTACACGTTCTCGATCCTCACCGAGGATTCGGGCACGGTGAAGTACAAGGATCTGATCTCCGACGTGACGTTCCACGAGGAAGTGGACGAGGTCACCGGCCTGTCGCGGAAGATCGTCGTGGACAGCCCCGACGAGAAGAAGCAGCCGATGATCGAGATCCGCGACAAGGCGGGCAAGGTCACGCGGAAGTACCACATGCCGTCGCACGCGCACCTCATGATCGAGGACGGTGAACAGGTGTACGCGGGCGACGTGCTCGCCAAGATCCCGCGCGAGACGACGAAGACGAAGGACATCACCGGCGGTCTGCCGCGCGTCGTCGAGCTGTTCGAGGCGCGCAAGCCGCGCGAGACGGCCGTCATCTCGGAGATCGACGGCGTCGTGCGCCACGGCGGCGTGGTCAAGGGACAGCGCAAGATCATCATCGTCCCGGAGGACGGCGGCGAGCCGAGGGAGTACTCGCTGCCGCGCGGCGTGCACGTCAACGTCCAGGAAGGGGACCGCGTGCGCGCGGGCGAGCCGCTCATGGACGGACCGAGCAATCCGCACGACATCCTGTCGGTGCTCGGCGAGAAGGCGCTGCACAGCTACCTGGTCAACGAGATCCAGGAGGTCTATCGCCTGCAGGGCGTCAACATCAACGACAAGCACATCGAGGTCATCGTCCGGCAGATGATGCGGTGGGTGAAGATCGAGGACGTGGGCGACACCGAGTTCCTGATCGAGGAGCAGGTGGACCGCTTCCGGTTCATGGAGGAGAACGAGCGCGTGATCATGAGCGGCGGCCGCCCGGCGTCAGGCCGCCCGCTGCTGCTCGGGATCACGAAGGCGTCGCTCTCGACCGATTCGTTCATCAGCGCGGCGTCGTTCCAGGAAACGACGCGCGTGCTGACCGAGGCGTCGATCTCCGGCAAGGTCGATCATCTGCGCGGTCTCAAGGAGAACGTGACGATGGGCCGCCTGATTCCGGCGGGCACGGGCTTCGAGTATTACCGGCACGTGCGCATCCCGGCGGACGAGCCGCCGCCACCGCCGCCGCCGTCGCCGGAGGAGCTGGAGCTGGAGCGCGAGATGGAGTACTTCGTGGAGCCGGAGGAGGCGTTCACGAGGGACGAGATCGAGTAGGCTGCTTGCCCGCCGTCGCGCGTAGCGCGAAGGCGGGGCCGCTGTGCGCTGTCCGCGGTTCGCTGATCGCTGTTCGTTTAATGGCCCGGGCCGGCTTCGCGCCGGCCCTCGTTTTGTACGCTACCTATGGAAATCCTCGTCCTCTTCGCGATTCTCGCGCTCCTCATCTTCGGCCCGCGCCGCGGCGGGCGCTGGCCGAGCCCCTTTGCGATGATCCTCGGCGCCGTGCTCCTCGTGTGGCTCGCCACGGCGTTCGGCCTGGGCGCGATCTGGAACGCGATCGTGGGGCCGGTCGCGCAGCCGTAGACGCACCCTTGTCATCGACTCGGTGCGCGTCGCGTCGAAGTTACTGCGATCTCCCCGCTCGTCCGGCGTCCCAGCTGTCTCCATCGACCGCCATTTCCACGAGGCAGCTGACCTCTGCTCCGAGAAAACCTGTCAATCGCGCATAACTCAGGCGTGGCACGGCTGCGGCATGCGCAAGTGGGATGGCGGTGTCGCGCCTGCTCCAACAACTAACGGATCCGTTCTGGCTGATCGCGGCTCTCCTGTACGGCGCCGGGCTGCGGCTGAACGAATGCCTCGAGCTTCGCGTGAAGGACCTGGATCTCGAGCGCTCACAAATCACGGTGCGGCGTGGCAAGGGCGCGAAGGATCGGGTGACGATGCTGCCGCGCGCGGTACAGCAGCGGCTCTCCGACCATCTGCATCGGGTTCGCGAGATGCACACACGGGATCTCGCCGCGGGTGTCGGCCGCGTCGTGTGACCCGAGGCGCTTGCGCGCAAGCACCCGAATGCTGACCGGGAGTGGCGATGGCAGTTCGTGTTTCCAGCGGCGCGTATCTGCTGCGATCCGAAGTGGGGACGGCCGAGCCGGTTCCACCTCCACGAATCCGCAGTGCAGCGGGCGGTCGCTGAAGCGGCGAAGCGTGCTGGCCTGACGAAACACGTCGGACCCCACAGCCTCCGCCACTCCTTCGCCACGCATCTTCTGGAGGACGGGTACGACATCCGCACGCTGCAGGAGTTGCTCGGGCGTGCAGACGTCAGTACGACGATGGTGTATACCCACGTTATCGTGGGCGGCGGCCAAACGTACCGGCTGCTGTCGAGCACATGCGTGTTAACATGCCGGCCACACAGGTCTTGCAGTGGGCAGCACCGAGGCGAACCCCGCGTTTACGCGCGGCGGCCTGCGCGCGGTCTACTCCAAGACATGTTAGGCAGACCTCCAGAGCAAGGAGATGGTTCAAGCTCAGATTTGGCGCCGACTCTACTACTTTCTCTCAGCAGTGTTCGTTTCGACTGCTGCGCTGAACATGCTGCACGTGCGTGCCGGTTTCCTCACGAACCACGCCGCAGATTTTGTTGTTCCCGCATGGCTCTACGTCGCTGTCCGCGGCCGCGCGCCTGGTGGAAACAGAGGGTGGGTAAGTCGTACGGTCGGACGCTCCCCTGCGGTCGCCGGCTTGACACTCTTCGTTGCCAGCACGATCACAGAATTGAGTCAGCTTCTCTGGCCCCACGGCCTGTTTCGCGGCACCTTTGACCCTCTCGACATCGTCGCATTCGCCGCAGGGTTAAGCGGCTGCTATGCTCTCGAACGCATTCTCATGCGGCGATTGCCTACCGCCGTTGATGCACACAGTGGCGCGCCGGCTGCCTAACGTGGAGTTGAACCTGACGGCGCCTCTGTCGGAAGCGGCTGGCTCGGCATTCGCCCGCCGGCCGCATTCTTTGTGGAGCGCCGCAGGTTAACTCCGCCGCGTTAGGCGGCGAGACCAGACCACTGAAGCCGAATTAGAACGTTGGCCCGCGCTCTTGGCGTGCGCCCCAAAAGGGCTCGAATGACGACGTCGTGTTCGTCGAACGTGTAATAGAGATGGCAGCCCAGTTTCCGTATGTAAAGACGTCGCAGAGCGGGTACTGCGGAGTGAGTGTAGGCACTTCCAGCTCCGGGCAGGAGAGCCACGATCTCGATGGTTTTTTTGAGTTCGGCGGCGAAGAGATCCTGGTGATTTCGATTCTCGAGCCACCACTCCCGTGCTCGGTCGACGTGCTGGCTCGCCGTCTCGGTGAAGCGGACGCGACGCGGCTTCAACTCGATCGCAGCCGTTTGAGAACGTCGGCGGCATCAACGGCCCGGCCCGCATCCACGTCGGCCTGCGACTGAGCGAGAGCCGCATGCAACGCCGCGCGGTCTGCATCGTCGAGCCAGTCCCCTGGGTCCAGCGGCAGCAGCTCCACTTCGGTGCCCTCGGGCAGGTTCGTCGGCTCGTCAATCACGAGACGCCCGCTACGCACTCGAGCCTTGATCGTCATCGGGTCAGCGTAGCACTTGACGTACCGCCCAACAACGGCTGCACCCGACAGCGGCCGGCGGGCGCCGGCGCATGTAGAATGCGCCGTGAACGGCCGCTGCGGGTGAGCCGCAGACGTTCGACGGACCGAGGAACGCACGTGACCTGGCAGGGCCAGACGAGGGGAGGCTCATGCTGACGGCTGTACGATCAACTTTCCTCATGGTGGCCGGGCTGTTCATGCTCGCGGACACCGGCACGACACAGGCTCGGCAAACCAGAGATCCACGGCCCGTTGAAGAGGCCGTGCTGACGACAAGCGCCGAAATGGCGCGAGCCGCAGCGGCGGTCGATGCTGAGCGGCTGTTCAGCTTCATGCTCGACACCGACAAGGGGTCGGTCATCCAGAACGGGGTGTTCCTGGCCACCCGCGAGGAAGCGCTGCAGCGAGTGAAGGCCAACCTGCGGGGAATCAGCAAGATCGAGTATCGCTGGAAGCGCGAGCATGTGACAGCCTTGTCGGAGAATGTTGCCCTCCTGACGGCGGATGGCGAGTCGGTGGCCACCACGACGGAAGGCCAGGTCTTCACGACACCGTTTGCGCAGACGGTCGTGTTCGTCATGCGGGAGGGCCAATGGAAGGCCATTCATGCACACCAGTCCTCGCCGCAGGTAAGGTAAAGCGGAGCCGTCGAACAACTATCAGGCCTCCCCTCATCAAGAGCGCAGATCTCTTCCCTCCGGTCGTCTGAAGACTCGCGTCGAACAATGAAGCGCGAACGGTGAAGCGGATGTCGATCGCGTTCTCCCTGGCCGCTGTCTTCGTTTCCAGCGCTGGTGCGGCATCGTCACCGAGCCGAGCGTCCGAAGCAGCGCCGCCCGATCGAGTGCCGGCAGCGCCCGCAGCGACGCCTGGGCCGGCAGCAGGGCCGGCCATCGTCGGGCCCGTCGCGCAGCCTTGATGTTGCGGCCTTCAGAACGTTCCCTCCCTAGGCCCGCGCGCCTCCTTGTCAATCTGCCGGATCGCACCGAGGTGGTACGCGATGTGCGCAATGCTGGAGATCAGCCCTGCCAGCTCCACCTCGTTCGCGTCGCGCGGCGTCTCGAGGATGTCATGCCAGCGATGCGCCTCGTCGCGCAGGCCGTTACGGATCTCCTTCCACTCGGCCTCGTCCACCAACGAGATCGTCCACGCCTGGTCCCATGTCGCGTCCGCGAAGGGATTGCCGCCCTCACGCGCCCACCGGTTCATCAGCGAGAGGCCGTACCGCACGTGCTGCGCATGCGCCGCAATCGTGGCGCCGTCGTTCACCGACCGGGACGCGTCAGCCGCCGATAGGCGATCGAGCGAGCGCAGCAGGCCGACGTCGCCGGTGTTGAGAATGAAACCGTCATTGCCCGGCACGCCGTCGACCACCTCCGCGAAGAGCCGCGCCAGAGCCGGACTGATGTCGTTCGTACGCATCCCAAAATCGTACTTCACCCGCCCTGGGTACAATGCGACGCGTCATGGGCGAAATCATGGTGAACGCGGTCCTGGCGCTGATGGCGACGTTCGCCGCCCTTGGGGGTCCGCCGCATGAAGGAGGGCAGGCGCGGACGTCCGGCAACCCGGTTCTCGCGGGCTGGTACGCGGATCCCGAGGTGCACGTGTTCGCGGGCCGATACTGGATCTACCCGACGTACTCCGCGCCGTACGACGAGCAGACGTTCATGGACGCGTTCTCGTCTGCCGATCTCGTCACCTGGACGAAGCACGCGTCATTCTCGTGAGGTGGGCGACCCGCGCCCTGTGGGCGCCGTCGGTCGTGGAGAAGGACGGATGGTATTACCTGTTCGTCGGCGCCGAAGATGTATCAACTGATCGAGCTGTTTCGACAGTAGCGGGCTAACACGCGTTGCACCAGACGGCCGCAGGCGCGATCGTGAGCGGGTCGCTGGTGAACGCTGGCCGTCTAGGCTGCGGATGATCTTGTACGTCGGCCGAGGATACATGCAGATAGCGGAGACAGTCTCAATCCTGTGAATGTTGCGACCGCGCTCGGCATTCCGGTCGCGATCATCGCGTTCATCGTTGATCGCTACCGTGTTCGCCGTGATCGGGAGCTTGAGACGTACCGAACCCTATCGGACGAGTACTTCGAGTACCTGCAGAGCGTCTTTGATCACCCGGAGCTCTCGACGACGGAGACGGAATGGAGCAAGGCAGGAGACCAGGGTCGAAGCCCACAGCAGGACCTACTGGTTCAGATGGCCGTCAATCTAGTAGAGGCGGCCTTCTTCCTCGATCGCGGTCATCGCTCCTCGTTTCGAAAAGCGGAGTGGACGGGTGGCAGGCGCACCTTGAAGACTGGTGTGCCCATCCAGCGTTCGTCGCGCGTTGGCCAGAGATCGTGGAGCAATACGACGCAGAATTTCAGAAACACGTTAGACACGTGTATCAGCAAGCTCGGGCCGTTGGGACGCCGCCTAGCAGGCCGCTCCAGCCGACGAGCGGCGCGCAGACGCTCGGATGGCTACAACAACTGTGAGCGCCGCTCGCGGCTGAGCGGTGGAACGTTAGCCGGACTGGAACGAAGCGAACACGGAACGGTACCGGGGCGCTCCAACTCGCCGTGATCCTGTCGG
Source organism: Vicinamibacterales bacterium (assembly GCA_048594885.1). Classification (GTDB taxonomy): domain Bacteria; phylum Acidobacteriota; class Vicinamibacteria; order Vicinamibacterales; family 2-12-FULL-66-21; genus JBMDXB01. The sequence goes on from JBMDXB010000076.1 coordinate 9,856, forward strand.
TCGTCGGATTTTGGCATCCGCGCTCAAGGACCTCGGCCAGCCGGCGGGCCCGTTCGAACGTCGATGCTTTCCGACGTTGATCGCTCGTCGCCACCGGAGTAGGCTCTTCTCATGACGACCATGGCGGAGATTACGGGTGCGATCCGGCGCTTGCCGAAACGCGATCTCGCGAAATTGCGGAAATGGTTTGCGGAGTTCGATGCGGCGGCGTGGGATGAGGAATTCGAGGAAGACGTGGCGGCTGGTCGGCTGGATGCGCTCGCGCGCGAGGCCTTGCGGGACGACCGCGCCGGTCGAACGAGCGACTTGTGAAGCACCGGGCAACTCCGCGGTTCTGGCGAGCGTACCGCGGCCTGCCCGGACAGATTCAGCAACTCGCCGATCGCAGCTACGCGCTTCTCAAGAACAACCCGACACATCCCAGGTTGCATTTCAAGAAGGTTGGCGCGTTCTGGTCTGCGCGCGTTGGCTTGCACCACCGCGCGATCGCCGTCGAAGCTGGCGGTGATCTCGTCTGGTTCTGGATCGGCTCACACGCCGACTACGACAAGCTGCTTGGCCGGTGGCCGGCTAACCAGCGCTTGCAGCCGACGGCGGCGCGCGGCGGGCGCACAACCCGAAAGAAAGGCCGCCGCGGCTGAAGCGCAGGACGTTGGGCGGACTAACTGCGGGTCGCGACTTCTCGCGCGACCTTTGCAGGACGGACGACACTTCGAGTAACCGATGATCGACTCCGCCACCTGGCGAAAGAAGTACTAGCCATCTTCGGCCGGCTTCACAAAGTCCGTCAGCCCCGAGTTGTTCCAACCGAGACTGCACTGAGCAAGGCCCTCGAAGACGTGTTCTGGTCGAGCCTCGAGCGTTACGAAGGGAATCTCCTGAAGGCTCGAATCTACTTCGCCCCGAGTCAAGCATTGAGCGAGTCCGAAGGAGTGATTCGACCTGCAAGACCGTATCGCCTTTCGACACGCGGGATCCGTCAGCTTGCGCCAGCCCACGCATTCGATGGCGGGCTCTTGGTTGTTGACGATTCGGTCGAGGGAGTCCGTGTCGAAGGGATCCTTGGCGGGTTTCCGTTCGTCCGAGGAGCGTGCACGCAGTGGCTGTGTGTCGAATGTCGCGGAGAGGGCAGCCTGAGAGTCTCAAGCGGGTCACAACCGCTGCTCGAATTCGCCCGCGGCGGGGTAAAGCAGTTGGGAGGAATGTCTTTCGACAGGACGACCGCGGAAGTGCTGCTCTGTGGATTCTGCCGGCCGGAACCTCGATGGGCGGTGACCTGGAGGGATTGGGAGAACGCGTCGAAATGCGGTCTGCCTGGTGGGCACCGTTTCGAGAGATGTGGGAGGAGCGAACTTCCGTGATGCGATTGCTCAACCCGGGCTGCGACAAGGGGCGTGAGTTCTTACAGGTAGCTGCACAGGAATGGGATCACCTGAGGCAGCAGGCCGTGACTAGGTCCATATCTAGTCTCGCCAAGGTTGATGGAGCCATCGTCATCAACTCACGTCGGGAAGCCCCGGCGATTCCGGCGCTCACCTGAGAATCCTGAACCTCTACATCGAAAAACTGAGGACACTTGCGCACGGAAAGCAGGAGCGCTGATGGCGATTCGCTGTGCCAGCCGCGATTCGCACGGGGCCCGCGGCACGCCGGCTGGCGGAGCTGTCATCGTTGACCGGTGGCAGAATCCGAGTACGTTCCGCGTCATCAGGATGGCGGTACGTGCGTACCGACCACCGGGGTCTCTCGATTGTCGATGTTTCTCGGCGATTTCGCAATGGCACGGCTGTCGCAGGCACGCCAGCCGGAAAGCGACGGAGCCTGCCGTGTCCCGAGACTACATCGACTTCATCTCGGCTTACTGCGACCGCTGGTGCGAGCGGTGCGCGTTCACCAGCCGCTGTTCCGCGTATGCCATCGAGGTCGCGACGGCAATGTGCGGCGGCGACTTCGAAGCGGGGCTGGAGCTGGCGGTCGGGCGCGCGGCAACGCCGGACGAAGGGCCGCAGCCCCGGCCGGACTTCGATCCGCTGATCGAAGAGCCGAGCGAAGCGGAACTCGCGCGCTTCCGTCGGGAAGAGGATGCGCGCGCGGAACGTGTCGGGGAGTCGCACATCAGCACGATGGCCACCATCGCGGGAGTGCTCGCGCACCGCTGGCTGGACGATCATCGCGAGCGGGTCGTTGCCGGTGCCGACATCGTCGTCCGCGACGCCATAGAAACCATTGCGTGGGATTGCTATCTGATCGCGGCGAAGCTGCACCGTGCGCTCAGAGGACGCGACGCTGCCGAGCGCGGCGAGGAGTGGGCCGACGACGACCACCCTGTCCAGAATGACTGGAACGGGTCCGCCAAGGTCGCCCTGATCAGCATCGAGCGCTCTCTCATCGCGTGGGAGACCATCGCAAAGGCGACGGGCGATTCGGAGGCGGCGCAGCAAGCGGACCGGCTCGTCGATCTGCGCGACGCCGTGGATCTGGAGTTTCCGGACGCGCGCAAGTTCGTCCGGCCGGGGTTCGACGATGGGCGGCGGAGGCTCTCGAAACTTTCATGAAAGGCAAGCCAAGCGGGCCGGTTGGACGCAGCAGGATTTGCAGTGTGCCCGTTGCGTTAGCATTACGGTCATGACGGATGCCGGTCGCGTGCGGATACTGAAGGGGCTGTTGCGCTTCGGCGGCGTACTCACCGGCAGCGCGTTCCTGGCAGTGCTGCTGCCGGCGGACACGATGGCTGCAATCCATCGCGAGCTGGGCCTCGGGGAGCTGCCGCGTGCGCCGGTCGTGGACTACCTCGCGCGCTCCGTCGCGGCGTTCTATGGTTTCCACGGCGTGCTGCTGTTCGTCGTCGCGTCGGATCCGGTCCGCTTCAGGCCGTTCGTCACCTACGCGTCGGTGTTCAGCATCGTGTTCGGGGCGATGCTGGTGGCCATCGATCTGCACGCCGGCATGCCCCCGTGGTGGACGTCTTTCGAAGGACCGCCGGTGATCGTCATCGGCATCACCCTCGCCGTGCTGAATCGGCGCCCCCGCGTGACGCGCGCCGCCGCGCCGCTGATGATGGTCCTGGCGGTGTTTCTCGCGGGGGTGCCTGCAGCCGGTATCGCTGCGCAGCACCGGTCGCCGGGCAACCCGATCCTGCCGGGCTGGTACGCGGATCCCGAGGTGCACGTGTTCGCGGGCCGATACTGGATCTACCCGACCTACTCCGCGCCGTACGACGAGCAGACGTTCATGGACGCGTTCTCGTCTGCCGATCTCGTCACCTGGACGAAGCACTCGCGCATTCTCGACACGTCCCGCGTGAAGTGGGCGACACGCGCGATGTGGGCGCCGTCGATTGTGGAGAAGGACGGATGGTATTACCTGTTCTTCGGCGCCAACGACATTCAAAAAGACGGGCAGCCTGGCGGCATCGGCGTGGCACGCTCGCGGCGCCCGGACGGCCCGTTCGAGGATCATCTCGGCCGTCCGCTCATCGACAGGTTTCACAACGGCGCGCAGCCCATCGATCAATTCGTCTTCAAAGACCGTGACGGCGCCTGGTACATCGTCTACGGCGGCTGGCGGCACTGCAACATCGCGCGGCTGACGGACGACTTCACGGGCTTCGTGCCGTTTCCCGACGGCACGATCTTCCGCGAGATCACTCCGGAGGGTTACGTGGAGGGCGCCTTCATGCTGATGAAGGACGGGAAGTACTACTTCATGTGGTCCGAAGGCGGCTGGACGGGCCCCAACTACGCCGTCGCCTACGCCATCGGCACTTCACCGTTCGGCCCGTTCACGCGAGTGGGGAGGATCCTGCAGCAGGACCCATCCGTTGCCACCGGTGCGGGGCATCACTCGGTGCTGCAGTCGCCCAGCGGCAAATGGTACATCGTCTATCATCGGCGGCCGCTCGGCGAGAAGGATCGCAACCACCGCGTCGTCTGCATCGATGACCTGCGGTTCGACGCGGCCGGCACGATTCTGCCGGTCGTCATCACGCAGACGGGCGTCGCGGCTGACCCGATAGTTTCCCGGTAGCGAGCACTGGCGCGGTCGAGCGACCGTCATTCGTGGTCCGAATCGCGGTCTCTGAGGGCCCGCCGCGGATACTCCGGCGGCAAGTCGGCCGACCGCACGAATCCGGCCGGGCGCTTCTTCGTCGCAGGCCGGAGGATCCAGGCCTTCTCGAACAGTTCCTGATAGCTGGGTTGCCGGTCGTCGAGGTACTCCGAGCACGACGTCACCTTGAACGACACGGGAATGCTGCTGTCCATCATCGTCGCGGTACAGAGGACAATCTCCTCGTCCAGGCGGCGTCCGCGTATAATGCGCGAGAACCTGCAGGTATCGCAGAGGCTCTCGCCTGTCTGTGCACTCGTCCCTCGATAGATCTTGATCAGCATCGTGTCCATCCTCGCTCTGCGAATCTGCATCGCGCAGGCCATGCCGACGGATGCGGACTTTGGCCGAAAAACACGGACTTTTCGTCCGGTTCGCGAAACGAGGCTGCGCTTTGTGCAACACCGGCGCTGACGCAGTGAGGCAGAATGTGCGACAGGCGGTCGTGGCACTCGTGGAGGCGACCGATGGGACATCTCGCCGCAAAGGACATCTGGCGGAAGGTCGGAGTCAAGATCGACGGTCTCACCGTGAGGGTGCCGTGGAACGAGACCCTGCACCGAATTCTCCGGGAGCTCTATTCGCCGGACGAAGCTGACGTCTTCGTCCGGATGCCGTACACCCTCTCCACACTCGATCGCATCGCCAGAATCACCCAATACGATCCGGCGAAGCTGCGCACGTTGCTCGAGGGTCTCGCGGACAAGGGGCTCGTGATCGATCTCTGCATCCGCGACGAGTACCACTACATGCCGAGTCCGTTGTTCATCGGCGTCTTCGAGTTCACGATGATGCGCAGCGGACCAGGCGCCGATTCGCGCACGCTCGGGAGGCTGTTTCACGAGTACCTGAGCGACGGCGCGGCGTTCGCCAGGAATTTCAAGGGCGCGGCTCAGGTCTCGCCGATTCGCGCGCTGCCACATGCGGAGTCACTCGGCGACCATGTCGAGATTCTCGATTACGAGAAGGCGGCCGCCATTGTCGAGAACAGCGACCGCTTCGCCGTAGGCATCTGCTCCTGCCGCCACGAGAAGCTGCACGCGGGAGCGAAGCGCTGCAAGGATCCGCTGGAGGTCTGCTCCAGCTACGGCCGCGGTGCGGATTACCTCATTCGTCACCGCCTCGCGCGCGAGTCGTCCAGGAGCGAGATGCTGGAGAACCTGGCGCGATCGAAAGAGCGCGGCAACGTACTGTCGGCCGACAACATCCAGAAGCAGGTCAGCTTCATCTGCCATTGCTGCCCGTGCTGCTGCAACGTTCTTCAGGCCGTCAGCACGTTCGGCTGTCCCAACGCCATCGTCACCTCGTCGTTCATCGCGCAGCCGGATGCCAGCCGGTGCCGCGGCTGCCCGACCTGCGCCCAGGGCTGTCCGATCAAGGCCATCGAGATGGTGCCGCTGGATCCTCCGGAGCCGAAGCGAAAGAAGGCGCCGCGGGTGGACGAGCGGCTGTGCATCGGATGCGGCGTCTGCGGTCTCAAATGCCGATTCGGCGCGATGAAGCTGCACAAGCGCGCCCAGCGCGTGATTCACCCGGAGACGACATTCGAGCGCGTCATGCTGCAGTGCCTCGAGGCTGGCACCTTGCAGAATCAGTTGTTCGACAATCCGGGCAGCCTGTCGCAGTCTGCCGTTCGTTCGATTCTCGGCGCCTTCCTCGGGCTTCCGCCGGTCAAGATGGCGTTGATGAGCGACGCACTGCGGTCGCGATTCCTCAGTGCGATGAAGACCGGTGCGAAGTGGCGAGGCAGCCAGGAGCTGACGACGCTGTAGGAGCGTCCGGATTCGCAGGTGGCGAGTCCTAGCGGAGCACGCCTCGCATTCCCATGGCGTGCGAATACCAGCTGAAGAACAGCAGCAGGATCGCAATCACCGCACTCACGAGGGCCATCATGCCGCCCATGACGGCGCCGCCGTCCGTGAGCACGTACGTGTAAAGCAGGCTGACGACAAACGCCGCCAGCGACACGACGAAGACAGGAAACGCCAGCTTTCGACGGAGCAGGAGAAGGATCGAAGCGAGGAACGCTCCCCACACGCCGATCGCCCAATCGGCAGTCATCCAGGCAGGCATGTTCTGATAGTGAGCAACCTGGGCTGGCGTCATCCCTGTGCTGGCCATGTACTTCTCGCCCTGTGCCATCGCCATCACGAAGTCGAACGCTCCGATGGCGTTGAACAGCACGGCAATCACGCCGACCAGCCAGAGATGCCAGGGTGTCTTGGTGCTCTTGTCGCTCATGTCGTTCCCGAGAGTCCGAGCTCCGATACGCTACTGCACGTGCCGCTCGCGTGGCAATGCTGGTCGGCGGTCTGCCGCCGGGTGCGGGGCATGCTAACATGCGCGCCTTTCGACATCGGCCGTGCCTGTAACGGCAAAGCGAGGTGTCCGATGGAATTAGCGGAAGTTGGCGGGCGTTACGCGGTCGGCTGGGGAACGCTGGCGCTGATCAATGCGGGTCTGGCTCAGGCCAAGGGACGGAGCCGGCTCGCGTGGTTCCTCGCGTCGTTGTTTCTCGGTCCGATCGCCACGTTTCTGATCGTCGTCACCGACAACCCAACGAGGTCAGCGGTCCCCCAGGTCAGCGGCAAATAAGAAGGTTGGCGCATATGGTCATCTGCATCGTTGCGGCGCTCGCGATCCACGTGGCGGCGGCACGAGACGTTGCGATCCAACCGCAGCCCCTCGCGATCGACGGCGCCCTGAGCCGAGTCTACAAATCCGTCGAAAGCGTCGATCTCCGCCTGCACATCTTCAATCCGCCACAACACGCCACCGACGCTGCCACCCCGGCTATCGTCTTCTTCTTCGGCGGCGGCTGGATGGCCGGAACGGTCAATCAGTTCGTGCCCCAGGCCAGGCACTTCGCAAGTCGTGGAATGGTGGCGATCGTCGCGGACTACCGCGTGTTCAGCCGCCACAAGACGACGCCGTTCGAAGCGATTGCGGACGGCAAGTCAGCGATCCGTTGGGTGCGGGCGCATGCGAAGGAGCTCGGTATCGATCCCGGACGCATCGCGGCGGCGGGAGGATCTTCGGGTGGTCACGTCGCACTCAGCACGGCAGTCCTGGACGGATTCGACGAGGCCGCCAAGGACAAAGGCGTCAGCTCACGGCCCAATGCGCTCGTGCTGTTCAACCCCGTCGTCGATACGACCGCGGAGTCGGACGCGGCGCGTAGCGGCGGCCGCGGAGCGGAAGCGTTCAAGGCCAGGTTCGGCGAGCGCGGGCGGGAGGCTTCACCGTTTCACCATCTCCGCCCGGGTCTCGTGCCGACGCTGATTCTTCACGGCAAGGCCGACACGACGATTCCCTACTCGGATGTGGAGCGATTCTGCGCCCAGGCCAGAAAGCTGGGGGATCGCTGTGAACTCGTAGGCTATGACGCCGCTCCCCATGGCTTCTTCAATCCGCAGCGGGAGGAAGGGAAGTGGTACCGCGCCACGCTCGCCGAGGCCGATCGGTTCCTGACTGGGATCGGGTATCTGCGGTCTCATTAGACCCGCTGCGTGTAGGCGCCGTCGCCGGGGGCTCCAGCTTCCACCACCACTGCGGTCCCAGCGCCTTCTGACGCGGATACGTCTCGTTCAACGTCGCCGCGTCGTAGAGCCGTCCGTTCTTCATGACCGCCGCGATCCTCGCGGTGTTCTTGATGTCGTCGAGGGGATTGGCGTCGAGGACGATGAGGTCGGCGAGCTTCCCGACTTCAAGCGAGCCGAGATCTCTCGCGAAGCCGATCGCGTCGGCGCTGTCGATGGTCGCCGCACGCAGCACGGAGTGCGGCTTCATGCCGCCGGACGCCATCATCCACAGCTCCCAGTGCGTGCCGATCCCCTGCACCTCGCCGTGTGAGCCGAGGCCGACCTTGCCGCCTCCGTTCACCCACTTGGTGAGCTGCTTCGCGTGGAGCGGGAACACATACTGGTCAGCTCGGTTCCAGTCGGTGCTCTTCCACTTGTCGAGCTCGTCGTGTGGGGTGAAGCGGCGAAGCCGCTGCTCCTGATCGACGTTCGTTCCGTTCGTCAGGTAGTGCTGCCGGCCGATCGGTCCGCCGTAGCTGACGATCAGGGTCGGCGTGTAGGTGATCTTGCTCGCCGCGCCGAGCCGCACGACGTCGTTGAAGAACGGGCTGATCGGCAGCGTGTGCTCCAGGCCGGCGTAGCCGTCCTGCATCAGCGTCAGGTTCATCGTGAAGTTCGACCCGCCTTCGGTCGTCGGCGTGAGGCCCAGCTCCTTTGCGGCCATGATCACCCACTGACGCACTTTCCGGTCGCCGACCATGTATTGCTTGATCGTCTTCGTGTTGTAGTGGTCCGCGTAGCGCCGCAGGACGTCGCGCGCGTCGTCGAGGCTGCGGATGTTGTCGGCGGCGAAGACGCCGGGTCCGGTCGAGTACAGCCGTGGGCCGATCAACTGGCCGGTGTCCATCAGGTCCTGATACGTCAGCGCGTCCTCCGACGATGTCTGCGGATCCCGCTGCGTCGTGACGCCGAACGCGAGCTGCGCAAGGAACTGGGACACCTGGCTCCGGTGCACGCCCCACGCGACCCACGTGTGCGCATGGATGTCGACGAGCCCAGGCATGATCGTCTTGCCGGCCAGATTGCGGACAACCGCGCCCGCGGGGATCGGCACCTTGCCGCTCGGACCGATCGCCGTGATGCGGTTGTCGGTGATCACGATGTCGCCGCGCGCGATCACTTCGTCGCCCTTCATGGTGATCAGCCGCGCGTTGCGCAGCGCGATGGTGCCTTTCGGCTTGTCCTTGTCGACGACGATCTCGACGTCCACACGGTGCGGTTCGTATTCGAGCGTCGCGATCTTCGGAGTCGCAGGCTTCTGCCCGACCGGCTTCTCCGTCGCCGGCTTGTCGGTCGACGGTTTCTCGGTTGCCGGCTTCCCGGTGGAAGACGGGGCAGCAGCCCGCTCGGCCTCGGTCTCGGCCTTGATGCGGTTCGCAAGATCCACTTCTGCCTGCATGGCGATGTCGTGGACGAAGAAGCTGCGGCCGATCGAGAAGTACGCCGCCTGGCTGTCGCCGGTCCACCCAATGAAGTCGCCGCCGACTTTCGTCAACCGCCATGTCGGCACGGACGATGACGAGGCTGCCGATACGGTTGGCGCTGTGCCGGCAACCGGCGGCACGGTGATCATGTAGACGTTGCGGTTGGCGCGCACGAGCGCCCGCTTGCCGTCGGGAGACAAGACGACCTCGTCAGGCGTCGGCGGCGGCCCTGGCGGCGCGCCCGGCTGCGGCGGCGGCGCCGGCGCCGTGACCTTGACGATCGGCTTGATGTCGGTGCCGTCGTAGCGCATCGACAGCAGCCCCTCGGAACCGGCCCAGATGTAGACGCGGTTCGGATCCGGACCGACGTGCGGCGCCTCGCGACCCTGCTGCGTCGATCCGCCGGCCGCCCAGGCGATGCGCGAAACGGTTCCGCCGGCCGACGGCAGCCACACGTACTCGAGCTCCGCTGCCCCGCCGTGGCTGCCGAAATCCTCCAGCGTGCGCAGGCGGTGCATCTTCGATCCACGCACGCCGATCAGGCGCGAACCGTCACGCGAGTAGGAGAGCCTGTCGTAGAACGCCGCGACCGGGGTGAGCCGCTCAGGCTGTCCGCTGCCGTCGGCGCGAACACGGTAGATGCGGCCGCCTTCGTCGTCATTCCACGTCACGTAGGAGATGAACTGTCCGTCAGGCGACCACACCGGACCGTGTTCGATGTCGGTAGCGGTCGTGAGGCGCCGCGCGTTCCGGATCGTCGCGACGAGCCCCGGCGCCGGTTGGGCGGCCGGCTTGTCCGGCGCTGCGGCGTCCGCACTCTTTTCCTGGTCGCCGCTCGGAGCCGCAGGCTTCTCCCTCTTCGTCCCGCGCCCGTGCGGCAGATCGGCGATCCACAACCGATCGAGCGCGGTGAAAGCCACTCGTTTGCCATCCGGTGACGGACGCGCGCCTCGGATTTGTGACACCCTGAGCGTCTCGTCGTTGATCGGATAGTCGAACTTCACGAACGGGCCAAGCTGCTGCTCGACCTTCGCGGTGAACGGGATCTCGACCGCTTCGCCTGTCGGTATGGACACGCGCCAGATCTTGCCGTCGTAGCTCGTGATCAGCGATTTCGAATCCGGAGTGAACGCCGACTTGGGGTAGACGTCGCGATCGCGCGCGCCGCCGCCCTGGCTGTCGTCACGCTGTACGTCCATCCTCAGCCAGTGGTCTTCGCCGGTCGACAGGTCGATCAGCTTCAGCGTCTGTCTCGCATCGTACCGGGTGGAGTAGACGAGCCACTTTCCATCGGGACTCGGAACCGGACGGAACGCCCCTTCGTGCTCGTGCGTGCGGACGAGCAGGCGGCCGGTCTCGCGATCGAGTTGCGCGATTTGATAGGGAGCGACGACGCGCGGCGTACTGCGGTGCGGCGCATGCGGATCGTAGTCGGGATGCGATTCGTCTTCGATGCGGCGCGCGGTCAATCCCGGCCGCACACTGCCGCGTACGTTCACCCACAGAGAATCACGGTCCTTGCCAAACGCGGGACCGAGGATTGCCGGCGCCGCCGGAATGGCCGGAGTGGGGCTCGCCGCAGGTGTGGGACCGCTGCTCGTGCCCGTCATCTGCACGCCGCTGCCGCCGGACTCGTGGTACATCCAGAGCTGCGCGCCCTTCGCGGCGATCAGGTACTCGCCATCGGGTGTCCACGTCGGCGACATGTAGCTCTCGCGCTCGGTCGTCGTGATCGCGCGCGGCTTGGTGCCGTCGGCGTTGGCCACCCAGACGTTCTCCGAGCCGTTCCGATCGCTGACGAACACCAGCTTCTTGCCGTCCGGCGAGAAGGCCGGCTGCATGTCGTACGCCTGTCCGCTGGTGATCCGGGTCGCCTCGCCGCCGGCGATCGGCAGCGTGTAGAGATCTCCCAGCAGCTCGAACACGATCGTCTTGCCGTCGGGCGACAGGTCGAGCGACAGCCACGTGGCCTCGGACGTGGTGAAGGCGAGCGGCCTCTCCGTGATGAGCGGAAGCCCCTTGTTCTTCACGGCATCGGCTGCCGCCTTGTCGTTCTGCGCCAGCGTCTGCGCCAGCGGCGCGTACGGCATGAGCAGAACGACGGAGAGCAGAGCGAGCAGGCGGCGGGCGAGTCTCGGCATAAAACCCCCTGAATACGAGCCGCCGATTATATCCGCGATAGAATTCCTCCGGAGTCCGAAGCAGAAGAGAGCGTTACGGTGAGCTTGACATGCAGAAGATGAGCGTTGCCCTCCTTGTCGTGTCGGTGTCGTTTCTGGCGCTCGCGGCCTGCGGATCGTCGGAGCCGGGCAACCCGAAAGTGCCCGCGGGAGCGAAGAGTTCCGGAGGCATGCACGCCACCATCGAGACGGAGAAGGGACCGATCGAGATCGAGTTCCTCGCCGCCGATGCGCCCAAGGCCGTCGAGAACTTCCGGCTGCTCGCCGAGCACGGCTACTACGATGGTCTCACCTTCCATCGCATCGTCCGCGGGTTCATGATTCAGGGCGGCGACCCGAAAGGCGACGGCACCGGCGGTGAGAGCGCGTGGGGAGCGCCGTTCGAGGACGAGATCAATCCCGCCTCACCCCTCTACCGGGACGGCTACCGGCGGGGCATCGTCGCGATGGCGAACTCGGGACCGAATACGAACGGCAGCCAGTTCTTCATCATGCACGACAACTATCCGCTGCCGCCCAACTACGTGATGTTCGCGAAAGTGACGTCCGGTATGGAAGTCGTCGACGCATTGGCGAACACGCCGACGACGATGGGTCCCGATGGCGGCCGCAGCCGGCCGCTGACGCCGCCGGTGATCAAGAAAATCACGATTCGGCCGTAGCGCTTCGAACCACCTGATGGACGGCGTGCGAGAAGAGATGAGGTAATGGCGCTCGTCGTCCTCCTCAAGGGCATCAACGTCGGCGGGCACAGAACCGTCCGTCCCAGTCAGCTCGCAACTGAACTCGAGCGCTTCGATGTCGTCAACGTCGGCGCGGCTGGCACGTTCGTCGTGCGCCGGCCGGTCAGCCGGACGACGCTCCGTGCCGAGTTGATGCGGCGGCTCCCGTTCGCGGCCGACGTGATGATCTGCGACGCTCGTGACGTGCTGCGTCTCGCTGCGAGCGATCCGTTTGCGGATCAGCCGTCAGGGTCGGACGTCGTTCACTTCGTCAGCGTGCTGGCGCGTCGCACGCTGCCGTTGCCAGCAGTTCCCATGGACCTTCCGGCGGACGGCGAGTGGTGCGTGCGAATCCTCAGCCAGCAGGGGCGGTTCATTCTGGGGCTGTATCGCCGTCAGATGAAGACAATCGGATACCTGACGCGGTTCGAGAAGTTGCTCGGCGTGCCCGTGACGACGCGCAACTGGAACACGATATTGACTATCGTGCGTCTGCTGAAACCGCGTCCGCGCGAATCGCCTCGATGACGAGGCCGAGCGCGGTGTTCGTCGTGCGCCGCGCCGGGCCCTGGCCGCGCATGTGGCCCATGCGAACGATCACGAGATCGCGTGAGGGCACGATCCACGTGTTCTGCCCGCCGGCGCCGGCCGCGAAGTAGGTGTCCGGTGGCAAGCTCCACGCGCCGTCGCGATTGAGCCAGAAAAACGCGCCGTATTGCGGCTTCTTCCAGGCTGGCGCGGGCGTGCTGACGAAGGTTGACCAGCCCTCCGGCAGGATGCGCTCGCCTTGCCACATGCCATCCTGCAGATAGAGCAGGCCGATGCGCGCCCAGTTGCGCGCCGTGCCGTAGTCGTAGCCGGTGATCAGAAAGTTGCCGTACGGATCCGTCTCCAGCACCTGCCGGCGGATGCCGATCCTGTCGAAGAGCGCGCGCTGCGGCCACGTCAGGAAGTCCCCGCCGCGCCTGGTCACTGCCAGCTTCGCCAGGTACATGATCGTCAGTGGATCGCTGTTGCGATAGCGTCCGTCCGTGTTGGGCGGGTACTCCTGCGGCCGCGTGATGGAGTACTCGAACGCGTCGATGGCGCCAGTGTAGATGTAGTAGTGATCCGGATATGTTTCGTTCGCGCCGGGTTCCTGGTTGCCGAGGAACTTCAGACCGGCACTCATGCGGAGCAGATCGACATTGCGGATCGCGGCGCGCGGATCGCCGGGCTTCTGCCACATCGGCACCGGCGCCGGCTGCTCGAGCGTGTACGTGCCGTCCTTGACGAGCAGCGCGAACAACGTCGCCGCGAGGCTCTTGCCCATCGACCAGCTTTCGAGCTGCGTGTCCGCGGTGATGCCGGGTGCGTAGCGCTCGGCGACGATGCGCCCCTTGTAGAGGACGAGGAATGCCGCCGTCAGTGCGGCCGGATCGGCGAACGCCGCATCCCTAGCTGCGTCGAGCTTCACGCGATCGATCTCTGGCGGCAGCGGTGCTGAATCGCGGCGATCGCCCATCGGCCACGGCTGCGACATGGCTTCGGGAAGCCGCGTCTTCACCGCGACCGGCTTGAAGTGGATTCCAGGGTTGGACGGATGCTGAATGATGCAGCCCTGATCGCCGTAGAAGCGCGCCTCGCGCGTGATGGCGCCGAGCGATGCCCGCGCCAGACGCGCCCTGGGATCGACCGTCCACTTGACCTGGTCCTGCTCGCTGCGCGGCATGAAGAAGTAGGCGCTGCCGCGAGCGACGTCTTCCGGCGCGCGGCCGGAGACGAAGACGCCGGAGCAGAGGATCTTGGCGTAGCCCGCCAGGCCGTTCTCGGTGTGCGTGCCCTGCGGCGCCGGAACGGCGCGCGGCGCCTGCGCCGCCGCTGCCGGCAGCAGCGCGACGACGGCCAGTGCGGCCAGCGGCCAGAAGAATGGGAGCGAGGTGTCTCTGCGGTTCATAAGGCCCGTGGTGACGCGCTATTCTAAACAGGTTCGTCTCGCATGCCTGGCTTGCTTTCGTGCGGCCGATATGCACAATCTGGCCCGATGACGCCTGAGAATCCTTCGGCGGGGAAGTTCGAGCCTCCGCCCCTGCCGCCTGCTCCTGAAGACCGGCGCCGGCGCAGCAGGTGGAGGGTGATCGTGCTCCTGCTGTTCCTTGGTTCCGTGGCCGCCCAGTGGATTCTCGGGCAGCAGCGTCGCGGGCTGGCGAGCCTCGCCGCAGCGCTCGTCATGTTCCTGCTGGCCGTCGCGCAGTTCATCGTCGACCGCAAGCACGCTGACGAATCCGAAGGCAAAGACCCGTACTCGCCGCCGACCAGCATCACTCGCTGAGCCGTTCGGAGGCGTTCCTGGAGGAGGAAACCCAATGGCTGGAGAGAACCTGCAAGTGATCCAATCTCTGTACGCGGCGGTTGCGGCGGGAGACGGTGGAGCGGTCATCGCCGCGCTCGACCCTCACATCGTCTGGAACGAGGCAGAGAACTTCGTCTACGCCGCCGGCAATCCATACGTCGGCCCGCAGCGCGTCGCCGAAGGCGTCCTGGGACGGCTCGGGGTCGAGTGGGACGGCTTTGCCGTCGTTCCGCACCAGTTCGTCAGCGACGGAGACACGGTCGTCGCCCTCGGCCGGTATCGCGGCACCTTCAAGGCGAACAGGGTCCCGGTGGATGCGCAGTTCGTCCATGTCTGGACCGTCCGCAACGGCAGGATCACCGCGTTTCAGCAATACACCGACACGCTGCAGTTCGCCCGGGCGACCGGTTCGGGCGCGCCGGCATAACGACGGCGTTGCAGCCTGGCGCGTCATGGTTTACATAGCGCTTCTGCGCGGCATCAACGTCGGCGGCAACAACATGGTCTCGATGAAGGCGTTGAAGGCGACCTTCGAGCGGCTCGGGTTCACCGACGTCGCGACCTACATCAACAGCGGCAACATCCTGTTTCGTACGGCGGAGACCGACGCACGTAAGATCGAAGGCCGGATCGACCGGATGCTCGCCACCGAGCATGGACTGAAGGGGAAGACGGTCGTCCGCAGCCTGCCCGAGATGGCTCGCCTGCAGAAGACGATCGTGCAGAAGTGGAAGCCGGATCCGCAGGAGCGCAACAACGTCATCTTCCTGCGGCACACGCTCGATGCCAAGCGCGTGCTCGACGGCATCGAGATCAAACCGGAGATCGAGCGCGTCCTCTGCTGTCCGGGCACGCTGCTCTGGTCGGCGCGGCCGGATGGCCTGACGCGCAGCGCCATGCTCAAGCTTGGCAGCCGGCCGATCTATCAGGACATGACGGCGAGGAACGTCAACACGACGATGAAGGTGTACGAGCTGATGCGGCGGATGTCGGAGAGCTCAGAGTGAGCCCATCGTATGACCTCTTATCCAGTCCGCGAGCTCCTGCTCCGTCAGTGTGCCATCCGCGAGCCGCAGCATTACGGTGACCACCTCGCTCTCTGACGTGTCGAACGCGACGCCGTTGATGTCGAGAAAGATGACCATCGCGAGGAAGGCGATGCGTTTGTTCCCGTCGCGATATGGATGGTTCCGCGCGAGCCCGAATGCGTACGCCGCGGCCAGCGACGCCAGATCGGCATCGGCGGCATCGTGCCGGCGCTGCCGCGGCCGCGCGAGGGCAGATTCGAGCGCGTTTTCGTCGCGCACGCCGGCCAGGCCCCCGTGTGCGCGAATCTGGTCGTGGTGCACCGCGTCCACGACAAGCCGCGTCAGCCAGTGCGGCTGCTTTTGGCTCTTCGCCACCGCTCACTTCGACAGCTCGCGCAACGCGTTCCGGTACTTCTTCGCTGCCTTCGCAGCCGCTTTCAGCGCGCGTTCCGTTTCCTCTGCGAACGGCGTCAGCAGGATGCCGCGATCGGTCTCAACCGCCAGCACGCGGTCACCCGGCTCGAGCCGCAGCCGATCCACCATGTCCTTCGGCAGGGTGGCGCTCACGGATCCGCCCGCCTGCCGCAGCGTGACTTCCTTCGTCATTCCACACGCCCCCGCTACGGCAGTGTAGCACAAATGTGCTACACCACGCGGACAGGCTTCCGCGTCAGGCATCCGCGGGACAATGGGCGGATGACGACACTTGTCACCGGCGCGTCCTCGGGCATCGGACGCAGCCTTGCGATCATGTTCGCCCGCGGCGGCGACGATATCGTCCTCGTCGCACGCCGCGAGCAGGCGTTGCGGGAGCTCGCGGACGAGATCGAGCGGATCGGCCGCAGGGCTCACGTCATCACCGCGGATCTTGCCGCACCGGGAGCCGCCGAAGCGCTGCACGCGCGGCTGCAGCGTGACGGGCTCGCGATCGACGTGCTGGTCAACAACGCGGGCTTCGGGCTGTGGGGCAGGTTCGACGCACTGCCGTTCGACCGGCAGATCGCGATGATCGAATTGAACGTCACCAGCCTCACCGCGCTCACGCGGCTGCTGCTGCCGCCGATGCTCGCGCGTAACCGCGGCGGCCTGCTGAACGTCGCCTCCACCGCCGCCTTCCAACCGGGCCCATTGGCGGCCGTCTACTACGCGACGAAAGCGTACGTGCTGTCGTTCACCGAGGCCATCGCCGAAGAGGCCGCCGGCTCAGGCGTCAAGGTGACCTGCCTGGCGCCGGGACCGACCGAGACGGAATTCGCGGAGCGCGCGGAGTTGACGGACACGCGCTTGTTCGCCAGCGCCGCGGTGATGTCCGCCGGCGAAGTCGCTCGCACCGGGTTCGAGGGGTGGCGCGCCGGGAAACGCCTCGTCGTGCCGGGCCTCCGCAACCGGCTCGTCGCGTTCAGCATCCGGCTGTCGCCGCGCGGTGCCGTGCTCAAGACCGTGAAACGGCTGAACAGCAACAGAAATGGACGATGATGGAGATGGCATCACCGTCCGACTCTGAGAGCTATGGCCGACACTCACACCTCCCGCCCTGAGCCGCCGCCCTACTACCGCTGGAGCGTGCTCCTGTTCGTCAGCCTGGCGATGTTCGGCAACTACTACCCGTACGATGCCGTCGCGCCGGTCGCGGACCTGCTCTCGGCGCAGCTCGGATTCACCGACGAGCAGATCGGGTCGCTGTATTCGGTTTACAGCGTGGCTGCCGTGTTGGTGCTGCTGGCCGGCGGCTACATCATCGACACGTACGGCACGAGGCGCGCGCTGCTGCTGTTCAGCGTGATCTGCCTGGTGGCCGCTGCGGCAACGGCGGCGTCGAGTGACATCCGCGTGATGCTGACGGGCCGCTTCCTGCTCGGCGTCGGATCCGAGCCGCTCATCGTCGCCGTCACCACGACCCTCGCGAAGTGGTTCAAAGGGAAAGAGCTCGGATTCGCGTTCGGCCTGAACCTGACGATAGCGCGTCTCGGCTCGGTGGCGGCGGACAACTCGCCGACCTGGGCGGGCGCCTATTACGACAACTGGCAGTCGCCGCTGGTACTCGCCGCGGTAATCGCGGTGCTGTCGGTCGCGGGTGCCGTCGGCAACTGGTTCTTCGAAGGCCGCGCGGCCGCGCGCTATCGTCTCGGCGAGCAGGAGACCACCGACAAGCTCGTGCTGCGCGATCTCTATCAGTTCGACCGGAGCTACTGGTACATCGTCGGCTTGTGCGTCGTGTTCTACTCGGCGATCTTTCCGTTTCGCGCGTTCGCCATCAAGTACTTCATCGAGGCGCACGGCGCCACGCGCGAGTTCGCGGGCTTCCTGAACAGCATCCTGCCGCTCTCGGCCATGTTCGCGACGCCGGTGTTCGGCCTGATGGTCGATCGCATCGGCCGTCGCGCGCTGATCATGGTGTTCGGCTCGGTGCTGCTGTTGCCGGCGTTCCTGATGATGGGATACACGAACATTTCGCTGTTCGTGCCGATCGTGATGCTCGGCATCTCGTTCTCGCTGATTCCCGCCGTCATGTGGCCATCGGTCGCCTATATCGTCCCGCAGCGCCGTCTCGGCTCGGCGTACGCGCTGATGACGTTTTGCCAGCAGCTTGGGTTCGCCGCGGTGCCGTGGCTGATCGGCCGCTCGAACGACACGCTCGGCGCCGGTGCAGGCAATCCAGCGGGCTACTCCGGGATGATCTGGATCCTCACGGGCCTCGCGGTGTTTGGTTCCCTGTTCGCGGCGCTGTTGTGGAGAACCGAACACGGCCCGCACGCGCACGGCCTCGAGACGATCACCACGCGCGCGCCGCGTCCGGCTGGCGCAGACGACGGAAGCCGCTAGCCTGGATCATTGTGCGCCGTGAAAGCGGCGTGTTCCTCGTCGGATGAAAGGAGCCCACCCGTATGAGTCACGGCTGGTCGCGAAGAAGCCGGTGGTGACGTCTTTGACCATCGGCGCTTCGTCGAGCGGACGCCCCTCGATCGACACTGGGCCGAATGAATCCACCGGCCGCAAGCGGAACACCCGCCGAAAGCGCGGCCTGCTCGACCAATCGCGCCGCACGTACTCGCGTCCGTTCTCCCGGAGCGCCGCCCGCAGGCGTCCGTCGTTGTATGCTTGGATCATGGCGCGACGGGATGCGTCCGGGCCGGATCACGCAGCGACGGGGACGCCCGCGGGGTCAGAGATCGTTGCGCAGGCCGACGCTCTGGTCAGGCGCTTTCCAGAGTGCTTCTGGTTCTGGCATCCCGAGGCGCAGATCCGATCCCTGGAAGACGTACGGCTCGTCGTTCGTCACCTCCGGGAATATGGCGACCGCGAGGCGTGGCTGGCGGCGCGAGACCTCAACCGATGCCTCTCACCGCGTTTCAGAAGGGCATCCTAGCCGTACTGGCGGCCAACCGCTCCGAGGAAAGCCACTTTGCCGGCGGCGTTCTGTTGAACGCGCCCGACGACTCCCCTCGCTTCTCGCGTGACTTCGACATCTTCCACGACGTGGCCGCGGAGGTGGTCGCGGCGAGCGAGCGGGATGTGGCGAGCCTGCGGGCGGCAGGCTTCTCGGTCGGACTCGTGTCTCGCCACGGCGAATGGGAGAGGGAGGCCACATTTCGCCGGGCGCGCGTGCACGACGCAGCGGGCGACTTCGTCGAAATCGACTGGGCGGCGGACTCCGCCTTCCGTTTCTTTCCGATCGAGCGCGATCCGCTCTTTGGCTGGCGATTACACGTGTTCGATTCGGCTACGAACAAGGCGCTGACGCTGGCGGCGAGAACCGAAACCCGCGACTATGTGGACATCGTGGAGCTCGGCGGCCGGTTCCCGCTCGCCGCGATCTGCTGGGCGGCCTGCGGCAAGGACCCGGGATTCACGCCGCTGTCGCTGCTGAGGATGATGCGCCGCTTCGCGCGAGTGGACCCGCTCGACCTGGACAAGATCCGCGCCCGGGCTCTGGACGCCCCAACACTCAAGGCGAAATGGATCGCGATGAGCGATGAAGCCGAAACCCGGATAACGACTCTCGCAGACGACCGGGCCGACATCCCGATCGGCGTTGCCTTCGTCGATGTCTCCGGGCACCCGGGCTGGATCGGTGACGATCCGAGTCTGCGCCTCCACGCACCGTCGGTCCGGGGCTGCTGGCCGACCGTACATGGGATCGAGCCAGACTAGCACGCGTTTGCGACGGCATCAGATTTTGACACTGACACGTCAGAACCGCGCGCTCAGTTCATGAATAGTCCGCGCTCGCGTGTGGTGTTCCGGAGCGCCGCCGCGCCGCCGACGACCGGCAGGCGCAGCGACGTGCGATCGAGGTCGATCGTCAGCTCCGTTCCCGGTTTCGGCCACAGCGTGAAGTCGCGATCGCTCGAGAAGATCATCAATCCGATCCGTTTGCCCGCCGGGACGATCTGGTCGTCCGGCTGCAAGTCGAACGTGAGGTCGTAGAAGCGGCCCGCCACCAAGGGTTCTCCGCGGTCCTTCGCATCGTAGTTCCCGCCACTGCGCAGCGAGCGGTGGTTCTGCGGGTCGGCCCATCCGCGTGTGATCAGGTTCGCCGGGCCAACCGGGCCTTCCGTCCAGGGCAGCACCACTAACCAGACCGAGAGATTCGCCGCCGGCCTGCTCGACGCGAGGCGGATCGTCACGCGAGGCGTGCCGGAGATGTGCAGCGGCGCCGTGAGCTCCGGCGTCGCGTAGAGCAGACGGTGTTTCGATTCCGCCGCCGCCGCGAGCGCAGCGCCCGAGAACTCGACGTTGTCGACGAGCGTCTCGCGCGCCTGCCCGCCCGTGCGTTCGGCGATGAGGCCGCCCGTGCCGCTGCCGCCGGCGGTCGGATGGAACGTCACAGGGCGAGCGTCGGGATTGGGATAGTCGGCGTACGGGGTCGGGGGCGGAGTCGGCGCGCGGCCGCGTCGCCCACCTGTTTCTCCGGCCGCTGGCGGCGGCGCCGGCGTGTTCTCACGAACGATCCACGCCTTCGGCTCGCGCTCGACGCCGTTCTCGACGCCGTAGAGATAGCGCGTGAACCACTTGTTCATGTGGTCGAGCGGCGGCGCGCCGCCATGGCCGCCCTGATGGTAGTAGGCGCGCAGCGGCACGCGCCCCTTCAGCGCCTCGTAGATGCGCACGCTGTGTTCGGGAACGACGTTCCAGTCGTTGAAGGCGTGGGCCATCAGCACGGCGGCGTGCACCTTGTCGATCTTGGTGAGCAGATCGCGCTCGCGCCAGAAGTCGTTGTAGTCGCCCGACACGCGATCGCGGCCGCGTGCGAACTCGCCGTCACGATAGAGGCTGTTGCAGTGCTCGCGCCGCGCCGGGTCGCCGCTGTTGACGAAGTCGTAGAGAAAGTCGATGTCCTCGCCGAGCCAGCCACCGGGATGCCGCACAAGCCCGTTCGAGCGGTAGTAGTGGTAGTAGGAGGTATTCGGCGCGACCGGAACGATCGCCTCGAGACCGCGAACGCCCGTGACGGCGGCGGCGAGTGGAATCGTGCCGTTGTAGGACGTTCCCGTCATCCCCACCTTGCCGGTCGTCCACGACGCGACGACTTCTTCCTTGGCGTCGATCGTGCGGTAGCCTCTCGCGCGGCCATTCAGCCAGTCGACGATCGCCTTCGGCGCGAGCTGCTCCGGATCGGATCCGACCGTCGGGCAGCCCTGCGACAAGCCGGTGCCGGGCGCGTCCGAATGGACGACGGCGAAGCCGCGCGGCAGCCAGGTCGCGACGTGGGAGTTCGACACGCTCTTGCGCTCCGGCTGGAACTTGATCGCCGGCTGCGACGCGCGCGGCGGCGGCTGCGCGCCGACCTCCTGCCGCACGTCCCACAGGAACTTGCGGTCGCCGGACGTTCCCGCGTAGTACGGCGACGACTCGTAGATGACCGGCACCTTCAGGCCTTCCGTCTCCGTCTGCCGCTGCCGCGTGACGTCGACGAACATGCGATCGCGCCGGCCGTCGCGATCGGAATCGAAGTCTGTTTCGACCCAGAGCGTCTCGCGGATCCATTGCGCGCTGTCCTCGAACGCCGGCACGATCTGCGCCTGGCCGTCGGCGAAGACGGCCCGGGCCGGCGAGGGCGCTTGTGCGGCAGGCTGCGAGGTGGCGACGAGCAACGTCGCGGTCGCGATGAGCGCGGCGCCGCCAAGCATCGATGTCGGGACGTTCTGCATATGAGTACCGGCAGCATACCCGAATCGCGGGTGCGGCCGCCGCCCGAGCTGTCCTCGAAATGCATCGCTCGCACACGCGGGCCGGTCGAACCGGCCTGATTTCGGCTATTTTTCGCCGCCGACGCATGGCACTGCCGTTGCTGACTCGAGAAGCGCCACGCCTGCGGGAATAGGACGATGCGACGAATTCATCTGACGGCGGCCGCCGTCTGCGGCCTGCTGCTGTTTTCGGCACACGCTCAGGCCCAGAGCCGCGGCGGCCAGATCCAGGGCTTCGGAGGGACCACGTTCGGCACCACCGCGACGGCGCCGACCTTCGGCGCCGGCTTCGCACTGCCGCTCGGCGATCATGTGCAACTGGTCGCCGAGGGCGGCCGCCTGACCGACATCAAGGCGCCGCTGCTCGATCGGGCGCTCGACTTCACGCCGCTCGACGTCGGCATGTCCGCGTGGTACGGCGAGGGCGGTCTGCGGTTCATCGGCTCGCGGCACGCCGCGGTGCGGCCCTATGTGGAAGCGACGGCCGGTGTCGCGCGGCTGACTCCGTCGGTCGGCGTCGACGGGTGGGCCGGCGCGATCACCAACGCCGGCCTCGCCTTCCTCAGCAGCACCGAGCCGCTCGTCGGCGCCGGCACCGGCGTCATCGTTCAGGGCGGACCGATCTCGCTCGACGTCGGCTACCGCTACAAGCGGATCCTCGCGAGCAACGGCCTCGCGTCCGCGTTCGCGCTCGCCAACGACGGCTTCAGCGTGA
This sequence comes from Vicinamibacterales bacterium, assembly GCA_048594885.1. Classification (GTDB taxonomy): domain Bacteria; phylum Acidobacteriota; class Vicinamibacteria; order Vicinamibacterales; family 2-12-FULL-66-21; genus JBMDXB01. Next base: position 32,136 of record JBMDXB010000076.1, read on the forward strand.
ACCAGGCGCGCATCGGCCTCGGCATCAGGTTCTGAACGAACACGGGGTCCCTGGTCACGGGTCCCTGGTCACGGGTCCCTGGTCACGGGTCCGTGGTCACGGGTCCCTGGTCACGGGTCCCTGGGCGCCGGTCGCTGGCGCGCGCGCCGGCGTGTTCCGCTACAGTTGGCGGATGGACGCCAACCTGCTCGTCCTCTGCGCGCTGACCTTCGTCATTCATCTCGTCGGCACGCTCGCCTATGCCGTTCGCATCGCGGGGACCCGCACGCACCGGATCGCGTTGTCCCTGTCCCTGTTCAACATCCTCATCCTCATCTCGCGAACGTCGAACGCCTTCCAGGCCCCGCTCCTCGCCAAGCGAGTCGAAGAGAACCTGGCTGCCGGCACAGGCGGCGAAGCGACGGACTTCCGCTGGCTGCTCGTCGCCGCCACACTGGCGACCATGGCGGGCGGTCTCCTGATTCCGGCGTTTCAACGATTGCTGTCCTCCGCCGTCGAGGCGCTTGGCGGCCGCTGGTCGCTGGCCGACCTGTTTCGGCGAGCGGTCTCGCCGGCGGCGATTGCCCACGTGCGTGACGCCGCCGTCCTTCCGGCATGGAGCAATGTGAAGCGGGCGGCCGCGCGGCCGCACCTGCCATGGACGATGGTTGCGTTGAATACGGTGACGATGGCCGTCTGGTCGGTGGGGGTGTTCGCGGCGCTCTACGCCGGCTATCTGCGCCCGGATCTGCGCGTGACGGCGAGTCAAATGTCGTCCGTCGTCAACGGTGTTGCGACTATCCTGATGTTCATCTTTATCGATCCGTACCTGTCGGTGATGACGGATGATGTCGCCACCGGCCACGTGGACGAGGCGTACTTCAGGCGATCGATCGTCTGGCTGACCGGGAGCCGCCTGGCCGGAACGGTGTTCGCGCAATTGGTCCTCGTTCCCGCGGCGTTCTGGATCGTCGCCATTGCCGAGTGGTTGTGAGACACGATCGTGGCAGCGGAACGCCGCTGCAAGGAGTGGATATGAGGGGTAGCCGTTCCATCCGACTCACAGGGGTTCTGCTGGCGTTGATGCTGGCCGGCGCGGCGCCCGTGATGCGTGCCGTCGCGCAGGGCACGCCGCCGGCTGGCGTGGCGTCTCCAGAAAGCTTCTTTGGCTTCCGGATGGGTGCCGATCGCAAGCTGGCGAACTGGGATCGTCTGCTCGAGTACTACCGGCTGCTCGCCAAGGCGTCGAACAAGCTCCGTCTCGTCGAACTGGGCAAGACGAGCGAGGGGCGTCCCTACATCGCGCTGTTCATCTCGTCGCCCGCGAATCTCGCGAAGCTGGATCACTACAGACAGCTCAACGCACGGCTGGCCGATCCTCGTGGTCTGCCGGAACCCGAGGCCCGGAAACTCGTCGCCGAGGCGAAAGCGGTCGTCATCCAGTCGTTCGCGCTGCATTCGAGCGAGGTGGCGGCGTCGCAGACCGCGGCGGAGTTTGTCTTCGACAGCCTCACGCGCACCGACGACGAGGCGCAGCGCATGCTCGACAACGTCATCAGCATCGTGATGCCGTCGATCAACCCCGATGGCACGCAGATAATTGCCGACTGGTACATGAAGTACGTCGGAACGCCGCACGAGGCGTCCGGATTGCCCTGGCTCTATCAGAAGTACTCGGGGCACGACAATAACCGCGACGGCTTCGCGCTCAACCTCCCGGAGTCGCAGCATCTCGGACGCTTGATGTACCGCGAGTGGATGCCGCAGGCCTACGTCGATCACCATCAGATGGGCAGCGGCAACGCGCGTCTCTACATTCCTCCATACGCCGAGCCAATCCGGCCGGACGGCGATCCGCTGGTGTGGCGCGAGATGGCGTGGTGGGGCGCGCACATGGGCAACCGCCTCGAGGCCGCGGGCAAGACGGGCGTCATCGGCTCGGCGATCTACTCGGGATGGGGCCACATGGGCTTTCACTGGATTACGCCGTTTCACAACATCGCCGGCATGCTGACCGAATCGGCGAGCGCGCGGCTCGCCACGCCCATGTTCCTGCATCCCGATCAACTCCGCGGCGGGCCGCGCGGCCTGCCCTCATACGAGCCGCAGACGACGATGCCGAGCCTGTGGCCGGGGGGATGGTGGCGGGTGCGCGACATCGTCGAGCAGCAGAAGATCGCGGCGTGGGCAACGGTGGATCTCGCGGCGCGCAATCGGGAGACGGTGCTCTGGAACATGTACCTGAAGGGCACGCGGCAGACGCAGCGCGGCGCAGATGGCGACGTGAAGGCCTACGCCATCGCCGCGGCGCAGCACGATCCGCTCACCGCGAGGAAGCTGGCCAACATGCTGCTCAATTCCGGCGTCGAGGTGCACCAGGCGAAGGCGCGGTTCGAGGCGGACGGCCGGGTGTACGGGCCCGGCTCGTTTGTCGTGTCGATGGCGCAGCCCAAACAGGCGCTGGTGCGCTGGATGCTGGGGCGCACCTTCTATCCCGACAACTCGTACACGCGCGATCGTGAAGGCAATCCGATCCGACCCTACGACATGGCGACGGACACGTTCGCTGAGTTCATGGGCGTTCGCGCCGATCCGGTGCGCGAACCCATCGCCGCGGATCTCGTCAAGATCGCCGGTCCGCTCGCCCCTGGAGGCTCCGTCCCTGCTGCCACGGCGAACGCCCACGTATTGAGCGCGAAGCTGAACGACAGCTACCGGGCGGTCTATCGGCTGCTCGACAGCGGCGCATCGATCCGGCGCATCCGTCGCGGTGCAGGACTCACCTCTGGCGACTTCATCGTCAGCGGCGGGACGTCCGCGGCGCTTTCCGCGGTCGCACGCGAGACGGGTGTCGACTTCACGCCGCTGTCCGGCGCGGCGCCGCAGGACACGTACGACATCCGCCGGCCGCGTGTCGCCATGTATCAGCGGTACGGCGGCGGCAACATGGACGAGGGCTGGACGCGGCTGATGTTCGAGCAGTTCAGCGTTCCGTTCACGTCGATCAAGGACGCTGAGATCAAGGCGGGGAATCTCGGGGCCACGTACGACGCGATCGTCCTGCCCGCGGATTCGATCGCCGCAATGACCGGAGAGCGCGCGACAGAAGGCGAAGGCCGCGGTGGCGGCCGTGGCGGCGGACCCGACAACACACCGCCGGAGTTCCGCAGCGGCTTTGGCGCGGAGGGTGTCAAGGCGCTTGAGGCGTTCGTGCGAGGGGGCGGCACGCTGGTCACGTTCGCGCAGTCCGGCGATCTGGCCATTCAGCGGCTCGGGCTGCCGCTGCGGAACGTCGTCGCCGGCCTGCCGCCGAAGGAGTTCTGGTGCCCGGGATCGACGCTGAGAATGCGTTTCGACAACGCGCACCCTCTGGCCTACGGGATGCCATCGGAGGGCCTGGGACTCTTCATGGCCGGCAGCCAGGCGTACGAGGTGACCTCTACCGACCGCAGCCAGGAGGTCGAAATCTACGCGACCTACGTCGAGCGCGACATCCTGCAGAGTGGCTGGCTGCTGGGGGAGCAGGTGATCGCCAGGAAGGCGGCAGCCGCCGCCGTGCGGCATGGCAACGGCCGCGTCGTCCTGATCGGATTCCGGCCGCAGCATCGCGACCAGACGCACGGCACGTTCAAGCTGGTGTTCAACGCGCTGTTCGCGGCGCCTCCGAGTGGCGCCAGGCCGTCGAATGAGTAAGGACGCCTGAGCGGCGGGCGAGCGTCCGAACTCGCACAGTGTTCGTGTTCGCGCGATGCGATCGTCGCGCGAAATCCGCGTCCGTTCCGCCGCAATCGGTTTACCATGAGGCGATCAGGAGAGGTGCCAGATGAGCGCTGCGTCCTATCGCGATGAAGCCGACGAACTCGCGCAGGCGATCATGACCGGCGTCAGCCGCCGGCCGGTGCAGTCCTTCGGCGAGTACTTCGGTGAGAACGGCGGATCCGACGCGCTCGGCGCGGCGTACGAAGGCATCTTCCTGCTGCCTCGTGACGTACGCGGATTTCATCCGCGCGTCTGGCGCCTGTTCGATTTCCTCGAGAGCACCGCGCGGCGCTGTCCCGCCGGGTGCCACAAGCATCTGCCGATTGCCGCGTTGATGGTGCACCTCAACGACGACCATCAGTGGACCCGCGAGCAGATCGCGGAGTGGGTCCGCGGCGAGGCTGCCCGAACGCCTTGAAGGCGGCGGACCCGTTACGCGCGGCCGCGTTGACGGCCGCGGATGTAAGTGCATGCTAAGTGCATGGCCGTCAAGACCATTACGATTGACCTCGAGGCCTACGAAGCGCTCGCGCGCCGCAAGCGCCCGGGCCAGTCGTTCTCCGATGTCATCAAGCAGCACTTCACGAGCGGCTCGACGGGGCGCGACGTGCTCGAGGCCGCGAGGCGGTTCAGGCTCGGGGAAGACACCTTGAATGCCGTCGCCGCCCAGATCCGCGCGCGGCGTCGCAGCCGCGCACGGATTCGCAAATGGTGATTCACGCGGACTCCTCGTACGTGATCGACCTGCTCAGAGAGCAGGCGCGCGGAAAGGACGGCCGCGCAACGGCGTTCATCCTGGATCACGCAGCCGACCAGTTGATCGCCTCGGTGTTCGTCACTTGCGAACTGGAAGCCGGCGCGGCGATGGCGTCGGCGCCCGATCGTGAGCAGGCACGTCTGCGCGCGGTGATGCAGGCGATGCACGTGGCCTACCCCGATGAGCGGTTCGCGCCAGAGTACGGCGAACTGCTGATGCAGCTGTGGCGCGCCGGAAAGACCGTCGATACGATGGACCTGCTGATTGGAACGGCGGCCGTCGTCGACGGCGCCGCGCTCGTCACCGGCAATCCGCGGCATTTCGCGCACATTCCACGTCTCGAGATTCTCGAGTATTGACCATGGCCGTGAAGACATTCAGGGCGCTCGCCGCATCGCTGCTCCTGCTCGTCACCGCCGGCTACGGGGTACGCGCGCAGCAGCCCGTGGTTCCGGCCGCCGTCAAGGCCGCAGCCGAGCGCATCACCGAACCGCAGATCAAGAAGGACCTCGAGGTCCTCGCCTCGGACGACCTGAAGGGACGCAACACGCCGTCGCCCGGCTTCGACGCGGCCGCCGAGTACATCGAGCGGCGTCTGCGTCGCGCGGGCCTGAAGCCGCTCGGCGACAAGGGCACGTATCGCCAGTCTTACGTCCTGCGCGAGACGACGCTGACGGCCGAGGAGGCGACGGTGAGCGTCGGCCAGCAGGTATTCAAGCCTGGTGCGGGTTTCGCGCTGCGCTCGTTCGCCGGCGAGCTGGCGACGGGACCGGCGCGAGCGGTCTACGTCGGTCACGGCTGGACCGCCGACGGCATCGATCCGTACCGCGGCGTCGACGTGACAGGCAGGATCGTCGTCGTCCACGCGCAGAGCGCGCGGCCGAAGGGCGCGCAGATCCGGCAGCTCGGTCGCGTGACGCAGGGCGGGACGCCGCCGCTCGTCGAGGCGCACAAGCGCGGCGCGCTCGCCGTGCTGTTCCTGCACTCCAGCGAACCGCAGCGCGGCGGCGCGCAGGGCAGCGCGCGCGCGATGGTTCGACGCGAGCTCGATCCGCCCGTGCCGTCGGCGTACGCGGCGCCGCCGCTGACGTCGATTCAGCTCGGAGAGGAGGCTACGCGAGCGCTGCTCGCGGGAACGCCGCTCGATCTGTCGAAGCTGGCGGAGCAGGCGACGTCGCAGGACTATCCCGCATCGTTCGAGCTGCCGGCGTCCGTGAGCATTCGTCTTCCTGCGAAAACGGTCGTGCACCGGCCGTTCAACGTCGTCGCCCTCGTCGAGGGCAGCGATCCGACGTTGAAGGAGGAATACATCGTCAGCCAGTCGCACCTGGATGGGGCGGTCGGTTCGCGCACGGTGGACGGCGACGCGATCTACAACTCCGCCGACGACAACGCGAGCGGAAGCGCGGCGAACATCTCGATTGCCGAACAGATGATGAGCGCGCGGCCCCGGCGATCGGTGATCTTCGTCTGGGACAGCGGTGAAGAGCAGGGGCTCTGGGGCACGAGACAGTTCATCGCGCGGCCGCCGGCACCGCTGGCGAACATCGCCGCGATGATCAACATCGACATGATCGGCGCGAACCGTGCGCCGGGCTCGCGCGACGCCAAGGACGACCGCGTCACGGGGCCGAACGAGGTCTTTCTGATCGGGCCCGGCGTCCTCAGTGAGTCGGTCAGCTCGCTGGTCGAGCGCGTCAACGCGGGCTATCTGAAGCTCGCGCTCAACCGGAAGTACGACACGCCGGAGAGCGAGTTCTTCTACCCGCGCACCGACGCCGGTCCGTTTCTGGAGCGCGGCGTGCTGACGATCGGCTTCACCACAGGCCTGCACGATCGCTATCACCTGCCGGCAGACGAAGCGCGGTTCCTCGACACGGAGAAAGTAACCGCGATCGCGAAGACGGTCTTCGCCGTTGCGCATGCGCTTGCGTCGACCGAGGAGCGGCCCAGGATCGAGAAGCCGATCCCGCCGACGGTGCTGCGCGTCGAGAGCGCTCAGGTTACACAGTCCGCCGTCGTGCCGCGCCCGCTCGAAGGCGATTACGTTCTCAGGAAGTTCCGCTTCACTTCCGGCGAGACGCTGCCGGAACTGCGGATGCACTATCGAACGTTCGGGACCCCGCGGAAGGACGCGCAGGGTATCGTCCGCAACGCCGTGCTGATCATGCACGGCACCGGTGGCACCGGCGGTCAGTTCACCGGGCGCGGTTTCGCGGGCGAGCTGTTCGGCCCCGGCCAGCCGCTGGACGCCTCGAAGTTCTACATCATTCTTCCTGACGACATCGGGCACGGTCGATCGAGCAAGCCGAGCGAGGGCCTGCGCGCGACGTTTCCGCGCTACGGCTACGTCGACATGGTGGAGGCCGAGTACCGCCTGGTGACGGAGGGGCTCGGCGTCAATCGCCTGCGCCTCGTGATGGGGACGTCGATGGGCGGCATGCACACGTGGATGTGGGCGTCGCGCTATCCCGACTTCATGGATGCGCTGATGCCGCTGGCGAGCCTGCCGACGCAGATCTCCGGCCGCAATCGCGCCTGGCGCCGGGTGGTGATCGACGCGATCCGCAACGATCCGGAGTGGAAGAACGGCAACTACACGGCGCAGCCCCAGAGCCTGCGGACCGCGGCGCAAATGCTGTGGCTCGTCGGCAGCAATCCGCTCCTGCGGCAGAAAGCTGCCGCGACGCTCGCCGACGCCGATCGCGTGCTCGACACCTACGTCGCGAACTACATGAAGACGGCCGACGCAAACGACATCCTCTACGCCCTGGAGGCCTCGCGCGATTACGATCCAGGGCCGGGTCTCGAGAAGATCAAGGCGCCGCTCGTCGCGGTGAATTCCGCCGACGATCTGATCAATCCACCGGAGCTGCAGATCCTCGAACGTGAGATCGCGCGCGTCCCGAAGGGCCGCGCCGTCGTGCTGCCGCTCACCGACCGCACGACCGGCCACGGCACCCACACGCAGGCAGCGCTGTGGAAGCACCTGCTCGTGGAACTGCTGCGCGAGACCGAGCGCTGACTCGGCCGTGGCCCACACGGAACCAACCGGTGCGCGCGGTGTCACATACAGCGTCGAGGTGCGCGATGCATGCACACACATTGGCTCACGAGGAATCGAGGCGGCGTACGGCCACGCGAGCACGGTTCGAGCTCGGATGGCCTCAGTTCTGGCTGCTGAGCGGCATCCTCGCGGGCATACTCGGCCTGGTTGCGCTGGTGTTCTTCATCGGCCTGCTGTCCCGCTGAACCGGCGGCTTTGCGGACCGGTGACGCGCCGCCACGGCGCGGCGTATCATCCTCCGCGATGCCTCCGCCTGCAGACCCGCTCGGCGGCGTAGTTCGCGCCGGCCGCGTCGTACTGCTCGGCATCCTGGCGCTGTGGACGGTGCAGTTCGCCCGTGCGCCGATGACGGGCGCCATGAGCTCCGTGCTCCACATGCCCAATCTCGTCTTCCACGAAGCCGGTCATGTGCTGCTCGGCGTGTTCGGGCAGTTCATCGGCGTCCTCGGCGGCAGCCTGTTTCAGGTGCTCGTGCCGGTCGCGCTTGCGGTGGCGTTCCTGCGTCAGAGCCAGCCGTTCGGCGCGTCGGTGTGCACGTGGTGGGCGGGGCAGAACCTGCTCGACGTCGCGCCCTACATCGCCGACGCGCGATCGCTGCAGCTCATGCTGCTCGGCGGCCGCACCGGAGCGGAAGTCGAGGGGCACGACTGGGAGTACCTGCTCGGGCAGATGGGATGGCTCCATCTGGATCGCACGCTCGGAAACGCCGCGTACAAGATCGGCCTCGTCGTCATGATTGCCGCGCTGATTTGGGGAGCAACGGCCGTGCGATCGTCGAAGCCGCAGCAGCTTTCATAGGACACCCTGATGCTCAGAACTGTCGTATTGCTTGTGACCGCGTTGATGGCCTTCCCCTTCGCCCGACACGACTCCGGCACGGCCGGCGCACAGGCTACGGCCCCGGCCCAGTCGAGCCGAACCTATCGCAGCAGCATCATCATTCACGATCTCCGAACGAACACGTCGAAAGTCGTGCACGAAGCAGACGGCGTGTGGGAGGCGCCGAACTGGTCGCGCGACGGCGCGTTTCTGCTCGTGAACTCGGGCGGCAGGCTCTATCGCCTGCCGCCTGACGGATCGAAGCCGCCCGAGGCGCTGCCGCTCGACAGCTCGCTGCGCGCGAACAACGATCACGACTTCTCGCCGGACGGCAAGCGCCTCGCGATCTCGGCATCCTCCACGGCGTCGCGCCAGTCACAGATCTACGTCGCCGAGGCCGACGCCTCGAATCATCGGCTCCTCGTGTCCGCGGCGCCGAGCTACTTCCACGGCTGGTCGCCCGACGGCAAATATCTCGCATTCGTCGCCAATCGCGATGGCAAGCAGTACGACCTGTATCGCATTCCCGTCGGTGGCGGCGACGAGCAGCGTCTCACCGTCGATCCCGCCGCGGATGATGGCCCGGACTATTCGCCGGATGGCAAGTGGATCTACTTCAACTCGAATCGCGGCGGCGGCTGGAACATCTGGCGGATGCCGCCAGATGGCGCCGGTCAGAACGATCGCCTGGCGCAGCGCGTCACGGACGATGCGCTCGAGGACTGGTTTCCGCATCCATCGCCGGATGGAAAGCAGTTGCTGTTCCTGTCGTTCCCTGCGGGCACGCCCGGCCACAACGACCGGGCGCTGCGGGTGCAGCTACGCATTGTGCCGATGCCCGGCGACCGGGTTGGCACAGGCTCGCCACGAACCATCATCGAGATCACCGGCGGGCAGGGCACCATCAACGTCAACTCCTGGGCTCCCGATTCTGCGCGCTTCGCTTACGTTGCCTACGAAGCGCACTAGATCGATTGCCGATTGCCGATCGTCGATTGCGGATTGACGGGATCGTCGATTGACGATTGGGATTGGGGATTGGGGATTGACGATTGGGATTGGGGATTGGGGATTGACGATTGGGATTGACGATTGGGGAACGGGGATTAGCCCCCAATCAAAGCGATAAGGGCCAAGGTATATTCTTTACCTCATGAGCGTACGGGTGGTTCGTCTCGGAAGCCCGCGCAGAGCGGGCGAGGGGTTGCGGATCGGCACGGTGCGGCGGCCGCCGCGCGGTGTGCCGAAGTCGCAGTTCGCCAGGCAGAACTGGTACGACGTCTGGTTCCCCAACCTCGCGCCGAGCGTCGAGACCATGAAGGCGGGCCAGGCGGCGGCCACACCCGCGCAGTGGTCGGCCTTCGTGAGGAAGTACAAGGCCGAGATGTCCGCGCTCGACGCGAAGCGGACGCTGGAGCTGCTCGCTGCGTTGTCGCACAACGCGGACTTCTCGGTCGGCTGCTACTGCGAGGACGAGAACCACTGCCATCGCTCCGTCCTCAAGCAGCTGCTCATCGATCACGGAGCAAAGGTGGTGTGCATGGTGTTGTGCTTCGTTCTCTTCGCGGCACTGGGGTTCGCGTCGCAGGCCACGGCCGGCGACCAATATGTCGGGACGTGGACGGGCGCGTGGGATGGCGCGGGCACGGGCGGTTTTGAGCTGACGATTGAGAAGGACAAGGACGGCAAGCTCGCCGGCCGCGTCTCCATCACCGGCGAGCCGTCCTACAAAGCGACGCTCAAGACGCTGGCGTTCGACGGCGCGAAGATGACCGGCTCGTACGACTTCACGCCTGACGATCGCGCCGAAGTCGTTCTGTCCGCATCGTTCGAGGGGACGACCGCCGCCGGCACCTGGTCGTTGCGCGAGAAAGGCGGCAACGAGGTGGCCAGCGGCGGCTGGAAAGTGAAGCGCGATTAACGCTGCGACTGTGAAGACGTCGTCGTCCGCTTCTGCAGCTCGCCCTTCAGGACCTCGACGGCCTTTTCGATCTGCGCGTCGCGTCCCTTCAGGAAATCCTCCGGCGTGTTGTCGACGAGCACGTCGGGGGGCACGCCGTAGTTCTCCATGTTCTGCCCGTCGACCGTCCACACGCCGCTGCCCGGCGTCCGGATCGACGAGCCGTCGAGCAGCGTGTATGAGCCGGTGCCGATGACCGCGCCCATGGTCGGCACGCCGATCACCTTGCCGAGGCCGAGCGCCTTGAAGCCGGCGGGGAACATCTCGGCGTCGGACGCCGAGCGCTCGTTCTGCATCACGACCATCGGCCCGTAGAAGTTCTGCGGGCGCGGCTGCTGAAACGCCTGATCGCGGCCGATCGTGTACTGGTACTGCCGTCCGGCGAGAATCGCGAGCAGCTCCTGGTCGATGCCGCCGCCGCCGTTGAAGCGCTGATCGATGACGAGCGCCTTCTTCGTGCGATTGGTCGCGAGATCGAGCTGGAACTGCCGCAGCGACGGCGCGTCCATCGCCCGGATATGCAGGTAGCCGATGTCGCCGTTGCTCAACTTCGTCACCATGTCGCGGCGCGAATCCACCCAGCGTCGATATTGCAGGTCGGTGAACGCGCCGCCGGCCACGGGTGAAATCGTGACTTCCCAGGCGCCCTCCTTCGCCGGCTTGTCGTTGACCATGAAGTGGAACTTCGCTCCGGGTGCGAGCGTGAGGTAGCGCCAGTAATTCTCCGAGGTCTTCAGGTCGTGGCCGTCCACGGAGACAAGGAAGTGGCCCTCCCGGATCTTCAGGAAATCCTTGTCGGCCGGGCCGTCCTTGTAGATGTGTCCGACCTTGTAGAAGCCTGACGCGTCGCTGACGACGTCGAAGCCCGGATGGCGGGTCTGCGCGCGCTGCGGTTCGCCGGGCCGCGGGCGGCCGCCGCTGACGCCGGTATGCGACGCGTTGAGCTCGCCGATCATCATCATCATGACGGCCTGCAGTTCCTCGGTGTCGACGAGGCTCTCGAGCAGCGGCTCGTAGCGGGTCTTCGCCGCGTTCCAGTCCGCGCCGTGCATCTTGGCGTCGTAGAAGCGGTTCTTCATGATGCGCCAGCCTTCGGTGAACACCTGGCGGCGGAGCGCCTTGCGATCGATCTCGAGGTTGGCGGTGTAGGTGACCTGGCGTGCGGTCGGCCCGCCGGCGCTGCCGCCTTCCGGCGCGTCACCGCTCGTCGCAGCGCCGCCGCGGCTGCCGCGGCCGCCGCCCGCGGCGCCGGATCCCTGACTGAGATTTACGGGTGCGGCGTAGAGCCCGTTGCCCGAGCGGAAGTACAGCGTGCGGCCGTCCCTCGCGAACACCATCGCCGCGCCGCCGCCGAATCCACCTGCGCCTCCACGGCCGCGTCCGCGGCCGCCCGCGGCCTCCGCTGCAGGCGGCGGGGGCGGCACGCGCGTGGACTGCCCGGTCTCGACATTGATCACGTACATGCCCGCCGTCGTCGCGCCGAGCGCCGCAGCGCCGCGTCCGCCGGCGCCAACGCCGCTGCCGACCGTCACCGCGACCGAATGGCCTTCCGGTGCCGCGGTCAGCCCGCCGATCGCCGTTCCCGGCACGCTGATCTGCTTCGCCCGACGCGCGATGCCGCTCCAGTCGATGCGCACATCGACCGGCGTCGCCGCGGCCGCGGCGCCGCGGCCTCCGCCCTGCCGTGCGGCAGCTTCGGCGGCGAGCCCCTCCGCCTCGTTGTCGATGTCGCGATCCGCCGGATCGCGATCCCGATCGCGCAGCGCCACCGACCACAGGCTCGTGGTCGAGGTGATGCCGCCCTGCGAGGCGATGCCGGTCGGCGTGCTCTCGAGCGACGTGAACACGACGTAGCGTCCATCGGCCGTCCAGACGGCGCTCGTCTCCGAGTACATGACGTTGTCGTCGGAGATGTGGCGTTCCTCGCCGCCGGCGATTGGCGCGATGTAGACGTGGGATCGCAGCGTGCGATCAGGCTTGGAGAACATCACCCACTTGCTGTCAGGCGAGATCGCCACCGATCCGATGCGGCCGATGTCGCTCGACGACACGACGGCGGTTTTGCCATCGGCGACGGAGTAGCTGTACAGCTTCCTGTCTGCGGCTGTATAAAACAGCGCCTTCGAGTCCGGCGTCCACACCAGCGCGCCCTTTTCGGTGTCGAGATCGGTGATCTTCTTCGGCGCGCGCCCATCGGGATCGCTGATCCAGACCTCGTCGCGCCCCGAGCGGTCGGACACGAACGCCACCAGCTTGCCGTCGGCCGACCACTTGGGCTGATCGTTCCGCGAGGCCATCGGATCGGGAGCAATCCGCGTGATGTCGCCGCGATCGGTGGCGATCGTCAGCAGTTGGCCCCGCACAGAGATGACCGCACGCCGGCCCGATGGCGACAGGTCGAACGCGTCGATCTCATTGGCGATGGTCTCGAACTCGACCTCGTTCTCCTTCTCGTCGCTGGCGATCTCCAGCTTGATCTCGGTGTTCCGGCCGCTGGCCAGATCCAGCTTCCAGATGCCGAAGTTCTCCTCGTAGACGATCACCTTGCCGTCGCTCGACATCGACGGCCAATACAGGTTGCCGGTCGTGTGCTTCGTGATCTGCGCGACGACGTTCTGGTTGTCGCGCTTCGTGAGCCGATAGATGTTGTTGACGCTTTGCCGAACCTCCGCGCTGCCCGGCTTCACCGTCCACTCGTTCGCGACCGGATCGCCGACGAAGTAGATCGATCCGTCATTGGCCCACATCGGCCAGTACCGGTTGAAATCCTCGTTGCCGAGCAGCTTCGTGTACGTCTTGCTCGCCAGGTCCGCGACCCACAAGTCCGCGGCGTAACTGCCGCGATAGTGCTTGCGCGACCATGACGATGGATGGCGGTTGAAGACGAGCGACTTGCCATCGGGAGAGAAGCTGCCGTAGTAGCCCCAGTCGACCGGCAGCGGCTTTTCCTGCCCGCCGCCCGCCGGGATCTCGTATAGCACCGCGATGCTCGGGAACGCGCCGTCGCCGCGGGTAGCGCGGAAGATCACCCGTTGCGAATCGCGCGACCAGCCGACCACATCGTCGCCGCTGGTGTGGAACGTGAGCCGCTTCGGCACGCCGCCGGTGACCGGCATGACGAACACGTCGTTGTTGCCGTAGCGATTCGACGAGAACGCGATCGACGCGCCGTCGGGTGAGAAGCGCGGGAACGTGTCGCGCGCGGAATGGTCGGTGAGGCGGCGAACGGCAGTACCATCCTCGTTCGCCATCCAGATGTCGCCGAGATAGCTGAAGGCGACCTTGCCTGCGTGATAGTCAGGGTGGCGTGCCAGCTTGATCGGACTCGCGGCGCGGGCAGGTACGAAGGGGATGACGGAGAGCGCAAGCGCCAACACGACGAGCGCGCGGCGGATCAACGTCGCGGAATTCATAGAGTGACCTCCGGCAGCGCGGATACTACTACGAACGCCGTCGGGGCCCGCCTACGGATTGGCCGTCACCGCCGCCGTGCGTCCTGCGCGATAGAGGAGGACGCAAATGGCCGCCACGAGCGCCACGCCGGCAGCGACCGCGATCGACCCGCCGAGCCACGTGAAGTTCCTGGCCGCGAAGTGCATCGCCGCGAGCGCCTGGCTGAATGCTGCGTCCGGCCAGCGACCTGACGCGGCGACCAGGAAGGCGATCGCGACGCCCGCCAGCCCCTCGCCGGCGATCATGCCCGACGCAGCGAGGACACCAGGGTCATTGTCGACGGCGGCACCGCCGCGTCGCGCCTCGACGAGCCGGCGGACGATCCCGCCGACGAAGATCGGCGTGAGGCTTCCGAGCGGCAGGTAGATGCCGACCGCGAACGCCAGGCCCGGAAGTCCGGCAATCAGCGCGCAGATCGCGAGGCCGGCGCCGGTGCCGACGAGCCCCCACGGCAGCGATCCCGCGAGCACGCCCTCGATGACGGTCTTCATCAGCGTCGCCTGCGGCGCCGGCAGCTCCGGCGATCCGAAGGTGAAGGCCTGGCCGAGCAGCAACACCGTCGCCGCGACGGCCCAGCACGCGAACGCCGCGCCGAGGAACTGGCCGAACTGCTGGCGCGCGGGCGTGGCGCCGACGAGCTGACCGGTCTTCAGATCCTGCGAGATGTCGCCCGCCTTCGACGCCGCGATGCACACGACCGTGCCGACCGTGAGGATCGCGGCGCGCGCCGACGGGTCGCTCCAGCCGAGCATCACGAAGATGACCGACACGCCCAGCAGTGTGACGAGCGTCATCGCCGACGTCGGGTTCGACGAGACGCCGATCAGGCCGACGATCCGCGATGAGACGACCACGAAGGCGACGCCGAACACGGCGACGCCGATAGCGGCAACGAACCGCTGCGGGAGCGTCATGCCGCCGGCGAACAGATGCGGTGACAGCGCGAGCACCGCAACGACGACCGCGGGGACGAGCAGCACGACCCAGGCCGGAACGTCGCGATCCGTCCGCGGCGCCTCGCCGCCCGCCTCCGCGCGGCCTGAGGCCGCGGCTCCGACCGACAAGCCGCTCTGTCGCAGGCCCTTCACCACGGCCACCAGCGAGTTCGCCATTGTCGGCACGGCGCGCACGACGGCGACGATGCCGGCCGCGGCCACCGCGCCCGCCCCGATGTAGCGCACGTACCGCGACCAGATCTGTCCGGCGGACATGGCGGAAATCGGATTGGACATCTCGGGGAAGAGCGGCGCCGCAAGGCCGGCGCCGAAGATCGCGATGAGCGGCGTCAGCACGACCGCCGAGATCAGGCTGCCCGATACCATGATCGACGACTGCCGGTAGCCGAGGATGTAGCCGACGGCGACGAGCGCCGGCGCGATCTCGAGCGCGAGCTCCGCCTTCGGCACCACCGGCAGATGCGCAGCGAGCGCCGCCGGCATCAGCACGAACGCGCCGATCGCCAGCTTGATGACGGCGCCGACGGTGAGGCCGATGAAGATCCATTGCCCGCCGGAGGCGGCCGTGGTCGTGGCGCGCAGGACCTCGGCGCACGCCGTGCCCTCCGGATACGGAAGCTCGCCGGCCGATTGAACGATCAGCAAACGCCGCAGCGGCACCATCGCCGCGATGCCCAGGAAGCCGCCGAGAAGGGCGAGCACGGCGACCTGCCAGAACGGCGGCGCCATGTTCCACATGAACAGCGCCGGGATCGTGAAGATGGTACCGGCTGCGAGCGACGAGCTCGCCGAGCCGATCGTCTGTGAGAGGTTCGCCTCGAGGATGACGCCGCCGGCCCGCGCCCGCATGACGCGAAACAGCGCCACAGTGAGAACGGCGATCGGGATCGACGTCGAGACCGTCAGGCCGACCCGCAGGCCGAGATACGCATTCGCCGAGCCGAACAGGATGCCGAAGGCGATGCCGGCAACCACGGCGCGCAGCGTGAGTTCGACGACGGAATCCGCTGCTCCAATTCGTGTGGCCACGCCGAGAGGCTAGCGTGAAACGCCCCGGCGTGACCAGCCCTTCGCCCGTTGCGCATCTGTCGTGGCTTGCGCTACCGTGCAGCATCCGAGAGGAGGAAGCCGTGGCGATTGCGCTGAGTTCGACACGGGCCGCGAGCTGGCACCGCACCATGCTGCAGATGGCGCTGGCCGCCGGTCTCGCTGCCGAGCGGATGTCGTTCATCGAGCATCTCGAGGAACTGCGCCGGCGGATTGTCTGGGCGGTGGCGTCGGTGGCCGTGGCGTTCGCGTGCTGCTGGATCTATTCGGGACAGTTGTACGACATCGCGAGCGCTCCGATTCGCGCCAATCCCGCGGTGACGCTGGCGCTGTCCAGGCCGCAGGATATCTTCGGCCTGCACGTAAAGGTGACGCTTGTCGCGTCGATCTTCTTCGCCGCGCCGCTCGTGCTCACGCAGGCGTGGCTGTTCATCTCGCCGGGCCTGTATCCGCACGAGCGCCGGTATGCCATTCCGTTCGTGCTGTCGGCCTCGCTGCTGTTCATCGCCGGCGGCATCTTCGCCTACGTCGTCGCCTTTCCGATGGCGCTGCGGTTTCTCCTCGACTGGATCGCGGAATCGCGGCTGACGCCGATCATCGATGCCGTCGAGTATTTCGATCTGTTCTTCAGCATCATGGTGGCGCTCGGTCTCGTATTCCAGATTCCGGCGGTCGTCTTCGTCCTGAGCCGCATCGGTCTCGTGACCGCCGCCATGCTGGCGCGCTACTTCAGGCACGCCGTCATCGTCAGCCTGATCGTCGCCGCGGTCATCACGCCGACGGCCGATCCCGGCAACATGCTCGTCATCGCCGCGCCGATGGTGGCGCTGTACGCGCTTGGCATCGTTGTCGCGTGGCTGTTTGGAAAGCGGCGCGTTGCGGCCGCACCTCCTCAATGAACCTCGCGCTGTTCGACTTCGACGGCACGATCACGGTGAAGGACGCCTTCACCAGCTACTCCTCGTACTCGTCGGACCCCTGCACCCACATGAAGCTCTGGAGATCGATCATGTCACGCGGTCGCAGATCGCGCTGGTCGGCGCGAATCGTCTCGGCGAAGTTCAGCAGGCTGCGATAGGTCGACCAGTTCGGCCGGGAGACGTACCGGAAGTCGAATCCGTAGGCGTCCGCGGCAAGCCGCGTGACACGCGGCTTGAGGAAGATATGAACCTCTGGCGCGGCGATGAACCCGAACACGGTCGCCAGCGGCCAGGTCAGAACGCGCGTCTGCTTCCGCGGCAGCGACGCGACCGCCGCGCACCAGCGTTCGAACCGATCCTCGGTGCGCCCTCCGCCGTAGAGCAAGTCGTACAGCCCTTCGCTGAACACACGTGCGCCGGCCACCGAGCGCACGGCATCGCGCAGCGCCATCTTCTCGAACGAGAACAGCAGATTGGTGCGCGACTCGATCCTCACGGCGTCCGCCGCAATCTCCTCGAATTCCCGCTTGTTCAGCCGCGAGCGGAACTGCACGCGGCTGAGCGTTCGTGCCCACCGCTGATGCGCCTCCCACTTGTAGCCACGCTCCCAGTCGACATACGTCTCGTCGGCGAACCCTCCGGGGAAGAAGCGGAGGAACTTGTTGCGGCATCGCAGGGCGCCCCCGCGCAAAGTCGTGACCTCGGCCGCGTGTGCCATGCACCTGGCGAGTGCAAGCGTCGATCCGCTGGGAGGCCTGTCTGGCTCAGCAGAATGGATAAGGGCAAGCCAGGAGGGCCGGGCAAGCCCGGCCCCTACGCCGTAAGCGCGTACGTTTCGGGAGGCGTAGTTAGCTCGAAACCAGAATGGCCCTTCCGAAAAAAGATGACGTGCAGAGCCGCGTCGTATCCGTGCCGCGCGCGTGGCTGGTTGGTCTGACCGCGCTCGTCGTGATTCCGTGGTTGATCGTGTTGGCCGTGTATTCCTCCGAGGGACGCACGCCGGCCCCGGCGGCCGCGCCAGCCGCGACGTCCGAGGTGGCAGACCCGGGCCCATGGGGCCGGCTCGAAGTCACACCGATTCTGGTTTCCCCGCCGCTCGAGTATGTCGGCGAGGACTGGGGACGCCCCGGCAACAAGCCTGACGAGTGGCGTTTCCCCGGAGTGACCCGCGAGCAGCTCCACGCGTTTTTCACGCAGGCCGGATTCACGCCGGAGCAGATCGCGCGAATCGTCCCACGGGCGCAGGCGGACCCCACGACCGGCGGGCTCATCGTCAGGCCCGACGCGGACCTGGTCCACTCGCTCACGCCCGCAACGCGCGCCAGCCTGTACACCCTGCTCGCGAAGTCGCCGCTCAATTTCGATCAAGCGCAGTCGTTCAAGTTCTTCGGCGATTCAGTCGACGACTGGCTGCGAGGCAGCCTGATCTCCCCCGAAACTCGCGGGTTCATCGAACCGTTGATCTATCGGGACGGCGGCTACCTGCATTTTGCAGACCCCGAGCTCGCGCGAGCGCACGTCAAGGATCCCGCGGAGCTGCGGCGCCTCGCCAAGACGCTGCTGCGGCAGCCGACGATGCTCGTGAGGCTCTCGGTGCGCGACGGGTCGGAGGTGCCAGGATTGTCTGAGTACTGGGGCCGCGGCGGCCGGCGAACGGACCTGCGGCCGCTGCTCGAATCGATCGCCGGCGCCGGTCCCGAACGGTCGATCGACATCGTGCACCTGTTGCCGTCGTTCGCGCGCAATCATCTCTACCGCTACCCGAAGCTCACCGCCGCCGACCTCGATCGGCCGTTGCTGGTCAACTGCCTCTGGTCCGCTCTCAACTTCTTCAACGTCGAACCGGACGAACGGTTCCTGGACGTGAAGGTCTCGCTCGAGACGCTGCGCCGCGATTATTTCGTGGTCGAATCGAACTTTCAGCTTGGCGACATCATCGCGTTCCTCGACGAGGATGGCGATCTGTTCCACGTCGCCGTCTACGTCGCCGATGATCTGGTGTTCACGAAGAACGGCGTGTCGCCGGTCTCCCCCTGGGTCCTGATGCCGCTCGACCGTCTCCGCGCGTACTATCGCAGCCGCTCAACCTCGCCGCGGCTGATCTATCATCGGCCGAACACCCTCTGACGTGTGCCGACATGCCGGTCCTGACTGCTCAGTCGGATCGCAACCTTCGAAATCGTGGACGAGACCTCTCGGGTAGAATAGGGCCCCGCGGGACGCCAGCCCGCGGGGTCTCTTCACCGGCATCACCCGGGAGGTCGTCGTGCGCAGCAGCATGGTCGTCTTCGCGCTCCTCGTCGTGTCGGTCGCGGGCGCCGTCGCGGCGCAGGTCGAACAAATCACCGGTCATCGCGAACGCGCTCGCCTCGATTACCGCCTCGGGTGGCAGTTGATGCGGGAAGAGTCCTTCGAGGACGCGCTCTCCGCCTTCCGGCGCGCGGTCATTATCGACCCGTCGTTCGAGGACGCGCACTACGGCGTCGGCCGCTCCCACATGATGCTGCGCCAGTACCCGCAGGCGATTGCCGCCTACACGCGATGCCGCGACCTCTACGCCGCCCAGGCGGGACGACAGTTCTCGAGCAAGCAGGAAGCGCAGCGCTATCGCCAGGATCGCCTCGCCGAGATCGACGTCGTCATTCGCGACTACCAGCAGGCGCCGCAGACCGCACGTACGCAGAACCGTCTGCGGCAGCTCGAGGAGCAGCGGCGCGAGATCGCGCAGACCGTCGACCGAGGCGTCGAGCACCGCGTGCCGGCGTTCGTGTCGCTGGCGCTCGGAAGCGCCTACTTCCGCGCGGGACGGATCGACGACGCCGAGCGCGAGTACAAGGCGGCGATTGCCGCGCAGCCCGGCGCGGGCGAGGCGCACAACAACCTCGCCGTTGTCTACTTCGAGACAGGACGCCTGAATGATGCCGTGCGATCGGTGAAGGCGGCGGAAAAGGCCGGCTACCGCGTGCACCCGGCGCTGAAACAGGACATCGAGGACCGCAGGAAAGGTTCCTAGTGGCCGAGTACGTCCAGGACCATTACCCCGAAGACTTCGCGCACTGTTTCGGCTGCGGCCGGCTCAACCCGGCAGGACATCACATCAAGACGGCGTGGGAAGGAGACGAAGCGGTGGCCCGCTTCAGGCCGCGGCCCGAGCACATCGCGCTGCCCGGGTTTGTCTACGGCGGCCTGATCGCATCGCTCGTCGACTGCCACGCCATCGGCACGGCCGCCGCGGCTGTCGAGCGCGCGGACGGACATGCGATCGGCGATCGGCCCGCGCCGCGGTTCGTGACGGGCGCGCTGCACGTGGACTACCTCAAGCCGACGCCGCTCGGCCCGGAGATCGAGCTTCGTGCGACGCCAAAGCAGATCTCCGGGCGCAAGGTGATCGTCGAGGTGCGCGTGCTGGTGGGCGGCGATATGACCGCGCGCGGCGAAGTCGTCGCCGTCAGGATGCCGGATACGATGCGCGCTGGCGTGACGAAGTAGGAGCCGCCATGGAACCTCTCATGTTCATCGTCCTCCCCGGCTTCCTCGGAGGGCTGTTGCTCGCGTTCGTGCTGTTCCGCCTGCAGGCGCCCGGCAGGCCGGCGGCGTCCGCCAGCACGCCTCCGATCACGACGGAACTCGCCAACATCTCCAGCATCAGGGTCGCCGGCATCGGCGGGCTCGGGCTCGTCGCGATGGCGATGACCGTCGCGTGGTTCGAGCCGACCATCCGGATGCACGTCGGCATCGGCGTCGCGCTCGGCGCCGTGCTCGGCCTCGTCCTCATCCTGGCCAGAAGACGGCGCGGCCTGGCGGCTATAACAGAGCCACGGCGTCAATCTCGACTTTGAGCCCCGGCCCGGGCAGCTCGGACACCGCCACCGTCGTCCGCGCCGGGCGGTGATCGCCGAACATCCGCGCGTAGACGCCGTTCATGCGCGCGAACTCGCGCATGTCGGTCAGGAACACACCGCAGCGAATCACGCGTGACAGGCTCGAGCCCGCCGCCTCGAGGATGGTGGCGACGTTGCGCAGTACCTGCTCCGTCTGTTCTTCGATGCTTTCTGCGACCCGGTCGGTCTTCGGATCGCGGCCCGACTGCCCCGACACGTACACGAGATTGCCGGCGATGACGGCAGGCGAATAGGGCCCGACCGGCTTCGGCGCATCGGGCACGAGGACGGGTCTCAACATCTCAGACATGGCGCGGAGGATATCATTGGTCGGTGGAAGGCCTGGCCTGGCGATGGATTGCGCTGCTGGCGACCGTGCCGCCGTTCGTGGCGCTGCTCGTGGCGCTGCCGATCTGGCGGCTCGGCGCGATGATTCTCGGCAACATCGCCGGCAGCATGGTGATCTTCGGCTCGGCGCTCGCGCTGATCCTGCGTGAGCACACCGTGCTC
Organism: Vicinamibacterales bacterium; assembly: GCA_048594885.1. Lineage (GTDB taxonomy): Bacteria > Acidobacteriota > Vicinamibacteria > Vicinamibacterales > 2-12-FULL-66-21 > JBMDXB01. The sequence goes on from JBMDXB010000076.1 coordinate 53,244, forward strand.
GACCGTGCCGTGCAGGCGTGTCTCGCCGCCGGCGATCCGTGCTGGCCGGAACCCAGCGCGTTCACCCGCTATGCCATCTACGCCTTCATCTCCGTCGTCGAGGTGATCGCGCTCTTCATCGTCAGTCTCGTCGCCGAGCGGCGGATGCGCCGCGGCGATTACTCGCCGGAGTGGCGGCGCTAGCGTAAGCCGTTGAACGTGAGCGCCTCGTTGTAGAGGGCGAGGATGCTCGCCGCGTAGTGGGTGGCCGTCGCCCAGTTGCCGTTCCCCATTTCATTCCACGTCCTCGCCTTGCCTTTCGGCACGACGAGATGAAACCGCGGGTCGACGCACGGGTTCTTGAGCGGCGGAACCGTGCACGTCAGTGCCGTTGGGTCGGCGTAGGCACGCAGGTGCTGGATCTGCGCGCGGATGCCGGTGCGCGCGTCAGGGAATCGGGCGGGTGCCGGATTGGTGTCCGTCGCGCCGATGCCGGCGAAGTTGTTGTAGGAGGCCGGCACCGTGCCGCCGAAGCGGAACCAGCCGGTCTCCAGCACGCTTTGCGTGAACGCGACGTCGCCGGCGACGCCCTCGTCCGATCCTTCTTCGACGAAATAGCGTGCGAGCGCCTCGACGGGCTCGGTCGCGGAGTACGGACCCGAGGGCCGCGGCTGACGTCCGTTGAACCACGCGACGAGCTGTCCGGCCGAAAGGCGCGCCGCGCCCATGATCGGCACCATCGTCGCCGTTGGAGACGGCGTCGGCGTGGGTGAGGTCGGCGGCTTCGAGTCGCAGGCGGCGCCAGACAGGGCCACAGCGAGGAACGCCGCACACCAGAACGCCCGGCGTTGTGCTAGCATCCATCCACCGCCAGGCAACAAGGAGTGCTCAATGCGTAATCTCGTATTGACGACGGTCATTCTAGCGGCTGCGCTGGTGTCTGCGTGCGGCGAGTCTTCGACGCCTGGTTCACCTTCGCCGGCCGTGGCCGCGGTGACGACGACGCAAAGTGCTTCGGGAGCGACGCCGATCGGTCTATCCGGCCTGATTCGCGGGCTCGATCAGCGTGCCGGCACGTTCTCGCTGGCTGCGCGCGCGGGAACGTATCAGGTGCGAATCGACAGCCAGACGCAGGTGTGGAGCGGAGGCACGCGTGTGAGGCCGGCGGCGTTGAACAACGGGCAGGCGGTCGTGATCCGGGGAGCCGATTATGGCTCCCATGTGCTCGCGATTTCGATCTCCATCAGCCGCTAGACGCGCCGCGCGTCAGTGCAGTTCCAGCGGCCGTGCCGCTTTCGGCTCCGCGCCGGCATAATCCTCGCCGAGCAGCGCGGCGATCGTGGCGGCGATTTGCGACTGCGTGACGCTCGTGTCCGAGCGCAGGCCGAGCGACGCGACTCCCGGGCCCATCACCGCAATCCAGATACGGTCTGCTGCCGGCACTTTGCGGCCGTGGTCCGGCCAGTCGGTGACGGTTGCGCCTCGGCCGTGGTCGGTGGCGAGTATCAATGCCGTGCGGCCGGCGTACTGCGGCATCGCCTGCGCCGCTTCCCACAGGCGACGCATGAAGCGATCGTTGCGCCACGCCGAGTCGAGATACAGATCGTAGCGCCGCTGATGCGCCCATTCGTCCGTCTCGCCGAGCATCACGTAGAGGACGCGCGGGCGGCGCGTTCGCAGGTACTCGAGCGCGCCGAATCCGGTCGGCGCATCGAAGCGCGTCGCGCCCCAATAGGGAGGCAGGTCAGCCGCGAGGTCGTTCAGCAGACGATCGCGATCGGTCTTCGGATCGACGACGGGCGGCCCGTCCCCGTTTGCGGGAACGCCGCTGCGCTTGCTGTTGACGATCCACGGCAATAGCTCCCACGACGCGAACGCCGCGACGCGTCCGGCAAACGGCTTCCGCCGGTTCAGCCACTCGAGGACCGTCACGTTGGGATTCGCGACCTTGTCGTTGCTGTCGATGCGCGAGTCGGGAAACCCGGCGAGCATCTCGTTGTAGCCGGGATACGAGAACCAGAGGCCGTTGGTCACGCGCGCCACGCTGTTGCGCGACGGGTCGCCGAACACCTGGCCCTCTTTCGCGACGACCGACCAGAAGAACGGCATCAGCCGCTCGCGGCGCGCTTCGGGCGTGGCTCCGCCGAAACGGGTCTCGACGGCGGCGGCATCGCTGACACCGCCGGCGGCTTTCGTCAGGTAGTCGGCTTGAAGGCCGCCGAACAGTTCCTGCCACCGCAGGCCGTCCATCGTGACGACGAGGACGTTCGCAATTGGCGGTTGCCCGGTGCGTGGCATGCCTCCGGCGGCGGCCGTCGCGACGACCGTGGTAAAGAGCAGCAGCAGACGGTTCATAATTCCCTCGCGTCTGTTAGCATCGCACAGCGTGCTCGATTGGTTCACCGGGCTCAGCCCCGTTTCCCAGGCCTTCGTCGCGACGTTGTTCACGTGGGGGATGACCGCCGTCGGCGCGGCGGCGGTGTTCTTCTTCCGCGAAGTCGACCGCCGGCTGCTCGACGCGGCGCTCGGCTTCACCGCCGGCGTCATGATCGCGGCGTCGTTCTGGTCGCTGCTCGCGCCGTCGATCGTCATGGCGGAAGAAATGGGCATGGTCAAGTGGGTCCCGCCGCTCATCGGCTTCCTGACGGGCGCGGGACTGATGCGCGCGGCGGACTGGCTCATGCCCCACGTTCACCTGTTCGCGCCGCTGATTTCCGCCGAGGGGATTCCGACCACGCTCCGGCGGTCGGCGCTGCTGGTGCTCGCGATCACGCTGCACAACATCCCGGAAGGGCTCGCAATCGGCGTGGCGTTCGGTGCCGTCGCCGCCGGCTATGACACCGCGACGCTTGCGAGCGCCATTGCGCTGGCGGTCGGCATCGGGCTGCAGAACTGCCCTGAAGGGACGGCCGTGGCCGTGCCGCTGCGGCGTGATGGACTCTCGCGCGGCCGCGCGTTCTGGTACGGTCAGCTCTCGGCCTGGGTCGAGCCCGCCGCCGCCGTCATCGGCGCCGCGGCAGTCCTGGTGATGCGTCCGATCCTGCCGTACGCGCTCGCCTTTGCCGCCGGCGCGATGATCTTCGTCGTCATCGAGGAGGTCGTGCCCGAGTCGCACGCCGGCGGACACACGGACGTGGCGACGGGCGGGGCGATCGTCGGCTTTGCCGTGATGATGGTGCTCGATGTCGCGCTCGGGTGATTCATGGATGCCATGACCGAACCGGAGGCTCCCGCCGTTGTTGCCACCGCGCGCGCGTGCCTCAACTGCGGCGCCGAGCTTCAGGGACCGTTCTGCAGCCGGTGCGGCCAGCGCGACATTCCGCCGTATGCGACGATCCGCGAGCTGACGCACGACGCGTGGCACGAGCTCAGCCACTGGGACGGTCGCTATGCCCAGACCTTTCTGTTGCTGCTACGGCGGCCCGGAGCGCTGACGCTTGCGTCGCTGGAAGGCCGCAGGCGTCGCTATGTCACACCGCTGCGCGTCTATCTGACGGCGAGCCTCGTCTACTTCCTCGTCGCGGCGTCCGCGCCGAACCTGAACGTTCAGACCACGGCCACGGTGCCCGGAGCGAAGGTCCAGATCGATGTGCGGCATCCCGAGACGGTGGAGCAACTCACGCCCGAGCAGCGCGCGAGCGTGCAGCAGTCCGTCGGAAAGGCGCCGTGGTGGGCGAAACCGATCATGACAGCCGTGGTGAATGACCCGCGCGGCCTGCGGCAGCGGTTGCTCTCGACGTGGCCGCGCGTGCTCTTTGCGCTCGTGCCGGTGTATGCCGCAATCGTGGCGATGTTCTATCGCCGCCGGCCGTTCCCGCAGCATCTGATTTTCGGGCTGCATCTGCACGCCGCCATGTTCATCGCCATGGCTGTCGCCAAAGCGTCGAACCTGCTGCAGTCGCGGCTTGTCGCCGGGGTGATTGGCGTCTGCGCCATGGTCTTCATCGTCGTTTACTCGCTCGCGGCTTTCAAGCGGGTCTACCGCGAGCGCTGGCATTGGATCGTACTGAAGTCAATCGGAGTGGTTGCCCTTTACGGCCTGGCGGTGATCGCCGCGCTGCTGCTGGCCATTACCTGGGCAGCGCGCTGAGGACACTCACTCACAGGAGGCCGAATGTATTGCCGCAACTGCGCTCATCAGGTCGCCGATCAGGCCGTCGTTTGTGTCTCGTGCGGGCTCGCGCCGCTCGCGGGAAACAAGTTCTGTCAGAGCTGCGGCGCTGAAACGGTTCCCGGCGCGGAAGTCTGCAAGAGCTGCGGCGTCCGGCTCATGACGCCGGCCTCCGCCCAGGCGAAGTCGAAGCTGGTTGCGGGGCTGCTCGGTGTATTCCTCGGCGGTCTTGGCATCCATCGCTTCTATCTTGGATACACGGGAATCGGCGTCGCGCAACTCTGCGTGACGGTGGTCATCGGTGTCCTGACGTGTGGCCTCGGTGTCTGGATCGGCCACATCTGGGGCTTCATCGAAGGCATTCTGATCCTCACCGGCAACATCAACAAGGACGCGAGCGGGCGTCCGCTGGTGGACTGACGTGCGGCTGTTGGTCACGCCCGTCGCCCGTCTCGTTCGCCTGACGCTCACTGCGCTGGTCGTGGGCGGGTTCCGCGCGATTCCAGGCGACGCCATCGCCGCGCTGCCGACCGTCTGCCTGTTCAAGCGATTCGGCGGCTTCGAGTGTCTCGGTTGCGGCATGACGCGCGCGGCACACGCGCTCGTGCACGGCGATCTCGCCGCTGCGCTGGCGTTCAACGCGCTCGTCCTTCCGTTCGCGCTCGCGATCGTAGCCGCGTCGATGTACGACGTTTCACGCCTTCTCGGCTTCGCTCGAACCTGCGCAATGGTCGCCGCGGCCGCCGTTGCCGCAGTCGTGCCGCTCGGTGCGCGTCAGGAGGCGACGCTCGACAGCGTGATCAATGCGACGTCGTTCCGCAACATCGGCCCCTTCCGGACCTCCGCGTGGGTAACGGAGATCGCCGTGCCGGACACGCCGGCGCACGATCACCTCTACACGATCTACGCCGCGACGCGGACGGGCGGGCTCTGGAAGACGACGAACAACGGCATCACGTGGACCAGTCTCTCGGATAGCGTCGAAGCGGCGGCAGTCGGCGCCGTCGCCGTCTCATCGTCGAACCCCGACGTCGTCTGGATGGGCACCGGCGATCAGGCGAACGCTCGGTCGTCGTATTCCGGCCGCGGCGTGTTCAAGTCTACCGACGCGGGCAAGTCGTGGCAGTTGATGGGCCTCGCCGACTCGCATCACATCGCGCGCATCGTCATTCACCCGGCGAATCCCGACGTCGTCTACGTTGCCGCCATGGGGCATCTCTTTTCGCGGAACGAGGAGCGCGGCGTGTTCCGGACGCGCGACGGCGGAAAGACCTGGCAGAAGGTCCTCTATCTCGACGATGGCACGGGCGCAATCGATCTGGTGATGAACCGGCAGTCGCCGAACACGTTGTTCGCGGCGATGTACGAGAAGCACCGCACGCCATGGCACCTGATTCTTGGAGGGCCCGGATCAGGCGTTCATCGCAGCGACGACGGCGGAACGACGTGGCGCAAAGTGGGCGGTTTGCCGTCAGGGAACGTCGGGCGGATCGGACTCGATATCAACCGCCGCAATCCAAACATCGTCACCGCGATCGTCGAGAACCTCAATCCCCGCGCCGAGGGAATGCCCGCGCGCGTGGACGCGTGCGCGATGGGGCAGCCGGGCGGGCGCGGCGGCCAGCCCCGGCCGGGCGGCCCGATCGGCAACGAGGTCTATCGCAGCGACGACAGCGGGAAGACGTGGAAGAAGACGCACGGCGACGGCGTAGACGTCGCCGGATCGAAGGCGCCGTACTCGTTCAATCAGATCAATACGAACCCCGTCGATCCGAACCAGATCATCGTCAACAGCGACTCGATGTACGAGTCGAAAGACGGTGGCAAGACGTGGAACTGCCAGTTCTTCCGAGGCGTGTTCGGCGATTTCCGGACGATGTGGTGGGACGAGCAGGACCCGCTGCGGATCATGCTCGGGAGCGACGGCGGCGTGAACGTGTCGTATGACGGCGGCCGCACGGGCGACTATTTCCTCAACATTCCTGTCGGCGAGGTATACGCGGTCGGCGTGGACATGGACGATCCGTACAACGTCTACGCTGGCCTGCAGGACCACGATTCGTGGAAGGGACCGAGCAACGCGCGCAGCGGGTTGATCACGCTCGAGCACTGGACGACCGTCGGCGGCCAGGACGGCATGTACAACCAGGTCGATCCGACGGATTCGCGCTGGGTCTACAACAGCTATCAGATGGGCGGGCAGCGCCGCTTCGATCAGAAGACGGGACAGGCGACGGTCATTCAACCGCAGCGCGTCGACGGGTCGCCACCGCTGCGCCACAACTGGATCACGCCGCTCGTGCTCTCGCCGCACAACCCGCGGATCCTCTACACCGGCGCGCAGGCGCTGTTCCGGTCGCTCAATCGCGGCGACCGCTGGCAGGAGATCAGTCCGGATCTCACGACGAACGACTCGAGGTGCGGGACCAGCAACATCGGCAACGTGCCGTACTGCACGATCAGCTCGATCTCGGAGTCGCCGATCACCGCCGGCGTCATCTGGGTCGGCACCGACGATGGCAAGGTGCACGTGACGCAGGATCACGGACGGTCGTGGAGCGAATCGACCGCCGCGATCGCCGCCGCGGGCGGTCCCGCTGATCGCTACGTCAGCCGCGTCTTCGCTTCGCCGCACGATGCCGCGACCGCGTTCGTCGCAAAGAACGGCTTCCGCAACGACGACTTCCGTTCCTTCCTCTTCCGCACGACGGACTTCGGCAAGACGTGGATGGCGATCCACAGCAACCTCCCGGCCGCGCCCATCAACGTCGTCGCGCAGGATCGGAAGAACCGCAATCTGCTGATTGTCGGCAACGACCTGGGCGTGTGGGTGACGATTGATTCGGGTGCGGCCTGGACGCGGCTGAAGGCGAACCTGCCGACGGTGCCGGTACACGATCTCACGATTCACCCGCGCGAAAACGACCTCGTGCTCGGCACCTACGGCCGCGCCCTGTTCGTTGGCGACATCACGCCGCTGCAGGAGCTCTCAGCCGACGTGCTCGCGAAGCCGTTCCACCTGTTCGTCATCGAGCCGCGCGCCGCCTATGGCTTCCGCGCGATCGGCAACTATCACCTGTTCGGCAGCAAGTACCTCGAGGTGCCGAACGAGCCCGACGCGCTCGTCATCAACTACTTCCTGAAGGAGAAGGACAGCGCCGGCGCGCAGGTGACCATCAGCGACATCCGTGGCGAGCAGGTCGCGCAGCTGAAAGGCCCGTCGGCCGCGGGCATGAACCGAGTGTTGTGGAACATGCGCAGTAGTGGGGGGCCGGGGAGCCGGGGAGCCGGGGGGCCTGGGGCCCGGGGGGTCGGGGAGTCAGGGGGCCGGGGGGCCGGGGAGCCGGCGGGGCGGGGACGCGGCGGATTTGGCGCGCCGCTGCTTCCGCCGGGCGACTATCGCATCACCGTCTCGGTTGGCGGCCAGCAGCAGACGACGATCGGGCGGATTCGCGAGCGGATCTGGTAACCGCGTGCAAACGATTCGTTCGGCTATGACCGCCGTGAGCCGCCGAGACGAGCGGCCCATATAATGTGAGCGCGTATGTCCCCTGAGGATCGCCGCACGCTGAATCTCTTTGCGGCCCGTGTGCGGGAGTTCGCGCCGGACGCCTTCATCTGCGCTTACGGATCGCGCGCGCGCGGCACAGCCCATCCCGAATCCGATTTCGATCTGTGCGTTGTCGTCTCGGAGGTCACCTCCGCGGTTCGTGATGCCGTCTACACCGTCGCCTGGGACATCGGATTCGCGGGAAACCAGGTGCTGGCGCCGCTCGTCCTCTCCCGCGACGATTTCGAGCGGGCGCCGCTTTCGGCGAGCACGCTGGTCGCGAACATTCGCCGCGACGGGGTTGCCGCGTGACAGAGGCGGAGAAGATCCAGGCGCTCGTGCAGTACCGGCTCGAGCAGGCTTCGGAGGCACTTACGGCCGCTGAACTCAATTCGGCAAATGGACTGGAGCGCTCCGCAGTGAACCGCGCGTACTATGCGATGTTCTACTCGGTCCTTGCGCTGCTCGCGACCCGGCAGGCCGAGACCTCACGACACAGCGGAGCGATCGCCCAGTTCGACCAGTTCTACGTGAAGCCGCAGCTGTTCTCACAGGAGCTCTCGCGCTCGCTCCACCAGGCGTTTCTCCATCGTCAAGCCGCGGACTACGGGACCGAGCAACATCTCTCCAAGGACGCGATCCAGACACTGTTGACGCACGCACGGGAATTCGTCGCCGCAGTGCAGGCGTACCTGAAGGCATCATCGACCTGACGCGGATGAGGGCGCATCGAACAAAGCGGTCCGGCGTCGACGATCACCCGAACTTGACGCCGTCGTAGAGTTGCGGCCTTCAACGCCTTCGACGCCTGACGAGAACGTGGGCACGATTGTAGTAGCGCCACTACCGGAAGGCGAAACTCAGCTACCGGCTGGGAAGTAAGAATTACAGAATGGTATGAGAGCCTGACAGCCGCGCGCGTCGTGAAAATGCCGCCTCCCGCCCCATAAATGACGCTAATTATTTGAGAAACGGCGCTTCCCGCGCTTCGCGAGCCTCTCGCGCCGAATGCTGGAACTCAGCGTGCACTGAGGGCGGCCGCTCCGACGCACTCGGAGCCACGAAGAGGAGGCCCTGCGGTGCTGCACACTCGAACACGCTCGATGAGCGCGGCCGCGCTCGCACTCACCCTGGCAGTCGGCGGTTACCTCGCCACCCATTCCGGCAACGTGTCCTCACAGTCACTGGTTCGCGACCCAAGAACAGGAAAGTTGAAGTGCCCGGCCGGCTACAAGCTGGCAGACAAGGAGGAGTACGGCGTCGAGGGCTGCATCTCGCTGAAGCATCCCGAGCCGCTCATCGAGGTGCAGCTTCGCCAGGCCGAGTGGCTGTCGGCGCGCACGGCGCCGTTCGGCGACGTCGTGCCAGGCGCGTTCTCCGCAGCGATGGCCGAGCGAGATCGAATGGCCAAGAGCGGCGTGAAGGTCGCCGGCGCCTCCGGCGTGTGGGAGCCGGTCGGCCAGGGACCGCTCATTTCCAACGGACCTGCCTACTCGTCGGTCAACGGCCTCGGCCTCGTGAACCTGGCGGGACGCATCGACAGCCTGTTCTACGACGCCCCGGCCAACCGCCTGTTCGCGTCGAAGGGCACCGGCGGCATCTGGATGTCGCAGGATCTCGGCGAGACGTGGCGCTCGATCGGCGACACGCTTCCGAGCCAGATCGTCGGCAGCGTCGCGTACACCGCCGCGGGCGGAGGCACGATCGTCGCCGTGAGCGGCGATCCGACGTTCGCCGGCAACGGCTACACCGGCTTCGGGGCGTTCTACAGCAACGATCTCGGCGCGACGTGGTACAAGGCGCAGGGCGTACCCGACGGCGCGCTCGGCTTCAAGGTCGAAGTCGATCCGTCGAACCCGTCGATCGTCTACGTCGCCTCCTTCTATGGCCTGTTCCGATCGATGGACGCGGGCCGCACGTTCACGAACGTCGCGCTGCCGACGGGAGACTGCGCCGGCATCGAAGGCGGCACGACCGGACGGCCCCAATGCCAGTTTGCCAACGTCGTCACCGATGTCGTCGTGCGGCCGCCCGCGGGCGTGTCGGACGGCATCAACGCGAATGCAGCGGCGGGCACGGTGCTCGCGGCGGTCGGCTGGCGCGCCGGCAACCGGACGAACTCCGACGGTACGGTGCAGTCGCCGAACAACGGCCTCTATCGATCGACCACGGGCGAGCCCGGCAGCTTCGTCACGCTCCCAGGCACGGGCTTCACGCCGCAGGACCGGATCGGCCGCGTCGAGTTCGGCGCCACGCGCGGGCCGCTGCAGGACCATGACTACGTCTACGCCATCGTCCAGGACGCGGTGGCGCTGAACGGCGGCACCGAGCTCGCCGACGTTCCCGGCGTGCCCGATCCGCGCGACTCGGTGACAGGCGGCGGCACACACCTGCATGGCATCTACGTGTCGGCGGACTTCGGCGACACCTGGGTGCAGATGGCCGACGACAACGCCATCGCGAAGAATCCGGCGACGGGATCCGCGCTCGTCGTGACGGCCTCGGCGCTCGGCTCCGAGCCCGGCATCCAGGCCTGGTACAACATGTGGATTTCGCCGGATCCCACACGTCAGACGCGGAACGGCATTCCGATGCGGCTCGCCTTCGGCCTCGAGGAGGTCTGGCAGAACGAGCTGCCCGCGCCGATGAACGGCCCGGCGACGTTCAAGGTGATCGGCCGCTATTTCTCCGACGACGCCTGCATCTTCCTGACGCTCGGCCTGCCCGAGTGCCCGACGAATCGTCCGCCCACCACGAGCACGACGACCCATCCGGACCAGCACACGGCGGTGTGGATTCCGGATGGCGCCGGCGGCGTGACGCTGGCCGTCGGCAACGACGGCGGCTTCTACAAGAACCACGTCGCCGCCGCGCAGGAGCTCGACAACGGCGGTTGGGGCGTCGGCAACCAGACCGGATTTCGCTCGCTGCTCCCCTACGACGTCGCAATGGCGAAGGACGGGACCGTGTGGGCCGGGCTGCAGGACAACGGCCACATGATCATCAAGCGCACCGGCGAGCAGTTCATGACGTTCGGCGGTGACGGCACGTTCGCGGAAGTCGATCCCGATAACAGCAATGTCGCCTACGAGGCGACCCCCGGCGGCGCGAGCGGCGTGACGATGCGGGTGACGGTCGACGGCGGGAAGTCGTGGCGCGAGATGCCCCCTCCGGTGACGAACGCACGATTCGTCAACCCGTTCCAGATGGACGCGACCGATCCCAATCACCTCGTTACCGGCGGCCGCCAGATCGTCGAAACCGTCCACGGTCCCGAGACCGGCACCACGGGCAAGGAATGGGCGCAGGTCTTCGATCTCGGCACGAACGCCGCGACGATCAACGGGCAGACCTTCACGGTCAACAACGGCATGTCCGCGATCACGGTGCACGGTAACGGCATCTACGCCGCCTTCTGCGGTCCCTGCCACACCGTCAATCAGCGGGTGCCGTTCAAGAGCGGTATCGCGACCAACATCGGCGGTGCCGAAGCGCCCGAGCGCGGCACGTCGAAAGGCTGGCACGTGGCGGCGGCGCGCGGGCTGCCGAACCGGTTCATCACGTCGATGCAGATCGATTCGGCGGATCCGCGCACGATCTACGTCACGCTCGGCGGCTACAGCGTGAAGTGGGCGCCGCCGGGCACGTCGCAGGACCAGAACCCGAACATTGGTGCAGGCCATCTGTTCAAGTCGAGCGATGCCGGCGAGACGTTCGTCGACATCTCCGGCAACCTGCCCGACGTGCATACGAGCTGGGTCGTGCTGCGCGGCGGCAGGCAGTTGATCGTCGGCACCGACGTCGGCGTCTTCGCCAACGACGTGCGCGGCGGAACGACGTTCGTGCCGCTCACGGGTCTGCCAAACGTGCCGATCAGCACGATGCAGCTCAAGCCGGACAACCCGAACCTGCTCGTCGCCGCCACCTACGGCCGCGGCGTGTGGACGTATCGCTTCGACAAGGCGCTGCCGGGCAGCAAGGGCTCCGGCGCGATCGCGCCGGTGGAGTTCCCGTCAGCGCCTGTCGGGATGACGCTCGCGGGGCCGTACGAGTTCGAGCTCGGCGCCGAAGGGTGGATCGTCGAATCCACGGGCAGCGTCGCGACGGAAGGCACGTGGCAGCGCACGGCGCCGGGACACGCATCGGCGTTCAGCTTCGCCGTCGCGCCGTATCTCGATGAGCGGACGACGTCGCTCATCTCGCCGCCGGTGACGCAGGCGGGCGGATGGGTGTTCGTCGACTTCATGAACCGCCGCGACACGGAGCCGGGCTTCGACTTCATGAACGTCGAGTGGTCGATCGACGGCGCGACCTGGAACGCCGTGCCGTGGATCTGGAACAGCGCGACGGGCAACTGGAGCGATTCGCTCGCGTTCGATGGCAAGAACGCAGGGCATCCGTCGTTCGCCCTCGAGAAGGTGGCGTTCAAGGTGCCCGCCGGGGCGCTGCGCGTCCGTTTCAGAATGAGCAGCGATCAGCTCATTTCCGCGCCTCTCTATGAGGGCGTTTACGTCGATACAGTCGTGATTCGAAGGTGACCGAGTAGTCCGAGGCAGGCCGAGAGTCCGAGGGGTTCGAGGGTCCGAGAACTCGGACCACTCGGACGACTCGGACTACTCGGACTACAATCCCCGCGTGGCGGACACGAAACCTCTCGAGGGGCTCGCCGCGCTCGTGACGGGCGCGAGCCGCGGCGTCGGCAAGGGCATCGCGCTGGAGCTCGCGAAAGCGGGCTGCCGCGTCGCGGTCAATTACTACAGTGACGAAGAGCTGGCGGCGCGGACGGCCGCGGAGATCTCCGCGCTCGGCGTCGAGGCCTTCCCGGTGCACGCGAACGTGTCGTCGTCGGTGGATGTCGCGCGGATGGTCGAAGAGGTCGCCGGCCGGTTCGGGCGGCTGTCCGTGCTCGTGAACAACGCGGGCGTGCAGACGTGGGGCGCGCTGCTCGACGTGACGGAAGCCGACTGGGACCGCGTCATCGACACCAATCTCAAAGGGTGTTTCCTCTGCACGCAGGCGGCAGCGCGGCTGATGAAGGACACCGGCGGCGGATCCATCGTCAACATCGGCTCCGGCTGCAACAAGGTACCGTTCCGCAAGCTCATTGCCTACACCGCGAGCAAGGGCGGCATCGAGATGTTCACGAAAGTGGCGGCGCTGGAGCTTGCGCCGTACGGCATCCGCGTCAACTGTGTAGCGCCGGGCGCGATCGAAATCGAGCGCACACGGCTCGAGAGCGCCGACTACGGGAAGACGTGGGGAGGTGTCACGCCGCTTGGCCGCGTTGGCGTGCCGGCGGACGTCGGCCGCGCGGTCGCCTTCCTCGCCGGACCGGACGGCGCCTTCATTACCGGTCAGACGGTCTGGGTGGACGGCGGCCTCTTCTCGCAGCCGGTCTGGCCGTATCGCGACTAGCGTATAATCCGCGTCCCGATGCAGGTCCTGGATCTCCCCCAGGTCGTTCCCGCCGTCGACACGCCCCAGGTGCGCTGGTCCGGCACGACGCGCATCGCGTTCCGATTCTGCTTCAGCTACTTCGGGCTTTACGTGTTGGTGACGCAGATGCTGCAGGGACTGGTGCTGCTGCCGATCGGGCCCCCGCTCGAGGCACTGCCGCCGCTGCGCAACGTGACGGAATGGACCGCCATGCACGTGTTCGGCGTCACGACACCGCTCGTCATCTTCAGCGGCAGCGGCGACAAAACGTTCGACTGGGTGCTGGCCTCCTGTCTGCTGGTCATCGCCGTCGCCGCGACAGCCATCTGGTCGTACGCGGATCGCCGCCGGCAGCACTACACCGGGATGCACAAGTGGTTCAGGCTGTTCCTGCGGTTCGCGCTCGGGGCGACGCTGGTCAGCTACGGCACGGTCAAGGTGGTGCCGCTGCAGATGCCGTCGCCGGGGCTGACGCGGTTGCTCGAACCGTTCGGCCACTTTTCGCCCATGGGCGTGCTGTGGGCTTCCATTGGCGCGTCGAGGCCGTACGAGATCTTCGCCGGGTGCGTCGAGCTTGCGGCCGGTATCCTGCTGCTGGTGCCCGGAACCGCCACGCTCGGCGCGGTCGTCGCCTTTTGCGCCCTGTTCCAGGTGTTCATGCTGAACATGACGTACGACGTGCCGGTGAAGCTGTTCTCGTTCCATCTAGTGCTTATGGCGCTGTTCCTGCTGGCACCAGATGCCCGGCGTCTCCTCAGCGTGCTCGTCCTGAACCGGCCGGCGCGGGCGCCCGGGATCCCGCCGATCGGCGCGACGCACCGGGCGAGGCGCATCGCCCTCGTTGCGCAGCTTCTCCTCGGGCTCTACATCGTCGGGATGAATCTCAACAACGCGAGAGACGGGTGGTACACGTACGGCGGCGGCGCGCCCAAGTCGCCGCTCTACGGCATCTGGCAGGTCGCGTACCTCTCCATCTCCGGTGTCGAACGCGCGCCGCTGGTGACCGACTACGATCGCTGGCGGCGCGTCATCTTCGAACGCCCCACCTCGATGGCATTCCAGCGGATGGATGACACGTTCGCATGGTTCGGCACCCGCATCGACGTGAACGCGAAGACCCTCGTGCTCACGGCGGGTCCGCAGCAAACGCAGCGCGGCACATTCTCCTTCGAACGGCCAGCGCCGGACCGGCTGACACTCACCGGCGAGTTCGATGGTGCGAAGGTGCGAATGCGTCTCGAGCTGTTCGATCGCCATCGCTTCCTGCTCGTCACCCGCGGGTTCCACTGGGTCCAGGAGTACCCGTTCAACCGCTGATCGCGCGAAGATCCCGCGTTCAACAGGAGCAGGAGAGAAGGGGAGCAACTTCTTCTTTCAGAACAGAAAGAGATGCTCCCTTACTCCCTTTCTCCTGTCGAATGCGAGATCTTCGCAGACTGGTACACTCCCGTATGCCCACATTCAGCGCGGAGATGGGCGCGTTGATCGTCGACACGGGCTTCGGTATCGGACACCGCCTCCCATGAATGTCGCTCCGCGGCTGCGTCGATCCGCGCCGGGGGCCGCGGTGCTTCTCGGTACCACGGCCGCGATCCTCGTGTCGATCGCGATCGCGAGCCGGTGGCTGATCGTCGGATCGGTGAAGGGCGGCTGGTTCTACGGCTACGCGCAGCCGTTCGGCGTCGCGATTCTCGCCGTCGCGCTCGGCGTCGCCGTGGCCGCCGCCGCACTGCTGTGGCTCGTCCCGGCGGCCGGCTCGCTTCGGCGCGACTGGACGTGGCTGGCCGCTGCGATCGTGGTGGCGCTCGTCGCGCAGTCGGCGCTGCGCTCTGTCGCGCCGTTTCCGCTCGAACGCCTGTTCACCAGCGATTCGTCGAACTCGTTTTACAGCCTGACCGAGCGGCATGAGCCGGCGGAGCTCCTGAGGCACTTCAACCGCATCCGCGCCGAGGCGCCGCCGCACGCGCAGAGCAACATGCCGGGCAAGACGATGGTGATTTATGCGCTACAGCAGATCTCACCGCGCCCCGACGTCCTGCCCTGGCTGCTCATCGTCCTCTCGAATCTTGGCGCAGTGCTCGTCTACCTCTTTGCGCGCGATGCACTCGGCGATCGGAGGACGGCGCTCATCGCCGCGGGTCTCTATCTGTTCGTGCCGGCCCGCCAGTACTTCCTGCCGATCATGAACACCGTCACTCCAGTCTTCGCGCTGGCGTGTGCGGTCCTCTTTCTGCGCTGGCTGCGCACGGGGCGCACGACATTCGCCATCCTCCTGGGAGCCGCGCTCTACGGCCTCGTCTTCTTCGAGCCGCTGCCGCTCGTGATCGGACTCCTGTTCGCCGCGCTCGCGGCTGCGGCGATCGCGCGTGGCGAAGTCGGATGGCAGCGGTTCGCGCTGCAGTCGTGCGCGGCCATCGTGACGTTCATCGCCACCGCGGAGGTGATGAGAGTCGCATTCGGCTTCGACGTCATCGACGCGCTCCGCCGGATTGCGGCGCATGCCTCCGATTTCAACGTGCAGGCAGGGCGACCGTATGGCTTGTGGGTCTACGCCAACCTTCCGGAGTTCGCGTTCGGCGTGGGCGCGTGTCAATCGATCCTGTTCGTGGCCGCTGCGATCGACGCGTTCGGCCGCGACCATGCTGGATGGGGCGAGCGGCTGACGCGTCCGATCGCCGTGCCCGTCGCGGGCCTGCTCGCGACGCTGCTGGCGACCGATCTCATCGGGATCAACCGTGGCGAGGTGATCCGGTTGTGGATCTTCCTGGCGTGCTTCTTCCAGATTCCCGCGGCCTTTGTCTGCGCTCGCGTGTCAGGTCGATGGGCAGCCGCCGCCGCGGGATTCAGCGGGGCCCTTCAGGGCGCAGCCGGTGGGGCGATGATCGAGTTCGTGTTGCCCTGAGCTTCAGCAACCCCAGAGGTACAACGCCGCCGGGATCAGCAGCCACAGCAGTCCCTTCCCGAGGAAGAACAGGAACGCGATCAGCCCGAGCCTGCCGCCGCTGAGAGGCACGCCAGGATCATACCGCTACTGCGCCGAGCAACCAGGCCCGCGACTCGCGTAGGCGCGGAAGGCTGCGTCGGCGACGCTGCGAACGCGCGCCTGTTCCGAGGGGGATGAAACACCGGCCGCGATCCGTTCGGCGATCGGACCCAGAAACCGTCCATATCGCGCAAGCGCTGCTTCGTCGTTGTTGTCGATTGCCCGTCCGACGGCCTCGGTCATCTCCGGGGTGATCACTTCCATGCGCCCGACGAAGACGCGCCGGACTTCCCGCGGCATCGGATCGACCGTCAGCGGCAGCACCTCGTCGACCGAACGCGGGGACAGAATGTAGAACACGCGAGTGCCCTCCTCGAGCCAGGAGTCCCGCCACGTCTCGACCATGGCCCGTGCTTCCTTCGGGTAGAGGCCGGACCCCACCAGCGCGCGTTCGAGCTCGAGCCGCAGCGACTGACGGTCGGTCGCGTCCGACGAAGCGGCCAGTGTCGCCTCGCCCCGCAGCGTGCCGTGCAGGCGATATCGCAGCATCCCGTTCGTGTTCGCGACCAGCATCACGCTGCGCAGCTCGCGTGAGCCACGGGTCGTCACGCGCACCGCGCCGCCGCCGAGGGCCACGGCCGCCAGCGGAACGTCGAATCCGGCGACCCCGCGATAGAACAGGAACTTCTCGATCTGACCGTTGACGCGCACTGGCGCGGCATCGGTCGCTCGCGCGGCGTAGTAGTGGCTCCCGGTCGACTCGGTGGGCAAAGCGCCGGAGACATCCGGAAGGATCTCGACGTTGCGCCAGTCGATGACGCTGCCGACCCGCGGCTGCTGGAGCGTCGCGCGGCTCACCGGTGGCAGGAACACCGACGCGCGCGGGTACCACTCGGTGATCAGACCCTGCGGGAATGCCACGCGCACGTTCGCGCGCGTGTGTGCGGGCGAATAGAAATAGAGAACCGGCGTCTCCATCCGCACGCGCCCCGGCAGCTCACGTTTCGCCGCGTCGTAGGTCAGGCAGGCCGAGACGTTTGTCAGTGCTTTGATGGCGTTGCGCGGCGAAAAGCGCTCGACGAAGCAGGGGAGATCCGCCGGCCCGCTGAGCGGCAGCCACTCCACCGGCGTGCCGTCCGGGCCGGCCACGGTCGTGAAGGTGCCCCACTCGTGCACGACAAGCCCATCCGGGTCGCGCTTCGCGGCGGTGGAATCGGCCGAGTACGCCGCGATCAGCAGCGCGGCGACGAGAACCGACAAGACGGGCGTCAGACGGACGTGCATAGCGCCTCCATGACGTGGGCCGCAGGGGCCGACATGCATGAAGACGCGCGAGTGGGTCAAAACGTTAGCGTCCACCGCCGGGCAACGAACGGCAATTCCTGCGATCGGGCCGGCACGGAGGCATCGCAATCTCTGCACGGCTCCATGCGCTCGCCCGCGATTTCCGGCGACATCGTGTCGGTGTCGGGCTGGCACGCCCGTGGCTCTTCCGCCCTGGCGAGGAGCGAGCACGATGGCACCGCAAGAGTCGATACATCGGGTCGAGATCGGCGACTTCCCAAGCCTCGTGGAGGTGTGGGAAGCGTCGGTCCGGGCGTCGCATCGCAGCGTGTCGGACGCCTACATCAGGTTCTTCAAGCCGCTCGCGCGCGACGAGTTGCTGCATCTCGTGGAGCTCGCGTGCGTGCGCAACGAGCACGGGACGGCCGTCGGCTTCATCGGCGTCGCGGACGGCAAGATCGAGGCGCTCTTCGTGCACCCGGCATGGCGCGGCCGCGGCTTCGGACGGCGGCTCGTGGAGCATGCGACGCGCGCGCTCGGCGCGCGCGCGGTCGACGTCGACGCCCAGAACGAGTCGCTCGTGGGCTTCTACCGTCACATGGGCTTCGAGATCACCGCGCAGTCGGCCCTTCATGCGCTCGGCAAGCTGCTTCCGGTGCTGCACATGCGACGCTGATCCGCTAAACTCTCAATCCAAATCTGCGGAGGAGACCGGAGGGAGGAGCGCATGGCGGATCCACTGCTCGCGCCGATGCAGGGCGCGGAGCACATCGAAATCGGCGGCCTCACGATGGACATCGTCCGCGCCGGTCAGGCGCGCGTGAAGCGCGTCGTCTATCCTCCCGGCTTCCGCTGGACGACGCACATGAAGCCGGTGGTGGGGACGGAGATGTGCATGCATGCGCACGTCGGTTTTCTGGCGCGCGGCCGCGTCGGCGTCCGGTACGCGGACGGCTCGGTGGTGGAGTTCACCGCGCCGCAGGCGGTCGCCATCGATCCCGGCCATGAGGGATGGGTCACGGGCGATGAGCCGGCGGTCCTGATCGAAGTGGACTTCGAGCGTGAGACAGTAGAGCGTTTCGGCTTGCGTACGCGCCAGCGCTGAACTGACGAAATACGCGAAGAGACTCGCCAGGCTGGCGAGCGTAGCGAGCTGGCAAGGCCGAAGGCCGTCGCGCGCGCAGCGCGCGTGAAGGCGGCTGGGGGTGGGCCCCAGCCGCCATGAGAAGAAGATGACAGGCATGAACCGTCGCATTCGTGAGCTCGCCGAAACGCTCTGGGACTACCATCAACTGAATCACCATCTCTCGCGCGCGGACGCGATCCTCGTGCTGTGCAGCCACGACCACGCGGTCGCGAGGCGCGGCGCGCAGCTCTATCTCGACGGCTGGGCCCCGCTGTTGATCTTCTCGGGCGGACAGGGCGCCATCACGCGGCAGTTGTGGAACCAGCCCGAGGCCGAAGTGTTCGCGCGCATCGCCGCGGACATGGGCGTGCCGGAGGAGAGCATCCTCACCGAGACGCGATCGACCAATACGGGCGAGAACGTCGCCTTCACGCGCGCCCTGGTCGAATCGCACGGCCTCGCGCTCGACGCGTTCATCGTCGTGCAGAAGCCGTACATGGAGCGGCGCGCCTACGCGACGTTCAAGAAGGTCTGGCCGGAGAAGACGATCGTCGTGACCTCGCCGCGCGTCTCGTTCGACGACTACCTCGCGCACTACTCGAACGAGGCGTTGTCGCCGGCGGACGTCATCAGCATCATGGTCGGCGACCTGCAGCGGATCCGCGAATACCCGGCCAAGGGTTTTCAGATCCCACAGGACATTCCGGATCGCGTGTGGCGCGCGTACGAGGAGCTCGTCGCGGCCGGATTCGACCGGCACCTGATCCATGCCTGAAAGGGACGAGCGGAACGGAGCGTGCGACGAAGCGCACGCGTAGTGGAGCGAGTTAAGCGAGCAGCCGGAGGGAACCGGCGGCGCCGGCTGCGAGCGCAAAAAAGGAGGCCCCGTGTCCCATCGGATGTTCACCGCTGCGGCCATTCTGCTCGGCGCGGCGCTCGTGTCCGCGGCGGGAAGCACCGCGCGGCAGGGAACGCGCGCACGCGCCAACGCGCCGAACATCGTGCTGATCCACGCCGACGATCTGGGGTACGGCGATCTCAGCGCCTACGGCCAGAAGCGATTCCGGACGCCGTCGCTGGAGCGTATGGCGAAGCAGGGCATCCGCTTCACGCAGTACTACTCCGGCAGCACCGTGTGCGCGCCGTCACGCGCAACCCTGATGACCGGTTTTCACACCGGGCATGCGTGGGTGCGCGGCAACGGTGACATTCCGCTGCGCGACCAGGACGTGACCGTCGCCGAAGTGCTCAAGGCGGCAGGCTACCGGACGGCGGCGATCGGCAAGTGGGGTCTCGGCGTGCCCGGCACGTCCGGGCAGCCGGAGAAGCAGGGCTTCGACTACTCGTTCGGTTTCATGGATCACCGGCACGCACACCGCCAGTTCACGGATCACCTGTGGCGCCTCGGGGAACGCGTCAGCGTCGACGTCGAGCGCGACTACGCCAACGATCTGTTCACCAAGGAGGCGGCGGCGTTCATCGAGCGCGACGATCCGCGGCCGTTCTTCCTCTATCTGAACTACACGGTGCCGCACGCGGAACTGCGCGCGCCGGAGGATTCGATGAAGCCCTTTGCCGGAAAGTTCCCCGATAAGCCGTTCGAGAACCCGAAGGCAGACGCACGGCTGACGGGAGCGGAGTTCGACCTGCCGTCGCTCGGCTATCGCTCGCAGCCGACGCCGCATGCGGCGTTCGCGGCGATGATCACGCGCATGGATCGCGACGTCGGCCGGCTGCTCGATCTGCTCGAGTCGCGCGGGCTCGATCGGCGCACGCTGGTGTTGTTCACGAGCGACAACGGCCCGCATCGCGAGGGCGGCGGCGACCCTGACTTCTTCGAGGCCGCCGGCGGCCTGCGCGGCATCAAGCGTGATCTCTACGAGGGCGGCATCCGCGTGCCGATGATCGCGCGATGGGTCGGAACCGTTCCGGCAGGACGTGTCAGCGATCATCCGTGGGCGCACTGGGACATGCTGCCGACACTCGCCGAGATCGCCGGCGCCCAGGCGCCGGCGGGACTCGACGGCATGGCGATGGCGCGCGCGCTCCGCGGCCAGCGGCAGCCGACGCACGACCTCTTCTACTGGGAGTTCCACGAGCGCGGCTTCCAGCAGGCGGTGCGGATGGGCAAGTGGAAGGCGGTGCGGGTGAAGCCGGGACAGCCGCTGGAGCTCTACGACCTCGGCAACGATCCGTCCGAGAAGAACAATGTGGCCGCCGCGAACGGCGACGTCGTCGCCGAGATCGAGAAGTACCTCGCGACGGCGCGGACGCCGTCGGAACGCTGGCCCGGCAAGGGTAAGAGCAACTGATCGCCCGGCGCCATCTGCCGCTCATCGCCGCGGCGGCTCTCGCCGCCGCGGTCGTCGTCGCCCTTCCGCCGATCCCGCAGGACGTCTCGTATCACGCGTTTGCGGATCGGCGCAGGTTTGCCGGCGTCCCGAACGGACTCAACGTCCTCTCGAACATTCCGTTCCTCATGGTCGGCATCTGGGGACTGTTGGTCCTGAGGCGGACGGTGCCAGCCATCGCGCCGCGGATGGAGCGCTGGCACGTGTCGTCGTACGCGGCGCTCTTTGGCGGCCTCGCGCTGACGGCCGCCGGCTCGGCTTACTACCATCTCGCGCCGGACAACGCGCGCCTCGTCTGGGACCGCTTGCCCATGACCATCGGCTTCATGGGCCTGCTGACCGCGATGCTCGGCGAGCGCGTCAGCGCGAGGGCGGCGCGGGCGCTACTCGTTCCGCTGCTCGCCCTCGGCGCGATCAGCGTCGCCGTCTGGGCGCGGACCGACGACCTCCGCCTTTACGGCGTCGTCCAGTTCGGATCGCTGCTGATCGTGTTGCTGCTTCTCGTGGCGTATGCTGGCCCGTTTCGCGATTCACGCTACGTCGCGTGGGCGCTCGCGTTATACGGAGTGGCGAAGATCTACGAGGCGTTCGATGCGACCATTTACGACGCCGGCGAGATCGTCAGCGGCCACACGCTGAAACACCTCGCGGCTGCGGGTGGCCTCGTCCCGCTGATTCTCATGTTGCGAGATCGCGCGGTAACAGGAGAAAGGGAGAAAGGGAGCAGCTTCTTCTTTTGAGAAAGAAATAGTTGCTCCCATTCTCTCCTTCTCCTGTGCACGCGCGATCCGCGATACGATGCGCGTTCAGGAGCTCGGAGATGAGATTGTCGCGTTCGATCGTTGCTGTGGCTGCGCTCGTTTTCGGCGCCGTCCTGATGGTCCGCACTCAGCGCGCGGCGGGCGACATATCTGCCTCGCTGCCCTCGTTCGCGGAGCCGGCGATCTCGCCGGATCGATCGGAGATCGCGCTCGTCTCGGGCGGCGACATCTGGACCGTGCCGGCGGCGGGCGGCGACGCGCGGTTGCTGATCTCACACGAAGCCAACGAATCGCGCCCGCTCTACTCGCCCGACGGCGCGAAGCTGGCGTTCATCTCCGAGCGCAGCGGCGGCGGCGACATCTACGTGCTGACGCTGGCGACCGGCGCGCTCCAGCAGATGACGTTCGACGATGGGCTGGAGCGGCTGGAGAACTGGTCGAGGGACGGGAAGTGGTTGTACTTCTCGTCGACGAGCCGCGACATCGCCAGCATGAACGACCTGTTCCGCGTCCGCGCTGACGGCGGTACGCCGATGCAGGTCAGCGCCGACCGCTACACGAGCGAGTTCTTCGCCGCGCCGGCGCCCGACGGCCAGCGGATTGCGTTCAGCGCGCGCGGCACCTCCGCGGCGCAGTGGTGGCGCAGGGGGCACTCGCACCTGGACGAGTCCGAGCTGTGGCTTCTGCACGACGGCCCCGCGCCGAAGTACGAGCAGTTGACCGAGCGCGGCGCGAAAAACATGTGGCCGATGTGGGCGGCGGACGGCAAGACGCTCTTCTTCGTGTCCGATCGTGGAGGGCCGCAGAACATCTGGACGCTGACGCCGGGCAGCGCGGCGAAGCCGGTGACGCGCTTCACCGGCGGCCGCGTGCTGTGGCCGACCATCTCGTACGACGGCCGGACCATCGTCTTCGAGCGGGACTTCGAGATCTGGAAGCTCGATACCGCGTCCGGCGAGGCCGCGAAAGTGCCGGTGACGCGACGTGGCGCGCCGGCGGGACCCGCGCTCGAGCATCTCAGTCTGACGAACGGCTTCAACGATCTCTCGCTGTCTCCTGACGGCCGTAAGGTCGCGTTTGCCGCGCGCGGCGAGATCTGGGCCGCGTCCGCTCGCGATGGCGGGGACGCCGTGCGCATCACGCGCACGGTCGCGCGCGAAGCGATGATCGACTGGGCGCCCGACAGCCGTCGCGTCGCTTACGCCTCGGAGCGCGACGGCGCGGCGCACATCTTCCTGTTCGACTTCCGGACGAACGCCGAAACGCAGCTCACAAGGGCGGCGGCGAGCGACACGGCGCCGAGGATCTCGCCCGACGGCAAGTCGCTTGCGTTCGTGCGCGAAGGCAAGGAGCTGCGCGTAATCGACCTCGAGTCCAAGCAGGAGCGGCTGCTGGCGAGCGGTCATCTGGCGCGGAATCCGCGCGGGCTGGCGTGGTCGCCCGACAGCCGCTGGATCGCGTATCTCGGGCTGACCGGGAAGTCCTTCCGCAACGTCCTCGCTGTACCTGCGGCCGGCGGCGAGCCGCGGGCGGTGACGTCGCTGCCGAACCTCAATTCGAACAACCTCTCGTGGAGCCCGGACGGGACGTTCATCATCTTCAACACGAGCCAGCGCACCGAGGAGGGGCAGGCAGTCCGCGTCGATCTGATTCTTCGGACGCCGCGGTTCCGCGAGGATCGCTTCCGCGATCTGTTCCGCGACGAGCCGCAGAAGACGCCGGCCGCGAAGCCCCCGGCCGACCCGGCACAGCGAGACCGCGACGCGGCGCCGCCGCGCGATCCATCGAAGCCGGTCGAGATCGTCTTCGACGAGATCCGCCGTCGGCTCAACATCCTGCCGGTCGGCGTCGACGTGACGTCGCAGACGATCAGCCCGGATGGCCGCACGCTGCTGCTCACGGCGACGGCGGCCGGCCAGCAGAATCTCTACACCTACTCGCTCGACGAGCTGTTGCGCGAGCCGCCGGTCGCGCGGCAGTTGACGTCCACCGCCGGCCCGAAGGCGGACGCGCAGTTCACGCCCGACGGCCGCGAGGTCTTCTATCTCGAACAGGGACGCATCACCGTCATCCCGATCGAGACGCGCCAGGCGCGGACGGTGAATGTGACGGCGGAGATCGACGTCGATTTCTCGCAGGAGAAGATGGAGGTCTTCCGCCAGGCGTGGACGTACCTGCGCGACGGCTTCTACGACGAGAAGTTCCACGGCGTGAACTGGGAGGGCGTGCGCGCGCAATACGCGCCGCGCATCGCCGGGGCGCAGACGCCGGACGAGATGCGGCGGCTGCTGAACCTGATGGTCGGCGAGCTGAACGCTTCGCACCTCGGCGTTTCAGCCGGCGGAGGACGCGGTGGCCGCGGCGGCGGAGAAGGGCCATCGGTCGGCCGCCTCGGGCTGCGCTTCGATCGCGGCGAATACGAGCGCGCGGGCCGTCTGAGGGTGACGGAAGTCGTTGCCCTCGGCCCCGCGGCGGTGACCCGACAGATCGCCGCCGGCGACTACATCACCTCCATCGACGGCGCACCTGTGTCGGCGGACACGAACGTCGATCGGCTGCTGCTGCATTCCGTGAATCGACGCACCGAACTGAAGGTCTCGTCCGCGGCCGACGGCAGCAACGCGCGTGAGGTCGTCCTCAGACCGGTCAATCAGGTGACGGAGAAGACCCTGCTGTATCGGCAGTGGATCGAGTGGAATCGCGCCTACGTCGACAAGATCAGCGGCGGCCGCCTCGGCTACGCGCACATGAACGACATGTCGGAGGCGGCGCTGCGCCGCCTTTATCTCGATCTCGACGCCGACAACCGCACGAAGGACGGGGTGGTCATCGACGTCCGCAACAACAACGGTGGATTCGTCAACGTCTACGCGATCGACGTGCTCGCGCGCCGCGGCTACCTGAACATGACGCCGCGCGGCCTGCCGACGGCGCCGGCGCGCAGCATGCTCGGCCAGCGATCGCTGGAGCTGCCGACCATCCTCGTCACGAACCAGCACTCGCTGTCGGACGCCGAGGATTTCACCGAAGGATACCGGACGTTGAAGCTCGGCAAGGTCGTCGGCGAGCCGACATCCGGCTGGATCATCTACACCGGCAGCCAGACGCTCGTCGACGGCACGACGATTCGCATGCCGGGCACGCGCATCACCACGCTCGACGGCGTCACCATGGAGCTGAATCCGCGGCCCGTGGACATTCCCGTCACGCGCCCGATTGGCGAGAGCCTGCTCGGAAAGGACAGTCAGCTCGACGCCGCGGTCAAGGCGCTGCTCGCCCAGCTCCGGCCGCCGTCAACGAAGTAGTGCGCGCAGTCTGTCGGCCTGGACGACGATCGAGCCGGTGTTGCCCGACGTCACGTCGTGCACGATGATGTGGAGGCGCTGCACGTTCGGCAGCAAGGTCACCTGAGCGTCGACCTTCAGACCCTGGGTGCGCGTCTCCTGGTAACGGTCCGGCGCGACGCGCACAGTCGCTGTCCTTTCCACGTTCTTCGGCGCCGTCCCGTCGGCGAGCTTCTGAGCGATGACGATATCGAGCTGGCCCTCCCAGAAGTCGCCCTTTTGTTCGAACGCGATTCCGCCGGCGACGGTCTTGATGATCACCTTCACGTCGCTCGACGTTCCGGGTACGCGCTCCAATTGCGCCGTCAGCCCTATCTCCGTCGCTTCGAGCGGACTGAGAAGCGCGGACCGGATCGCCCGGCGACGCGCCGTTTCCGCCGGCGCAGATCCTCGGGTCACCGGCGACGATGGTGCCACGCCCGCGAAATATCCCTTCCGATGCCGCACCTCGACGCCCGGCCGAGCCACTTTGACTTTAATCGAACGATACGCTCCGTCCCACTTGCCATGGGCCGGGTAGTAGCCCAGGGTGTACGTCACGTATGAGTCGTCGATCGCCCGGCGTACCGCGCCGTTGATGTCATTCGTGTTGGAAAACGTGCGTCCGCCCGTCGCTTCAGACATGGCGTGCAGAACGTCGGCGTTTCCCTGCGCCATCGCCAGCGTCGTAAACGTCGCGCGGCCGCCCGCTCCGTAAGTAATCGCACCAACCAGGCCTCGCGCATCGACACCGTACATCGTCACGTTCGCG
This sequence comes from Vicinamibacterales bacterium, assembly GCA_048594885.1. Lineage (GTDB taxonomy): Bacteria > Acidobacteriota > Vicinamibacteria > Vicinamibacterales > 2-12-FULL-66-21 > JBMDXB01. Next base: position 78,920 of record JBMDXB010000076.1, read on the forward strand.
TCGTTGAGAGGCCGGGTTGCCTGTTGGATGGCGGCGGTGGGATCCCGTCCGCGATACCGGAACGCGTCGAGCGGAAACCCGGACGACACCCAGATCAGATTCTTCCTTCCCTGCACGGCGGCCAGGTGGTTGGCAATGGTTTCCATCGCCGCCGCCGTCGCATCCGACCGGAGGCCCGTGTAGTGCGCGGCCATGTTTGCTGACGCGCTCTTGATGAATGCACCGAGCTCCGCATCGAGCTCGGGATCGCCGCCGCCCTCCAACAGTTCCGCTGCCGCCTCCTCGCCGGCAAGTTCCCTCGACGTCATGGCGTGATAGCGCGCCAGCGCACGCACGAGCGAGGAAGCATCGTTCGTGAAATCGTGCAGCACGCGGATGCTGTCGCCGTCCAGGACGTAGATACCGACGCGGTCGCCGCTCCTGATCTGACGAAGGAAGTTGAGGAGATGATCCCGTGCGTAGGCCTGATCCTGGAAGCGGGTATTCAGGCGGTCGAACAGGATGACGGTCGCGCCGCCGTTCGTGGTAACCCGGTTGCTGAATTCGTGGGCGCCGGCCGGCGCAGGCGGCGGCACGCTGGAAGGCGCTGCCATCGGACCAACCGTCGCTTCGCTGTCGGTCGAGAAAAACTCGATGCGTTGCTCCTGGCCGCCGTCAGAGAGGCGGAAATCGTTTGCCGTCAGGCCAGTGACGGGCTTGCCGTCCTTCAGCACTATGACGCTGACTTCCACGAGCCGCGTCGCGACACGGAATTTCGGTCGTTCCTGGCCCGCCAGCACGGTGCCTCCGGCGAGAACGATGCACAGCACGGGGCTCCAGGCTCGCATTGGCGGGCATCCTACTACGTTCGGCGCATAATTCTCCGATGGCGAAGAAAAAGACCGTCAAGCGCCGGAAGAAAGTTGCGGCAAAGTCCGTCGGGCTCGCGGCGCCCGAGACGAAGAGCGTCAAGGACGCCGCCGCGGAGCGGCTCGCCTCTCAGGTCGAGGCGGACGGCGGCGCCGTCCTGACGACGTATCGCGAGCCCTTCGGAGGCACGACGGTGCTGCTGGCGGCGCTGCCCATCGACCGCGTCGAGCCGACGCCGTATCAGCGCGACCCCTCCGACGCCCACGTCAAGCGGCTCATGACCGTCGTCGAGACGCTGGGCCGCTTTCTCGATCCGATCATCGCCATCCGCCACGACGGCGCGTATTGGACGCCGAACGGCAACCATCGCCTGCAGGCGCTGCGCAAGCTCGGCGCCCAAAGCATCGTCGCGCTGCTCGTGCCCGATCCGGACGTCGCGTTCAAGATCCTCGCGCTGAATACGGAGAAGGCGCACAACTTGAAAGAGAAGTCGCTCGAGACGATCCGCATGGAGCGGGCGCTGGCGGAAAGCGCCGGCGATCGTCCGGAGCGGGCGTTCGCGTTCGAGTTCGATCAGCCGGCGTTCCTCACGCTCGGCGCCGCCTACGAGAAGCGGCCGCGCCGGAGCGGCGGCGCCGACCATCCGCTGCTCAGGCGGATCGACGACTTCATCGAGGAGAAGCTGCCGAAGGCGCTCGCCGAGCGCGAGCGTCGGGCGTCGGCATTGCTCGCCATCGACGATCTCGTCACCGGCATCGTCGACAAGCTGAAGGCGCGCGGGTTGACGAGCCCCTATCTGCGTCCATTCGTCGTCGCGCGGATCAATCCCATCCGATTCTCGACCTCGACGGACTTCGACTTCGATGACGTGCTCGAGCGGATGCGGAAGGCGGCCGACAAGTTCAAGGTTGAGAAGATCAGGCAGGAGGATGTCGTTCGTGCAGGCGGCGGATCAGCAGAAGAGGAGTAGGGCGGACTTCAGTCCCGCCGCGCTAACACTTGCGCCTATTGCCGCGTCTTTCTGCATTGGAGGAGAGCCATGCTGAAGACCCTCGTTCCCCCGACCTTCGCGGCCATGCTCGCGCTCACGCTCGCCACGGCTCATGCGGGAGGCTGGGCAGTCGTCACTGTCGAGGAGCTGCCGGATCGCCTCGTCGCCGGGCACCCGACGACGCTCACGTTTTCAGTTCGCCAGCACGGGATGCGGTTGATCGCTGGGCTGAGCGCAGGCGTGAGCGCCGTGTCAAATGGCCGACGGACCGAGGCGCCCGCGGTTCCGGCGAAACGCGACGGCTACTACAGCGCGCTGCTGACGGTGCCGTCGGCCGGCGACTGGACGATCACGATTCACAGCGGTTTTGGCGCGAGCGGACTGAAGCTGAAGCCGATCCGTGCCGTCACGTCGTCGGAAGCCGCCGTGGCGCACTCGATGCCGGCGATCGAGCGCGGCGAGGCGCTGTTCGTGGCCAAGGGCTGCAACAGTTGCCACTTCCACGGCGCGACGAACGAGAAGACGACAGTCGGCTATTTCCGCGATCTGACGGCGCGCCGCTACCCGGACGAATTCCTCGCGCAGACGCTGAAGGATCCCTCGCAGATGCGCTCTGCCAATGGAACGTGGGCGATGCCCAACCTGCAGTTGAAGGAGCCGGAGATCGCGGCGCTGGTGGCGTTCATCAATAACGGACGGCCGGCGAGTCCCCCCGCCGGCCGTCACTGACAACTGACGACTGCCGACTCGTTACCAGCTGAATCGTGAGACGAGCTGGATCGTACGCGTCTGGTTCGTTCCCGTCTGATTCGACACTTCGTGATTCGCCGGGTTCGTGCTGGTCGAGGCGATCGGCACGAAGTTCACCGAGTTGAATGCGTTCAGCATCTCGATGCGGAACTCCGCGCGCGCCCGGCCCTTGATCGGCACCATCTTCATCACGCTGAGGTCCACTTCCTTGAACATCGGTCCGCGAACGACCAGCGTGCGCGTGCCGCAGTCGCCGTAGTTGGCGGCGATGCGCTCGACGCAGTCCGGGCCCATGGCCGGCGCGAAGTAGCGGCCGCTGGGCACTCCCTGCGCGCCGTAGCCGGACGCCGACGTCGGGCTCGTGCTGAACGCCTTGATCGTCTCATCGATGACGTCCTGCGGCAGCATGTACACACGCTGTCTCTCGTTGATCCGGAGCTTGTACATCTTCCACAGGTCCTTCTCGTTGAAGCCGACCATCCGGACGTTGCCGAAGTCGACCCAGATGCCGCTCTGGAAGCGCGCGTTGCCGTGCAGCGCCCATCCGCCGATGATGCGATCCAGGATCGGCCCGGCGCCGCTCGCGAAGCGGCGGCCCTGGCCGAAGGGCAGCTCGAACAGCCAGTTGGCCTTCCATGCGTGCGTGACTTCGCCTTCGGTCGTTCCCGCCCGCTTGACCGACTCGCGCGGCACGCGGAATGAGTACCGCGCCGACGTGTCGCCCACGCCGTAGACGTAGCTGCCGTCGATCTGGACGCCGTTGGCGAGCCGCCGGCGCAACTCGAACTGAATCGAGTTGTAGTTGCTGTAGCCGCCGTGACCGGTCACGAGCGGTCCCTGCCCGTGGTTGTTGCCCGAGCTGAGCTTGTGCGGGTTCGCCCGCAGGAAGTTGGCAGCGAGACCGGCCGCCAGCGCGTTGTTGCGCCGCGTCGCGTCGGCGTCGAGCGCGTTGGCGAACGTGTACGGGTTGGGGTTGAACCTCGCTAGCGGGTTCAGGAACGTCGCGTTCGTGAACAGCGCCGACGTGTAGGCCGCTGAGTTGTTCGGATCACCGGCGCCCTGGAAGTAGCCGAAGATGATCGGCAGCGGCACCGTGCCCGTGCCGGGGCCGCGATAGCGGAAGCCTTGCGAGGCGAGACCGGCCGCCACGTTGGCCTGGAGATTGGCCTGCGCCTTGACGAATTCGTCGAGCAGGCCGTTCTCGATGATGTTCACCTCGTTGTAGTTGTAGGTGGCCCACTGCTGCCGGCTGCGCGTGCCGACGTAGCGGACTTCGACAGCCATGTTGCGCGTCACACCGCGCTGAAGGCCGGCCGTCCAGGTGTCGGAGTACGGCATCTGGATGTTCGGGTCCATGGCGTTCACCGTGTCCGTGATCTGTCCGGAGTTCGGGAACACCGGCTCCTCGGGGAACGCGGGCGGACCCAGGCGGCTCGCGTCGCGGAAGAGGAGGGGCAGGGATCCGAGATTGTTGAGGCTCTGGTTTCGCTGCACCGCTATGGCAAATCCGGGGTTTCCCGCGAACCGTGCCCGATAGTCGCTCATCCCGCTCTGCTGGAACGCGCGGCTGTAGCCGCCACGAAGGACGAAGTCGCCTTGCTGTCCCATGAGCGCGCCGAGAAAACCGTCAGGCCGATCCGGCGCCCAGTTGACGCCGACGCTGGGCGCCACGTTGTTCCAGTCGACGTTGTAGGCCGGCGTCCCCTTGTCCCACCGCATGTAGGTGGTCGGTTGTCCGGGCATCTGACCCGGCTTGAACAGGTTGCACGCGTCTGGCGTGGCGTTGCTCAGATCGCATCCGGACTTGTAACCGGACACGCCCCAGACACTGTCGATCGACGCCGTCGAATACGAGCTGTTCAGCGCCCGGAACGGCGACTGCACGTCCCATCGCATGCCCAAGTTCAACGTCAGGTTCGGCCGGACGCGCCAGCTGTCCTGAGCGTAGACGCCCCAGTTGTCCAGCCGGCTCTCCTCGAGCCCGAGGCCGGCGTACACGTACTTACCCGTGCCCGCATCCAGCCGCGCGAGGACTGACGTGGAATCGACGCGACCGGTCAGCAGCGCGTAGATATTCTGTGCCGCCGCGATCTGCGCGGCCGACGCCCCCGGGAAGTTCGCGGTTCCGGCGACCCCGCTGAACATCGCCACCGCCGGGTCGGTTGGCAGTACGCCGAATGTCATGTTCGGCACGGTTTGCCGGAACTTGTTCCACGAGTCCATCCGGTCGAACATGCCGCCGAGGTTGATGCTGTGCGCGCCGCGGAGCCAGTTCAGGGTGTTCTCGATGCGCAGGGTGTTGACGTTGCGCGACTGCGCGTTGGGCGCCGGGCCGGCGTTGCTGAGAGAGGTCCTGCTGTTGTTGCCGCCGTTGATGTTGAGATGGAATCCACCCTGCCCGCCGAAGTCCTTCGCCCAGATCCCCGGATCGAACTGCTCGTTGAAGAATTCGACCGGCGAGCCCTGCCACCCCACGCGGAACTCGTTGACGATGTTCGACCCGAACGTCGATCGCAGCGTGTTGGCCGACGATCCGCGGCGCGACGTCTGGGATCCCATCACGGGGAATCCCGGGAAGAACGGCTCGAACCCGTTCAGCGTGTCTGGCACCGAACTGAACTTGTGCCAGTTGAGCACCGTCGACAGCCGGTGGTTGTTGGTGATGTTGTAGTCCACGCGGTAGGTCGGGAACCAGTTGTTCGCCTCGACCGGGACGTTGTAACTGTAGGTCTCGTACAGCGGGTTCGCGCTGGCGGTGACGCTGCCAGTCGTGCCCGTCGCCTGCCGGATGTCGCCCAATAGCTTCTGGATCGTGGGGTCCATCGTCGCCGTCTGCCCGTTCCCGGCGGCGAGCGTCAGCAGATTCACTTCCTGCACGACATTGCCCGCGCCGAGATAGCGGAAGATGCCGGAACGCGCGCGCTCGTGCAGGATCGTCCGCGTGCGCGGGACCTCGGACGGCTGATAGAAGTTCTCGATGTTGGTGAAGAAGAACGCCTTGCCGCGCCCATCGTAGAGTCCCGGCACGATGATGGGGCCGCCGACGCGGCCGCCGCGCTGATGCTGCAGCAGCTTCGGCTTGGCGACGCCGTCGCGATTGTTGAACCACGTGTTCATGACCAGGTTCATCCGCGACCCGAACACCTTCCACGTGTCGTTCCGGTAGTAGTGATAGGCGCTGCCCGAGTAGGTGTTCGTGCCGGAGCGCGTCGTAAAGCGGATCTGCACAGCCCCCTGCGAGCCGCCGACCGCCTCGCCGGCCGCCGTCGAGACGGAGACCTCTTCGACGGCGTCGAGACGCGGCTGCACGATCGTGAAGAACCCGTCGGAGGTTCGCAGCGTGTTGTCCTGCACGTTGATGCCGTCGAGCGTGATGTTGATCGCCGCACGCGGCAGGCCGTTCACCGACGACTGGCGGTTGCCGCCGGCCGTCTGCACGCCCGGCAGGAACACGACGAAGTCGAGCACGTTGCGGCTGGTCAGCGGCAGGTTCTCGATCTGCTGCGTGTTGATGGTCGAGGTGACCGACGTCGCGACCGTCTGCACCAGGCGCGACGCGGATTCGACCGTGACGGTCTCGGCGATGCCGCCGACTTCGAGTTTCGCTGTCAGCGCGGCGGGGACGCCTGCGTTCAGGATGATGTCGTTGTAGACCGCCGTCTTGAAGCCTTCGAGCGAGACGGTGACCGAGTAGGTGCCGGGCAGCAGGGCGGGAATCGTGAACGTCCCCTGTGCCGACGACGTGGTTTCGGTGGTGACGCTGGTGCCGCTGTTCTTTGCGACGACCGTTGCGCCCGGGATGGCGGCGCCGGTGCTGTCGAGCACCACGCCTGTCAGCGTCGACGTCACGTTGCCCTGGCCGTGGGCGAACGTTGCCGCCATGACGACGATCGTCATGAAGGCGGCGACTCGCACTCCTCCAAGTCTCATCGCTCCTCCCCCAAGGAAGCTGTCAATCCTGAGCGGTGGCCCAGAACGGGCCGATGAAGGGTCCCACAGTTGCCCAGGTGAAGGCGGAAACGTATGGCGGGTATACTCCCCGCTGTCAAGGGCGTTAACCCGATGGCCGGTTGGCGTTTCGCGCGTGAGGTGGCAAAAAAAACGGGAGGCCGGGTATCGAATCCCCGGCCTCCCGTTCGAGCCTCGGTCGATCAGCCGATCAGAAGTTGAAGCGGCCGATGAACTGAATCAGCCGCGAGGCATGCGTCCCGAGCAGACCGTCGAGCTCATAGTTGGTCAGGTTGATGCCTCCGATCCCACCAACCGGATTGGTGCTGCGGAAGTTCGAGGGGTCGAAGTTGTGGTGGTTGAACACGTTCAAGGCCTCGACGCGGAACTCGGCGTTCGTCCGGCCGAACACCCTGACCCGCTTCGAAACCGCCAGATCCCACTGCTGGAACAGCGGACCCGCGACGACGAGATTGCCGGTACCGCAATCGCCGAACCCGGGTGCCACCTCGATGCAGTCCGGCCCGTTCGCCGGCGCGAAGTAGCGGCCGCTCGGCGCACCCGATGCGCCGTATCCGGTTGGTGACGTCGCGCTGACGCTGAAAGCCTTGATCGTCTCCGTAACGACGTCCGCCGGGAACATGTAGACGCGGCCGTTCTCGTCAATCCGAGGCTTGAACATCTTCTGGACGTCGTCGCCGGTCATGCCGACGAGCCGGAAGTTACCGAGATTGTCGAGCGTGCCGCTGCGCACGATGCCCGTCACGCCGATGGACCAATCGCCGATGACCCGGTCGAGCACTCCACCCGCTTCCGACGCGAAGCGGCGGCCGCGGCCGAAAGGCAGGTCGTAGACGACGTTGGCCTTGAACACGTGGCTCAAGTCGCCGGGCGAGCCCGCGTCGCGCCGCATCAATACCGGCTTGCGGAACGAGAAGCGGTTCGAGACGAACATGTTCCCGAACACGTAGCTCGTGTTGAACTGCAGCCCCTGGTGAAGCCGGCGCCGCAGCTCCAGCTGCAGCGAGTTATAGCGGCTGCGGCCGCCATTGCCGGTGATCACCGCGCCACTCAACTTGTCGGGATTCGCATAGAACAAGTTCGCGGGCAGACCCGCTGCGAGCGCGTTGGCGCGCCGCACGGGGCTCCCGGCCAGCGCCGCGTTCGAGGTGTTGGCGTTGGCAACGGGATTGGTCGGCACGGGCGTGAATGGATTCGGATTCCACCGGTTCAGTGGGTTCACGAACGCGCTGTTCGCGAACAACGTCGATCCGTACCGCGCCGCATCGCCCGCCTGCGAGGGCGGGACGCCGCTGAAGTACGCCAGGTAGATCGGCAGCGGTGAGGTGCCGGTGCCCGGTCCGTAGTACCGGAAGTTCGCCCCGCGACCGGCGGCGATGTTCGCCTGCAGGTTGGCCTGCGCGAGCCGGAACTCGTCGAGGAATCCGCTCTCGACGATGTTCGCTTCGTTGAAGTTGTAGGTATCCCAGCCGTCGCGGCTGCGGGTGCCCACGTAGCGCACCTCGACGACGTGGTTGCGGCCGAGCGCGCGCTGGATCCCGAACGACACTGACTCCGCCGACGGCACTTGAATGTTGTCGATGAAGCGATTGACCGAGTCGTTCTCCGACCCCGTGAACGGATACACGGGCGCCTCAGGGAACGTGCCCGGGCCGAGCCGCGACGAGTCGCGGAACAGCAGTGGCAGCGGGCCGAGGTTGTTGTTCGCCACGCTGCGGTCCGGCTCGTTGAACAGGTTCAGGCCGGGATTGTTCGAGAAACGCGTCGTGAAGTTGGTGAGGCCCTCGCGGCTGAACGATTTCGAGTAGCCGCCGCGCAGCACGGCGTCGTCGCCGAGCAGCTGACCCACAAAGCCCTCTTTTGGTCCGAGCTGCCAGGCAAATCCGACGCTCGGCGCCCAGTTGTTCAGGTCGGTATCGAATGCCTTCACGCCCTTGCCGAAATTGACGTACTCCGGCACGACGCCGGGCATGTTACCCGCCTGGAAGATATTGCAGACGCGATTCACGTCGCTCACATCGTTGACGCCGGATCTGCCGCACAACGACTCGTAGCTCACTGTCGAGTAGCTGTTGTTCAGCGGGTAGAACGGGTACTGCAGCTCGTAGCGCAGTCCGGCGTTGATCGTGAAGTTCGACTTCCAGCGCCATGAGTCATGGACGAAGAAGCCAGCCTCGCGCATGCGGCCGTCCTGCTGGGCGTTGCCCATGTAAACGTACTTGCCGCCTTCGAGACGCGCGTTGCCGTTGATCGAGCTCACTCGTCCCGTCAGCAGCGCGTACATCTGCCGCGCATTGCCGATTTGCGTTGTCGAGGCACCGGGGAAGTTCGACGCTCCCGCAGACCCCGTGAATATGGCCAACGCAGGATCACCGGTCAGGACATCGAAGGTGATGTCCGGTACGAGCGACGAGGTGTACGACGTGATCTGGAATTGCGTGAGGCTGCCGCCCGCGGTGATGCTGTGGTTCCCCTTCAGCCAGCTGATCGAATCCTCGAACAGCAGGTTCCACGCGTTGCGGCCCTGCGGCGCAGGAGGAGCGCTCGGCTCGGTCACGAGCGGGAAGTCCAGCCGGAACCCGCCCTCACTGGAGAAGATGTCCGGGTTGAACGCACCTTGCGTTCCGAGCTCCTTGAAGAACACGACCGGGGAGCTGGCATAGGCGACGCGCGCCTCGTTGACGACGTTCCGTCCGAACGTCGACCGCAGCATGTTGCTCCAGGACAAGCGCGTCGAGCTCTGGCCTGCTGCCACGGGGAAGCCGGGGAATCTTGCCTCGCGGCTGTTCAAGGTGTCCGGAAACGTGTTGAACCGGTTGTAGTTCCACGCGACCGACGCGCGATGGTTCTCGGTGACGTTGTAGTCGACTCTGAACGTGGGGAACCGATTCAGCGTGTCGGTCTGGACGTTGTAGCGGTAAGTCTGCGTCAACGGATCCGTGTCGTCGCTGACCGAGCCTGTCGTACCCGTCGCCGAGCGAATCGACGACAGCAGGTCCGCCACGATCGGATCCATCGAGGAGAGCTGGTTGTTTGCGGCCGCCAGGGAGAGCAGATTGACTTCTCGCACGGTGCCGCCGGCGGTATAGCGGAAGACGCCCTGCTCGGCAATCGGGTGGAAGATGGTCCGCGTGCGCGTCAGCTCGCCGGGCTGTCGGAATTCCTCGTAGTTGACGAAGAAGAACGCCCTGTTCGGCAGGATCGGGCCGCCGACGCGTCCGCCGGGCTGGTGCTGCGTCACCTTCGTCTTCGCGACGCCGTCGCGATTGTTGAACCACGTATTCGCGTTGAACTTGTCGTTGCGGTACGTCTCGTAGGCGCTTCCCGTGAACTGGTTCGATCCGGAACGGGTGACGAATTTCACCTGGACGGCGCCCTGACCCGTATCCCCCGCGCCCTGCGACGCCGTGGTCAGCGTCACTTCCTCAATGGCGTCGAGGCGAGGACTGACGATGGCGAAGAACCCGTCGGTCGATCGCAGCGTGTTGTCCTGGATGTTCACGCCGTCGAGCGTGATGTTGATCTGCCCGCGAGGCAGTCCGTTGATCTGCGACTGTCGGTTGCCGCCCGGCGTCACGACTCCAGGCAAGAAGGGAATGAAATCCATCGCGCTGCGCGACGTGATCGGCAGCTTCGTGATCTCGTTCATGCTGACGGTCGATGAGATCGTCGCCGCCTGCGTCTGAAGGATCTCCGACCTGGAGGCGACCGTGACGGTCTCGGAGACGCCGCCGACTTCGAGCACGGCCTTCACCGACGCGGGAACGCCGCTCGTGAGTACAACGTCGTTGGCGACGAATGTCTTGAACCCCTGCAGCGACACCGTGACGGTGTAGGTGCCGGTCTGGACGCCCGCAAACGAGAACGCGCCTTCCGCGTTCGTCACCGCCGACGTCGTCACGCCGGTGGCGTTGTGCTTGACGACAACGTCCGCGCCGGGGACGACGCCGCCGCCGGTGTCGGTGACGACACCGGAGATCGTAGAGGTCTGGCCGAAGGCGGGCATACCCGCCAGCACCAGCAGCGCGGTGGCGAACACAGTTCTGACCACCCAGTTCTTCATGCTCAATTGCCTCCTCCAAACAGAAAAACGAGCCCGCTTGCAGCGCGAGGCACACACCCGGCCAGGGTCCGGCACGCACAATTGAGAACTCAGTCCCAGCTGGTGTATGCGTTTACGGTCGAGAAAGCTACTCCGCAGCTGCGGCGGCGTCAACAGCGAATTGCATGCCACCACCCAGTACAGTAATGAGTGATTTTCTGGAGAGCGAGATTCAAGAACCCGGGCGCTGGAACCAATAGAGCGGATCTCGGCAGGCGGCGAGTGGCAGCCAGCCACGGACCGTTCAGCAGGCGTACTTATACTGGAACACCAGCATATTTCTGGATTTCTGCGGGCGCCGTGAACTCAGTGCGCGACGAGCCCCGGACGCGGTCGTCGCATCGTCACTGGCATGCGCATCGTATCCGGCGGCATGCGGCCAGCGTGCTGTCGCTCGAGATCGAGGGCGGCTCTCACGGCTGCTTCGCGCGTGAGATACACCCAGCTATCGAGGCAGGTGTCGCCGCGGAACAGATCGACCGCAAATCCCTCTTCGGTCCGCGCGATGCCGCAGTACACGCGCTCGCGGCCGCTGCCCGAGGTCCACATCTCGGTCCACCAGTTGGCCATGTCCTCCACCCTCCGCCGAGCAGTAGACATGATCGGTGCCCTCGGCGCCATCCGGCCGATGGGGGATTTGCTCCTCCGGTTTTTGCCGGATCCGCTCCCGTTCGCGCCAGAAGCCGTTTAGAATCAACGTTCTTCCCATGATGTGCGAGGAGGGCTCGTGCGGTTCAGAACCTGGCCGGTCGCGGCGCTCGGACTGAGCGGCTTGCTCGTCCTCGTCGCGGTCTCGCTGCTGACGGCCTCGCGCCGCGCCCAGGACATCTACACCGAGCTGGACGAGCTGAACACGTACCACCGCGAGGTCGAAGTCAAGTTCCGCCGGCTGCGGTCGGACATCCACCTCTCCGGCATTCTCATCCGCGATTACCTGCTCGAGACGGAGCCGCACCTCGCGTCCGAGTACCCGGCGCGCGTCGCCGAGTTCCGGCGAACCAACCTGGCGACCTTCAGGGAGCTGCGCGCACTGGCGCGCCGCGATGGCTGGGACGATCACCGGACCGAGGCGCTGCAGAACCGGCTCGACGAGTACTGGCGTGTCTACGATCCGTTGTTCGACTGGAAGCCATCGGAGCGGCAGAGGTTGAGCGCGGCGTTTCTGCGGACGCAGGTGATTCCCCGCCGTGAAGCGGTCCTCACGCTGGCGCGCGAGATCGAAGATCTGAACAATGCGAACCTGGCCGCGCAGCGCGTGGAGGTGACGCGCCGGCACGCCGCGTTCCGCGGCAACCTCCACTCGCTCGTCTGGCAGAGCGTCCTGCTCGGCCTGGTCGTCGCCGTCAGCGCGGTGGTGCGGCTGTGGGTGCTCGAGAAGCGTTCCGAAGAGCAGCGCGCGATCGCGGAACAGGCGGAGCGGGAAATGCGGACGCTCTCGGCGCAGCTCGTCGCGACGCAGGAAGAGGAGCGCAAGAAGCTGTCGCGCGAGCTGCACGATCACATCGGGCAGATGCTGACCGCGCTGCGCCTGGAGATCGGCCGCATCGAGCGGCTGCGCCTGCCCGGCAGCATCGCGGTGGCCGAAGCCGTCGTCGAGGCGCGGCAGATCGTCGACAAGATGGTGCACACCGTTCGCGATCTCGCGCTCGGCCTGCGTCCGAGCATGCTCGACGACTTCGGGCTGCAGCCGGCGCTCGAATGGCACGTCCGCGACTTCACCCGGCGCTGCGGGCTCGACGTCGATCTGACGATGACCGGTCATCTCGACGGCCTGCCGGATCCGCATCGCACCTGCGTCTATCGCACCGTGCAGGAGGCGCTGACCAACTGCGTCCGCCACGCGCGCGCGACCCGCGTCGAGGTGCGCGTCACCGCCACCGACGCCGGACTCGACGTGTCGATTGCCGACAACGGCGTGGGCATCGAGGAGCCGCGAGCGCGCGGCGGGCTCGGACTGCGCGGCATCGAGGAGCGCGCGCGCGATCTCGACGGCACCATGACGATCGCGAGCACGCCGGGCGGCGGCACCACGCTCACCATCCACATCCCGTACGTCGTTCCCCAACCGGAGGTTCCCCTTGCGCGTGCTGCTGGCTGACGATCACGCGATCGTCCGGAGAGGACTCAAAAGCCTGCTCGAAAGCGAGCCTGGACTGACCGTCGTCGCGGAAGCGGCCGATGGCGTGGAGGCGCTGCGGTTGTGCGACGAGCACGAGCCGGACATGCTGATCCTCGACATCGCGATGCCCAAGCTCAATGGCATCGACGTCGCCGCGCGCGTGCAGAAGCACGATCCGGCGCCGCACATCATCATCCTGAGCATGCACTCCGACGAGTCGTACATCCTGCGCGCCCTCGCCGCCGGCGCGCGCGCCTACCTGCTCAAGGAATCGACGGACGAGGATCTGCTGCCGGCCGTCCGTGCCGTGGCCGCGGGGAAGCCGTTCTTCAGCCCGAAGGTGACGGCGATGCTCGTCGAGGACTACATGCGCCGGCTGCAGGCACGCGGCCTGACCGACTCCTACAACCTGCTCACCGATCGGGAGAAGGAAGTGTTGCAGGCGCTCGCCGAAGGCCGATCGAACAAGGAAGTCGCGTCGATGCTCGACGTCGGCGTCTCGACCGTCGAGACCCATCGCGCGAACCTGATGCAGAAGCTCAATCTCCACAACACGGCGGAGATCGTCCTCTACGCGGTCCGCAAGGGCATCATTGCGTAGACGGGATCCGCACGTCCTGCATCTTCTTCTCGCCAGCCGTCAGTCGCAGTGACGTCGACGCGCTCTGGAGTTGCTGCAGCACGGCCGGGTCGTACCACGAGCCCGGCTCCGGATCGTAGACGGTCGCGAGACGGTACTCGCCGGGCGGAAGGCCGCGGAAAGTGAACCGGCCGTCGGTACTCGGACGCGCCGTCTGGATGCGGCGCGAAAGCGGCGTCCAGTAGCGCGACTCGGCGGGGAAGATGACAATCGTGTACGCGCTCACCGGCTCGTGGCGTTCGTTCAGCGCGGTGCCGGTGAATTCCGTCTGCCGGTCCGTGAACGTGAGCGTCGCGCCGGTGAGGTTCTGACGGACGTCCACGGCCGCATCGAGCGCGTCCTGGCCTGAAACCGTCGCCGATTCGAGATACCAGCCGGACACGCCTGCGCTGAGCCGGTACAGGCCTGGCGGCAATCCCGCGATCGTGAAGCGGCCGCTCGCGTCGACGCGCGCCGAGGAAGCGCCGCCGAAGTCGCGCAGGCTGCCTGGCGTCATCTGCGGCAGCGCCGTGATCCGCACGCGCGTCAAATCCGGCGGCGGCTGCTGCGTGGTTCCCTCGAACGCGACCTGACCGGCAATCGTCAGCCCCGGCTGCAGCGTCAGGACGACGGACGCGGGGGCCCGTCCCTCGACGACCACTTCAGCCGTTGCCCAGAGCCGCGAGCTTTCGCGCTCACGCTCCTCTGCAACGGCGGCTCGCGCCTCGGCGATCTTCGCTGAGGGCGTGCGCACGGGGCCGGGCTGATTCGCGCGCGCGACGATCGTGTACTGGCCGGGCGGAAGGTTCGAAAACCTGAAACGTCCTTCCTGGTCGATGCGTGTCGAACGGTTCTCGAGCGATGTGATGTCGCCCGCGGGCACGACGTTGACCTGAGCTCCCTGCAGTCCGCCGCCGGCGGCATTCACGATGGTGCCCTCGATGCGCCCGAGCAGCGTGGGCTGAAGCTGAAAATCGATGCCCGCGCGTTCCTCGCCCGCGCCGAGCGCAATCGCCGTCGCGCTCGCGGCTATCGCGGTCCCCGGGAAGCAGACCGGCGCGTACCCTGGCTGCGGCTCCTCCTCCTGTTGCTGCTGGATCGCGAACTGCGTGCGCAGTGCCGCTGCGCGATCGGCCATCGCGCGCGCTGCGGCCCCGTCGCGCTGCGCCGCTTGTTCCATGGCGCGCTGCACGGCTTCCATCTCGACCTGCATGCGATCGGCTTCGAAACCCTGCGCGTTGCGAGGCGTCGCGCAGACGATGTAGTCGCCCGGCTGGAGACCGAAGATGCGATAGACGCCGCGATCGTCGGTCGAGCCTCCGCCGGACGCCTGCAGCGTACGCTGCCCGTTCTGGTAGGCGTAGCGCATCGATCGCACGGTCACGCCCTGCGCCGGCTCGCCGTTCTCGTCCACGATGGTTCCCGTCAGAGCGCCGCCGCGCGGGAGCTGGAGCCGCGCCTCGAACCGCTGCCCATCCGCGAGCTGGATCGCCGTCCCCGCGCGTCCCGGCCCGGGCCGCAGTTGTCCGAACGACGTCGCCACGTAGCCAGGTCTGGAGGCGTTGAGCGTGTAGCGGCCGGCAGGAAGGGCCGTGAAGCTGAAGCCGCCTCGTTCGTCGGTCGTGCGGCTGATGTTCACGCGCGGCTCGCCCCCCGAGAGGACCACGCGGGCTTTCCGCAGCGGCTGGCCGGAGGCGACGGAGGTCACGGACCCGACGATCGACGCCGTGCCCTTCGGCGGCTGCGCGGAGACCCGTTGACCGGCGTCACGCGGCGGCGTCTGCGCCAGCGCGCCGCTCGTGACAAGGAACGTCAGGAGAACCGGGGTCGCGGGGCGGCAGCGGGGAAGCTTCATATGTGTCATGTTAGACGTCTGAACCCCGCGATGGCGTTGGGACCCCGGCTCCACATTCTTTTCGTCCTGGTCGCGGCGGCGCTCGGCGCATGCGGCGGCTCGACCCCGACCACCCCGGCGCCCCCATCGCCGCCGGCCGTCACCTACCGCGTCGAGTCGGTGACCGACGGCGACACGTTCCGTGTCACACCGGCTTTCGACGGTGCCGTGAGCATCCGCATGGTGAACATCGACACGCCGGAACTCGGCGGCGACGGTCAGGAGCCGTGGGCGTCCGCGGCGCGCGACGGCCTCCGCGGGCAATTGCCGGCGTCAACGGCGATCACACTCACGACCGACCGCGAGGCGCAGGACACGTTCGGGCGGGCGCTCGCACACGTGACGCGCACCGCCGACGGCATCAACGTCAATCGCGAGCAGATCAGGAACGGCCACGCCGTGCTCTACGTGCTGTGGCCGAACACTGCGAACTTTCTCGAGTACCGCGCCGCGCAGATTGCCGCGCAGGATGCCGGCGCGGGGATCTGGAATCCGGCCAGTCCGCTGCGGGAGCTGCCCTTCGAGTACCGGCTCCGCAGCGGGAATCGACCGCCGAATCAGTGGGTCGGCGACTTCCTCACGCGGTTTTACGTCGAGCCGGCGCAGTACCGCCGCGTGCATGTGAACAACCGCGTGTTCTTCTCGAATAGCGCCGAGGCCTTCTCTGCGGGTTTTCAGTCGTGTCCGCAGCAGAACGGCGAGTACTCGCCTGCGTGCTTCGGCTCGCGGCGCTGATCTCCAGAAACGGCCCGACGGACGTCAGCACGAGGGCACGAAGACGCGAAGACACGAAGCTCTTTTTGCCATGTTGATTCGCGCCTTCGTGCCTTCGTGTCATCCGGCGTCAGCCGCCTTCTCTGTGGACAGTGGTCGGCGAGAACGCGGGTACGCACACGGCGACATACTCGGCGCCTTCGGCTTCGGGACTGCTGTAGCGGATCCACTCTCCGGGGCGTGTGACGACGGCCTGGCCGGCGCGGACGTCGAGCACGCCGCCATCGTGCTCGACGCGAAGCAGGCCGCGCAGCACCACGGTGATCTCCTCGAACTCGGGCCGCTGGCCGGGTTCTTCCCATCCCGCGGGAGACACCATACGAGCCACGCTCACCGCGTGATGTCCGGAATTCACGCGGCCCGCGTATTCCTCGATCCGCTTGGGTTTGTTGCCCGCGGCCTCAATCACGGCCGGGGCGGCAATCAGCTGAGGCATCCGCGGATCATAGCCGTGAACCGTTGACGCACCAGATCTTGAACGCTCATAGGGAAGGAGGCAGAGTCATGAATCGCGATGAAATAAAAGGACGAACGGATCAGGTTCGAGGCAAGGTCAAGCAGGCGGCCGGCGACCTCACCGACGATGACCGGCTGCGCGACGAGGGCCTCGCCGACGAGGCGGCCGGTGAGGTTCGCGAAGGATTCGGCCGCGGGCGCCGCAAGGTGGGCGAGGCGATCGAGGACATCGGCGAGAACATCAAGCGGTAACGCGTTGGTCAAGCCGCGTCGATGAGGCGCGGCTCATCCGAGGGACGGCGCCCTCTGCAGGCTGCCCTGTGCTCCATCACGTGGCAACGCTCGACCCACACGGCCATGCCGTAGACGAGGGCGTTGACCGCGAGATGGCGCTGCCGCCGCTTGAGCCAGGCTGCGGTGTTGTAGAGGGCGCACAAACCCGCCAGCAGCAGCGCCGCGGCATGCACCCCAGCCTTGAAGGGCTCGCAGCTCCCATGGTCGAGTAACTCCGAGATCGGTTTCAGCATCCGGTCCGTCGTCAATGCGCGCTCCCGCCAGAGGCGCTGCAAGAACCCGACCGGCTTGCAACCAACCAGCCTGTTTGCTATAGTTGCAAGGTTCTGGTCGGTCCTAGGACACCCTATCTAGGGCCGAACCTTCCGACTCGGCGCTCCGCGATGCGGGGCTCCCGTCGCAAACGCAAGGCGCCCCGCGCGGGACGCCGCTAACAACAACCTTATAGGGTAAGCCAGTTCCAGGTGCCGGGCCGCGATCGCGGTGCCCTAGGCCTGGGGCAACAAGACCGAGCGCGCGCGGCTTGGCGTCCGCGTGCCTGTTTTGTTTTCGAGGAGTTCTGGAGTTGCCGACGATCAGCCAGCTTGTCCGCAAGGGACGCGCGAAAGTCGTGACGAAGACGAAGAGCCCGGCGCTGCAGGAGAGTCCGCAGAAGCGCGGCGTCTGCGTCCGCGTCTTCACCCAGACGCCGAAGAAGCCGAACTCGGCGCTGCGCAAGGTGGCGCGCGTGCGGCTGACCAACGGGATCGAGGTCACGACCTACATTCCCGGCGTCGGCCACAACCTGCAGGAGCACTCGCTCGTGCTCATTCGCGGCGGCCGCGTGAAGGATCTTCCCGGTGTCCGCTACCACGTCGTCCGCGGCACGCTGGACGCCGTCGGCGTGCAGGGACGGAAGC
This sequence comes from Vicinamibacterales bacterium, assembly GCA_048594885.1. Classification (GTDB taxonomy): domain Bacteria; phylum Acidobacteriota; class Vicinamibacteria; order Vicinamibacterales; family 2-12-FULL-66-21; genus JBMDXB01. The sequence goes on from JBMDXB010000076.1 coordinate 96,636, forward strand.
AGGGTCGATCGAAGTACGGAGCTAAACGACCGAAGCAGTGACAACTCCCAAGGGGCCAACTCCCAAAGGCCAAGTAGAAACAACTCCCAAAGGCCAAAGGCCAAAGGCCAAAGGCCAAAGGGCTTGGGAGTTGGCAGTTGGAAGTTGGCAGTTTTGAACCTTGGTAGTTGGAAGTTGGTTCCTTGGGAGTTGACGAAGCGGCGGCGCTGAGAGGCGCCCGGCTGAGAAGAAGAGAACAAAGAAGATGCCCCGACGCAGAGAGATCCCCAAGCGCGAAGTCCCCCTCGATCCGCTGTACAGCAGCTCGCTGGTGACGAAGTTCATCAGCACGCTGATGCGCGACGGCAAGCGCAGCACCGCCGAGCGAATCATGTACGGCAGCCTGTCGACGATCCAGGAGAAGACCGGCGACGACCCGCTCAAGGTGTTCAAGAAGGCGGTCGAGAACGTGAAGCCGGCGCTCGAAGTCAAGTCGCGGCGCGTCGGCGGCTCGAACTACCAGGTGCCGGTGGAAGTCAATCCGAACCGCCGCCTGTCGCTGAGCATCCGCTGGCTGGTCTCGTACGCGCGTTCGCGCGGCGACGGCAAGACCATGCAGGAGAAGCTCGCGAACGAACTGATGGACGCGGCCAACCTTCGCGGCGGCGCCGTGAAGAAGCGCGAGGACACGCACCGGATGGCGGAAGCGAACAAGGCGTTCGCGCACTACCGCTGGTAGTGCCGCGATCGCCGATCGCTGATCGCCGAACGCCATTGTCGATTGTGCGAATCTGCAATCGCGAACAGCGAACAGCGAACAGCGAACAGCGGAAAGCGAACAGCGAAGCAACGAGCAATGCCACGCCAGTCACCTCTCAATCGGACGCGGAACATCGGCATCATGGCGCACATCGATGCCGGTAAGACCACCACCACTGAACGGATCCTGTTCTACACAGGCATCACGTACAAGATTGGTGAGGTCCATGAAGGCACCGCCGTCATGGACTGGATGGAGCAGGAACAGGAGCGCGGCATCACGATCACGTCGGCCGCCACGACCTGCTTCTGGCGCGAGCACCGCATCAACATCATCGACACGCCCGGCCACGTCGACTTCACGGCCGAAGTCGAGCGCTCGCTGCGCGTGCTCGACGGCGCGGTCGCCGTGTTCGACTCGGTCGCCGGCGTCGAGCCGCAGTCCGAGACCGTCTGGCGCCAGGCGGACAAATACCGCGTTCCGCGCATCTGCTTCGTCAACAAGATGGACCGCATCGGCGCGAACTTCAAGCGCACCTTCGAGCAGATCGTCACGAAGCTCGGTGGCAATCCGGTCGCGATCCAGCTCCCGATCGGCAGCGAGGACAAGTTCATCGGCGTGGTCGACCTCGTGAAGATGAAGGCGATCACCTACAAGGACGAGACGATGGGCGCCGACTACGTCGTCTCGGAGATTCCGGACGGCATGCTCGAGGAGGCGAAGCACTACCGCGAGCAGTTGATCGAGAAGGTCAGCGAGGCGGACGACAAGATTCTCGAGAAGTACCTCCACGGCGAGGACATCACCGAAGAAGAGATCAAGGCAGCGCTGCGCAAGCGGGTCATCTCCTCGGTCCACACGACGGGCGACAAGTCGGAGCCGGCGTTCGTGCCGGTGATCTGCGGGTCGGCGTTCAAGAACAAGGGCGTCCAGCCGCTGCTCGACGCCGTGGTCGACTACCTGCCGTCGCCGGTCGAGGTCCCGTCGATCAAAGGGTTCGCTCCGAACACGGGCAAGGACACCATCGTCGAGCGGCCGGCCGCCGCCGACGCGCCGTTCGCCGCGCTGGCGTTCAAGATCATGACCGACCCGTTCGTCGGCCAGCTCACCTTCATCCGCGTCTACTCTGGCGTCATGACCGCCGGCTCCTCGGTCTACAACGCGACCAAGGGCAAGACGGAGCGCATCGGCCGTCTCCTGAAGATGCACGCGAACAAGCGTGAGGCGATCAAGGAGGTCTACGCCGGCGACATCGCCGCCGCGGTCGGCCTCAGGACGGTCTCGACCGGCGACACCATCTGCGACGAGAAGAAGCCGGTGGTACTCGAGTCGATGGATTTCCCCGAGCCGGTCATCTCGCTGGCGATCGAGCCGAAGACCAAGGCGGACCAGGAGAAGCTCGGCGCCGGCATGCAGAAGCTGATGGCCGAGGATCCGACGTTCCGCGTCAAGACGGATCAGGCCACCGGCGAAGTCGTCATCTCCGGCATGGGCGAGCTGCACCTCGAGATCATCGTCGACCGCCTCAAGCGCGAGTTCAACGTCGAGGCGAGCGTCGGCCGTCCGCAGGTCGCCTACAAGGAGACGCTGACGCGTCCGGCCGATGGCGAGATGAAGTACGCGAAGCAGACGGGCGGCCGCGGGCAGTACGGCCACGTCAAGATCCACCTGTATCCGGGCGAGCCAGGCACGGGCTTCGTGTTC
>JBMDXB010000077.1:0-26561 GCA_048594885.1 Vicinamibacterales bacterium
GCGCCGTTGGCGCGCCTCTTTCTGCTATTCCATCATGACCAGCTGCGCGAGGATGGCGTCGATCGGCGCCTTCGCGCACACGAACATGGGCGTGTCCCGCTGCGTGTAGAGGCTTGCCTCCGTGTATCGCATACGCGCCACGAGATCGACGAACTCCTGCGGGTAATCCGAGTCGAACGCAACGACGAAGTCCTGATCGTCGAGGCCGAAGCTGTCGCTCGTGTTCAGCCGGACGCCCTTGAACGGAGCCGCGGCGGCGATATGCTCGTCGATCATGCCCTGCCGCGCATGAGGCGACAACCGGTACCACGATCGCGTCTTCGTGAACGGATAGACGAACAGGTATTTGCCCTGCCCCGGCAGCAGTTCGACGGCGTCGCCGGAGCCCTTGATCTTGTTGACGTACGGCGAGCGGCGCTGCAGCGAAAGAAAGCTGTACACCTGCGGCGCGTAGGCTCCGAGCGGCGAGCGGCGGATCGCCGCTTCCATCGCCTGAAAGCCGAGCGGGTCGAAGGCGATGCGCCAGAACATGAAGTCGACGTCGGCGCGCAGCCCCACGAGCGAGTACGTGCGCAGGATCAGATCGTCGGACGACTCCCAGGTGCGAACCAGATCGATGAAGACGGCGGCCGCCGAGCGCTGCTCGTCGACAGGAAGACGCCGGAACGCGGGATCGAGCCGATAGAACGAGTAATTGAGGAACTGACGGCGCTGGCGGTCGGCGTTCTTGGCCGTGACGATTCCGCTCGGATCGAGATCGACGGACGGCCCGCGTCGAGGCGGCGCGGTGGCACCTTCGGGAGGCGGCTCCATGCTCATACCAGCGTGAAGCGGGAACGTATGACTCCTGCCCGGGATTGTCAAGCAAGCGAAAGCCCGGCAGGGGAAAGTCGGTGACGGAACGCGGTGAATTGGCTAGAATCCCCGGTCAGCGAGTGGTTACTGCGGCGTCGGAGCCCTGATCAACCGGGAGGTCCGCGATGGAACCGGTCCAACTCGTCATCTTTGTGGTCACCGCACTCGCGCTGGGCGTCAGTGTGGGCTACACCCTCCGCTGGTTCACGAGAACATCGGCACGTCCTGCCGGTGCCGGCAAGGACGCGCGGCCGCCGACCGAGTCGGTGCACCATCCCATCTCACCGCACGATCACGCCACGACCCAACTGCTGAAGCAGTACTTCGACGGCAAGGCGTGCGCGATCTGCGAGCGGCCGGTTCCGGCGGTACACCGGACGGGATTGAAGCCCGGCCTGTATCACCGCGACACGCACGACACGTTCACGTGGGATGAGATTCCCAACGAAAACCTCGCGTCGATGCTCGAGACGCATCTGCCGCTCTGCTCCGGCTGCCTCGTCGCCGAGTCATTTCGACATCGGTTTCCGGACCTCGTGCTCGATCGCGATCGATCGGCGGAACAGGCGAAGGCGCCAGCCGTGGCGCCGCAGGTGACGCCGCCGAATCGCATCGGCGCCGGTTCGTGAACTGAAGGTGTAAAACGCCCGCCTTGTCAAGTCCGACAGCGGATTTGACAGTTTGTGAATAGTTTCACATTATTACGGGTCGAGTCCCCGAGCGCGCGCCATGGTGTGTCGTGCGAGTGAGCCTGTGCCTCACTTCGGAACGCGCCGCGTTCGGGTACGCTCCTTGAAGTGCGCACGGTGCGAAAGTCGTCACGATGAGTCAGCTCTTCCCTCGCCACACCAACATCTATTCCCGGCTCAGCATCGTCGCGGTTCTGGCGTTCCTGGCGTTCCTGGGAGGGATCGTGGCGGTGCTGCACCTGTCGGGCTACAACACCAATCAGAACGACTTCATCGAGCAGCCGATTCAATTCAGTCACGCCCACCACGTGGGCGGGATGGGAATTGACTGCCGCTACTGCCACACGTCCGTCGAGGAGTCGGCCTTCGCCAACATCCCGCCGACCAAGACGTGCATGAACTGCCATTCGCAGATCTGGAGCACGGCTCCGATCCTCGAGCCGGTGCGCGCCAGCGTCCGCGATAACAAGCCCCTCAACTGGACGCGCGTCAACGACTTGCCGGACTTCGTCTACTTCAATCACAGCATCCACGTGAAGCAGGGTGTCGGCTGCGCGACGTGCCACGGGCCCGTCGATCGGATGCCGCTCATGTATCAGGAGGCGTCGCTCCAGATGTCGTGGTGCCTCGACTGCCATCGCAATCCGGCGAAGTACGTCCGGCCGCGCGACCAGGTGTTCAACATGCGATGGGAGCGTCCCGCCGGCGATCCGGATCTCGGCGCCCGGCTCGTGAAGGAATACAGGATCGCGAGCGTCGAGCAGTTGACCAGCTGCTCGACGTGTCACAGGTAGGCGCCGTTCAATGGACTTTTCTACAATTCGCTCGCGTCTGGCCAGTACCGAGGGACGGCTCTTCTGGCGAAGCATCGGGGAGCTCGCCGACACGCCGGAGTTCCGCGAGTACCTGCACCGCGAGTTCCCCGAACAGGCGTCCGAGTGGAACGATCCCAAGGGCCGGCGCGACTTCCTGAAGTTGATGAGCGCATCGCTCGCGCTCGCCGGCGTCGGCGCGTGCACCAAGCAACCGCCGGAGACGATCGTTCCGTACGTCCGGCAGCCGGAGGAAGTAGTACCCGGCCGGCCGCTGTTCTTCGCCAGCGCGATCCCCTTCGACGGCTACGCGCAACCCGTGCTGGTCGAAAGCCACATGGGGCGGCCGACGAAGATCGAAGGCAACCCCGACCATCCTGCCAGCCTCGGCGCCACAGACGCGATCACACAGGCTTCGATACTCACGCTCTACGATCCCGATCGCGCGAAGACGCTCGCCTACCGCGGCGAGGTGCGCTCGTGGGGCACGTTCATCAGCGCGGTGCAGGGACATCTCGCGTCGCAGAAAGGCACGGCGGGTGCCGGGCTGCGGTTCCTTTCCGGCTCAATCACCTCGCCATCGCTTGCCGAGATATTCGCGACGGTCCTGCGCGACTACCCACGGGCGAAGTGGCATCAGTACGATGCCGTCTCGCGTGACGGCGAGCGTGCCGGACTGCAGCAGGCGACTGGCTCCGCATCGCACCCGATCTATCACCTCGACAAGGCGGACGTGATCGTCTCGCTCGACGCCGATTTTCTGAGCTGCGGCGCCGCCTGCGTCAGGCATCAGAAGGACTTCGCGGCGCGGCGCCGCATCACCGACGACCGCAAGGAGATGAACCGTCTCTACGCGATCGAGAGCACACCGACGCTGACCGGCGCGAAGGCGGATCACCGGCTCGCGGCACGCGCGGCGCAGGTGGAGGAGATCGCGCGCGAGCTCCAAGCCGCACTGGGTGGTTCGACAGGCTCACCGCAGGGTGGAGGGTCGAGCGCACCGCCTGCAAGCGTGCCGCGTCCGGGCCAGCCGGAAATCGCGAAGTGGGTCGCCGCCATCGCCAAGGATCTTCAGGCGCATCGCGGACGCTCCGTCGTCATCGCCGGCGAATTCCAGACGCCCGCCGTGCACGCCGTCGCGCACGCGATCAACCAGTCGCTCGGCAACGTCGGGACGACCGTCACCTACGGCGCCGCGTTGGAAGTCGCGCCGACGAACCACATGGCGTCGATTCGCGATCTGGCGGCGTCGATGGACGCCGGCCAGGTCGAGATGCTCGTCATTCTCGACGGCAATCCTGTTTTCACCGCTCCGGTCGACCTGAAGTTCGCGGAGAAGCTGGCGAAGGTGCCGGTCGTCATCTATCACGGCCTCTACCACGACGAGACGGCCTTCGTCAGCCAGTGGCACGTACCGGCCGTCCACCCGCTCGAGACGTGGCACGACGCGCGCGCTTGCGACGGCACCGTGACGATGACGCAGCCGCTCATCGCGCCGTTGTACGAAGGACGCTCGGCTCACGAGCTACTCGCCGCCTTCACCACGCAGCCCGAGCGGCGGACGCACGACATCGTCAAGGACTACTGGACGCGAGCGTTCGGCGGCGCCAGCGGCTGGACGATCCACGACAGCTCCGGGCAGCCGTTCAGGAACGCGGACGCCTTCTGGCGCCGCGTGCTGCACGACGGGTTCATTCGCGGCACCGCAATTACGGAAGGCGGGCCTGCGACGCCGTTCGTGCCGGCGCCACGCGCAGCGTCCGCGGCGGGCGGGGCAAGCCCCGCCCCTACGGAACCCAGCGTAGGGCCCGGGCTTGCCCGGGCCGAATCGCCGGGCGGGGCACGCCCCACCCCTGCAGAAACCAGCGTCGGGCCCGGGCTTGCCCGGGCCGAATCGCCACGGCCCGAACCGGCGCCGCCAATCCCGCAGCCTGCCGACGAGGGCGGCCTCGAGATCATCTTCCGGCCGGATCCGACGATCTGGGACGGCCGCTTCGCAAACAACGGCTGGCTGCAGGAGCTGCCGAAGCCGTTCACGAAGCTGACGTGGGACACCGCCGCGTGGATCGGCTACGCGCTGGCGGAGGACCAGGGGCTCCACAACGGCGACGTCGTCGAGTTGAGCTACCGCGGCCACACCGCGCGCATGCCGGTGTTCATCGTCCCCGGCCACCCGCGCGAGTCCGTTACGGTGTTCTTCGGCTACGGCCGCCGCCTGGCGGGCCGCGTCGGCAACGCGCTGGACGACGCGCAGCCGTTCAACGCCTACCTGCTGCGCACGTCGGACGCGCCATGGTTCGGCAGCGGCCTGAAGATCTCGAAGACCGGCGAGCGGTATCCGCTGGCGACGACGCAGGAACACCATGCGATGGAAGACCGCCGCCCGGTGCGCGTCGCGGGAATCGAGGAGTACACGCACGACCCCGCGGTCATCTCGCACATGGGCCACAAGCCGCCGAAGACGCTGACACTCTACCCGGAGCACGTCTATGACGGCTACAAGTGGGGCATGGCGATCGATCTGACGACGTGCACGGGATGCAGCGCGTGCGTGGTTGCCTGCGTCGCCGAGAACAACATCCCCGTCGTCGGCAAGGGGCAGGTCGACAGCGGCCGTGAGATGCACTGGCTGCGCGTCGATCACTACTACGCGGGCGATCCCACGAACGAGCAAGCGGTCGAGTCGTACCACCAGCCGGTGCCGTGCATGCAGTGCGAGACGGCACCGTGCGAGGTCGTCTGTCCGGTCGCCGCCACGGCGCACAGCTCGGAAGGGCTGAACGACATGGTCTACAACCGCTGCGTCGGGACGCGCTACTGCTCGAACAATTGCCCGTACAAGGTGCGGCGGTTCAACTTCCTGCTCTACTCCGACTGGGATACGTCGAGCCTCCACGCGCTGCGCAACCCGGACGTCACGGTGCGCAGCCGCGGCGTCATGGAGAAGTGCACGTATTGCGTGCAGCGCATCAACCAGGCGCGCGTCGATGCGAAGCGCGAGGAGCGATCGATTCGCGACGGCGAGGTCATGACCGCCTGCGAGGCCGTCTGCCCGTCGGACGCGATCGTCTTCGGCGATCTGAACGATCCGAACAGCCGCGTCTCGAAGCTGAAGGCGCAGGAGCGGAACTACGGCGTGCTCGAGGATCTGAACACGCGGCCGCGCACGTCGTACCTGGCGGCGCTGCGGAACCCGAATCCCGAACTCGAGCCGGCGCGGCCCGCGGCGGCGGAGACGAAGCACTAAATGGATCCCACACCCGCTCGGCCCAAGGCGTACCCCGAGCCGCATCCGGTGATCGGGCCGGGGCACTCGTTTGCGACGGTCACCGATCAGATCAGCGCAATCGTCCTGACGGGGCGCCATCCGATCGGGTGGTGGGTGTCGTTTGCGATCGGCTTCCTGCTGCTCAACGGCCTCATCGTGTCGATCGCCTACCTGCTGCTGAAGGGCATCGGCATCTGGGGCAACAACGTTCCGGTCGGCTGGGCGTTCGACATCATCAACTTCGTCTGGTGGATCGGCATCGGCCACGCCGGCACGCTGATCTCGGCGATCTTGCTGCTGCTGAAGCAGGACTGGCGCACGTCGATCAACCGGTTCGCCGAGGCGATGACGCTGTTCGCCGTCGCCTGCGCGGCGATGTTTCCGCTGATCCACACCGGCCGTCCCTGGCTCGCCGCCTACTGGCTGCTGCCGTACCCGAACACGATGGGGCTGTGGCCGCAGTTCAGGAGCCCGCTCATCTGGGACGTGTTCGCGGTCTCGACTTACGCGACCGTCTCCGCGCTGTTCTGGTACGTCGGCCTGATTCCCGACCTGGCGACGCTGCGGGACCGCGCGAGGAACATCCATCTGGCGCGGGTCTACGGCGCGCTCTCGCTCGGCTGGCGCGGCTCGGCCCGGCACTGGCAGCGCTACGAGACGGCGTACCTGCTGCTCGCCGGCATGTCGACGCCGCTGGTGCTGTCGGTGCACACGGTCGTCAGCTTCGACTTCTCGGTCGGCATCATCCCGGGCTGGCACGCGACGATCTTCCCGCCCTACTTCGTCGCCGGCGCGATCTACGCCGGCTTCGCGATGGTGCTCACGCTCGCCATTCCGCTGCGCAAGTGGTACGGCCTCGAGGACTTCATCACGATGCGGCACCTCGAGAACATGGCGAAGGTGACGCTCGTCACGGGCCTCATCGTCGTTTACGGCTACGGCATGGAGGCGTTCTTCGCCTGGTACAGCGCGAACGCCTACGAGAGCTTCATGCTGAAGAACCGCGTGTTCGGCCCCTACGGCTGGTCCTACTGGGCGCTGATCTTCTGCAACGGCGTGGTGCCGCAGACGCTCTGGATCAAGCGCCTGCGCCAGAACACGGTGTGGCTGTTCATCATGGCGCTCATCGTCAGCGTCGGCATGTGGCTCGAGCGCTTCGTGATCATCGTCACGTCGCTGCACCGGGACTTCCTGCCCTCGTCGTGGGACATGTACTACCCGACGTTCTGGGACTTCTCGACGTTCTTCGGGACCATCGGCCTGTTCCTCACGCTGATGTTCCTGTTCATCCGCGTGCTGCCGATGATCTCGATCTTCGAGATGCGGACGCTCGTGCCGGCCGCGAAAGTGAAAGGGCCGCAGGATGAGTAACGCGATGAACGCCAAGCCTCTTTACGGTCTGATGGCTGAATTCGACACGCCGACGAAGCTCGTCGAAGCGGCCCGGCGCGTGCGCGCCGAGGGCTACCGGCGCGTCGACGCCTATACGCCGTTCCCGATTCACGAGCTGTTCGACGAGCTCGACGCGCACGATCGGCGGCTGCCGTTCGCGGTGCTCTGCGGCGGGATCGCCGGCATGGTCGGCGGGTTCGGCCTCTGCTACTGGACGTCGGTGATTGCCTACCCGCTCAACATCGGCGGCCGGCCGTTCAACAGCTGGCCGTCGTTCATCCCCGTCACCTTCGAGACGACCATCCTGGTCGCGGCGCTCACCGCCGTCATCGGGATGATCGCGCTCAACGGGCTGCCGATGCCGTATCACCCGGTGTTCAACGTCGAGCGCTTCACCGGCGGGGCCAGCCGCGATCGCCTGTTCCTGGCGATCGAGGCGACCGACGAGAAGTTCGATCGGGACAAGACGCGCGCGTTGCTCGCCAGCCTGGGCGCGAAAGAGGTCAGCGATGTCGAGCCGTAACGTGTGCGCGCTGATCGCGGTGCTCGCGGCGTGCGGCCTGAGCGCCTGCCGGCAGGACATGCACAACCAGCCGAAGTACCGGCCGCTGCGTGCCGCGAGCTTCTTTCCGGACGGCGCGAGCGCGCGGCCGATGGTCGAGGGCACGGTGGCCCGCGGCACGCTGCAGGAGGACGAGGCGTTCTTCACCGGCAAGGTTGCCAACGCGCTCATCGCCGAGCTGCCGATGCCGGTCGACGAGGCGGTGCTGAACCGCGGGGAGGAGCGCTTCAACATCTTCTGCGCGCCGTGCCACGACCGCGCCGGCACCGGCAAGGGCATGGTCGTGCAGCGCGGGTTCCGCGCCCCGACGTCGTTTCACATCGACCGGCTGCGGCAGGCGCCGGCCGGCCACTTCTTCGACGTGATGACGAACGGCCTCGGCGCGATGCCGGACTACCGCGCGCAGGTGTCGCCGCGCGATCGGTGGGCGATCGTCGCCTACATCCGCGCATTGCAGCTCAGTCAACACGCGACGCCCGCCGACATCCCGGGCGGCGATCCGACGAAACTGAAGCCGGCGCAGCAACCGGCGCAGGGAGAGAAACATTGATCGCCGCTGACATCCGCGACCTGCCGGCGCTGGCGCGTCTCCAGCAGCGCGCGCTCGTCGTCGCCATCGTCGGCCTCGCCGCCGGCGCGATCGGCGCGTTCGCTGCCGGCGACGCCGTGCATTTCTACCGCTCCTGGCTGATCGGCTTCCTGTTCTGCCTCGGCATCGCGCTCGGCTCGCTGGCGCTGCTGATGCTGCAGCACCTCTCGGGCGGCGAATGGGGGATGGTCGCACGCCGCGTCTTCGAGGCGGGCAGCCGCACGCTGCCGCTGACGGCGCTGATGTTCATCCCGCTGCTCTTCGGCACGCGCGAGCTGTTTCTATGGGCGCGGCCCGAGGCGGTCGGCGGCGACGCGATCCTGCAGGCCAAGGCGCCGTACCTGAACCTCAGTTTCTGGATCGGCCGCGCGGTCGTCTACTTCGTCCTGTGGCTGCTGATGAGCGTCCTGCTGAACCGCTGGTCGGCGCAGCAGGACCGCGGCGAAGCGATCACGCCCGCCGATTCGGTGCGCTTCCGGATCGTCAGCGCCCCGGGCATCCTCGCCTACGTCCTGACCATGACGTTTGCGTCGGTGGACTGGATCATGTCGCTCGATCCGCACTGGTTCTCGACGATCTTCGGGCTGCTGACGGTGGCGGGCCAGGGGCTCTCGGCGCTGGCGTTCTCGATCGCGGTGCTCGCGCTGATCTTCCCGACCGGTGCGCTCGGCGAGTTCGTGAAGGCGCGCCACTTCCACGATCTCGGCAAGCTGCTGCTCGCGTTCGTCATGCTCTGGGCGTACCTCTCCTTCTCGCAGTTCCTGATTATCTGGTCCGGCAACCTGCCCGAGGAGATTCCCTGGTACATCGAGCGGATGCGCGGGTGGTGGGGCGCGCTGGCGATCGCGCTCGTCGTCGGCCACTTCGCGCTGCCGTTCGCGCTCCTGCTGTCGCGCGATCTCAAGCGCCACAGCAGCCTGCTCGCGAAGGTGGCGCTGATCGTCATCGTCATGCGGCTCGCCGATCTGATCTGGCTGATCGCGCCGACCTTTGCGCACGAAGGATTCCCGATTCACTGGATGGACATCGTGCTGCCGGCGGGAATGCTCGGCTTGTGGCTGTTCGTGTTCGCGCGCAATGTGCGCACGCGCCCGCTGCTGCCGGTGAACGACCCGTACTTCAAGGAGGCGCTCGCGCATGACGCCGCACACTGAGCAGGACGATCTGCACAACCCGGACGTCGCCCACGAGCACAGCGACATCAACGTCCGCGCGATCGTCATGTTCCTCGTCGTGCTGTCCGCAGGAACCGCGATCGCCGCGGGCGCGATGTGGGGCGTCTTCAACGTGCTCGAAGGCCGGGCGAGGAAGAACGACCCGCAGGTCTCGCCGATCGCCACGCCGGACACGCAGATGCCGCGCCGCACGACGGGCAATGCCGAATTCGGCGCCGCACCGTCGCCGCGGCTGCTGACCGACGAGCCGATGGCGCTGGAGAAGCGGCACAAGGAAGAGTCTCAGTTGCTCGAGGCGGGCGCGTGGGTCGACCAGGGTGCCGGCATCGGCCGCATTCCGATCGCCGAGGCGAAGAAGGCGCTGCTGCACAAAGGCCTGCCCGTCCGCGCCGGCGAACAGGTGGATCCGCGGCTCGGCACGCGCGCCGCGGCCATGGCGGACGCGTCGTCCGGCCGGCTGGCCGTTGTCAAGCAGCAGGCACACGCGCCGGCTCCACCGCAACAGCAGGCAACGCCGCAGAAGTCCGGAGGCCATTGAGTGAAGGTGAAGACCGTCGCGACGATGTTCCTTGCCGCGGCGCTGACAGCGACCGGCGCGGCCCACGCACAAGGCGTCGGGCGCACGGCGGATGCGCCGGGCGACGCGGCAGCCGCGCGGCCGGGGCTGCTCTCGAAGATCGGGATCGATCAGCGGTTGAACCACCAGGTGCCGCTCGACCTCCCGTTCGTCGACGAGTCGGGCCGCGACGTCCGCCTCGGCGACTTCTTCGGGAAGCGCCCGGTGCTGCTCGCGCTCGTGTACTACGAGTGCCCGATGCTTTGCACGCAGGTCCTGAACGGCGTCGTGAGCGCGCTCGGTACGCTCACGTTCGACGTCGGCCGCGAGTTCGACGTCGTCGCCGTGAGTATCAACCCGCGTGAGGGTCCGGGCCTGGCTTCTCAGAAGAAGGCCGCGTATCTCGAACGCTACGGGCGTCCGCACACGGCGGCTGGCTGGCACTTCCTGACCGGGAAGGAGGAGAACATCCGCCGCCTCGCCGATGCGGTCGGCTTCCGCTACGAGTACGACGAGTCGATCAAGCAGTACGCGCACGGCGCCGGCGTCGAACTGCTGACGCCGAAAGGCATCGTGTCGCGCTACTTCTACGGCATCGAATACTCGCCGCGCGACATCCGCTTCGGCGTAATCGAGGCGTCGGAGGAACGCATCGGCACCGCCGTCGACGATGTGCTGCTGCTCTGCTACCACTACGACCCGGCGACCGGGAAGTACGGCGCGACGGTGGTCGGGATGGTGCGCATCGGCGGGGTGCTGACGCTCGCGGCGTTCCTGACGTTTCTCTTCGTGAGTCTCAGGCGCGAGCGTACGGCGCACGCGGTGAACTGAACCTCAAGCGATGTTCAAGAACTTCCCCTTGTTCCCGGAGCAGGCGTCGCAGCAGGCCGGCCAGGTCGACGCGATCTACTTCTTCCTGGTCGCCGTCACGGCGTTCTTTGCGCTGCTGATCGCCGCGCTCGTCATCGTCTTCGCGGTGAAATACCGCCGGCGCCACCGCGACGAGATCGGCGTACCGATCCACGGGTCGCTGCCGCTCGAGCTGATCTGGACGATCATCCCGTTCTTCATCGTCATGGTCATGTTCGGCTGGGGCGCGAAGGTGTTCTTCGAGCTGTATCGCCCTCCCGCCGGCGCGATGGAAATCTACGTCGTCGGCAAGCAGTGGATGTGGAAGATCCAGCATCGGGACGGTCAGCGCGAGATCAACGAGCTGCACGTGCCGGTCGGCCGGCCGGTGAAGCTGATCATGGGCTCGGAAGACGTGATTCACAGCTTCTACATCCCGGCGTTCCGCGTGAAAGCCGACGTCATCCCTGGCCGCTACAACACGCTGTGGTTCACGGCGACGAAGCCGGGCGTCTACCACCTGTTCTGCGCCGAGTACTGCGGAACGAAGCATTCCGGGATGATCGGATCGGTCGTTGCGATGGAGCCGGGAGACTTTCAGGCCTGGTTGGGCGGCGGCCGCGCCGAGGATTCACCGGTCCAGGCGGGACAGAAGCTGTTCCAGTCGCTGGCGTGCGTCACGTGCCACCAGGAGAAGTCACAGGGGCGTGGCCCGATGCTCGTGAATCTTTTCGGCAAGCCGGTGGAACTACAGGACGGGCGGCGCATCGTCGCCGACGAGGCCTACATCCGCGAATCGATCGTGAATCCGCAGGCCAAGATCGTCGCCGGATTCCAGCCGTTGATGCCGACGTTCCAGGGACTGGTGACCGAAGAGCAGATCCTGCAGCTCATCGCCTACGTCCGGTCGCTGACGCCGGAGGGTTCGCCCGCCGAGCAGACGGCGACGCCGCAGATGCCGCAGGCGAGCGAGCGGCCCATCAAGGAAAGACAGTAGGGCCCGGCCTTGGCCGGGCCTCAGAAGCCGATGGAAACACCCACTCTCAACTACCTCAACAACGGCCACGGCCTCAAGTCGTGGCTGCTGACGCGAGACCACAAGCGCATCGCGCTGCTGTACCTGATCTCGATCACCGCCTTCTTCTACCTGGGCGGCCTGTTCGCGGTGCTCATCCGCCTCGAGCTGATGACGCCGGCGGGCGACCTGCTGACCGCCGAGAACTACAACAAGATGTTCACCATGCACGGCGTGGTGATGGTCTTCTTCTTCCTGATTCCGTCGATCCCCGCGGTGCTCGGCAACTTCTTCCTGCCGATCATGATCGGCGCGAAGGACCTCGCGTTTCCGCGCATCAACCTTCTGAGCTGGTACATCTACGTCGCGGGCGGCATCTTCACCCTCGTCGCCGCGCTGAGCGGCGGCGTGGACACCGGCTGGACGTTCTACACGCCCTACAGCACGGCTGCGGCGAACGGGCACGTCATCACCGCGGCGCTCGGCGTGTTCATCACCGGCTTCTCCTCGATCCTGACGGGCCTCAACTTCATCGTCACGGTGCACCGCATGCGGGCGCCGGGCATGACGTGGTTCCGGCTGCCGCTGTTCGTCTGGTCGCACTACGCGACGAGCCTGATCATGATTCTGGGCACGCCGGTCGTCGCGATCACCGTGCTGCTGGTCGCAGCCGAGCGCGCGCTGCACTTCGGCATCTTCGACCCGGCGCTCGGCGGCGATCCGGTCCTCTTCCAGCACCTGTTCTGGTTCTACTCGCACCCGGCGGTCTACATCATGATCCTGCCGGCGATGGGCGTCATCAGCGAGGTCGTCCAGGCGTTCACGCGCAAGAACATCTTCGGCTACAGCTTCGTCGCGTTCTCCTCGCTGGCGATCGCGATCATCGGCTTCCTCGTCTGGGGCCACCACCTGTTCGTCGCCGGCCAGTCGGTGTACGCCGGGCTGATCTTTTCGGTTCTCAGCTTCCTCGTCGCGATCCCGTCGGCGATCAAAGTCTTCAACTGGACCGCGACGATCTACAAAGGTTCGGTGCTGCTCGACTCGCCGATGCTGTATGCGTTCGGCTTCATCGGCCTGTTCGCGATCGGTGGGCTGACGGGCCTGTTCCTCGCCACGCTCGGCCTCGACATCCACGTGCACGACACCTACTTCATCGTCGCGCACTTCCACTACATCATGGTCGGCGGCGCCATCATGGGCTACCTCGGAGGCCTGCACTACTGGTGGCCGAAGATCTCGGGCCGGATGTATCCGGAAGGCTGGGCGAAATTCGCGGCACTCGTCGTCTTCGTCGGCTTCAACCTCACGTTCTTCCCGCAGTTCCTTGCCGGCTACCTCGGGATGCCGCGGCGGTATCACGCCTACGCAGACGAGTTCCAGATCTTCAACGTCATGTCGACCGCCGGCGCGTCGATCCTCGCGGTCGGCTACCTGCTGCCGATGATCTACCTGACGTGGTCGATCTTCGCCGGAGCGAAGGCGTCGGCCAATCCGTGGGGTGTGAAGGGGCTCGAGTGGGAGATTCCGTCGCCGCCGCCGACGGAGAACTTCGCCGTGACGCCGATCGTCACCGAGGGAACGCACCAATACGCACCGAGCCGGGAGGTTGGTCTTGCCTGACGGTCACGCGCAAGTGGCGATTCATCCGCCGGGCGGCGATCCGCACGGGCACGCGCACGCGCCTCACCATCCCAAACTGCAGCACCACTTCGATGACATGGCGCAGCAGGCCGAGGCGTCGACGCTCGGCATGTGGGTCTTCCTCGTCACCGAGATCATGTTCTTCGGCGGCCTGTTCATGGCCTACCTGCTCTACCGGAGCAGCTCACCGGAAGGCTTCGCCGAGGCCAGTAATCATCTCGACGTGACCTGGGGCGCGATCAACACGCTCGTCCTCATCATCAGCTCGCTGACGATGGCGCTGGCCGTGCGGTCGGCGCAGACGAGCGCGCCGGCGAAGACACAGGTCGCGTGGCTGGTCGTGACGATGATCCTCGGCGCCGCGTTCCTCGGCATCAAGTACGTCGAGTACAGCGAAAAGTTCGCCCACAACATCGTGCCGGGGCCTGCCGCCAACGTGCTCGGGCTGTTCGACAAGGGCGCGTTCACGTGGACCGGGGAGTACCCGCAGGCGGCGGAGATGTTCTACTCGCTGTACTTCTGCATGACGGGACTGCACGCGCTGCACATGGTGGTGGGCCTCGGCATCATGACCGTCATCGCGATCATGGCGTGGAGACGCCAGTTCGACGCGACGTACTACACGCCGGTCGAGGTCGCCGGCCTCTACTGGCACTTCGTCGACATCGTCTGGATCTTCCTGTTCCCGCTGCTGTATCTCATCGGCTATCACTACGGGGCACATTAGAAAGATGTCTGCTGCTGGCCACGTCGCTCCCAAGAGCCTCTACTATCTGGTGTTCCTGGCGCTGGTCGTCGGGACGGCGCTCACGGTCTTCGTGGCGAAGTTCGACCTCGGCGCCCTCAACAACATCGTGATGCTGACGATCGCCTGCACGAAGGCGCTGCTCGTGGTCCTCTTCTTCATGCACGTGCGCTGGAGCACGCGGCTGACCTGGGTCGTCGCCGCCGCCGGCTTCTTCTGGCTGCTGATCCTGTTCTCGCTCACGATGAGCGACTACTTGTCGCGGGGGTGGGTTACGGGGACCTTGCGCTAAGTCGATTGCGGATTGCCGATCGTCGATTGCGGATTGACGGGATTGGCGATTGGCGATTGGGATTGCGGATTGGCGATTGGATCGCGGATTGCGGATTGGCGATTGGACCGCGGATCGGCGATTGGCGATTGCGATTGCCGATTGGCGATTGGCGATTGGGTTGCCGATTGGCGATTGGGATTGCCGCTTGAAGTCCGAACGCTGATGTAAGGTGGCATTCACCGCCGAAAACTCGCCATTCGCCGGATCGCCCGGCACTCCGGCCCTCCCTGACCGTATTGTGTCTATACTGGAAGTTCTTCCGACGGCTGTCGAAAACGGTCACGGCCAATCGACCATGTTCGGATAGGCCGCACGGGCCGGCCAATCGAACAGTTGGCAATCGACAATCGGAATCGTCAATCAACAATCGGAATCATCAATCAACAATCGGAATCGTCAATCAACAATCGGAATCGTCAATCGGCAATCGGAATCGTCAATCGGCAATCGTCAATCCCAATCGGGCAATCGACAATCGCAATCGGCAATCGTCAATCGCGTCAATCCGCAATCGACGATCCGCAATCGGCAATCGAATAGTGACTCTCAACGATAAGCTCGCTTCCCTCAAGATCGACCACTCCGCGCGGGCGGGCGGTGGCCGCCGTGGTGTATGGCTGACGCTGGCGATTCTCGTCCTCGGCGCTGGCGCCGGCGCGTGGTTCTGGACGCAGCGGGTGCAGGCCGAGCCGGTGAAGACGGCGACGGTGGTGTCGAAGTCCGGCGCGGGGGCGGCGGGGGCAGTGTTGAACGCGTCCGGCTACGTGACGGCGCGTCGCCGCGCCACGGTGTCGTCGAAGGTCACCGGGAAGATCATCGAGGTGAACGTCGAGGAAGGCATGGCGGTGCGGCGCGGCCAGGTGCTCGCGCGGCTCGACGATTCGCAGATTCGTTCGGCCCTGGCCGTCACCGAGGCGCAGCTCGCCGCCTCGCGGCGCGGCGCCGCCGAGGACGAGGCCAGGCTGCGCGAGGCGGAGCTGACGCTCGCGCGGCGCGCTCAACTCGTCAAGGAAGGCGTCGTCGGCAAGGCGGAATTCGACACGGCCGAAGCGCAGGTCGAGTCGCTGAAGGCCCGTATCGCGCTGGCGCGCGAGCAGGTGCGCGTGGCCGAAAGCCAGGTGCAGGCGCGACGAACGGATCTGAACGACATGATCGTGCGCGCCCCATTCGACGGCGTCGCGATCTCGAAGGACGCGCAGCCGGGAGAGATGATCTCCCCGGTGTCGGCCGGCGGTGGCTTCACGCGGACGGGCATCTGCACCATCGTCGATATGTCGTCGCTCGAGATCGAGGTGGACGTCAACGAGAGCTACATCAACCGGGTGACGGCGGGCCAGCCCGTCGAGGCCGTGCTCGACGCCTATCCCGACTGGCGGATTCCCTCGCACGTCATTACCACGGTGCCGTCGGCGGATCGGTCCAAGGCGACGGTGAAGGTGCGCATCGGGTTCGACAAGCTCGATCCCCGGATCCTCCCCGACATGGGCGTGAAGGTGTCGTTCCTCGCCGAGCGCCAGCCGGAGCCGGTCGCGGCCGTGCAGACGCGGCTGCTCGTGCCGAAGGCGGCACTTCGCAAGGCTGACGGACGCGATGTCGTGTTCATCGTCAAGGAGGACGTCGCCGAGCGGCGCGCGGTCAGCGTGGGAGCGGCCGACGGCGACCAGGTGGAAATCGTGTCCGGTCTCCAGGCGGGCGAGCGGGTCATCGTCGAAGGCCCGGCCACGCTGGCCGACGGCACGCGTGTCACGGTAAGGGAGCGCTGATGAAGACGCTGGTCACCACGTCCGACATCCACAAGGTCTTTCACCGCGGCAGCGAGCGCATCGACGTCCTGCAGGGCGTGTCGCTCGAGATACCGGAAGGCGACTTCCTCGCGCTGATGGGTCCCTCGGGCTCTGGCAAGACGACGCTGCTGAACCTGCTGGGCGGGCTCGACACGCCGACGCGCGGCACGATCGAGGTCGCGGGTGAGCGGATCGAACGCCTGTCAGGCGCGAAGCTCTCGGCCTGGCGCGCGCGCCACATCGGCTTCATCTTTCAGCTCTACAACCTGCTGCCGGTGCTGACGGCGGCAAGAAACGTCGAACTGCCGCTGCTGCTGACGAAGCTCTCCAAGGCGGAGCGCCGCAAGCGCGTCGAGATCGCGCTGTCGGTCGTCGGACTCGCCGATCGGATGAACCATTATCCGCGGCAGCTGTCGGGCGGCCAGGAGCAGCGAGTCGGCATCGCCCGCGCGATCGTCACCGATCCGACGCTGCTGCTCTGCGACGAGCCGACCGGCGACCTCGATCGCAAGTCGGGCGACGAGATCCTGGATCTGCTGCAGACGCTCAATCGCGACCACGGCAAGACGATCGTCATGGTGACGCACGACCCGCACGCCGCCGCGCGCGCGAAGCGCACGCTGCACCTCGAGAAGGGCGTGCTGGTTCAGGAGGTGCTTCAGTGAAGTACCTCCCGCTCGTCTGGCGGAACCTGCTGCGGCGCAAGGTGCGCACGATCTTCACCGTCCTGTCGGTGTTCGTCGCGTTCGTGCTGTTCGGCTACCTGATGGCGATCCGCGCCGCGTTCAGCATGGGCGTCGATCTCGCCGGCGTCGATCGGCTGATGGTCCTCAACAAGACGACGATCATCCAGCCGCTGCCGTACAGCTACCTGGAGCAGATCCGGCGGGTTGAAGGGGTCGTCGACGTCACGCACGCCAACTGGTTCGGCGGCTACTACCAGGATTCGAGGAATCAATTCGCGAACATGGCCGTCGAGGCCGAGAGCTGGATGCGGATGTATCCGGAATTCATCGTTCCGGAAGAGCAGAAGAAGGCGTTCCTCGCCGACCGCGAGGGCGCCATCGTCGGCAGCGATACTGCGAAGCGCTTCGGATGGAAGGTGGGGGATCGCGTGCCGCTCCAGGCAACGATCTTCCGGCCGTTCAGGCCGACCTGGGAGTTCAACATCGTCGGCATCTACGACTCGCCGGTCAAGGGGACGGACAAGACGCAGCTGTTCTTCCACTGGAATCTCGTCAACGAGACCGTTCGCAACGAGTCATTCAGAAACCAGGTGGGATGGTACGTGATCCGGGTGGCCGATCCCGCGAAGTCGCCCGAGATCGCCAGGAAGATCGACGAGATGTTCGCGAACTCGACGGCCGAGACGAAGACCGACACGGAGAAAGCCTTCGCGGCGGGCTTTGCCAAGCAGATCGGCAACATCAGCCTGATGACGCAGCTCATTGCGACCGCGGCCATCCTGATGATTCTCCTCGTCACCGCGAACACCATGGCCCAGTCGATCCGCGAGCGCACGAACGAGCTGGCGGTGTTGAAGACGCTCGGCTTCGGCGATGGCCGGGTGCTCGCCATGGTGCTGCTCGAATCGTGCGCCATCGCCATCATCGGCGGCGGCATCGGTCTGGTGGCTGCGTGGGTGCTGATTCAGATCGGCGATCCGACCGGGGGTTTCCTGCCGCTCTTCTACTTCCCGGTCAGGGACGTGGTGTTCGGCGTCATCTTCGTGCTCATGCTCGGCATGGTCTCCGGCGCGTTTCCCGCGTGGCAAGCCGGACGTCTGCGCATCGTCGACGCGCTGAGGAGGAACTGACGTGCTGTCGCAGATCTTCGCCGTCACGGGCGTCAACCTCCGCTCAATCGGGCAGCGCCTCGGGTCTTCGTCGGTCGCCATTGCCGGCATCGCCGGCGTGGTGGTCGTGTTCGTCGGCGTGCTGTCGATCGCCGAAGGATTCAAGGCGGCGATGACCGACGTCGGCGATCGCCAGACCGTCATCGTGATGCGTGCGGGCAGCGACACCGAGATGACCAGCGGCCTGGCGAACACCGAGACGCGCATCGTGATGGACGCGCCCGGCGTCATGCGCGATGAGAGCGGCCCCGTCGCCTCCGCCGAGCTGTTCGTGATCGTCGGCCACCCGACGAAGAAGGACGCCACGGACATGAACGTGCCGCTGCGCGGCCTCTCGCCGGTCGCGCTGAAGGTCCGGCCGTACGTGAAGATCGTCGAAGGTCGCATGTTCACGCCGGGCACCAGCGAGATCGTCGTCGGCCGCGCGGCGTCGCAGCAGTTCGCGAACCTCACCGTCGGCTCGACGCAGCACTGGGCGCAGAACACGTGGACGGTCGTCGGTATCTTCGAGGCAAACGGGACGATCGCGGAATCTGAGATCTGGTGCGATGCACGAGTCCTGCAGCCAGCCTATCGGCGAGGGGACACGTATCAGTCCGTGTACGTCCGGCTCGAGAGCCCGGACGCCTTCCAGCGGTTCAAGGACGCGCTGACGTCCGACCCGCGCGTCTCGGTGACGGCGATTCCCGAGCCGGAATACTACGCCGGCCAGTCCGAGGTGCTGCACCTCGTCATCACTACCATCGGCTACCTGATCGCCGCTCTGATGGGGATCGGTGCCATCTTCGGCGCGGTCAACACGATGTACACGGCAGTCGCAAGCCGTACACGGGAGATTGCGACGCTGCGCGCGCTCGGCTTCGGCAACTTCCCCGTGGTGTTCTCCGTGCTCACCGAAGCGATCGTTCTAGCGGTGGTGGGCGGTCTCATGGGCGGCCTGGCGGCGTGGCTCGCCTTCGACGGCTACCAGACGACGACGATGAACTTCCAGTCGTTCAGCCAGGTGGCGTTCTCGTTCGCCGTGACGCCGGCGCTGTTTGCGCAGGCGCTATTCTTCGCCGTGATCATGGGGCTGTTCGGCGGCCTGTTCCCCGCCTGGCGTGCGGCGCGGCTACCGGTCGTCACCGCGCTGCGCGAGCTGTGATCCTCACGTACTTCCGTCTTTCCTGCTCCGGAAACTTCTCGATCGCATATCGCAGCATCGTCCGCGGCATGCGCGTGTGGCGCGTCTTCAGAAAGCGGCGAAGCGCAGCGGGATTGCGGTTGCCCGCCTCACGCAGCATCCAGCCCACCGCCTTGTGAATCAGGTCGTGCTCGTCGTCGAGCAGCAGGTCGGCGAGCGCGAACGTGTCCTCCAGATCTCCGCGCCTGATGAAATGGTGCGTCGCCAGGATGGCGATGCGCCGTTCCCAGACAGACTTCGACCGCGCCAGGCGGCGCAGCGTCGTCCGCTTCCGCGCGATGAGCCAGGCGCCGACGATGTGCGGCGCGGAGACGTCGACGAGGTCCCAACTGTTGATGAACGCCGTGCGGGTCAGATAGAGGTTGTAGATGCGGCGGCGCCCGGACTCGCCGGCGCGCGTGAAGGCGCCAACGAGCAGCACCAGCGCGAGCAGGCGCGCTTCGTGAACGGGGGACCGCAGGAGCTTTTCGATCTCCGGCAGCGGTGCATCTCGAAACTGGCGGCCCAGCGCCCGGATGTCCGGAACGCGGACTCCGATGAACTCGTCGCCCTCGCCGTACTGGCCCGGCCCCGTCCTGAAGAAGCTGCGAAGGACCGCCACGCGGCCCGGTTCCGCGACGGCGTGCAGTTTCTGCAATATCTCCGAAGCCCTCACCGGGCGCGCTGCCGCGTCATTTCAGAGGCCTTTTCTGCGGTCGAGCAACCGTGTAAACGGGTGCGTAGTGAAACCTGACAACAGTCGACCTGCGTACGTACACATTCCCTGCGGATGAGTTAACCGGACGCGAAGCCATACGCGTGACTGAAACAGCTTAACCCAAATCAAATCAAGTATTTACACTATGCGTATGTATGGTGCCGAGAACCTTCGGCCGTACGGCACATCGGTTGCTTGCGCTAATACGCTAACTACTAAACAACATAGCAAGACAAGCGGACCCTTGGGGAGGTTTCGAGCCATGCGTATCGACGAAGTGCTGCAGCGAATCCAGGGCGAGTACGTCGAGATGCCCGGACTTCGGCTGACGGCCGCCCAGGCGCAGCGCCTGTGGGGGCTGGAGCGCGACGTCTGCGATGCGTTGCTCGGCGCGCTGGTCGATGCGAAGTTCCTGGCACAGACGCGTGACGGCGCTTTCGTTCGCATGGACGGCGCACGTCCCTCGCATCTGACCGGCGAGACGCGAAAGCAAGCTATGGCTGTCGCGTAAAAAAGTTTGCCCACCGGTGCCGGCCGGCTGACTACCTGCCTCGTCAGCCACATAGGCCGGCTCGCCACCCCCGTTCCCGGGCGAAGGCGCCCGCGGCCAGGTTCGTCGGAGGTTGGAGGTTTCGGCCTTCAACCTTCGACTTCACTTCTCGAGTCCGGATTTCCAGAATCTGGACTTCGTCTGTACACGTGCTGCGTGCTGATCACCGCCGCGAGTATCTCGCGAGCGCCGCATCCGCGTCTACCGTCGTGGGAATGAAGATCGTCGAAGGGTCGCCGCGGCGCATGTACACCGGGAAGCCACGATGCTCGCCGGTGAGCGTCAGCGATGCGCGATCGATCGACGCCGGCGGGCCGCTGCTGAACCACCGGATGCCGTTGTACTCGATGTAAATGTCGTTCGCGCCCGTCGGCCGGAGTACGGTTTCGAAGCCCCGCGGTCTCGGCACGACCACGGCGCGGCCCGCGGTCGCCGCGGCGCGCGGAACCTCCGCCACCGCGCCCGTCGTTCCGACCGGAGCCGGACCGAGCGGCGGAGTGCCGCCGGCATCAATGCCAACGGTGCGATTCGCGATCGTATTCGGCAGGTTGGTTGGCGCGCTGGGCGCCTGCGGCGCGTCGGTGAGGATCCTCCGAGTGTCGGCCATCGGCACCGGGAACGACGATCCCAGCGAGCCGACGGTGCCAGCCACCTCGCCGAAACGCGGCCGCTCGTACGGCTGCATCAGGCCGCCACCGATCGGCACGTACATCATGCTGAACGGCTCGATCGTCGTGCGCGAGTAGAGCGGGATTCCGCGGTAGAAGCCGCTGCGCGTCATCTCGTTGCGGTTGAAGTGAACGGCCGGTCCGCTCGGGTAATAGAAGTGGCCGTCGAAGGTGATCGGCTCGCCGCGCAAATACCAGTCTTCGTTCTCCGCCGTCACCGGTGGCCCCGGTGTGGGCAATTGCGTTGACACCGACGGTATTTGCGCGGGAGTTGCCACGGCGCAAATCACGACCAGGCTGAACACCGAGACGAGAGCTCGTCCGTGCATGGCACGCTCCACGGATCTCCGTTCCATGAGCGTGCCAACCGGAACGCGGCGGTTACGCCGATCGCTTGCGCCAGTAGCGCGCGAGTCCCTGATACGAATAGTCGAGGCGGCCGGCGCGGTTGTATTGCTCGGCTGCGAAGTCGCCCATCACCCGCCGCATATCGCGCAGCACATCGTCCACGAACCGGCTCTGCCGATCATCATCGCTGAGCGTCGCGTCCGCGAGCAGCCGGCGGACGAGACGGCTCCATTCGGCGAGGCGATCCATCAGCTCCTGATAGTGGAGGCGCGCGCCGTGCCATGGCCCGAAGTGGGTGAGGAACAGCGTGTCGGGATCCCATGCGAGGATGCGCGTCTCGCTCTCGCGCCACAGTTCGAGATCGATGTCCGGCGGAGGCGTCGGCGGCATGATGAAGCTCCCAGGACTGCGTCGAATGCCCGCCGTGTCGCCGACGAACGCGACGCGGCTCGAGGCATCGAAATAGCTCACGTGATGCGACGCATGTCCCGGTGTATAGGCGACGTGCAGCTCGCGACTGCCGGCGGTAATGCGCTCGCCGCCGGAGAGGACGTGCACCCGCTCAGAAGGCACGGGGAGCACGTCGCCCCAGAGCCGCTCCATGTCGGCGCCGTACAAGCGCGTCGCGCTCGCCAGCAGCTTCGACGGATCGATCAGGTGCGGCGCACCGCGCTCGTGGACGTACACCTCGATCGATGGATTCTCGCGGAGCAGCGTGCCCGTGCCCCCCGCGTGATCCAGGTGGATGTGCGTCAGCAGCAGGTGGCGGATGTCGGAGAACTCTATCCCCTTCTTTGCGAGCGCGCCGCGGAGGTTCTCAACCGTTGTCGACGGCCCGGGATCCACCAGCGCGACCCCGTCAGCGCCACGCAGAATCGCGGTGGCGATGATTTCCGGCCGGCCGAGGAAGGTCAGATCGACGTAGTCCAGACCAGGCGCAAGGCTCGCCATCATCGGCTCCCCGGCCCCCCGGCCCCCCGGCTCCCCGGCCCCCCGGCCCCCTTGTAGATATGCCCGTCCTTCATCACGAAGGTGACGCGCTGAAGCTCGGTGATGTCCTTCAGCGGATCGCCTGCCACGGCAATGATGTCCGCAAAGCGGCCAGCTTGAATGGACCCGATCCGGTCTGCGGCGCCGAGGAGATCGGCGGCATTGCGGGTCGCGGACACAATCGCCTCCATCGCCGGCATCCCGGCTTCCACCATGTATCCGAACTCGCGCGCGTTCTGGCCGTGCGCCGACACGCCGGAGTCGGTACCAAACGCGATCTTGACGCCGCCCTTGTACGCGCGCGCGAAGGCGCCCATGATGAGCGGACCGATCTTCGCCGCCTTCTCGCGCACCGACGAGTGCAGCGCGCCTGGCTTCTTCGCCATTTCCGCGACCGTTTGTCCGGCCAGGATCGTCGGCACGTAGTACGTGCCGTGTTTCTTGAACAGCGCGACGGTCTCATCGTCGAGATAGGAGCCATGCTCGATCGAGTCGACGCCGGCGCGGATCGCCGTTTCCATCCCCTCTTTGCCGTGCGCATGCGCTGCCACCTTGATGCCCAACATGTGCGCGGCCGCCACGATGGCGCGCATCTCCGCATCGGAGAACTGCTGCAGGTGGCCGGAGTCGTTGATCGAGAGCACGCCTCCGGTGGCGGTGAACTTGATCAGATCGGCGCCGTACTTGTGCTGGTAGCGCACGGCCTTCACTGCTTCGTCGGCCGAATCGACGATGCCGTCCCTCCAGGTCGCGTCGCCGAGGATGTCGGGCCGGAGACCGCCCTGGTCTCCGTGGCCGCCCGTGATGCTCAGCGAATTGCGCGCCGTCCAGATGCGCGGCCCGGGCACGACACCTTCGTTGATGGCGCGCTTCAGCGCGACGTCAACGCCGCCGTCGGCGCCCAGATTCCGAATCGTCGTGAAGCCGGCGTCGAGCGTGCGCTTCGCGAAGATGGGTGCGCGCACCGCCGCATCGACATCTCCCTGCGTGACGGTTCGAAGCAGCGCATCGGGCCCGATCTCGCCGGTGATGTGCGTGTGGGAATCGATGAATCCGGGCATCACGGTCGCGTTCTTCAAGTCGACGACCCTCGCGCCAGCGGGCGCCACGAACCCAGTTTCGACGCGGACCACGCGGTCGCCGGCGATCAGAATGGTTGCGCCAGTGCGCACGCTTGCCGCGACCCCGTCGATGAGGCGCCCCGCCTGAATTGCCGTATCGGGCTGGGCGGCCGGCGGTTGTTGGGCGCTCCCCGGGACAATCAGCGCGAACGCGGCGGCCGCCGACAGCGCCGCCGGCCGTGAGCATCTCGTCATCGGCACTCTTCTCCTCGAAAGTCGCGCGATCTTACCCCAGCGTCCGGCCCTGCTAGAATCAGAAGAGACGGCGCATTGGCCCCATGGCGGATACGGAGCGGCGGACCAGCGGCGAAGTCCTCGAGCGGACGAAGCAGGAGACGAAGAAGCCAGAGCTCTACCGCGTGCTGCTGATCAACGACGATTACACGACGATGGACTTCGTCATCGAGGTGCTCGAGTCGATCTTTCATAAGCAGCCGGCCGAAGCGTATCGCATCATGATGATGGTCCACACGCAGGGCAAGGGTCTCTGCGGCGTGTACCCGCATGAAGTCGCCGAAACGAAGGTGAATGCCGTCATCGAGCGGGCGAGGGAGAATGGTTTCCCCCTGCTCG
Source organism: Vicinamibacterales bacterium (assembly GCA_048594885.1). Lineage (GTDB taxonomy): Bacteria > Acidobacteriota > Vicinamibacteria > Vicinamibacterales > 2-12-FULL-66-21 > JBMDXB01. The sequence continues at coordinate 24,252 of JBMDXB010000077.1, forward strand.
CCGCCATGGAGCCCGAGTGAAATCGCTGGCCGCTGGCCGCTGAGCGCTGAGCGCTGAGCGCTGAGCGATCGGACAGCGGACAGCGGAAAGCGGAAAGCGGACAGCGGACAGCGGACAGCGGACAGCGGACAGCGACGCATATGTTTAGTCCCGCACTGGAAATCGTACTGACCGTCGCCTATCGCGAGGCGACATCGCGCAGGCACACGCACCTGACGCTCGAGCATCTGCTCTACGCGCTGGCGCACGATCCCGACGGCGAGCGCATCCTGACGGCGTGCGGTGGCGATCTGCCGCGGCTGCGCCGCGACCTCGACGTCTTCCTCAAGGAGATGGTCGAGCAGTTCCCCCGCGGCCAGCAGAAGGAGCCTGAGCAGACGCTCGCGTTCCGCCGCGTGCTGCAGACGGCCGTCCTGCACGTGCAGAGCGCGGGACGGCAGGAAGTCCAGTCGGGCGACGTGCTTGCCGCGCTGCTGCAGCAGAGCAAATCGTTCGCGGCGCAGCTCCTCGCTGGCCAGGGCATCACTCGCCTCGACGTGCTGAATTTCATCACCCATGGCATCAGCAAGGTCCCTTTCCACGAGGGACAGGCGGTCGAAGCGTCCGAATCGAACGAAGGCGAGGCGGGCAGCGGCGAACGCGGGTCGGCAACCGCGCGCGATCCGCTGACCGCGTACGCGACGAACCTCACCGAGCGCGCCCGCGCGGGCGAGCTCGATCCGTTGATCGGCCGCACTGACGAGCTGCAGCGGACGATGGAGATCCTCTGCCGCCGTCGCAAGAACAACCCGGTGTTCGTCGGCGACGCTGGCGTCGGCAAGACCGCGCTGGCCGAAGGTCTCGCCGCACGGCTGCTCGAAGACGACGTCCCAGAGCTGCTGCAGGGGGCGGAAGTCTTCTCGCTCGACACGGCGGCGCTGCTCGCCGGCACGCGCTTCCGCGGCGACTTCGAGGAGCGGTTCAAGGCGGTCATCAACGCGCTGGCCAAGCGGCCGATGCCGATTCTGTTCATCGACGAGATTCATTCCACCGTCGGCGCCGGTGCGACGACGGGCGGCACGATGGATCTCGCGACGCTGATCAAGCCGGTGCTTACCGCCGGCCAGCTCCGCGTCGTCGGATCGACGACGCACGAGGAGTTCAAGCACATCGAGAAGGACCGCGCGCTCGCGCGCCGGCTGCAGAAGATCACCGTCGACGAGCCGTCGATTCCGGAGACGGTGAAGATCCTTCAGGGCCTGAAATCGCGCTACGAGGGCCATCACCGCGTGCGCTATGTCGACGACGCGCTGGAGGCCGCGGCGAAGCTCGCCGCCCGGCATCTGCGGGACTACAAGCTGCCCGACAGCGCCATCGACGTGATGGACGAGGCGGGCGCGAAGCGCCGCATGGGCATGGCCGCGACGCGCGTCGGGGAGCCGGGGGGTCTGGGAGCCGGGGGGCGGGAGCCGATCGCGGAGATACCGGAGATCACGGCGCAGAACATCGAAGACGTCGTCGCGCGAATGGCGCGCATTCCGGCAAAGCAGGCGTCATCTTCCGACAAGGACCGCCTGAAGTCGCTCGGAGAGTCGCTGGGACGCGTCGTGTTCGGCCAGGAGGAAGCCGTCGGCACCGTCGCGCGTGCCATCAAGCGGGCGCGCGCCGGGCTCGGCCAGCCGGAGCGGCCGGCCGGCTGCTTCCTGTTCACCGGCCCGACCGGCGTGGGCAAGACGGAGCTCGCCAAACAGCTCGCGCTGCATCTCGGCAACGAGTTCATCCGCTTCGACATGAGCGAGTACATGGAGAAGCACGCGGTGGCGCGGCTGATCGGCGCGCCTCCCGGATACGTCGGCTTCGAGCAGGGCGGATTGCTCGTCGACGCCATCCGGCAGCACCCCTACGCGGTGCTGCTGCTCGACGAGATCGAGAAGGCGCACCCGGACATCTTCAACATCCTGCTCCAGGTGATGGACCACGCGACGCTGACGGACAACAACGGCCGCAAGGCGGACTTCCGTCAAGTCATCCTGATCATGACGTCGAACGCCGGCTCGCGCGAGTTGAGCGCCGGGACCATTGGATTCGCAGAATCGAGCCGGTCGGCACACGGCATCGACACCCGCCAGAAAGCGGCGCAGCAGCGGTCCAAGCAGGCGATCGAAAAGGTGTTCAGCCCCGAGTTCCGCAATCGCCTCGACGCGATCGTCCGCTTCGGGGCGCTGACGCCGTCGGTGATGGAGACGATCGTCGAGAAGTTCGTGCTGCAGCTCGAGGCGCAGCTCGCCGAGCGGCGCGTGGCGATCGCGCTGGAGCCGGAGGCGCGCGCGT
>JBMDXB010000078.1:0-28112 GCA_048594885.1 Vicinamibacterales bacterium
CGTGATGGCCACAGATCGATCACGAATTTGCGCAGCGCTTGAGATCGAGGGCTGCACCCTGCTACCGGAGCCAGGCGTTATGATCGGGTCTCGAGAGAAGCGCGATCGGCGACATCGACGCGGAACGCGACGAGCGGCGCCGCGCGGGCATCGCGACGAACCGCTGCGAGTGCTTGTTCGCACGCTCGCGCGCCAAGCCGCACGCGAGCTCTTCGCGCGCGAGCTGGCGGCGCAACGACGAGAGCGACCTGAGGTGACGGTGCAATGAAGGTTGCGATCTACGCGCGGTACTCCTCCGACAATCAACGCGACGCCTCGATCGCGGATCAGCTCCGCATCTGCCGCGAGTTCGCCGCGCGCCAGGATTGGACCGTCATTCAAGAATTCACCGACCACGCGATCTCAGGGGCGACGCTCCTGCGCTCTGGATTCCAGGCGCTGATGCGGGACGCGTTGAATCGTCGTTTCGACGTTGTGCTCGCCGAATCGCTAGACCGCTTCAGCCGCGATCAGGAAGACACCGCTGGCCTCTTCAAGCGTCTCACTTTCGCTGGCGTCAACATCGTCACGCTCGCCGAAGGCGACATCACGCACCTGCACATCGGGTTTAAGGGGACGATGAACGCGCTGTTCCTGAAGGACCTGGCCGAGAAGACGCACCGAGGACTGCGAGGGCGCGTGGAGAGCGGCAAGGCTGGCGGCGGGCTCTGTTACGGCTACCGCGTAGTGAAATCGCTGGCCGGTGGAACCCTCACGACTGGCGAACGAGCAATTGAGCCGGGGGAAGCTGGCATCGTGGAGCGCATCTTCCGGGAGTACGTCGCAGGAATCGCGCCGAAAGCGATTGCGAAGCGGCTTAATTAGGACGGGATTGCCGGACCGTTCAGTGGCACCTGGAGTCCCAGCACCATCCACGGCAACCCGAAACGCGGCACGGGCATCCTGAATAACGAGCTGTACATCGGTCGCCTGATCTGGAACCGGCTGCGCTACGTCAAGAATCCGAACACCGGCAAACGCATCTCGCGCCTGAATCCGAAAGCAGACTGGATCATGAGGGAGATCCCGTCCCTCCGGATAGTGAGCGACGAGCTCTGGAACGCCGCGAAGGACCGTCAAAGCGCAACGCGGCGCACGATCACACGCGCCGGCAACATCGGGTTCGCAAGACGGGCTCAGTATCTGTTCTCAGGGCTATCGAAATGCGGCGTCTGCGGCGCTGGGTTCATCATGGCCGGCCGCAATCGGCTCGCATGCTTCGGCGCTCGTGAGAAAGGCACCTGCGACAACCGGCTGACCATCCGGCGTGACGAGGTCGAGGCGAGGGTTCTGAAGGCGCTTGAGCAGAAGCTCCTGAATCAGGAGCTCTTCGAGGAGTTCTGCGAAGAGTTCACCCGCGAGATGAATCGGCTCCGGATGGAGCACCGCGCCAGCCTCTCGGCTGCGGAGCGTGAGATCGAACGCCTGGAGGCCCGGCGCAAGAAGCTGATCGAGATGGTAATGGAAGGCGTGGCGCCTTCGGTCGTGAAGGACGAGCTGAACGCGAATGCGGCGAAACGGGAACAACTGGACGCCCAGGTAGCCGCGACGGAGGAGCCGCCGCCGCTCCTGCATCCGGAGATGGCTCGGATCTACCGCGAGAAGGTCTCAGGCCTCGCCAAGGCGCTCTAGGAGCCGGACAGCCGGTCGGAGGCCACCGAGGCACTGCGCGGCCTCGTGGACGCCATCGTACTCACGCCCGACCAGGCCGGCGAGGCACTTCAGATCGAGTTGCGGGGGAATCTGGCGGCCATGCTGGGAGCCACCGTACAAACGAAGAGGTCGTCGGAATCCGACGACCTCTCCTTGCAAGTATCTTTGGTTGCGGGGGCAGGATTTGAACCTGCGACCTTTGGGTTATGAGCCCAACGAGCTACCGGACTGCTCCACCCCGCGGAAGAATTATAAGTGTAACACTCGCACTCGCCTCGCGCAACCGCCCCAGCCGTTCGAGAACGTCTCGCATTCACCGCACGCGAGACTTGGCCGTCGTGACGGCATCGCGCAGCGTATCCGACGCCTGCATGGGCAATGCGACGACGGAATCGAGCGCCTCCTGATACCACCTGATCCACGCCTGCTGGACGAGGCGTTCGACCTCCGGCGCATCTTTCCCCTGCCGACGCTCCAGCGCGAGCCGGTCGGACGCCGCGCGCGCGAGCAGCTCGACCACAGCCAGCGCGTCCTTCTCCCCAGCCGACGCGAGGAACCACGCCGACGTGGCGACGGAGATGCCGACGTGTTCCATTTCGGCGACGCTCAGCTTGTCCGGCCGATCCTGATTCGTGTGGTAGTAGCGATCCGTGAAATGCCAGTTGAGCAGCGACGGCACCCCGGCCGCGCCGAAGACGGTGTGATCGCTGCCGCCCTCGTACGGATTGGTCCGAACCACCCAGCCCGTGTCGCGCGCGCGGCGGCGGCAGACAGCGAGATGCAGATCGTTCAGCAGACTCCCTTTGAGCGCGTCCGCCTTCACCTGGCTCGCGCCCCACTCCGTGTGCGGATCGGATGGCCGCGGCCAGACGGCGCTGGGATCCGGCTGCTTCTCGATCAGAAACGTCCCACCCGTCTTCGCGGTGTCCTCGCCGGTCATGTCGAGCGCAAACATGTACTGGACTCCACGCGAGTCGTCCGGCCGTGACGTGAGCCACTGACGGCTCCCACGGATCTCGTCGGTCCAGATGAACGTCAGCGTGCGTTCGGGCGGCGGCAGCGCGCCCGACTCGATCGCTGCCCGCAACGCGCGTGCGATCCCGTACTGCGTCGCACAGCCGCTCGCGTTGTCGTTGGCGCCGGGCTCCTGGACGTGCGCCACCATCACGATGCGCTCGTTCGGCCGGCTGCGGCCGCGGATTTCCGCGACGAGCGAACGGCTCGGCCCATCGTAGAAGCGGCTGTCGATGCGGACACGCAGCGACACCGCGCCGGAACGTAGCCGCTCGCGCATGCGCTGCGCGGTCCTCCAGCTCGATTTGAAGCCGAACGATCGCGCGGTCGTGTCGTAGGGAACGCTGCCCCACTGGAACACGTCCTTCTGCTCCTCACGCGTGAACTGCGCCGGATCCGCGGGACGGATGTAGGGCGCAATCGATGTCGAGATCACGCCGGCCGCGCCGCGCGACTTCACCGCGAGCTGCCACAGCCTGCCCACCGGCGCGTCGCCCAGGACGATGGCACCGCGGATCGACTTATTCGCAAAGTCGGCGTCGGATGCCGCCGCGCCGACGTCGACGAGCGGCGCCACGATGCCGTCCGGCGGCGTCGAAAACGAGTTGATGCAGAGCGCCACGCGATCGCGCTCCCGGGAGAACAACGGCTCGCGATCGTCTCCTCCCTCGAACGTGACCGTCGCGACGCTGTGATCCCATCCGGGGCTGCCCGCTGGATATTCGTCGACGCGCAGCGTCGCGTCAACGCGTCCTGAACCCGCGACGCCGAAGCCAGCTTTCGCGAGCCGATTGCGAATGTCGTCAATCGACGCATTGAATCCGGAATTCCCGGCGATTCGCCAGAAGCGGTCCATGTGCGTGACGATCGCCCACGCACCGTCGCGATCGAAGCGCTTCTCGAGCGCGCGATACGCGCGCTCGGCGCCAGGCGGCAGCGGCACGCCAGCGGCGTTCTGCAGTGCGCGAACGTCCGCACGCACGCCGGCAATCGCGCAGAGCGCCACACAGACGAGGACCGCGCGAGCTCGCAGCGTCATTCGGCTGCCACCAACGGCAGATCGCTGAAGTCCAGCAGAAGCTCGACGCCGGACGTCTCGTGGTCGGACCGGGCGGAGCGTCGCACCGCACACGTCACGGCTGTTTCGGCGGAACGCAGGGTGTCGTAGTAGCGCCGCGCGATCTCGGGCGCCACGTACCCGACTTTGCCGCGGTCGGCCATGACGGCGATGGCATTCGGAAGGTAGCGGTTCTCCGGCTCCGCCACGAGCGTCGCCACAGATGACGACGGCAGCTGGCGGATGCGTTCGATGTAACCAAGACCGCCGACGACGGGGACACGGCGCAGCAGTGGATCGGCCATAGTCCGATCTTACGCTGCGCGCGGGTGTTTAATAGCAGTCATGGATCCGCTGCACGAGCTCGCGGCGCTGCTCCGCGGCGCGCGCACGGTGACGGTACTCACGGGCGCCGGCGTGTCCGCGGCGAGCGGCGTGCCGACCTTCCGGGGACCGGACGGACTCTGGCGAAGGTACCGGCCGGAAGACCTCGCGACGCCCGACGCCTTCCGGCGAGACCCGCAACTCGTGTGGGATTGGTACGACTGGAGGCGCACGCTGATCGCCGCGTGCCAGCCGAACGCCGCGCACAGCGTGCTTGCGCGATGGAGCGACCGCAGCGGCTTCACCCTCATCACGCAGAACGTGGACGGGCTGCACGAACTCGCCGGCACTCACAACACGATCCGGTTTCACGGCTCGATCTGGGAGCTGCGCTGCGCCGCGGGCTGCAACGCCACGCCCGCGATCTGGGAGGACAGGACGGCGCCACTGCCGGCGATTCCCCCGACGTGCCGGCACTGCGGCGGCCTCGCACGGCCAAACGTCGTCTGGTTCGGCGAAGGCATCGATCCCGACGTCGTCTGCCGCTGCGACGCCGCGCTCGGCTGCGATCTCTATCTTTCGATTGGGACGTCGTCGGTGGTCTACCCGGCGGCGAGGCTGGCTCACGAAGCACGACGCCGCGGCGCGCGGCTGGTGGAGATCAATCCCGCGAGCACAGAGGCCTCGAGCCTGTTCGACCTGGCGATCGCGCAGCCAGCCGAACAGGTACTCGAGGAGGTGGACCGGCTGCTCTAGATTCGAGGCAGCGTGACGTCGAGCTGCCGCAGATATTTCCCTTGCTTGTCGCCGTACGAGATCTCACACATCTCGTCGCTCTGGAAGAACAGCACCTGCGCGATCCCTTCGTTCGCGTAGATCTTCGCGGGCAGCGGCGTGGTGTTGGAGATTTCCAGCGTGGCGGTCCCCTCCCATTCCGGCTCGAACGGCGTGACGTTGACGATGATGCCGCAGCGCGCGTAGGTGGACTTGCCGAGGCAGACGGTCAGGATGTCGCGAGGGATGCGGAAGTACTCGACCGTCCGCGCCAGCGCGAACGAGTTCGGCGGGACGATGCAGGTGTCGGCCTTGATGTCCACGAAGGAGCGCGGATCGAAGTTCTTCGGATCGATCAGCGCGTTGTTCACGTTGGTGAACACCTTGAACTCGTCGGCGACGCGTATGTCGTAGCCGTACGACGACAGACCGAACGAGATCACGCCGGAGCGCACCTGCCGATCCTCGAACGGCTCGATCATGCGATGCTCGAGCGCCATCTTCTTGATCCACTTGTCGGACTTGATTGCCATTACGAAGCCTTCACCGTCGGAGAATCGCGAACAGGAGCGTGAGAATAATACTCAGCAGTACGGACGTTGTCAGCGGAAAGTAGAAGGTGGCGTTGCCGCGGCGAAAGGCGAAATCACCCGGGAGCCGGCCGATCGGCACGCCGGACATCATCAGCAGGCCGAGCCCCGCGATGACCAGGCCGGCGACCAGCAGCGACCTTCCCATCTACCGGGCGAGCTCGATCCCCGGGAAGAAGTACCCCAGTTCGAACGCTGCCGTCTCGGGCGCATCGGATCCATGCGTCGCGTTGTTCTCGATCGAGCGTCCGAACTCCTTGCGCAGCGTCCCGGCGTCCGCTTTCGACGGATCGGTCGCGCCCATCAGCGTCCGCCACCTGCGAATCGCATCTTCCGCCTCCAGCGCCAGCACAACCGCAGGGCCCGACGACATGAACGTCGTCAGGCTCGGAAAAAACGGTCGTTCGCGATGGACGGCGTAGAAACCTTCGGCCTCGGCTTTGGTGAGGTGCAGCATCCGCATGGCACGTATCTGGAATCCCGCTTCTTCGATGCGCTGGACGATGCGGCCGGTGTTCCGCGCCGCGACGGCGTCGGGTTTGATGATCGCGAGGGTGCGTTCCATGTCAAAGAATTATAGTCGGCTGCCTCCAGAGGAGCACATCGGCGCAGTCGAAGGCGATCGCACGACCGATCGGCCTCAACACGGCAACCGCAACGCCGAGCCGATCACCGACAGCGGCCAACCGGCTGACCGCACGAAGATCTGCGAGGACGTCATCGGCGCGAATGAGGATCAGACGCAGGGGTAGTCGCCGGCTTCAACAGGTACTTCGCGTACCACGCGAGATACCGCTCGAGGCGATCCTTCTTGTAGCTCGGGATCGTGATCCCGTGAAACTGGTTCGGGTAGATCACGAGTTCCGTGTCGATGCCGACCGTGCGTAGCGCCTGGTACATCTGCTCACTGCCGGTGATCGGCACGTTGAAGTCCTTCTCTCCTCCCATGAACAGCGTCGGCGTCTTGATCCGGTCGGCGTGGAAGAACGGATACGAGATCTTGATCCAGAGGTCCTGTGCCTTCCAGGGCGGCCCGATCTCCTGGTCGTACTGCGTGATGTACTGATCGGTGCCGTACATCGTGATCTGGTTCGAGCTGCCTGCCCCGCTCGTCGCCGCCTTGAAGCGCGCGTCGGTGGCGATCGTGTAGTTCGTCAAGATCCCGCCGTAGCTCCAGCCGCCGATCCCGAGGCGGTCCGGATCCGCGAGGCCGATCTTGACGACGTGGTCCATCGCGCCGAGCAAATCGATGACTTCCTTGTTGCCCCAGTCCGCGAAGATCGCCTTCTGGTAGGCATTGCCGCGGCCGTTGCTGCCGCGGTAGTTGACGGCAACGACGACGTAGCCGTTGGCGGCGAAGACTTCCCTCTCGAAGTTGAAGGCATGCGAGTCCTGGCCGTTCGGGCCGCCGTGGATTCGCAGGAGCGCCGGATACTTGCGGCCAGCGGTGTAGGTCGGCGGCTTCACGAGCAGGCCGCGGACCTCGGTTCCGTCCCCGCTGATCGACGTGAACTCCTCGGTCGTGCCGAGCAGGATGTCCTTGATCCAGCCATCGTTCTGGCGTGAGAGCCGGCGCAGATTGCCCGACTCGGCGGCGTGGACCTCCGGAACCTCCGTGGCGGTCGAGGCAAGCACCGCGAACGACCCGTCCGGACCCGGCGAGAAGCTGGCGATGACGCGCTTGCCGCCGACCACGCGCTCCACCCGGCCGCTGGCCGCGGGAATCTTCGCCAGATGTTCGGACCGATCGTCGACGACGCCGAAGAAGATCGACGATCCGTCGGCAGACCAGACGGGATTGCGCACCGGACGATCGAGTGCATCGGTGAGCGAACGCGCCGCACCGCCCGCCGACGGGATCACGACCAGCTTGAACTGGTCGTAGGCGGAGTACTTCACCTCATCGCCGAGCAGATATGCGATCGAGCGTCCATCCGGCGACCACGCCGGACGTCCGCCCTCTTCCGCCGTCGTCATCGTCAGCCGCCGCGGCTCGGCGCCGGCGCGCGACTCGATGACGAATAGATCCTGATTCGGCGCTTTGTCGACGTCGCCTTCGCCGTGACGGCGGATGAACGCGATCTGCCGTCCGTCGGGCGACCACGCCGGCGAGGTCTCGTCGAACGGACCGCGCGTCAACGGCTCGGACTTCTTCGCCTCGACGTCGAACAGATACAGGTGCGATCGTCGCGCGTCGAGGTAGCCGCGGACGTCCTGCTTGAAACGATACCGATTGACGACGATCGGCTTGGGCGTCTTCTGTGGGCCGTCCTTCTTGTCCTTGTCCGTGTCGTCCGGCTCGTTCGGATCGGGATCCGTGACGACCAGCACGAGGCGCTTGCCGTCGGGCGACCACTGGTAGTCGGAGACGCCGCCCTTCACGTCCGTGAGCTTGGACGCCTCGCCGCCGGCGCGGTTCAGCAGCCAGATCTGGCCGCCCCGCGCGCCCTGGCGTGACGAGACGAACGCGAGATACTTCCCGTCCGGACTCCAGCGCGGAGAGGACTCGCTGTCGGGCGAGAACGTCAGTTGAATGTGCTGCTGCCCATCCCAGCTCGCCATCCAGACGTCGGTGTCGTTCTTGTCCGTCTCGCGGATGGCGCGCGTGACCGTGTAGGCCACCCACTTCCCGTCAGGCGACCGCTGCGGGTCGCGCACTTCTTTGAGGTTGTAGATGTCGTCGGAGCGGAGAGGGCGTTTGGGCTGGGCCGCCGCGGCGTCTGCGAGGAGCAGCGCCGCGACGGCAAGGAGCACTGACTTCTTCATCGATTACCGCAGGCTTTCCATGATTTCCTCGAGCGCCTCGCGGCCCGGCCGGACGCTCTCGAGCGGCAGCGACGCGAGCGGCTCGTCGACGACGTCGAGCAGCGTCAGGAAATCGTCCTGGTTCGGGTCGACGTAGAGCACGCCCGTCGCGAATTCACCCCGGCGCGAGGTCTCGTGCAGCAGCCGGATGGCTGCCAGCTTGTCCGTCGGATCGTAGTCCTCGGCGACCTTCTTGAGAAAGAGCTTCGATCCGTCGTGCATCCGGACTTCCGTGGTCGTGCCAGGGTCGTACTCGATCGAGATGTCCTCGAAAAACGGCACGAAGCTGACGTCCCCGAGCGGCTCGTCGTGGTCCTTCACGTAGGAGTAGCTCTTGGTCGAGCCCTCGTGATCGTTGAACGTCACGCAGGGGGACAGCACGTCGATCATGCACGTGCCGCGGTGGCTGAGAGACGCCTTGAGGATCGAGAGCAGCTGCTTCTTGTCGCCCGAGAACGACCGGGCGACGAACGACGCGCCGAGCTGAATAGCCAGCGCGCAGGTGTCGATCGGCGGCAGATCGTTCGCCGCGCCGGACTTCGCCGTCGAACCGCGGTCTGCGGTCGGCGAGAACTGTCCCTTCGTCAGGCCGTAGCAGCCGTTGTCCTCGATGATGTAGACCATCGGCACGTTGCGCCGCATCAGGTGGACGAACTGGCCGATGCCGATCGCGCCAGTGTCGCCATCGCCGCTGACGCCAATCGCGATCAGCTTGCGGTTCGCGAGCATCGCGCCGGTGCCGACCGACGGCATGCGTCCGTGCACGGCGTTGAACCCGTGCGCGGCGCCGAGGAAGTAGGCCGGGCTCTTGCTCGAGCAGCCGATGCCCGAGAGCTTGACGACCATGCACGGATCGACGCCCATCTCGAAGAAGGCGTCGATGATGCGCTCGGAGATGGCGTTGTGCCCGCAGCCGGCGCAGAGCGTCGTCTTGCCGCCGCGATAGGGCTGGACCTCGAGGCCGATGCGGTTGGTTTTGCCCGCCATGACTACTCTCCTCCCGCCGCGAGCGCCGCGGACACGACCGTCTTGCCGACCTCGTCGCGCGATTTTCGGCCTTCCTGCACGAGGATCTCGTCGGTGATCGACCGCGCGTCGATCGGCAGGCCGTTGTAGTGCAGCACGCTCCGCAGTTTCGCGATCCGTTCCGGCGGGAATTCGAGGCGCATCAACCCGAGCATCTGCGCGTCGCGATTCTGCTCGACGACGTAGATGCGGTCGTAGCGGTCGATGAAGGCCCCGAGATCGTCGGTGAATGGGTACGCCTTCAACCGCAGGTAGCCGGTCGCCATGCCCTGCTCGCGCTCGAGCTGATCGCGGCTCTCGTCGATCGCCCAGTGGCTGGTGCCGTAGCCGATCATCCCGATCTTCGCGCCGGCCGTCTCGACGATCTCCGGCGCCGGCACGAAGCGCCGGGCCGTCTCGAACTTCTTGGCGAGCCGCTCCATGTTGTCCACGTAGTCGTCCGGCCGTTCGCTGTACTGCCCCTTCGCGTTGTGGCCGGAGCCGCGAGTGAAGTAGGCGGGCATGCCGTCGCCGGGCACCGTGCGGTACGGGATGCCGTCACTGTCGACGTCCATGTAGCGGCCCCACTCCCCCAGCCGCTTCAGCGTCTCTTCGTCGAGCAGCTTGCCGCGATCGAGCGGCTTCTCGGGGTACGGGAAGGGATTCGACATCCAGGTGTTCATGCCGAGATCCAGGTCGCTCATCACGAACACCAGCGTCTGGAACCGCTCGGCGAGATCGAACGCGTCGATCGCCATCGTGTAGCACTCTTCGGCCGACGACGGGATCAGCATGATCTGCTTGGTGTCGCCGTGCGACAGCACCGCTGTCGTGATGAGGTCGCCCTGCGCCGTGCGGGTGGGGAGGCCCGTCGAGGGACCCACCCGCTGGATGTTGAAGATGACACCGGGCACTTCGGCGTAATACGCAAGGCCGGCGAACTCGCTCATCAGCGAGATGCCGGGCCCGGCCGTCGACGTCATCGCCCGCGCCCCCGCCCAGCCGGCGCCGATCACCATGCCGATCGACGCAATCTCGTCCTCCGCCTGCACGATCGCGTAGGTGGCCTTGCCCGTTGCCTTGTCGTGGCGGTACTTCTTCATGTAGCCGATCAGCGTCTCCGGCAGTGAAGACGAGGGCGTGATTGGATACCAGGCGACGACCGTGACGCCCGCCATCATCGAGCCGAGCGCCCCGGCGGCATTCCCCTCGATCAGGATCATGCCCTGCGTCTTGTTCATCGGCTCGACCCAATAGGGATCCTGCTTGGTGAGGTTCTTCTCTGCGAACTCGTATCCGGCCTTCAGCGCGCCGAGGTTCAACTCGATCGCCTTCAGCTTCTTCCCGAGCTGCTTGCGGAGCGCCTTTTCCATCTCCGCCATGTCCACGCCCAGCAGCTTCGACAGGACGCCGTCGTAGATCATGTTCTTGACGAGGCGCCGCAGCTTCGCGTCCTTACAGACTTCGGCGACGAGCTTGTCGAACGGCACTGGATAGAACACCAGATCCGAGCGCAGCGCGTTCAGCTTCAGCGGCTCGTCGTAGAGCGCCGCGGCGCCGGGCTCGAGCGAGAGGACGTCTTCCTTCGCCGTCTCCGGGTTCATCGCAACGAGGAAGTCGATCTCCTTCTTTCGTCCGATGTAACCGTCCTTGTTGGCGCGGATCGTGTACCAGGTCGGCAGCCCGGCGATGTTCGACGGGAACATGTTCTTGCCCGACACCGGCACGCCCATCTGGAAGATGGAGCGCAGCAGCACGAGGTTAGCGGTCTGGCTGCCGGACCCGTTGACGGTGGCAACCTGGATGCTGAAATCGTTGACGACTCGATGGGCGGCGGGCTCGACGGCGGTCTCTTGGACCGCGAGGTCACTCGGAGACATTGATATCCTTCCGCGACGCAGGTTGAGCTGAGAAAAGGCCGGAGAGACGCTTCTCGGAGGGAATTATAGCAAAGGCCCAAAGACCAAAGTCCAAGGGCCAAGTGGATCAACGCCCAAGGCCCAAGGGCCAAAGGCCAAGTGGATCAACCTCGGAGCGCCTCTTTCACAGCCGTTCCGATATCGGCCGGGCTCTTGACGACTCGGACACCGGCGCCGGTGAGCGCCGTCATCTTCTCTGCCGCCGTGCCCTTGCCGCCGGCGATGATCGCGCCGGCATGCCCCATGCGGCGCCCTGGCGGCGCTGTCTGGCCGGCGATGAAGCCGACGACCGGCTTCTTCACGTGGCCCTTGATGAACGCCGCGGCCTCTTCTTCGGCCGTGCCGCCGATCTCGCCGATCATGACGATCGCTTCTGTCACCGGGTCCGCTTCGAACAGCGTCAGCGCGTCGATGAAGTTGGTCCCGATCAACGGATCGCCGCCAATCCCGATGCACGTCGTCTGGCCAAGGCCGAGCAGCGTCAACTGGTGGATCGCCTCGTAGGTCAGCGTGCCGCTATTCGACACGATGCCGACGCGTCCTTCCTGGCAGATGTGACCGGGGATGATGCCGGCCTTCGCCTGCCCCGCCGTGATGATGCCTGGACAGTTCGGACCGATCACGCGGGTAGGCCCGCCGCGGATCATGGAAAACACCCGCATCATGTCGAGCGTCGGGATGCCTTCGGTGATGCACACGGCCAGCCCGACGCCCGCGTCCGCCGCTTCGAGGATCGCGTCGGCGGCGCCCGCCGGCGGCACGAAGATCACCGTTGCGTTCGCTCCAGTCTCGCGCACGGCATCGGCGACCGTGTTGAAGATCGGCCAGCCCTCGTGCGTCGTCCCGCCCTTGCCCGGCGTCACGCCGCCGACGACGTTCGTGCCGTAGGCGGCCGCCTGCTTCGCGTGAAAAGTGCCCTCGCGCCCGGTGAGTCCCTGGACGACGAGGCGGGTGCTCCTATCGATGAGTACGGCCATTTTGATGCGCTCGGTCAGCGTCTTTTTGTGCTCGCGGGGCCCCACCCCCGCTCGCTTTACGCGCGCTGCGCGCGCGACGGCCTTCGGCCTTGCCGCCGTCGCTTCGCGCCGGCAGCCTGGTGTATCTATCCGGCCAGGGCGACAACCTTCTCGGCGGCTTCGCCCATCGTGTCGGCGGTGGTGACGTGCAGGCCGCTCTCGCGCAGCATCTGCGTTCCGCGCTCGACGTTCGTGCCTTCCATGCGGATGACGATCGGCACCGGCACGCCGAGCTCTTTCACTGCGGCAATGACGCCCTCGGCCAGGATGTCGCAGCGGAGGATCCCGCCGAAGATGTTGATGAGCACCGCCTTCACGCTCTTGTCCGACATCAGGATCTTGAACGCGTTGCGGATCTGCTCGGCGTTGGCGCCGCCGCCGACGTCGAGGAAGTTCGCCGGCTCGCCGCCCGCCAGCTTGATGATGTCCATCGTCGCCATGGCGAGGCCGGCGCCGTTGACCATGCAGCCGATCGTGCCATCGAGCTTGATGTAGTTGAGCGAGTACTTCGACGCCTCGACCTCGAGGGGCGCCTCTTCGGAGAGATCGCGCAGGTCCTTGATGTCGGAGTGCCGGTAGAGCGCGTTGTCGTCGAAGTTCATCTTCGCGTCGAGCGCGAGCAGGTTGCCTTCGGCGGTGACGATCAGCGGGTTGATCTCGATGAGCGAGGCGTCGGTGGCGACGAAGGCGTTGTAGATGGCGTTCATCAGCTTCGCGGCCTGCTTCACCTGGTCGCCCTCGAGTCCCAGCGCGAACGCGAGCTTGCGTGTCTGATACGCGCTCAACCCCGCCGTCGGGTGCACGTGCTCCTTGAAGATGCGCTCCGGCGTCTCGTGCGCGACTTTTTCGATCTCGACGCCGCCGTCGGGGCTCACCATCAGCACCGGACGTTCGGCGGATCGATCGAGGACGACGCCGAGATAGAGCTCGCGCGCGATGTTGAGGCCCTGTTCGACGAGCACGCGCTGAACGACCTGTCCTTCCGGACCGGTCTGGTAGGTGACGAGGCGCATGCCGATCATCGCCTTCGCCGCGTTTTCCGCGTCCTGCGGGCCCTTGACGACCTTGACGCCGCCGCCCTTGCCACGTCCGCCGGCGTGAATCTGCGCCTTCACGACCACGGTGCCGCCGCCGAGACGCCGCGCAGCCTCACCGGCTTCGGCGCCGCTGAATACCACCTCGCCCTGCGGCACGGGCACGCCGTGACGCGCGAGGATTGCCTTTGCCTGATACTCGTGGATTTTCACAATCAATAATCATGTGCCACTCGCAACGCCTTCATCAAGTAGTAGAATCAGGTGTTCCGGAGTCATAACCAACAGATGCCTTCGCGATTCAGCCGCGCGTTCAGCTCGTCGGTCGGTACCAAGCTCCTCATCGGCCTCACCGGAATCGCACTTTTCGCGTATCTCATCGTTCACCTCGCCGGCAACGCTCTCATCTTTCTCGGGCCGGAGGTGTTCAACGAGTACGCGCACATGCTGATTTCGAATCCGCTCGTCATCCCAATCGAAATCGGCCTGCTGGCGATCTTCCTGCTCCACATCTACAAAACCGTGCGAATGTGGATGACCAACAACTCGGCCCGCCCCGTGAAATACGAGAAGAAGGAGCTGGCCGGCCACACCAGCCGCAAGAGCCTCGCGTCGACGACGATGATCTGGTCGGGGATCGTCACGGCGCTGTTCGTCGTGATCCACGTGCGACAGTTCAAGTTCGGCACGTATTACCAGGTGGCGGACGAGGCGGCGGTCCGGGATCTCGCCCGGCTCGAGATCGAAGTGTTCCAGCAGCCGCTCTGGGTTGCCTTCTACGTCGTGTGCACGCTGCTCGTCGCGCTGCACCTGCGGCACGGCGTCTCGAGCGCGTTTCAGTCACTCGGCCTCGACCATCCGCTCTACACGCGCCGCTTGACAACCTGGGGCATCATCGCTGCCCTCGTCATCGGTGGCGGACTGGCCATCATTCCCGTGTGGGTTTATCTGACGCACTGACGGTTTCATATGCCACTTGATGCGAAGGTTCCGGGCGGTCCGCTGGCGGAAAAGTGGGACCGTCACCGTTTCGAATCGAAGCTCGTCAACCCCGCCAACCGCCGCAAATACACCATCATCATCGTCGGCACCGGCCTGGCTGGCGCGTCCGCGGCGTCCTCGCTCGGTGAGCTTGGCTACAACGTCCTGAGCTTCTGCATCCAGGACAGCCCGCGCCGCGCGCACAGCATCGCGGCGCAGGGCGGCATCAACGCCGCGAAGAACTACCAGAACGACGGCGACAGCATTCAGCGGCTGTTCTACGACACCGTCAAGGGCGGGGACTACCGGTCGCGCGAGGCCAACGTGTTCCGGCTCGCGCAGCTCTCGGTCAACATCATCGATCAGTGCGTCGCGCAGGGCGTGCCGTTCGCGCGCGAGTACGGCGGCCGGCTCGACAACCGGTCGTTCGGCGGCGCGCAGGTGTCCCGTACGTTCTACGCGCGCGGCCAGACGGGTCAGCAACTGCTCCTCGGCGCCTACCAGTCGATGATGCGGCAGGTCGAGAACGGCACGGTGAAGGCGTTCGCCAACCGCGAAATGCTCGACATCGTCATCGTCAACGGCCAGGCGCGCGGCATCGTGTGCCGCAACCTGAACACCGGCGAAATCGAGCGCTACGTGGGGCACGCGGTACTACTGTGCACCGGCGGCTACGGCACGGCGTATTACCTGTCGACCAACGCCGTCAACTCGAACGTTACGGCGGCATGGCGCGCCCACAAGCGCGGCGCATTCTTCGGCAATCCCTGCTACACGCAGATTCACCCGACGTGCATCCCGGTGTCAGGCACGCACCAGTCGAAGCTCACGCTGATGAGCGAAAGCCTCAGGAACGACGGTCGTGTCTGGGTGCCGAAGAACAAGGGGGACAAGCGGCCTCCCGATCAGATTCCCGAGGCCGAGCGCGATTACTACCTGGAGCGGCGGTATCCGAGCTTCGGCAACCTCGTACCTCGCGACGTCGCTTCACGCAACGCCAAGGCGGTGTGCGACGACGGACGTGGGGTGGGCGAGAGCGGACTGGCCGTCTATCTCGATTTCGCCGACGCCATCAAGCGCCTCGGCGTCGACGTCATCCGCGGCCGGTACGGCAACCTCTTCGACATGTACACGAAGATCACCGACGAGGATCCGTACCGCGTGCCGATGCGCATCTACCCCGCCATCCACTACGCGATGGGCGGGCTGTGGGTCGACTACAACCTGATGAGCACAATCCCGGGCCTGCACGTGCTCGGCGAAGCCAACTTCTCCGATCACGGCGCGAATCGTCTCGGCGCGAGCGCGCTGATGCAGGGGCTGGCCGACGGCTACTTCGTCATCCCGTACACGCTGGCGCACTACCTCGGAAGCCACACGTTCGCGCCGGTCACGACCGACCACGACGCCTTCAAGGAGGCGTCGGCCGACGTGCAGCAGCGAATCGACACGCTGCTGTCCGTCAAGGGCTCGAAGACACCGCGACAGCTCCATCGCGAGCTCGGCGCGCTGCTCTGGGACGACGTCGGCATGGCGCGCAACGAGGCAGGCCTGCGCCGGGCGCTCACGCGCATCCCGCAGCTTCGCGAGGAGTTCTGGCAGAGCGTCTCGGTGCCGGGACCGAAGAACAACTTGAACAAGAACCTCGAGTACGCGGGACGGGTCGCCGACTATCTCGAGTTCGCCGAAGTGCTGCCGCTCGACGCGCTGCACCGCGGTGAATCGTGCGGCGGCCACTTCCGCGAGGAAAGCCAGACGCCCGACGGCGAGGCGCTGCGCGACGACGCAAACTTCTCGTACGCCGCCGCATGGGAATTCCAGGGGGTGGGCAAGCAGCCCGTCCTGCACAAGGAGCCGCTCGAGTTCGAGTACGTGAAGCCAACGCAGCGGAGCTACAAGTAACCGTCAATGCTGAATGCTGAATGCCGAATGCTGAAAGCGCACGGGACGGCGAGTCCGCCGAGCGTGCACGTTCGCGTTCGCCATTCCCCATTCCGCATTGCCCCTTCAGTCTTCGGCATTCATTCAGCATTCATTCAGCATTCGGCATTTGGCATTCAGCATTGACATGCGCATACACCTCAAAGTCTGGCGTCAGGCGGGGCCGAAGGAAACCGGACGGCTCGTCGACTACACGGCCGAGCACGTCTCGGCCGACATGTCGTTTCTCGAGATGCTCGACGTCGTCAACGAGACGCTCATCGCCAGAGGCGACGATCCGATTGCGTTCGATTCCGATTGCCGCGAGGGCATCTGCGGCACCTGCGGGTTCCTCGTCAACGGCGTGCCGCACGGCCCGGACCCCGGCACGACGGTCTGTCAGCTCCACATGCGCCGGTTCAAGGACGGCGACACGGTGATCCTCGAGCCATGGCGCGCGAAGGCGTTCCCGCTCATCAAGGATCTGGTCGTCGACCGCAGCGCGTTCGATCGGATCATCCAGGCGGGCGGCTACACGTCGGTGAATGTCGGCGGCGCGCCCGATGGCAACGCGGTTCTCGTGCCCAAGACGTTCGCCGACCAGGCGATGGACGCCGCGGCGTGCATCGGCTGCGGCGCCTGCGTCGCCGCCTGCAAGAACGCGTCGGCCGTGCTGTTCACGTCGGCAAAGATCAGTCACCTCGCGCTGCTGCCGCAAGGCCAGATCGAGCGCTATGCGCGCGTCGTCCGCATGGTCGATCGCCATGACGGCGAGGGGTTTGGTAGCTGCTCGAACGAGGGAGAGTGCGAGGCGGTCTGTCCGAAGGAGATCCCGATTACGAACATCGCCCGGATGAACCGGGAGTACTTCCGGGCGATGTTCCTGACGCGGTGACCGATCAGACGCTGATAACCGAAACCAGCTCCTTCACGGCATTCGCCGACTTCTTCAGCGCGGCGTCCTCCTCGGCCGTGAGCTTGATCTCGATGATCTGCTCGACGCCGCCGGCACCCAGCTTCACGGGCACGCCGACGAACAGGCCGTCGATCCCGTACTCGCCCTGAAGGAAGACCGAGCAGGGCACGATCTTCTTCTTGTCCTTCAGGATGATTTCGACCATTTCCGCCGCCGCGGTGCCGGGCGCGTACCAGGCGCTCGTGCCGACCAGCTTCGTGATCTCGGCGCCGCCGTCGGCGGTGCGCTTGCTGATCGCCGCGATCTTCTCCGCCGTCATCCCCGGAAACTCCGGCAGCGGAATGCCCGCGATCGTCGAGTAGCGCGCCAGCGGCACCATCGTGTCGCCGTGGCCGCCGAGCACGAAGGCGTGGATGTTCTCCACCGACACGCCCGTCTCCATGGCGATGAACGCCCGCATGCGCGCCGAGTCGAGAATGCCGGCCATGCCGATGACGCGCTCGCGCGGGAACCTGCTCAGGCGGAAGACCGCCTGCGCCATCGCGTCGAGCGGGTTCGCGACCGGCACGATGATCGCCTTGGGCGAGTACCTGACGATCTGCTCGGTCACCGACTTCATGATGCCGAAGTTGACGTTGAGCAGATCGTCGCGGCTCATCCCGGGCTTTCGCGGCACGCCGGAGGTGATGACGACGACGTCGGAGTCGGCCGTCGCCGCCCAGCCCTCGTCGTTCGCGCCGTAGCCGACGACACGCGCGTCCGATCCTTCGATCGGACACGCTTCGAGCATGTCCAGCGCGACGCCCGCCGCTTTCTGATCCGCGATGTCGACGATGACGACATCGGCGAGTTCCTTGTCGGCCACCGCGCGCGCAACCGTGGCGCCGACCGCGCCGGCGCCGCCTACGACTGTCACTTTACGGTTCATATGAATGCCTCTTGTGAAAACGGGGACACTCACCGTTTCCGCCCGATGATTCCGGAAACGGTGGGCGTCCCCGTTTTCGCGCTACATGTTGTTGATGACGGCGTCCGCGAACTGTGACGTCTTCACTTCCGTCGCGCCTTCCATCTGCCGCGCCAGGTCGTAGGTGACGACCTTCTTCTGAATCGTCTTCTCGAGGCCCGATTCGATCAGCTCGGCAACCGGCGCCCAGCCGAGATAGCGGAACATCATCACACCCGAGAGGATGACCGAGCTCGGGTTGATGACGTCCTTGCCGGCGTACTTCGGCGCCGTGCCGTGCGTCGCCTCGAAGAAGCCGAGGTCGTCGCCGATGTTCGCGCCCGGCGCCATGCCGAGACCGCCGACCTGCGCCGCGCAGGCATCGGACAGGTAATCGCCGTTCAGGTTCGGCGTCGCGAACACGTCGTACTCGTTGGTGCGCGTCAGGACCTGCTGGAACACGCTGTCCGCGATGCGGTCGTTGACGAGAATCTTGCCGTCGCGCGACGCGCCGTTCCACGTCTCCTCTTCGGTGACGATCTGGTCGCGAAACTCCGTCTTGGCGACCTCGTAGCCCCAGTCGCGGAACGCCCCCTCGGTGAACTTCATGATGTTCCCCTTGTGGACGATCGTGACGGTCTTCCGCTTGTTTTCGATCGCGTACTGGATGGCCATGCGCACGAGGCGCTTCGTGCCGGTCTCCGAAATCGGCTTGATGCCGATGCCCGAGTCGATGCGGATGCGCCTGCCCATCTCGCGCTCGATGAACTCGATCAGCTTCTCCGCCTGCGGTGTGCCGCGCGCCCACTCGATGCCCGCGTAGACGTCCTCGGTGTTCTCGCGGAAGATGACGACGTTCATGCGTTCGGGATGGGTGACCGGCGCGGGCGTACCGGCGAAGTAGCGTACGGGGCGCACGCACGCGTACAGGTCCAGCACCTGCCGCAGCGTGACGTTCAGGCTGCGGATCCCGCCGCCCACCGGGGTCGTCAGCGGTCCCTTGATCGCCACCTTGTACGCGCGCACCGCTTCGAGCGTGTCGTTCGGCAGCCACTCGCCGGTCTGTTCCTTGGCCTTCTCCCCTGCCGGCACTTCGAACCAGGCGACGTGCTTCTTGCCGCCGAACCCCTTCTCGACCGCCGCGTCGAACACGCGCACGCTGGCGCGCCAGATGTCCGGCCCGGTGCCGTCGCCTTCGATGAACGGAATGATCGGATCGTCAGGCACGACGATCCGCCCACCCTTGCGCGTGATTGCCGTACCGGTTGTCGGAGGTTTCAGAATTGTAAAAGTCGGCATATCGGAATTAGGTCGAACTACCGTCGCGTGATTCCGCGACGTCAACAGGAAGTGTGGAAAAGCTTGTGGAAATCAATTCGCTCACGTAGGTTGCCGCCGCTACATTTCGCACGTTCTGCCGGTTTGCACCACGATGGTGCGGCCCGCGCCTGAACACTGACACCACGCTGATCAACAGGAGAACAGCACATTATACTGACCCACAACGTCACCATGCATATCCTCATCGCCGATTCGCTGCCGGCTTCCGCCATCGACATTCTCCGCGCGGTTCCGGATTGGACCGTCGACGCGCGCGCCGGACGTCCACGCCAGGAACTGTTGCGCGACGTGGCCGAAGCCGACGCCGTTGTCGTCCGCAGCGCGACGACGGTGGACGCCGAGCTCATTCACGCCGCGCCGAGACTTCGGGTGATCGCCCGCGCCGGCACCGGCGTCGACAACGTCGACGTGCCCGCCGCAACCGCCCGAGGCATCGTCGTCATGAACGCGCCGGGCGCGAACAGCGTCAGCGTCGCCGAGCACGCGCTCGCGCTCATGCTCGCGCTCTCGCGAGCGATTCCGGCCGCCGACGCGTCGATGAAGCGCAACGTCTGGGACAAGAAACGGCTCACGGGGGCGGAACTGCGCGGCAAGACGCTCGGGATCGTCGGCCTCGGCCGCATCGGCCAGGAGGTCGCCGCGCGGGCGCGCGCCTTCGGCATGGAGCTCGTGGCGCACGACCCGTTCATCTCCGAGCAGGTCGCCGCCGGGCTCGGTATACAACTTCTGGACCTCGACGAATTGTGCGCGAAGGCGGACTACATCACGCTGCACGTGCCCGCAACGCCGGAAACCCGTCACCTGATCAACGCCGTGCGTCTGGCGCGCTGCCGGCCTGGTGTCCGAATCGTGAACACCGCGCGGGGCGAGCTGATTGACGAAGCGGCGCTCGCGGACGCGATTCAGGCGGGCCACGTCGCCGGCGCGGGCCTCGACGTGTTCGAGACCGAGCCGCCGGTGGATTCGCGGCTGACCGCGCTGCCCCAGGTCGTCGCAACGCCGCACATCGCGGCGTCCACCGCGGAAGCGCAGGAGCAGGTCGGCCTCGAGACCGCGATGGCCGTGCGCGACTTTCTACGCGACGGCGTGATCGCCAATGCCGTCAACTTCCCCACGGTCCCGGGCGAGGCGTTCACCGCGATCCGGCCGTTCATGGCGCTGGCGGAGCGTCTGGGCACGGTGGTGAGCCAGATGTCGTCCGGGCGCACGCATGCGATCGGTATCCGCTATTACGGTCCGCTCGTCAGCGCGCACGGCGATCTGCTGGCGAGCTCCGTCGTCGCCGGCGTGCTGCGACCGATGCTGTCGGGGACCGTGACCGTCGTCAACGCGCGAACGGTGGCGAAGGAGCGCGGGATCGAAGTGATCGAGTCACGCAGCTCGCGGCCGCGCGACTTCTCGAACCTGCTGTCGGTGAAGCTGCACACCACCGATGGCGAGCGCTGGGTGGAAGGGACCGTGTTCGAGCCGGAACGCCCGCGCCTCATCCTCGTCGACGGCGTCGAGGTGGAAGCGCCGCTCGACGGCACGTCGCTCATCGTCTCCAACAACGATCAGCCGGGCGTCATCGGCGAGATCGGCACGATCCTCGGACGCCACGGCATCAACATCGCGAGCTTCGGATTGGGACGGCACGGCGGCAGCGCCATCGGCGTCGTGACGGTGGATGCTGACCGAAGCCACGAGCAACTGGCGACCGCCGTCGAGGAACTGCGCGGCGTTCGCGCGATTAAGGACGTGAAGATCGTTCAGGTGTAGGGCGGGACTTCAGTCCCGCCATCGGCGGCGCAACTGAAGTTGCGCCTACTTGAGCCCGAGACGACGGATGCGGTCGCTGGAGATGTCGCGCAACTCCACCGCGTCGGGGCCGATGGCCGTGACCGTGTAACGGCCCAGCACCGTCTGCCCCACGCCCGCCATCAGCAATTCCTCGCCGGGGCCGGACAAGAGCGCGGTGCGCACGATCCCCTGCTCCTTCTTCTCCTCTGCGACACCGATGAGCGTCAGCTCCGGTTCGGCGGGAACGTCCGGAACGATCGGTTCCGCAGCGGGCGGCAGGGGACGCGGCGCGGCGGCGGAGCGTGGCGCGGGAGGCCGCGAGTAGAAGACGAACGGGTTGCGAATCGGCTGCTGCGGGACGGGAGCCGTGGCGAGCCGATGCTTCAGGCGTTCGGTCTGTGCCTGGACGTCGAACGCGATCGCGTCGGTCGCGATCGCCTCGCGCGAGCGAGGAGGCGTCTTCGACACACGTTCCGGCTGGCCGATCACGCCGGCCGCAGACGACAGCCACGCGGCCAGCAGCGCAAATACGACCGCGTAGCCACCAGCGCGCTTCACTGTCATAACTGTGCCTTGCACGATGGTACTACTCGGGCTGGCTCTGTCAATTCCCAAAGCCCAAAGGGCCAACTCCCAAACCAAGGAAAGGCCAACACCCAAAGGCCAACGCCCAAGAGACCTCTTCGGGTTTGGTCTGTGGTCTTTGGTCTTTGGTCTTTGGTCTTTGGTCTTTCCCTCACTTGGAAGTTGGTCGTTGGCAGTTGGTCTTTGTCAGCGTCAGTGGTAAGATTTGCCGTGCCCCCTGTTTCGAGTCCCGGGCCCACCACAAACTTCGTTCCCGCTGCCGCTATCGCCGTCATTCCCGCTCGATATCAGTCCACGCGACTTCCGGGCAAGGCGCTCGCTGACATCGGCGGACGCCCGATGATCGAGCACGTCTACCGGCGCACATCTGGGGCGCGTACCATCAGCTCCGTCATCGTTGCCACCGACGACGAGCGCATTCTCCGCGCGGTGACGGCGTTCGGAGGCGACGCGCGCATGACGTCGGCGGCGCACGTCAGCGGAACGGACAGGCTGGCGGAGGTCGCACGCGATCTCGACTGCGACGTCGTCGTCAACGTGCAGGGAGACGAGCCGCTCATCGAGCCGGAGATGATCGACGAAGCGGTCGCGCCGTTTGCCGCCGAGCCCGGGTTGATGATGAGCACACTGCGGCGGCGCCTCGAAGACCCCGCCGACATGGCCAATCCGAACGTGACGAAAGTCGTGGTCGATCGCGAGGGATATGCGCTGTATTTCTCGCGCGCACCGATCCCGTTCGTGCGCGCCGGCTGCCCCGGGGCGCCGGCATGGCGTCACGTCGGCCTGTATGCCTATCGGCGCGACTGCCTGCTTCGCCTCGCGAGCCTTCCGCCGACGGCGCTGGAGCGTTCCGAGGCGCTCGAGCAGCTCCGCGCGCTGGAACACGGCATTCGCATCAAGACCGTCGAGACCGCGTTCGATTCGATAGGCGTGGACACGCCGGACGATCTGGAGCGTGTGCGGCGCATGATGAGCGCCGCCGTCAGGATGTAGGAGAGAGCCAGCCGTATGCAGACCGCACGTCCTGTGAAGTACATCCTGGTGACCGGCGGCGTCGTGTCGTCACTCGGCAAGGGCCTCGCCGCCGCATCGATCGGCGCGCTGCTCGAAGGCCACGGCTACAAGGTGGCATCGCAGAAGTTCGATCCGTACATCAATGTCGATCCCGGCACGATGAGCCCGTATCAGCACGGCGAGGTGTACGTCACCGATGACGGCGCCGAAACCGACCTCGACCTCGGCCACTACGAGCGGTTCACCAGCCAGACCACGACGCGCAACAACAACTGGACGACGGGCAAGATCTATCTCTCGGTCATTCAGAAGGAGCGGCGCGGCGATTACCTGGGACGGACCGTTCAGGTCATTCCGCACATCACCAACGAGATCAAGGACAGCATTCGATCGATCGCCAACGGCGTCGACATCGTGCTCGTCGAGATTGGCGGCACGGTTGGCGACATCGAGAGCTTGCCGTTCCTCGAGGCGATCCGACAGTTGCGGCAGGACGTCGGCAAGGAGAACACGCTCTACATCCACCTCACGCTGGTGCCGTTCATCGGCGCGGCCGGCGAGCTGAAGACGAAGCCGACGCAGCACAGCGTCCGCGACCTGCGCGCGATCGGCATCCAGCCGGACATCCTCCTCTGCCGGACCGATCGCTTCCTCGATCAGGACATCAAGCGGAAGATCGCCCTCTTCTGCGACGTCGACGAAGAGGCCGTCATCACGGCGAAGGACGTCTCGAGCATCTACGAGGTGCCGCTGGTGCTGGCCGCCGAGGGACTCGATCGCATCGTGCTGCAGCGGCTGCACCTGCCCGAGACCGAGGCGCGGATGGAGGCCTGGATCGATCTGGTCGATCGCATCAAGAATCCAGCAGACGACATCACGATTCACGTCGTCGGCAAGTACGTCGGCTACGAGGACTCCTACAAGAGCCTGAACGAGGCGCTGTATCACGGCGGCTTCAAGCACCGGCTGCGCGTGAACATCAAGTGGGTCGAGGCGGAGGCGCTCGAGCAGCCGGGCGGCGAGCAACTGCTCGACGGCGCGAACGGCATCCTCGTGCCCGGCGGCTTCGGCGATCGCGGCACGCGCGGGATGATGCGCGCGGCGGAAATCGCGCGCGAGCGCAACATCCCCTACTTCGGCATCTGCTACGGCTTCCAGTGGGCCGCCGTCGAATACGCACGGCACGTCTGCGGCCTCGCCGACGCCGATTCGACCGAATGCACGCCGGACACCCCGCACAACGTCATCTACAAGCTGCGCGACCTGCTCGGCATCGAAGACATGGGCGGGACGATGCGGCTCGGTGCCTACGAATGCGAGCTGAAGCCGGGATCGCGCGCGCATCGGTTGTACGGCGAGCCGTCAATCACCGAGCGGCACCGCCACCGCTACGAGTTCAACTGCCTGTACGAACGCGCCCTCACCGAGAACGGCCTCGAGATCGTTGGCCGCTCGCGCGACGGCAAGTTCGTCGAGATCATCGAGTTGCCCTCGCATCCGTGGTACGTCGCCGTGCAGTTCCACCCGGAGTTCAAGTCGAAGCCGCTCAAGCCGCATCCCTTGTTCGCCGGCTTCGTGCAGGCCAGCCACCAGCGAAAGCTGGCGCTGAAGCATCAGCCGGCCGCGTCCGTGGCAGGATAGAGGTTCGTGCAACCAGTGCAATTTGCCGGCCTGACGGTGGGCCGCGGCGCGCCGCTCCTGCTGATCGCCGGGCCGTGCGTCATCGAGAGCGAAGCGCACGTCCTGGAGACGGCCGCGAGCCTGCGTGACATCACGCGAGCCGCTGGCGTGCCGTTCGTCTTCAAGGTCTCCTATGACAAGGCGAACCGGACGTCCGCGAAGTCCTACCGCGGACCGGGACTCGAGGAAGGCGTCCGCATCCTGCGCCGCGTGCGCGAAGCGCTCGGCGTGCCGCTGCTGACCGACATCCACGAGCCGTCGCAGGCCGAGGCGGCGGCCGAAGTGGTGGACGTCCTGCAGATCCCCGCGTTTTTGTGCCGCCAGACGGACCTGCTCGTCGCCGCCGCGCGGACGGGGCGCGTCGTGAACATCAAGAAAGGCCAGTTCATGGCGCCGCTCGACATGCGCCACGCGATCGACAAGGTCACGTCGGCGGGAACCACGCGAGTGGTCGTCACCGAGCGGGGCTTCAGCTTCGGGTATAACAACCTGGTCGTCGACATGCGTGCGTTTCCGATCCTCCGCTCGCTCGGCTATCCCGTCGTGTACGACGTGACGCACAGCCTGCAGCTTCCGGGCGCGGGCGACGGCGTCACCGCGGGCCAGGCCGAGTTCATCGAGCCGATGGCCTCGGCGGGCGTCGCCGCGGGCGTGGACGCCGTCTTCATGGAAGTGCATCAACGCCCTGCCGAGGCGAAAAGCGACGCCCAGAACGCGCTCGCGCTCGATCGCCTCGAGCCGCTCCTTCGCAAGCTCGTGCGCCTGCACGCGATCGCCTCGAACGAAACCACATGAGCGAAACAGTCTCCGCGCTCGAGCTCGCGCGCAAGGTTCTCCGCACCGAGGCCGCGGCCATCCTTGGCCTCGTCGATCGCGTGAACGGCGATTTCGAGCGCGCGGTGCAACTCCTGTTCGACTGCCGCGGCCGCGTCATCGTCACCGGCATGGGCAAGTCTGGCATCATCTGCCGCAAGATCGCGGCGACGCTCTCCAGCACCGGCACCTCGGCGTGGTTCCTCCACCCCGCCGAAGCCATCCACGGCGACCTCGGCGCCATCCGTGAGGACGATGTGGTGGTTGCGCTGTCGCACAGCGGCGAGACGGAAGAAATCGTGCGGCTGCTCGAGTCGATCCGCCGCATCGGCGCCAAGCTGATTGCGATGACGGGCGACTGCGAGTCGACGCTGGCGAAAGCCGCCGACGTCACGCTCAACTGCGGGATTGCGAAAGAGGCATGTCCGCTGAACCTCGCGCCGACGGCGAGCACCACCGCGGCGCTGGCGATGGGCGACGCGCTGGCGATGACGCTGCTCGTGCGCAAGGGGTTCCGCGAGGAGCACTTCGCGTCGCTGCATCCCGGCGGCAAACTCGGCCGGCGCCTGATGCGCGTCGAGAACGTCATGCACTCGGGAGCAAACGCCCCGATCGTCGAGACGACGACGGCGATGCCGGACGTCTTTCACGAGATGTCGAGCAAACGCCTCGGCATGACCTGCGTCGTCGACGCGCGGCGCCGGCTGGTCGGCGTGTTCACCGACGGCGACCTGCGCCGTCTGATGATCCGTGCGCCCGGCAACGTGCTGTCGCTCACCGCCGGCGACGTCATGACGCCCAACCCGCACACGATTGGCCGCGAGCTGCTCGCCGTCGAGGCGCTGCGGCTGATGGAAACGCACAAGATCACGTCCGTGGTTGTCGTCGATCCCGACCGCGTCGTCGAAGGCGTGGTGCAAATCCACGATCTGTGGCGAACCCAGATGTTCTGATGACCAATCAGGAGCGGGCGTCGCGCGTGCGGCTGCTGCTGTTCGACGTCGATGGCGTTCTCACCGACGGGCGGATCATCGTGCACGCCGATGGCAGCGAGTCGAAGGAGTTCCACATCCGGGACGGGGCCGCGATCGTGTGGGCGCAGCGGGCCGGGCTGACGGTGGGACTGCTCTCGGCGCGGTCGTCGGGCGCGACCGCCCAGCGCGCGGCGCAGCTGGCCATCCGGATCGTCGTCCAGGGCGCCCCGAGCAAGCTGGCGGCGTACGAGCAGATCCTGCGGGACGCGGGACTCGAGGACGGCGCTGTAGGCTACATGGGCGACGACCTGCTCGACCTGCCGATCTTCTCGCGCGCCGGGCTGGCGGCGGCGCCTGCCGACGCGGCTGTCGAGGTTCGCGGACGCGCCCACTGGGTCAGTGGCGCCGGCGGCGGGCGCGGCGCAGCGCGGGAGTTCATCGAGATGGTCCTGCGCGCGCAGGACAAGTGGGATCCGATCGTGCGGGCTTACGGCACGGCTTCGGCGGACGCCTGATGGAAGCCTACATTACGCTCGCGATTCTCATTGCGCTGCTCGTCGGCCTCGCCGCCGGCAAGGCATGGGAGCGCTACAAGCTGCAGGACGGCCGCTGGATCGATCGCCGCCGGGCGCGCGAGTCGCCTCACTACATGCTCGGCCTCAACTTCCTTGTCGCCAATCAGATCGACCACGCGATCGACGAGCTCGGCCGCGCCGCGAAAGTTGCCGGCGATGCGCTGGAGATCCGGCTGATTCTCGGCAACCTGTATCGAGAGAAGGGGCAGGTCGGCCGCGCCATCCAGGAGCACCAGGCGCTGCTGCAGCGGCCGAGCCTGCGGAAGCTGGAACACGCGAACGTGCTGCTCTGCCTCGGCCTCGACTACAAGCGGGGCGGGTTCGTGGATCGCGCCCTCGAAGCCTTCACCGAGGTACTGCGCCTCGATCCGGACAACGAGTACGCGCTCTCCAACCTGGAGAAGCTGTACGAGGAGCAGCATCAGTGGAGCGAGGCGCACGCAACGCGGCAGAAGCTTGCCGCGCGCGCCGATGCCACGTCACAGCGGTCGCATCAGGAGATCCTCGCGTTCCTCGAAAACGAGATCGGGATGGAGGCGCTGAAGCGGATGGACTACGCCGAGGCAGCGCGGCGCTTCCAGGACGCGATCGATCTCGACGGCAGGAACACGCCCGCGTACCTCAATCTCGGCGACGTGCGATTCTACGAAGGCGATGCCGCCGCCGCGTGCGCGACCTGGGAGCGCCTCGTCGCGACGACGCCCGAGCGGGCGTATCTCGCGTTCCAGCGGCTCGAATCCGCTTATGCGAAGCTCGGCGATGGATCGCGGTTTCCCGATCTCTGTCGCCGCCTGATCGCGGCAAACGCGCAGGACTGGCGCGCGCGTCTCGCGCTCGGCCGCCATCTCGCCGCGGCGCAGCAGACCGAAGATGCGCTCGAGCCGCTCTTCGACGCGCTCGTCGTCAATCCCCACGCGCTGGTGCTGCACCAGGCGATCTGGGAGGCGCTTTCCGCGCTGGGCTTCCCGCGCGCGATCGTCGATCGCTACATCGATCTGACGCGCGACGCAATCTTCTACCTCGATCCGCACATCTGCCTGCGCTGCCGCTACCGCAGCACCGAGCTGCTCTGGCAGTGCCCCCACTGCCACGAGTGGAATACGTTCGTGGAGGAGCGGATCGCGCCGGCGAAGGACACCGAGGCGACGCTCTCGAACTGAGAGTTCGCCCAGCTGTCACGGCGCTCTCATGCGAGATCTCGCGGCGGCCCACGGCCGCATCAACGCAGAGGGAGCGGAGGTCGCCGAGTTCGCCGAGGGACCAAGCCAATCACGAAGCACAGAAGCCGGTCGCGGCCGCCGGCGGGCGGCCGCGGGGGGGGGGGGGGGGGGGCCCCCCGCCCCCCCCCCACCCCGCAT
>JBMDXB010000079.1:0-118461 GCA_048594885.1 Vicinamibacterales bacterium
GGGGGGCGCGTTTTTTTTGTGCGGGGATTTTTTCTTTTTGTTCCTCCAGTTCTAAATCCTTCCACCCCCCCCCGCGCGCGGCCGGGCGCGGCGCCAGGTCTTCGAGGCGGTGTGCACTTCCTGCGATCGCGAGGGCATCAACACGTCGCACGAAATGCCACGGATGCGCCGCGCCGCCTCGAATCGAGCCAAGAAACCGCACTCGTGCCTGATGGCGGCCAGATTGCCTCTTGGAGCGCGTGGCTCGTCCCCTTCGCGTTCATCTTCCCGGCGCCTGCTACCACGTGATGTCGCGCGGCAATGCGAAGCAGCGCATCTTCAAGGGCCGCGTCGACTTCCTCATGTACTTCTCTGCTCTCGAAAAGGGTCTCGAGCGATTCGGAGTGTCATGCCTGACGTACTGCGCGATGTGGAATCACGTCCACCTGATTCTGAAGGCCGGGCCACACCCAATCGCACGGCTCATGCAGCAGGTGAATTCGGCCTACTGCCAGCGATTCAATCGCCGCCATCGCCGCGTCGGGCACGTGTTGCAGGGCCGGTACAAGGCGCTGCTGATCGATACCGACGCCTATCTTCTACGTGCGCTGCGCTATGTCCTGTTGAATCCGGTCGAGGCGGGGTACGTGCGGCACCCGTCCAAGTGGCCGTGGAGCAGCTACGTGGCCCTCTCCGGCCGACGTTCCGCGCCGCCATTTCTCGCGGCACGGGACGTGTGGAGCGTCTTTGATGACGACGAAGAACGCGCTCAGGCAGAACTCACAACGTTTGTGACCGCCGGCCTCGGCGAAGCCGCCCCAGCAGGACCCCTTGTGTTCGGCTCCGAGGACTTTCGGCAGCGCGTCGGCCGGCTGATCGCACCGATGAACACGTGCGTGGATTTCACGTATGCGGAGCGCTTCGTCGCTCGACCAACGCTCTGCGTCGTGTTCTCCAACGTGTCCAGCTTCGAATCAGAAACTGAGGCGATACGTGAGGCGTTCTTGGTCCACGCCTACACGCTTCGCGAAATTGGCCAGTTCCTCAACAGACATCCCGGCACGATCTGGGCGCGCGTGCAAGGGGTCAGATCTCGAGCTTCTGATGCGGCTTCGAAAATCGAGATCTGACCCCAAGCGCGGCGGAAACAGCGGATGGAGATCTGTCATGCCGATTCAGCAGGAGTCCATCGAGAAGTATCTCGAGTCCCTCGATCTCGACCTCGACGTCGTCAGCCAGCACGTCGAGATCGTGGACCGCAAAATCGACACGTTGAACGCCCAGGTCGAACGGCTGGTGCGCGCGATCGAGCGAATCGCCGGAAGGAAACCGGAGCCGGTCGATTAGCTGCCGCCGCGGATCGCCTCGACGCGCCAGCTGAATTCCTCGAGCAGCTTCTCGCTCCAGCCGACTTTCTCGAACACCTTGCGTCCCTCGCGATCGAGGAACCAGGTCGTCGGAAACGCGTGCACGTTGGCCTTGCCGACGTAGCCGTCGTCGAGCAGCACCGCGAAGTCGTAGCCGTTCTTCTTCATCCACGGCGGCATCTCGCGCGATCTTCACCGCGTCGTCTGCACGGTCGGCGCGCGCGAGATTGAGGACGTGCCAGGCCCTGACATCCGTTTTCGCCGGCGCCGCCGCGACCCGCTCGACGCCCTCGAAGACCGCCGTCTCGAAGTCGCGCTGGAAGAACAGCGCGCGGAGCCGCGCCGCGCCTTCGTCTGTTTGCGGCGGGATGGCGGCGATGACGGTGAAGAGAAACGCGATGAGCGGAATCATGAGTCCCCCTCACGGTTCGGACGTTCAACGGATAGACGCCTGACGTGCGACGCCGGTTGGTTATCTCCGTTTTCGCGAGGTTGCCGTCTTACGCTTGGCCCTCGATTTCGCCACGGGCTTGCGCTTCACGCGTTCCGGCAGCTTGCGGGCGCCGGTCTCGCGGTTCCACTCCTCGAAGGTCTCGGGCGAGATCTCGCCCTTGACGAGCAGCTCCGCGAATTTCCGGCGCTGTGCCTGGCTCTTGAACGGCATGCGCACATTGTCTGCCCGTCCGACGCGAAGTCAAGCAGACACGCGGCGATCGATGGCGCGCAGCCACATTCGCCGGATCACTGCGCTTCCGGGGTAGATGAGTCGCCAATAAGCGGCAAACGTGCGCCGTGACGACGGATCGTTGGCGTAGACGCGCGTCTCGGTCGACACAATCGAGGCGTTTGGGCCGTCGGGCGTCACGCGGAAGTTCATCGCGGCGACCGTCACGCCCGGTGGGAAAGGCTTCAGGAACATGTCAGAGGTCAGCGGCACGCGAGGACCTGGAGGCCGCGCGACGATCGCGCCGATCACGCGCTCGCGCGGCGGGTCGGACGCGAGGAGGACGAAGCCACCCCTCAACGCCACGTCGAGGAGCGGTTCGTCGGCGCCCGGATTGAGGATGCCCGGCGGCAACGGCCGTCCGCCGCGACGGATCCACGTCAGCGTCTGGAAGAAGAGGATGTCGTCCGCGCGCACGCGGCTGATGGCGGCAAACACCCGATCGGCTGGAGCAGGAATCCTTCGCGCGTGAAACTCGCGGAATTGCCACACGGGCGCGAACTCGTCCAGACGGCTGGTGGCCGTCGCGGCGCGGCTCTCGAATGACGGCGCGAGCAGTGCGTACGCAGCGATTGCCGCCGCGCCTGCGGCGATCGACACAGCCTGGCGCCGCGTACGTACGCGCAACCGCGGCATTGGCTTGAACGCCAGCCCGACGCCGGCCAACAGCATCAGCAGCGACGAATACACGATCGTCGAGCCGAACATGTGGAACACCTCTCAGCCGTGCCCGGCGTTCCACGGGGTCGCGCGTGGAACGAACCTCGGCACGTTGCCCATATACGCCAGATACGATTCGCCGAATCGGTCTTCGAGCTGCGGTTCCTCGAGCAATGGGATGTACACGACATTGATCGCCGCAAAACCGAGCGCCCAGACCGCGTGGGGCTGCGAGCGCAGCAGCAGCGCGATCGCACACAGCGAGAAGATGACGCCGGAGATCATCGGGTTCCGGACGTAGCGATACGGCCCACTGATCACGAGATGCCGAGGCGGATCCCACGGCGCCAGCGTGCCGCGCCCGCTGATGAAGAAGTGCCGCAGCGACGCAGCGAAGAGGAGCAGACCGGGCAGGAGCAGGACGATGCCGGCAGCGGCCGCCGCCCACTCCATGCCGCCGTCCGGCCACTGAAGGTCCACGTCGTATCGCCGCGCGATCCACACAGGGATGACGACGATCGCCGTTGTCGGCAGGATCAGGACGGAGGCGAGATGCCGCAGCAGATACACCATCGCGTTGCCGACGGTATAACGCGCGGCGCAAACGATTTGTGACGCCCCACCTACGACTTCGGGGCGGGGATCGCCTCCATGAGCAGCGACAATGCTTTCCGCAGGCTCGCGCCGCCAGGCCCTTGCCCGCGGTAGTGCCCCAGCCGCACGACGACCAGGTCGTGCGATGGGATGATGATGACGTTCTGCCCCCCGGCGCCGGCCATGAAGTAGGCCTCGCGCGGGATCGGGAACGAACCGTCTCCGTTGATCCAGAAGAACGCCCCGTAGATGGGCCGCTTGTCCGACGCCCAGGCAGGCGCCAGCGTGCTGACGAACTTCGCGTAGCCTTCCGGCAGGATACGTTGTCCATTCCACACGCCGTCCTGAAGATACAGGTTGCCGAGGCGCGCCCAGTCGCGCGCGGAGGCGAACTCGTACCCCTGCGTCAGGAAGTTCCCGTACGGGTCCGTCTCCATCACCATCGTCCGGATGCCGATCTTGTCGAACAGCGCCCGCTGTGGGAACTCGTGATAGTTCTCGCCGCGCTTCTCGACGCCGAGGCGAATCAGATAGTTGATGAGCACCGGGTCGGTGTTGCGATAGCGGCCGACGCTGTTCGGCGGCCACTGCTGCGGCCGCGTGGCCGCGTATTTGAACGAGTCGACGCTGCCGGTGTAGAGATACAGGTGATCGGGATAGCCGAGCGACGGATCGTAGTCGGGATCCTGCGGCGCGCGGATGCGCAGGCCGCTCGACATGTGCAGGATGTCCTCGATACGGATCTTCGCGCGCGGATCATCGGGCTGCTGCCACTCCGGGATGGGCGCGGGCTGCGACAGCCGGTAGACGCCCTTCTCGATCAGGATGCCCATCAGCGTGGCCGTCACGCTCTTCCCCATCGACCAGCTCTCGAGCGGCGTCGTGTGCGTGATCCCCTGGCCGTAACGTTCGCCCACCACCTGTCCGTTCCACGTGACGAGGAACGCCGCGGTCATACCCTCTGCCGGCTCGAACGCGGCATCCACCGCCTGCTTCACTTTCGCGCCATCGATCTGCGGCGGCATCTCGTCCGGCAGCGCGTCGCCCATCGGCCACGGCTGCGCCGCCGCGTCCGGCAACGCCGGCTTGACGGTGACCGGCTTGAAGCGCGGCTCCTTGTCGCCGATCGGCAGCGTCACGCATCCCTGGCTGCCGAGATATTTCGCGGTGCGCGTCACACCGTTCGGCATCGTCATGCGCACTTCCCTGTTCTCGCGATCGACGACCGGCTTGCCGACCTTCGCGCGCTCGGCGAAGGGGCTCGTGAATCCACCGACGCTCTGCGCCGCGAAATCCGGATCGAGGCCGGTGATGAACACCGCCGAGCACATGATCTTCGCGTAGCCCGACGTGTGATGCTCGAGCGGGTCGCCCGGCGGCGGCACGTATGTCGTCGGTAGCTCGAGCGACTTCGCGCGCGCGATGAGCGCCGCGCGATCGGCCTGGCGATTCTGCGCCGAGATGACCGACGCGGCGATCGCCGGCACGAGCAGGACGATGATCCCCTTCTTCATGGGCATCACCCTACTGCATAATTGCGCGGGATCATCATGATTTTGCGAATCCTGAAGTATGCCGCCATCGCCCTCGGCGCTCTGATTGTCACCGGCGCCATTCTGTTTCTCTTCGGGCTCCGCATCGTCCTCGACGGCGGCGGCGGGGTTCATCTCGGCTTCGTCGTGTCTGCCGACAAGCAGGCACAGCGGATCGCCGAGCATCGCGCGACCCAGCAGCAGTCCGCACCCGCGCCGGCCGCTGGCCCCGTGACTCCGGCCGCGAGCGCTCAGCCGGATGCGGCGCCGGCCGCGCCGACAGAGGCGGCGTCAAAGGCGACAACGGCACCGTCTTCGGCCTCCGCGTATTGGACCGACTTCCGCGGTCCGAATCGTGATGGCCATTACCGCGAGCAGCCGATCGTCACGAGTTGGCCGTCGGGAGGATTGAAGCCGATTTGGAAGCAGCCGATCGGCGGCGGGTACGCATCCTTCGCGATCGCTCGCGGCCGCGCGTTCACGATCGAGCAGCGCGCGGGCGAAGAAGTGGTCGCCGCGTACGACGTCGCGACCGGCCGCGAGCTCTGGACCAGCCGCTGGCGCGCAAAATTCGAGGAAATGATGGGCGGGGACGGCCCCGCGGGCCACGCCGACGTGGCACGAGGGGCGCATCTATGCGCTCGGCGGCCTCGGCGAGCTGCGTTGCCTCGACGAAGGCAGCGGGCAGACGGTGTGGCGGACGAACATCCTCGAGGATGCCGGCGCAACGAACCTCCAGTGGGGCATGGCTGCATCACCGCTCATCGTCGATAACACGGTGGTCGTCTTGCCCGGCGGCCCGAACAACAGCTCCGTCGTCGCCTACGACCGAGCCAGCGGCAAGCGCGCGTGGTCGGCGCTGAGCGATCAGCAGGCGTACTCGTCGCCGATGCTCGTCACGCTTGGCGGTGTACGGCAGATCCTCGTATTCAGCGCGACGCGGCTGATGGGCATCACGCCGGATCGCGGCGAGCTGCTGTGGGAATACCCCTGGAAGACGCAGTTCGATGTGAACGCGTCGCAGCCCCTCCTGCTCGGCGACAACCGCGTGTTCGTCTCGACCGGCTACGGCGCGGGCGCCGCCGTCGTCGAGCTGACGAACGCCGCCGACGGACGCCTCACGCCGCGCGAGGTCTGGCGCAACATCCGAATGAAGAACCAGTTCACCAGCTCGCTGCTGCACGACGGCTTCATCTACGGGCTCGACGAATCGATCCTCGCCTGCGTCGATGCGGCAACCGGCGATCTGAAGTGGAAGGGCGGACGCTACGGCTACGGCCAGACGATGCTGGCGGCCGGGCACATCATTGTCGTCACCGAGAACGGCGACCTCGCGCTCGTGCGCGCCACGCCGGAGCGGCATCAGGAGATCGTCCGGTTCCCGGTGCTCGAGGGGAAGACGTGGAACCACCCCGCCATCGCTGACGGCTACCTGCTCGTGCGCAACGGCACCGAGATGGCCGCGTTCGACCTGCGACCGCGGTAGTATTCTCGAAGATCTCGCCTTCACAGGAGTCACCATGAGTTCTGCTCACCCCGCAGCATGAAAAGTCCGCGGCAACGCCAGCCTGCGGCTCCCACGAAGACACGAAGGCGCGAAAGCACGAAGCCCTATTGTTTTCGTGTCTTCTTGGCTTCGTGCCTTCCTGATCGCGCCGCCGGCCGTCTGCACGTCCAGCGGGTCATTTTCCGAGCAGAATGGGAGAAAGGGAGCATCTTTTTCTTTCTAGAATGAAAGAGTTGCTCCCCTTCTCCCATTCTCCTGTGCGCGGCGCGACCTCGCGAAGGAGGTCGATCAGCGCCATGATGCTCAGGGTTGCCGTCGCACTTGGAGTGTGGATCGCGGCCGGCGTGCCGGCGGCCGCTCAATCGACGGATCCGCCCGAAGTCCGCGCGGTGTGGGTCGACGCGTTTCATCCCGGCATCCGCTCGCCGCAGGAGATCGCCGAGCTCGTCGCCGCCGCGAAGCGTGCGAATCTCAACACACTCATCGTCCAGGTCCGCCGGCGGGGCGACGCGCTGTATACGAAGGGCATCGAGCCGCCGCTCGACGATCCCGCCTACGATCCGTCGTTCGACGCGCTCGCCGCCGTCGTCGAGGCGGCGCACGGCGCTGGTCTCGAGGTGCACGCATGGGTCAACGCGATGCCCACGTGGCGCGACGAGGCGCCGCCGAAGGACGCCAGGCACGTGTTCAACCGGCATGGCCCGACCGCGCAGGGCGCCGACAACTGGTTCACGGCGTCGCCAACCGGCAACCACCGGTTTCCCGTCGGCTACTTCCTCGATCCCGGCCACCCGGCGGCCGCCGAGTATCTTGCCGGCATCTACACGAATATCGTCCGCAACTACGCCGTCGACGGCATCCACTTCGATTACATCCGCTACCCGGAGACGAGCGAGAGTCTGCCGCACGGCTCGGGCGTCGGCTACAACGCCGTCAGCCTCGAGCGGTTCCGGCGCGCGACGGGACGGACCGATACGCCTGAGCCGGGTGACGAGGCGTGGATGGCGTGGCGGCGGACGCAGGTGACGAACCTCGTTCGTCGCGTCGCGATGGAGGCGAAGGAGCTCAATCCGAAGACCAAGATCAGCGCCGCCCTGATTCCGTGGGGACGTCCGCCGACAAGCGAGAAGGACTTCGTCGACGTCGCGCCGATGCAGCGCATCTTCCAAGACTGGCACCAGTGGCTGCGCGACGGGCTGATCGACGTCGGATTCCCGATGAACTACGCAACCGAGACCGACACGCGCGTGCGCGGCTGGTTCGACGGTTGGATTCGCTGGGAGAAGCAACACAAGCACGGACGCCAGCTCGTCGTCGGCCTCGGCGCGTACCGCAACATGCCGGAGGACACGCTGGCCCAGATTGGCCGCGTCCGTGCACCGGAGAAGGGCCATCGCGCCGACGGCGTGTCGTTCTTCTCGTTCGCCGTCCCGCGGACGCCGCCGCAGGCGAAGCCCGCCGAGTCGTACGCCGGCTCCGTGATCCCGCAGCTCGGCGCCGCAGGCGTCGCGTTCCTCGCCGAAGGAATCGGCGGCAGGCCCGGCCCATTCGCGCGGCCCGCTCCCGTTCCTGCCATGCCGTGGATCGAGCGGCCCGAGCGCGGATTCGTCGCTGGGACCGTCACGGGCGCAACGCCTCGAGATGCCGATGATGTCGCCGTCAAGGTGAAGCGCAAGGGTTTTGGGTTGTTCCGCCGCGCGCGAACCGTTCGAACGGACGGCAATGGGTTCTTCGCCGTGACGAACGTAAAGCCGGGCCGCTATGACGTGTGGGCCGAGCGTGCTGACGGAAAGTCAAAGCGTGTCGCCGTGACCGTCGATGCCGGCCGTGTCAGCCGCGCCGCTATCGGCATCAGTGCCGCGCGTTGAGCTATACTCGGAGAGCTCCCACAATTCATCCCGAGGAGATTTCTTCATGCGAAGCCTTGCCCTTGCAGGCTTGTTCGTTGCGTCCGCTGTCCTCCCGGTCGGCGCGCAGTCCGACATTCGCGTTCTCGCCACGAGCAAGACGTCCACGATGGAAAAGGAAATGAATGAAGCCGCCAGCGCCGGTTTTCGTTTCGGTGACGTTATGGGCGGGACCACCGTCGGCGGTTCGGAAGTCGTGATCGTCATGGTTCGTGATAGCGATTCGAAACCCATTCTTCAGTACAAGCTCCTGGCGACACGTAAGACATCGACGATGCAGAAGGAGATGCAGGAAGCTGGCGATGCCGGATTCGAGTACCGCGGCCAGACGGTCTTCAATACCGCGTTCGGCGGCAAGGAAGTCGTCACAATTCTAGAACGCGACGCCTCCGTCTCGACGCCACGCCGATACGCGTATCGGCTCATTGCGACAAAGAAGACGTCCACGCTCCAGAAAGAGCTTCAAGAGGCCGCGGCCGCCGGATACCACTTCGTCGGCATGACTGTCGCGGAGACAACCATGGGCGGCAATGAACTCGTCAGCATAGTCAGAAGGCCGGTCAACTGACGCAACTGGCGTCTGTCCGGCCTGCGGCAGCCCTGGCGTGTGCGCGCAGTCGCACACTGCGACTGACCGGTCGCCCGCCGGACCGCGGAGCCGGCAATGCCCGCCGATGAACTTCTGCGAAGATTTCACGTAACGTTCGACTATTCGCGCCATAAGATGGCGCGGACGCCCGATCGCGGCCGCGTCGCGGTCGCGACGTGACTTCCCACCGGCTGGAGGCGCCCATGCCCATCACGGTTTTGATGCTCGCCCTGTTCCTGTCGGCAGCGGAGGCGACGCAGGCACCGCCCGCGGCGCCAGCACAGACCGTAGCAGTGAACGAAGAACTGTGGGAGGCGGCGCGCGCTGGCGACGCCGCGCGCGTGGGCCGCGCGCTCGACAAGGGCGCCGACGTCAACGCGAAAACGCGCTACGGCGCCACGGCCCTCACCTACGCGGCCGACCGCGGTCATCTGGAAGTCGTGAAGCTGCTGGTGGAGCGCGGCGCCGACATGAACGCGACCGACGGGTTCTACGGCTTCCGCGCCATCGACATGGCGCTGCAGAACAACCACGAACCGGTGGTCATGTTCCTGCTCGAGCGCGGTTCGAAGGGCTCGTCCGGCGTGCTCGCACTCGCGATTCAGCGCGGTAACGTCGCGCTGGTCACGAAGGTGCTCGAATCTCCGGAGCTGACGCGGGGCAACGTTCAGCAGGCGCTCGGCGGCGCGAAGAAAGCGAACAACGCGGAGATCATCGCGCTCGTCGAGAAAAAGCTCGCGTCGATGCCGGCTGAGGCGGCGGCAGGCGTCAAGGTCGACGCCGCCGTGCTGCAGACCTACGCCGGCAGCTATCGCAATGAGGAGGCCGGCATCACGATCACCGTCGCCCTGAAGGGAGATCAGCTAATCGCCACCGCGCCCGGCGGTGCGCTGACGCTCGTGCCCACCTCCCAGAATGCCTTCCGGCCGCTCGAGCGCGACGGCCTCACGGTGTCGTTCGACGGACGCGGCGGCATCGTCGAACGCATGGTGGCGCAGCAGGGCAACATGTCACAGGTCTGGACGCGCGTCGCCACGCCTGCCGCCGGTGCGACGCCGGCCGCAGCGCCCGCGCCCTCGCCCGCTGTGGTGCCGCCCGCAGCGGCGGCGACTGCGGCGCCCGCCGACACGAGGCCGGCGCCGCGCCGCGCGCCGCGCAACTGGCCCGCGTTCCGCGGCGACAACGCGTCGGGCAACGGCGACGGCCAGGGCGCAGCCGTCGAGTGGGACGTCGACACGAAGCAGAACGTCCTGTGGAAGACGCCCATTCCAGGCATCTCGAACGCGAGCCCGATCGTGTGGGGCAATCGCGTCTTCGTCGTGACCGCCGTCAGCAGCGCCGGCGACAAGACGTTTCGCACCGGCCTGTACGGCGACGTCAAGCCGGTCGACGACCTGTCGGAGCACACGTGGAAGATCTACAGCCTCGACAAAGCGAGCGGGAAGATCCTGTGGGAAGACACGGCGTTCACCGGCGTGCCGAAGTACAAGCGCCACCCGAAGGCGAGCCAGGCGAACTCGACGCCCGTCACCGACGGCCGCCGCGTCGTCGCCGTGTTCGGCTCGATCGGGCTGCTCGCCGCGTGGGACATGAACGGCAAGCCGCTGTGGAAGCAGGACATCGGGGCGTTGAACACCGGCTGGTTCTTCGATCCCGACTACCAGTGGGGCCATTCGAGCTCGCCGATCATCCACGACGGCAAGGTCATCGTGCAGGCGGATCAGTACCGCAACTCGTTCATCGCCGCCTACGACATCGCCACGGGCAAGCAGGTGTGGAAGACCGATCGCGACGAGATTCCGACCTGGGGCACGCCGACGATCTTCAGCGACGGCAAGCGCCATCAGCTCGTGACGAACGGACCGAAGATCCGCGGTTACGATCCCGACACCGGCAAGCTGCTGTGGACGCTCGGGCCGAACTCGGAAGTGACGGTCGGCACGCCGGTCGTCGGCAGCGGCCTCGTCTACGTCACGGGCGGCTACCCGCCGGCGCGGCCGATCTACGCGATCAAGCCGAACGCGACCGGCGAGATCTCCATGCCGAAGGACAAGACCTCGAACGAGGCGGTGGCGTGGAGCAACAGTGAGGGCACCTACATCCCGACGCCGATCTACTACGACGGCATCCTCTACACCTGCGGCAACAACGGCGTCGTGACGGCGTATGACGGCGCGACGGGCGAGCGCATCTATCGCGCCCGCGTCGGCGGAGGCGGATCGTTCGCCGCGTCGCCAATCGCCGCCGACGGCCGCCTCTACTTCGTGAACGAGGATGGTGACGTGTTCGTCGTCCGCGCCGGCCGCACCTACCAGGAGCTCGCGAAGAACGAGATGAAGGAGGTCGTGATGGGCACGCCGGCGATCAGCGACGGCGTGATCGTGCTGCGCACGATCGGCCACGTCTACGGCATCGGGCAGAAGTAGGCAATCAGTCGCAGGCGACCTTCCTCAGCAGCGGCAGATCCGAGAGGATCTTGCCCGCTCCGAGCACGACGGACGTCAGCGGGTTCTCCGCGACGAGCACGGGCAGGCCCGTTTCGTCGCGCAACCGCCTGTCCAGATTCCGCAGCAGCGCGCCGCCGCCCGTCAGGACGACCCCGCGATCGTAGAGGTCACCGGACAGCTCCGGCGGAATGCACTCGAGCGCGCCGCGGACGGCCTGCACGATCTGCCGCAGCGGCTCGGACAGCGCCTCGCGGATCTCCGTGTCGCTGACCATCACGGTCCGCGGTACGCCGTGAATGACGTGGCGCCCCTTCACCTCCATCTTGAGCGGGTCGTCGAGCGGCGCCGCCGAGCCGATCTCGAACTTGATCTGCTGCGCCGTCCGTTCGCCGATGTGGAGGTTACAGGCCTTCCGCATGTAGACCATGATCGCCTCGTCCATCGCGTCGCCGGCGACGCGGAGCGATCGGCCGTAGACCGTCCCCGCCATGGAGATGACGGCGATGTCGGTCGTGCCGCCGCCGATGTCGATGATCAGGTTGCCCGCCGGGTCCGTCACCGGCAGGCCCGACCCGATCGCGGCGGCCATCGGCTCGTCAACCAGGTGCACCTCGCTCGCCTTGACGCGGAAGCCGCTGTCCTTCACCGCCCGGCGCTCGACCGCGGTAATCTCCGGCGGCACGCCGATCAGCATCCGCGGCCGCACGAACGGCCGCCGCCCGTGCGCCTTGCGCACGAAGTGCATCAGCATCTTCTCGGCCGCCTCGAAGTCGGCGATGACACCGTCCTTCATCGGCCGCACCGGCTTGATGTTCGGCGGCGTGCGCCCGAGCATCTCGTGCGCCTCCTGGCCGACGGCCTCGATGGACCCTTTCGCGGTGTTGAACGCGACGATGGAGGGCTCGTTGAGGACGATACCGCGACCGCGAGCGAAGACGCAGGTGTTGGCGGTGCCGAGGTCGATCGCGACGTCGGTCGCGAACATGGACATGAAGCTCATGAGGTCGGTTCCGGATTCGGAAAACGCAGGGTGTTCGCCGGCGTATCGCAGGATCCGTTCCCGGCGCGGAACGCGGAGGGACGTCGACAAAATTCGAGGGTTTTCGCGCGAGCAGCCGCGAGGCGCCGGGCAAGACGTGGCGCCTCGATTACAGCTGTCGTCGTCCGATCACGAAAAGGAAACGGTCAGCCCTTGGCGGTGGCCGTCGCGGCCTTCTGCTCGTACTCGCGACGCGTCCGCAGGATGCTGCACCAGTCCTTGTGCTCGGCAATCGGCATCCCGCACTCGACGCAGATCCGGACGCGCTGGGGGGGCTGTTTCTTGAAAAGCTTCGCGAAAATGGACATCGGGCCTCTCCGGGTGCGTGGCCCGGAAGGCCCGGGCCCACTATCGAACCTGAGACGTAAGAACCCGCTGGAAGGTTTGCTGAAAAGTCAGCACCGCTAGCGGTCCTCGATCTGGAGCGACTGCCGCACCCGGCTGAACGTGTCGAAATACGTCCGCGCCTCCTCGTTCGGCGCGACGCCAACCAGGAACAGCACCCGGCCATCGCGAAGCTGCGTCGTCGAGACGTTGATCGCCTCGGTCTGGCCCGTCGCCTCGGAGACGTTGCTCAGCGTCACGGTGAGGCCCTGCCGGCCGGCGACGTTCGTCCGGCTGTAGCCCGACTGCCGCCGGAGCTGCGGGTTCGACTGCGTGAAGCTGCGGATGATCTGTTCCGTCTGCTGCTGCAGGCTGTTGCCCTGGACCTCCGCGACGCCGACCTCGACGCCGTGCGTGAACACCGATCCGCCGTTCTGGTTGCGGAAGTATCCCCCCTCCGGCGCGTAGGTGACCGCGCCGTCGCGTCCGCCAATCTGCTCCCAGTTCGAGGGCACGCTGATGCGGAGGAGATCGGCGTCATACGTGCGCCAGCGCGACGACGGCGGCTCGACGCGGCCACGGTAGCCGGTCGTGGGAACGCTGCCGCTCGGCGACTGCCCGCGCTTACGCGCCTCGGCCACCTGCGCGGTCGTCGGGGCGGGCGCCATGCGCGAGAGCTGCGCGCGCGCGGAGCGGAACTCGTCGTCCGTGTCCGCCGATCCCTCGACGCGCACCATCTGCGCCTCGCGGTTGATCGCGGTGATGCGGTTGCCCGGATCTGGATGGCTGCTCAACCACTCTGGACCACGGTTGCCGCCCTGCTGCTGAATCGTTCGGAACATGTTGGCCATCTGGCGTGGATCGTAGCCGGCGCGCGCCATGATCTGCGCGCCGAGGAGGTCCGCCTGCCGCTCGTATTCGCGGCCGTACTTCATGAAGATGACGCCCGGGATGATCTGCGAGCCCTGCGACAGCACGCTGCCGGCGCGCCCGCCGATGATGGCGCCGGCAATCTGGCCGAGCACGGAGCCAATCGCGAAGCCCTGTCCCTTTGTCGCCTGGGCCGTGCCGTGACGCAGGATGACGTGACTGAGCTCGTGCGCCATCACGCCCGCCACCTCGGCGTCCGTCCGGGCGGCTTCGATCATTCCGCGGTTCAGGAACATTGGACCGCCAGGCAGCGCGAAGGCGTTGATGTCGCTGAGATTCGCCACCTCGAACGTGTAGCGGAACTCGGGGTGACGGAACTCGGCGGGGATCTCCCGAACGAGCCGCTGCCCGACGCTCTCGATGAGGTCCTCGGTGGCGCCATTGCGCAGCATCGGAAGCTGCTGCCGCGCCTCCTGTGCCGCTTCGCGTCCGAGCTGAACGTCCTGCGCCGGCGAATATTTGTTCTTCGGCGCAACGATCTTCGTCTGCGCCGCAAGGGGAAGGCTCAAGAAAACCGCAACTGCGGTAATTGCTGACGTGCGCCGTAGTTGTCGAGTCATGGCTCGTAGTGGTGCAAATGTGACGCCGGCCCGAAATCGGCCCGATTCCTCCGGAAGACCGCCACCAGCGCGTCCCTGTCTACCTCATAGGACAGGTCAGCCGCGCGCTCGGTTCCCTTGGCCGTCTTATTAGATAATTGGAACATGTGCAGATGCCTCGCCTTGATCGTTGTCGCCGCCGCGCTCGCCGGCTGCAAAGAGACGCCGACGGCGCCATCCACCGCCCCTTTCAGCCAGGCGGATCTCCGGGTCGGAACCGGCGCTGAGGCGACCAGCGGCAAAGTGATCACCGTGCACTACACGGGCTGGCTGTACGACGCATCGAAAGCGGACTCGAAG
Source organism: Vicinamibacterales bacterium (assembly GCA_048594885.1). Lineage (GTDB taxonomy): Bacteria > Acidobacteriota > Vicinamibacteria > Vicinamibacterales > 2-12-FULL-66-21 > JBMDXB01. Next base: position 14,499 of record JBMDXB010000079.1, read on the forward strand.
GGACTGCAGTTCGAAACCTCGGCGGGACGCACGCCGTTCTCCTTCACGCTCGGTACGGGACAGGTGATCGCCGGCTGGGATCAGGGGCTGGTCGGGATGAAGGTGGGTGGCAGCCGCAGGCTCGTGATTCCGCCATCACTCGCCTACGGCGCTGCTCGCAACGGTCCGATTCCGCCGAATGCGTCGCTCGTGTTCGAGGTGGAGCTGCTTCTGGTCGCCGACGCGCAGTAGCCGCAGACCCTCAGAACACCTTCACGCGCACGCCGAAGGCCAGATAGCTGTAGCGATCGTCGAGCGCGCCCTCGCCGCCCGGCACCGGCTTGCCTCTGAGAAGCATGTTGCCACCCTCGGCGTACAGCGCGCCGCGGGGGCCAAGCCACGCCTCGAAGCCGGCGCCGAACTGCCAGCCCCATCCCTCGGTCAGCATCTCGAACGTCTGCGTGCCACCGGGAATCGTGCGCTCGACGCCGTCCACCGTGATCTTCTGCTCGTCGAGCGTCTGGTTCGTCGTCGTCAGCGCCTGATGTCTGTTGAAGCCGACGTGGCCGTAGATGCGGGTCGGTCCGATCGGGATGCCGATCCTCCCGCCGAGCGTCAGCATCTGTGCTTCGAACTCGCTGTCGAACGTGTATCCCGTGCCGCTGCCCGACGCCGTCGCGATCTTCGGCTTGAAGTAGCCGATGTCCGCGCCGACGAAGCGTCCGAGCCAGAACGTCGCGCCCGCCTGAACGCCGAAGCCGCTCTCCTTGCCGCTGCACTCTTCCACCGTGCCGCACGCGTAGAACGTCGTGTCGCGGAACTTCCCGAACATGCCTCCGCCGGACAGCACGAGTCCTGTGGCCGCCGGCTTCCAGACGCGCGGCGGACGGATGCGGAACGATCCCTGGCGCAGGAGCACGGTGGGATTCGTCGCGCCGACGTCGATGACGAGCGTGCTCACGCGCCGCACGACGAACAGCCCGGTGATGTCGCGGCGCTCGCACTCGTCGGCCTTCGGCGGCGCGGCCCTGCCGCGCTCCACGATCTGGACGACGCGCAGGCTTTCGCAGTAGTCGACGAAGAGGAAGGCATCGATCTCGCTCTTGCCGATGGCGCCGGGCATGTTGATCGGCACCGACGCGATGCCTTCCGCGTTGGCGGCGCCCGAGCCCACGTTGGCGCCGTTCAGCACGACTTCTATCTTTGTTCCGGGCGCGGCGTTGCGCGCCATGACGGTCTGCGCGGCAGCCTGCGCGGCGCCGGCCGCTGCCAGAATCGCGGCCAGCACGACGGCGCGCACGGCGCCGATCGGCACGCCTGCCTTCGGTGAATACATCCTCCGAATTATCATTCAGAAATCTCTCTCGAATCTACTTCCCGGGGTCGGGATCAGCGCGGGCCTGGCGGCAGGTGCTCCGTAAAATAGCTCGCGATCAGCTTATAGACGTGCGGCGTCGTCCCGCGGCCTTCAGAGATGGCGTGCGAACGGTTCGGATAGACCATCAGATCGAAGCGTTTGCCCAGCTCCACGAGCCGGTTCACGAGCCGTTCGGTCCCCTGGTAGTGGACATTGTCGTCGCCGGAGCCGTGGATGAGGAGCAAGCGGCCCTGCAAACCCTCGGCGAAGTTGATGGCCGAACCAGCGCGGTAGCCGGCGGCATTGTCCTTCGGCAGGCCCATGTAGCGTTCCTGGTAGATGGTGTCATAGAGCTGCTGGTCGGGCACGGGCGCTATGGAGACGCCCACCCTGTAGATCTCCGGAAACCGGAACATCGCGTTCAGCGTGTTCGTGCCGCCGCCGCTCCAGCCCCAGATGCCGATGCGATCCGCGTCGAGGAATGCGTGACGGGCGATGAGCGCCCGGATGGCCGCCGCCTGTTCCTTCGACGAGAGATCGCCAACGCTGCCGTACACGACCTTGCGCCAGGCGGCACCCTTCGGCGCCGGCGTGCCGCGATTGTCGATACTGACGACAACGTAGCCGGCCTCCGCAAGCGCACGATGAAACAGCGTCGTGCCTCCCAGCCACCGGTCGACGACGGTCTGGCCCGCCGGCTCCCCGTAGACGAACACGATCACCGGATACTTGCGCGCGGCGTCCATCGTGGACGGCTTGATCATCCAGCCGTCGAGCGACACCCCGCCCGCGACATCGACCTTGAAGAACTCGACGGGCGGCTTCAGCACCGTCTCGAGCTTCTTCGCGAGCGGCGCCGCATCGGTCAGCGGTCGGATCGACTTGTGCGACGGCAAGGAGATCAGATCGACTTGCGGCACGCGGTCGAATCGCGAGTAGGTATGGAATGCGAATTTCCCGCCGGGCGCCACGTCGTAGGTGTGCGTGCCGGGCTGCTGTGCAGGTGTCACGCGCAGCACCGTCTGGACGCCGTCCAGGCGTGAGTGCCACAGGTATCGCTGCGTCGCGTTTTCCGGCGACGCGAGGAAATACAGCCAGCCGCCCGCTTCGTCGACGCCAGCAATCTCGATCGCATCCAGCGCGAGAGCGGTGATGAGCTGCGGCGTGCCCCCCGTCCTCGGGACGCGATAGACGTGCCGCCATCCGTTGCGCTCGCTCAGCCACAGGAAGGCGCCGCCGCGATCGATCCAGCGAACGTCGTCGTTGACGTCCACCCACGCCTTCGATTGGTCGCTGAAGGCGACGCGCGTATCGCCCGTGGTAGCGTTCGCAAACAGAAAGTCGTTCCGGTTCTGGAGCCGATTCAGCTGCTGGATAGAGAGCTCGTCGGCGCCAATCCACTCCATCCGGGCAATGTAGGTGTTGCGCGGATCGCCGGGCGTTCTCATCCACCGCGGCTCGCCGCCGGCGGCGTCGGCGACGCCGATCCGCACCGCGGAGTTCGTCGTGCCGACTTTCGGGTACGGGATGCGAATCAGCGTCGGATAGAGCGTGTCCGTATCGTTGATCAGCGTGAAGATCCCGACGCCGGACGTGTCGAACTGCCAGAAGGCGATACGCCGGCCGTCCGGACTCCATCGGAACGCGTCGCGAACGTCGAGCTCTTCTTCGTAGACCCAGTCGGATGTCCCGTTCACGATCGTGTCTGAGCCGTCACGAGTGAGTTGGACGATCCGCCCGCCGTCAACATCCTCCACGTAAATGTTGTTCTGACGAACGTAGCCGACGCGGTTCCCATCGGGCGAGAACTTCGCGAACATCAACGTGGACTCGGGGGCATCGCCGCCCAGCCGCTTCAGCGTACTGCTGGCGAGATCGAGGACCCAGTAGTCGCCGCGCGTGTTTTGCCGCCACACGCGCCGCGTGTTCGTCGAGACGAGCAGCCGCCGCCCATCAACAGACCAGGCGTAGTCGTGGACGTCCAGCGGCTTTTGGCCGGAGGGCATCAGACGCGCGGCCGCCACGATCACCGAACGAGCGCCGGTGGCGGCCTCGTACCGCACGATCTCCGATCCGCCGGCGGCGTTGGGCTCGAGCACGGTATAGGCGTCGCCGCCGGCCAGCCACTTCGCAGGCCCGAACCGCGGCACCTCGTACTCGCGGGCCTGAAAGATGCGTTCGAGCTGCGCGTCCAGCGCGCGAAGGCTGTCCGCCTGCTGCGCGCCGGCCGCGAGCACCGCGCACACGGCGAGCGCCGCCGCGACGGCGTGCGCGCTGCCGCGGCTCGGGTTTCGGAACGCCGGATCAGCGGCCATATTTCTTGACGATCTCCCGCAGTCGATCGTGCGGCAGGGCCTCGACGAAGCGCCCGTTCGCACCCTTCATGGTCTCGGCGGCGACGAGCGCGTTCACGATCGCCTCCTCCGTCGCCTGCACCGTCGCCGAGAAGACGGCGCTGATGCGCTCGTTCGACAGCATCTGCACTGAGGCGGCGGGAGTTGCGTTCGCCGCCCCGGCGTTGGCAGTCGAGAACGCGATGAAGATGTCGCCCGATCCGTTCCCGGACGTGGCGCCCGTGCGGGCGAGGCCATGAGACGCCCGCCGCGCGACGCGCTCCAGTTGATGCGGCAGCAGCGGCGCATCCGTCGCGACGACGATGATGATTGAGCCGAGCTCGGGATCGTCGCCGACGCTGCGGCGCGGCGGGAGCGGAAGCTCGGCCCCGACCGGCACGCCGGCGATGCGCAGCTCGGAACGGCCGCCGTGATTGGCCTGCACGAGCACGCCGACGGTGTAGCCGCCCGCCTGAGCGGCCAGTTTCCGCGACGCGGTGCCGGTGCCGCACTTGAACTGATAGCAGATCATCCCGGTGCCGCCGCCGACGTTGCCTTCGGCGACGCGACCGTCCTTCGCGCCATCCAGCGCCTGGAACACGTGTTGCGGTGTGACGTGGAAGCCGTTGATGTCGTTGAGCGCGCCGTCCCACGTCTCGGCGACGACGGGCAGCGACCACGGCTGGTGCGTCGCACCGCGCTTCACAGCCCACTCGATCGAGGCATCGCGCACCGTGCCGACGCTGTGCGTGTTCGTGATGAACACGGGGCCTTCGAGGAAGCCACCCTCCCTGATCCACGTCGTCCCCGTCATCTCGCCGTTGCCGTTCAGCGAGAACCAGCCGGCCATCACCGGATCGTTCGAGGCCTTCCCGCGCGGCAGGATCGCCGTGACGCCGGTGCGCACCGAGGCGCCCTCGATGAGCGTCGTCAGGCCCACCTCGACGCCGGCGACGTCGGTGATTGCGTTGAGCGGCCCCGGGGTGCCCTCGAAGGGAACGCCCAAATCACGCGCGCGCGGCCTCGCGGATTGTGCGGCGGCGATCGTGTGGAAGAGGAGGAGGAAGAGGACGAATGCTGTGCGATGCATCGGCGCGGGATTATACGCCCGCGCCGATGACACAGTGGAAATGGGCCGATTCCTACTCGACCGGGAAGCCGCGCTTCAGCAGCAACGCACGCACCTGCGGGTCACGGCCGCGGAACTGGCGGTACGCTTCGGCGCGATCGGTCGTGTTTCCCGGCGCGAGGATGTGGCGGCGCAGTCCCGTGGCCACGCGCTTGTCCCACGGCCCACCCGCCTCCGTGAAGGCCTCCCACGTGTCCGCCGCCATCACGTCCGACCATAGATAACTGTAGTAGCCGGCCGAGTACGAATCGCTGCCGAACAGATGCAGGAAGTGCGGCATGCGATGTCGCAACGCGATCTCCTTCGGCATGCCGATGCGCGCGAGCCCCTCACGCTCGAACGCCGCGATGTCGACATTGCCGTCGGGCTTGGTGTGCAGATCCATGTCGAGGATCGCGGCGGCCAGGTACTCGACGGTCGCGTACCCCTGGTTGAACTTCTCCGTCTCCTGGACCTTGTCCACAAGTGCCTGCGGCATCGGCTCGCCGGTCTTGTAGTGCTTCGCGAACTTGTCGAGTACTTCACGCGTGAGCAGCCATCGCTCGTTCACCTGAGATGGGTACTCGACGAAGTCGCGCGGCGTCCCCTGGAAGCTCGGATAGGTGATGTCCGACAGCAGCGCATGCAGCGCGTGGCCGAACTCGTGGAACGCCGTCGTCGCATCGTCGAGCGAGACGAGCACCGGTTCGCCGGGCGCAGCCTTGACGAAGTTGTTGTTGTTCGACGTGATCGCCGTCGCCCCTTTATCGAGCTTGTGGTGCGCACGATAGCTGAACGCCCAGGCGCCGGAGCGCTTGCCTGGCCGCGCGAAGTTATCGAGGTAGAACAGGCCGCGGTGTTTGCCGCTCGGCGTGTCCGTCACCTCGAACACGCGCATGTCCGGATCGAAAACCGGGACCTTGCCGGTAATTTCCGTGAACCTGATGTCGTAACGGCGCTCCGCCGCCCAGAAGGCTGCCTGCACCATGTTGTTCAACTCGAAATACGGTTTCAGCTGCCCCTGATCGAGGTCGTACTTTGCCTTGCGCACCTTCTCGGCGTAGAACAGGTAGTCCCACGGCTCGATCGTGATGCCGGGACCTTCCTTGTTCGCGATCGCCTGCATGTCGGCGACTTCTTCCTTGACGCGCGCGACCGCCGGCTTCCAGACCTTCATCATCAGGTCCATCGCCGCCTTGGGGTCCTTCGCCATCGTGTCGGACATGCGCCAGTGGGCGTGGCTCGCGTACCCGAGCATCTTCGCGCGCTCGGCGCGCAGCTTGACGATCTTGGCGATCGTCGCCTTCGTGTCGTTCGCGTCGTTGTCGTCGCCGCGGCTCTTGAACTTCTTCCAGACTTTCTCGCGCAGATCGCGCCGCGCCGAGAACGTCAGGAACGGATCGACGCTCGACCGCGTGTTGACGATGACCCACTTGCCCGGGAGCTTCCGCTCCTCGGCGGCGCTCTTCGCGGCGGAAACGAACGAGGCGGGCAGTCCCTCGAGATCTTTCTCGCTCTCGAGCACGGTCCACGTGTTCTCGTCGGCGAGGACCTTGTTGCTGAACTCCGAGAACAGTGACGCGAGCTCCTGATTGATGTCCCCGAGCCGCTTCTTCTGCGTCTCATCGAGCTTCGCCCCCGAGCGCACGAACGCCTCGTACGCGCGCGTCGTCAGGCGCTTCTGCTCGGCGGTCAGCTTCGACTTCCCGAGTGCGCTGTAGACGATCTCGACACGCTTGAAGAGACCGGGGTTGAAGGCGATCTCGTCCTCGGCAGCGGCCAGCTTGGGCTGCCATTCCTTATCGAGCTGCTGGAACTCCGGACTGTTCATGTTGTCGCGGATGACGTAGTACATGCGCACGACGCGGTCGTAGAGCTCGCCGGCGCGCTCCATCGCGACGATGGTGTTCTCGAACGTCGGCGCGGCCTTGTCCAAGACGATCGCCTGGATCTCGCGGCGCTGCTCCGCAATCGCGGCCTCGAGCGCCGCCGGAAAGGTCGCGACGGTCGCCTGGTCCCACGGCGGGACGCCGTTGTACGGGCCCGCCCATGGACGGACGAGCGGGTTCGCTGCCTGCGCGAGGGCGTAGAACTGGACGGTGAAGAGAGCGGCGGCGAGCGCAACCGCGCCCGCCGCAACGAATCTGAGCTTTCGCATGCTTACAGGATACCGAAGGCAGCTATCGGCTGCCCCGGTTCGCCGTCCCGCGCAGCGTCTTGCCGCGGACCGGATAGGCGGGACGCGCTGGCGTCGCGGGTGGATTCTTCTTCAGCTCGGCCATGACGACTTCGATCGCTTTCTCGAGCTGCGGATCGCGGCCGGCGATCACGTCGGCGGGCGTCTGCTCCACTTCGATGTCCGGCGGCACGCCCTCGTTCTCGACGACCCAGCCGTCCTCAGTGGTCCAGATCGCGAGGTTCGGCGCCGTGATGCCGCCGCCGTCCATCAGCACGGGGAAGCCGAGGATGCCGACGAGACCGCCCCACGTGCGCTGCCCGACGAGCGGTCCGAGCTTGAACTTGCGGAACATCCATGGCAGGAGGTCGCCGCCCGATCCAGCCGTCTCGTCGATGATCATCGCCTTCGGCCCCTGAATCGACGCGAACGGAGTCTTCAGGTCGGCGCCATACCGCATCGCCCAGTACGAGATGAACGGGCGGCGCAGGATGTCGATGTAGTAGTCGGCCACGCTGCCGCCGCCGTTGAAGCGCTCGTCGACGATGACGGCGTCCTTGTTCACCTGCGGATAGAAATACCGCTTGAAGTAGGCATGGCCCGCCGTCGACGTGTTCGGGACGTAGACGTAGGCGACGCGGCCGCCGGTCGCCTGGTCCACCTTCTTGAGGTTGCCTTCGACCCAGTCACGGTTGCGCAGCGCGCTCTCGTTGGCGATCGGCACGACCTGCACGGTGCGCGATCCCGCGCCGTCAGGATTCGGACCGAGTGTGATCTCGACGATCTTCCCGGACGTGTTCTCGAAGAGACTGTAGACGTTCGCCGGCGGCCGGAGGTCGCGGCCGTTGACGGCGAGGAGGTACTCGCCCGCCACGGCGTTGACGCCCGGCTCGGTCAGCGGCGCCCGCAACTGCGGGTTCCAGTTCAGGCCGCCGTACACCTTCTTCAGGCGATAACGGCCGTTCGCCACTTCGTAGTCGGCGCCGAGCAGCCCGCCCGGCACGCTGCGCGGCCCGTCCAGTGTGTCGCCGCCGCCGACGTTGTGATGGCCGACCGCGAGCTCCGACGACATCCACTGCATCACGCGGTTGAGATCCGCGCGCGTAGCGACGTGGGGCAGGAACGCCGCGTACTTGTCGCGCTGCTTCGCCCAGTCCACGCCGTGCATGTTCGGCGCGTAGAAGTAGTCGCGGTTGATCCGCCACGCCTCGTCGAAAATCTGCTTCCATTCGACACGCGGATCGATGCGCACGTCGATCGAGTCGACGGCCAGCCTGCCCTCCGTCGGTTCGATCCGTCTCGTCGTCGGGACAATCGAAAGCGCGTTGCCGCTGCGATACAGAAGCTTCTTGCCATCCGCGGACACGACGTAGTGGCTGACCGAAGGCAGCAGCGTCTCGTTCTTTCGCGTGGCGAGATCGTAGCGGTTCAAGGACGTCGTGTTGTCGACGGTCTTGAGGTAGTAGATCTGGCCGGCCGTTCCGACCTGCAGATTCCTCAACGTTGCGGGCGGGATCGGCAGATCGAGAATGCGGTACTGGAGGCCCTCGACGTCGATGCGGAACGGAGGCTCCTTCTTCGCGGCCTCGGGCTTCTGCGTTTTCTCCGTCTTCTCCGCCTCGGCCTTCTCGGACTTCTCGGACGACTCGGACTTCTCGGACTTCTCGGACGTACCCTTTTCCTCGTCGCTCTCCTTGGCGATCGGCGACGGCAGATCGTTACGAAGCACGGCGACGTAGATGCCCGACGTCGACCGCATGTCGGCATTCGCCTGGGAGAACCAGTCCTTCACCGGCCCGGCATCCGTCGAGGCGAAGAAGAACAGGTACTTCCCGCTCTTGTCGAACACCGGACTGCTGACATCGCTGAGGCCATCGCTGATCTGGTGCACCTTGCCCTGATCGAGCGAGTAGGCATAGACCGTCGTGATGTTCGACTCGTTCTCCATCGCGTATGCGAGCCACTTGGAATCCGGCGACCACGAGTAGCCGATGACGATGATCGGACCGTAGAACGGCTGCGACGCGATCTTCTTCGAGACGCCGGTCTTGACGTCGAGCCAGTAGACGGAGAGCGAATTGTCGAAATAGGCGATCTTCTGCGAATCCGGCGACCATACCGGACTCCGATAGAAGCCTTCACCCGATACCTTGATCGCGCGCGGCGCCTGCTTGCCGTCCTGGCTGCCGATGTAGAGCTGATAATCGCCCGACGCGTCCGAGAACCACGCAATCGACCGTCCGTCCGGCGACCACGCCGGATCGCGGTCGTGCGCGCCCGTGCTGTTCGTCAGATTCCGGACGTCGCCTTTCTCCGCCGGCACCGTGACGATCTCGCCGCGGAACCCAACGACTGCGCGGGCGCCGGTCGGCGAGATGGCCGTCTCACGGATCCATTGGGCGCCGCGAGCGAAGCGCGCCCGCGTCTCCCGCAGGTCCGACGTCACGCCAATCGTCAGCTTCGTGCTCTTCCCCGACTGCGGCTCGAGCAGGTGCAGCACGCCCGCCTGCTCGTAGACGATGCGACCGGCGCCCGACGCGGAGCTCATGACGGGAAAATCGCTGTGACGCGTGACCTGGCGGACCTGCTTCGACTTCGTGTCGTAGGCGAAGACGTTGAACTCGCCGCTGCGATCCGACCGGAAGTACACCGCGTCGCCGATCCACATCGGATCCGTGTCGTTCGACCGTGACGCGGGCTGCGGGATCTTCTCGATCGCATGGTCCTTCGTGTTGTAGAGCCACAGGCGCGACACCGTGCCGCCGCGATACTGCTTCCACTGCTGGTAGCGCGGCCCGAGCGGGTTGTAGGCGATGCGCTGCCCATCGGGCGAGTACACCGCGCGCGCCGCGTTCGGAATCGGGAGTTGCCGCTCCATCCCGCCCGTCACCGGCACGGTGAAGAGCTGCGAGTACCGGCTCGTGAACGCCGCGCGCTGCGACGTGAACAGCACCGCCTTGCCGTCCGGCGTGAAGCTCTGGACGACGTCGGCGCCCGGATGCCACGTGAGGCGCGTGGGCGCGCCGCCGGCGACAGGCATCGTGTAGACATCGACGTTGCCGTCGTATTGCGCGCTGAACGCGATCGTCTTGCCGTCGGGCGAGAACACCGGGTTCGACTCGACGCCATCGTCCGTCGTCAGCCGCCGCACGTTGCCGACGCTGGAGCCGCCGTTGAGATCGGCGACAAAGAGATCGCCGGCGTAGATGAACGCCACCTGGCTGGCGCTGATCGCCGGCTGCGTCAGCAGCTTCGTATCGATCGGATCGACGCGGGCGTCGAGCGCGGGAGCAAAGGGCGCCAGGCAGGCCAGAAGTACCGCTGGAACGAACAGTCGCATGACAGACCTCTGAAGTCAGGAAGTGGTTCGGGCTGGGTTCCGACGATTGTACTGGAAGGAGGGGCGGTTCGCGATCAGAGAGGCGGCGTCCTCAGGAATCAGCGGCCGTCGAGCGACGCTGAAGCGCCTCCGGGTAGCGCTGCCGCAGCTCCTCGGCTGCGCCGGCGACGTCGGCGACGAGCATGCGAATCGACGCGGACGGCATGGCCTGCGGCGACCCGGCGAGGTTGCGCTCGTACTGGAGGTAATCCTGCAGCGCGCCGGCCGGATCGCCCTTCGCGATGCGCGCGCGCAGCAGCACCTCCCAGCAACGTTCGCAGGTCGGATACACGGCGACTGCGCGCTGGTACACGGCGCATGCCTTCTCCAGATTGCCGAGCTCCTCGTACCAGTGACCGAGCCGCAGCACGACCTCGATGAATGCGACGCGCACGCGTTCGGCCGCCAGGATGGCCCAGGGCGCCGTCAGCTGGCCAGCGAATGCAGGACCGGGGAACTCGGCGATCGCCCGCTCGATCTCCGCCTCGCCGTCCGCAGAGCTCGGCGCGATCCACAGCGCGCCGGCGAGCCGCACTTCCCATTGATCGATGTCCACCCACACCTTCCCCGGCGCGAGCCGCAGCTTGCCATCGCGCAGCACGACGAGATCGTCGCGGCCGAGCAGCGCCGGCAGGTGGTGCCTTGCGTACTCGAACAGCGTTCTCGCCTGATCGGTCGGCACGTGCGGCCACAGCCACTCGTACAGTTGCGCCAACGGACAGGTGTGGTCCCGGGCGACAGCCAGCACGCGGACGATGTCGAGGGCGCGTCCCTTGTCCGCTGAGAGATCGATCGGGGCGCGGTCACGCTCGATGCTGAAGGCGCCGAGCACGTGCACGCGCAGCAGCCACGGCCAGCGTGCCGGGCGCGCACCGGGCGGCACCAGCGAGCGGCGCGTAATCAGCGAACGGCAGAAGTCAGGTTCGATGTCGAGCTCGAGCGCGTCGGCGCAAAGCTCGGTGAGCAGGGCGGGATTGTTCTGCAGGACGTCGAAGTAGGCTGCGACACGGAGTTGCTGCAGGCACTCGCGCAGGCGCAGCGGGTAGCGAGCGTCGCGCCGCCACTTCGCGCCGCACGCGCGCGCCAGCGACACACACGCATCCACGTGGTGGCGCAGCGTGCCCGCGAATTCTCCAAGCTGATCCGTCAGGTGTTCAGCGGCATCGGCGGCGCGGCCCTGCGAAAGCAGTAGGTCGAATCTGACGACCAGCGCGGGCCAACGCTCCGACGCCGCGGGGCCCTCTGCACCGTCTTCTCGATGCAACGCGTTGCCTCCTCCGTTGTGCAAACAGGCCGAAGGCCGCGAGCGGGGGAGCTCGTCGCGCAGTCTACACCTATTCGTACGCGCCAACGACGACTCTGGCGTCGAACACAAATTTGTATGCGGGCCACGCCCCTCGGATTTGTGATCACGAACGCGGCCGCCTGACCGTGTGGCTCAGCGCGAGCGTCGCCCAGTTCGTCGCTGCCGCGGAGATGAACTGGTCGCGGCCGTGCGGGAACCCGGACTCGAAGTGCGGCTGCAGCGGAGTCGCCCGCGTGCGGACGAACCACGATCCATCCGCGAGCTGCGTGTTCAGCAGGTACCGCACGCCGCGCTCGAGCGCGGGATTCCTCCGTGGCGACGACCCCGCTCTCGAGGAGCGCAACGACGGCCTGGCCGGACGCGGGATCTGCGCCCATCCGCCATCTGCGCGCTGCAGTGCGATCAACGCCCGTGCGGCCGCCTCGAGTGCGAGACGCGGCGCGGCCGACCACTTGAGCCCGAGCAGATGCCGCGCGATACGGAAGATCACGTGTTCCATCTGCCGCGGTCACGGACATCGCCGTCAGCGTGTTGGTGTGGCAGGACACGCAGCCGGACTTCTCCGTGAACCGGACGTCCGCCTTCTGCAGCAGCGGCAGGCTCCGCGCGATCGCCACCCGCGGTGACACCGCCGGCGCGACGTTGGTCGGTGGCGGCGGCAGCGCCACGTCCTTCGCCCGCGCGTCGAGCAGCGCCTTCACGACGGGCGTGTCGCCATGGCGCTTCGCATAGCCAAGTGCCGTGTGCCCCGCAGGCGTACTGGCATTGACGTCGGCGCCGCGCGCGAGCAGGAACTTGACGACGTCGGCGGTGGGCGCGGCGGAGGCGGCAAGCATCAGAGCGGATCGTCCTTCGCCGTCCCGCGCATTGATGTCCGCGCCGCGCTCGATCAGCATCGCCGTCGCCAGCGCCGGTCCGAACGGCGGCGACCCGCCCAGCATCGTCGCCGTCAGCGCCTCGGCGTCGGCGTGCTGCAGCATGGTCTCGATGCATTCCTTGCACTGTGCGCGGAAGGAGAAACCGAGCGCCAGCGGACCCGCGGCCTTGACGTCCGCGCCACGCCTGACGAGCAGACGGAACGTCGCCTCGTCTCCGCTGTACGCGGCGAGGACGAGCGGAGAGACCTCGCCAAGGAGTCCTTGTGCTTTTTCCGAGGGGTTCGCGCCGCGGTCGAGCAGCATTTCGACGACAGGGGCGGCGCCTGGAAGGCCGGCGGCGATGAGCAGCGGCGTGCGGCCGATTGCGGAGCGCGCGTTGACGTTCGCGCCGCGATCGAGCAGGATGGCGGTCTTCTCGCGATCCATGACGGCGAGCATGAGCGGGGTCGCGCCGCCGAAGTCCGCGACGTTCGGATCGGCACCCGCGTCGAGCAACTGGCGCACCGCGGCAGCGTCGCCGTAGAGCACCGCGTGCATCAGGGGCGTCGCTCCGCCGGCGCCGCGTCTGCTGCGCGGCGGTTCGTCGCGATCAGCCGTGCGACGCGCGCCCGCTCACCGGTGCGCAGCGCGTTCATCAGCGCCGTCGCGCCGGAATCCGGCGCGGGCAGCGGCGCTTCCCCCGACAGTTCATCGGGCCATTCCGCGCCCTGATCGATTCACGTCTTGAGAATCGCGTTCTGCGACGCGGGCAGCGCGCCGTCCGGCCGCCGGCCAGCGACCAGCGCAATGCAGAAGGCGAGCACCGCAACCAGCGTGGCGGCGCTCCCAGTGAGGCGTGTCGACATTGGCCCTCCTCTTCCAACGTCTTCGCCCCTATCTACGCGGTTGAGGACTCCCGGTTCCCGTTCAGGTCACGTGCGGCGAAAGTGAGAAGAGCTTGACTCCGACAGTGAGCGGATCCATGCTGTCCTCGATCGCGCTTTCCTGGGAGGCGCAAGGTGGAAGCACCGCCGGACTAGAAACGGACTCACGGGGTTCTGCCGCACACAGGCCATGCGGCCTCCGGATGATTCATCCGGGCACACGGTTCCAACCATTCGCGACAGAACCCCGCGCAGTTCCCGCCTTCGCGCCTCCGGCGCTACGGTGGGCAGGCCCGCCAGTTCCTCATCGGATTCCGTTCAAAACGACGTGGATGGGACTCATGTGCGGCTCTCGTGTGAGCCGGTTGACGAGGAAACGTCCGTCGGCGCCACGTCGTAGGCAGCGGCGCCGCCATAGAAGAACACCTCATTGTTCACGCGCAGCGACGGCTCGGTGAAGAGCGGTGACGGCGGCTGCGGATTGAGTTCACTTCCCGACGGCTTCACTTCGACGGCCATCACCGTTCCGCCGGGCGTGACGTAGAAGATCTCGCGGCCGTCGCGTCCCCATCGCGGCTGTCCGCCGCCTTCCGACGAAATCTGCCAGCGCGCGTCGCCCGATGGGAAGGGCCGCACGAAGACCTGCTGCATGACGAGAAAGTCGGTCGCTCCCTCGCACCGATGTCGTGGAGCCCGCAGATGTGCGGGTGGTCGAGCGCCGAGATCGCGCGCGCCTCGCGCTCGAGCCGCTGCCGCAGCTCGGAATCTTCTGCAAGCGAGGCGGGGATGACCTTGATGGCGACCGTGCGATCGAGTCGCGTGTCGCGCGCCTTGTAGACCTCGCCCATGCCGCCCGCGCCGAGCGAGGCGGTGATTTCATAGGGCCCGAGTCGCGATGAGAGGCATGCCGACGGACGCAGTCGTCCGGGAGCGGCGTATTCTAACGCGACTCGGTCCTGCAGCGCCGTTTCGAGCGTCAGTTCCCCGAGCGTCCAGCGCTCGAGGGGGGCACCATCCCCTTCAATCGCATGTAGGTGACGATGTTGCCGTAGTGCTCGAAGTCGTGAGCGCTGTTGAAGGCGAGCACGCTGAGCCGCGTGTGCGGGCCGGGCAGAAAGAACTTGACGGTTTCGCCTGCGCGCGCGTCGGTCATCGAGTCGAACGCCGCGTCGCAGAACTTGAACGAGGACGCCAGCGCCTCCCGCAGATCCGTCTTCGTCGTCTTCCCTTTCTCGATCCCGCTCATCGACGGCTTCTCACCGCTCGCGGCGCCGCAGATCATGAAGTTCGCGTCGGCGATGTGGCCGAAGAGCTGGCCCATCGAGCGGACCTCCGGCGTCGGTTTGAAGGCGTAGTGCTCTTCCGGCACCTGTTCCGCGGCCTTGAGTAGATAGCCTTTCACCGCCTCGTAGGTGGAGCGGGTGCTGGCGATCATCGGGCTCGGGGTGGCTTGGGAAGCGGTCAGCGCGAGCGCGAGCAACAGGGTCCCTGACATCATGCGTCCTCCTGGGGCCGGTACCGGCCGGAAGTGTGTGCGACCTAGGACGCCGTCGTCGGCGGGCAGGATCCTCGCGCGGAAAACCGTGACACTCACCGTTTTACGTTTTTCGAAAAACGGTGAGTGTCACGGTTTCTCGGAATGGAACACCTGGGTGCTGCAGTTTCTGCAAACGGTGAGTGTCACGGTTTTTTGGCGGCGGCGACGGCGATCACGAGATCCTGGCTGGACCACTCACCCGCGCCGCCCTGGGGTGTGACGGCGATCTCGAGCGTCGCGCCGGCGCGGCGGGTGACCTGTCCCCCCGTAACCGATTCCACCGCCATCGGCACGGTCGCTCGCACGGTATAGGTCCGACCGCGGCGGCCTTCGAGTCGCGCGACGTAGCGATTGCCGGTGAGCGACGTCGAGATCACCCGCAGCCGCTGCGACACATCGCCGACACGCAGCGGCTCGTGCACCGGCGCGATCTCAATGCCCGGCCGCACGTTGACCCGTTTCGTTTCCGACTTCATCGCGCCGTCGAAGCGCAATTCCCGTACGCCGCGTTCCGGTTCGGCGCCCGGCGGCAGCGCGAGCTTCACCACGACCGGCCGCGGCGAGCCGGTGTGCGCCACGGTCGCCTCGACGCCGCGCGCATCGCGTGCGTACGTGAGATCGAAGATCGCGTCGCGCCAGCGCAGGCGGCGCAGCGTCACGCGGTTCCACCCGAGAGGAAGCTGCGGCTCGACGACGACGGCGGCGATGGCGTCGGTCGCATCGGGCTCCTTCCAGCCGACGAGCCCGCGCATCACGCCGGAGACGAGGCCGCTCGTCGAGAACAACTGGTGCGGCACCGACGCATCGATGGGACGCAGGCGGTCGCCGGAGAGCAGCTCGGTCGTGAAGCCGCGCCCGTCGACGAACGCCAGCTCCGCCAGCCCGTCGATGTACTGCCAGCCCGCGTCGGCACGATGCTGCGAGTAGAGGGCGAGCGCCGTGAAGCCGGTCAGGAACGGCCAGACGGCGCCGTTGTTGTAGCTTTGCGGCTCATACAGCGGACTCTCGCGCGACAGCAGGCGCGCGCCCCAGTCCGCCGCGATGCCGGGACGCGCGAGCTCGTCGAGCATCCCGCTCACCGCCGGCCGCTTCGCGTCGAACACGCCGCGCCAGATGCCGACGGCGGACCACGCCGTCGCCTCCGCCTCGCCGCGGCCGCTCTTCATCCACGCGTAATAGATCCGCTTCCCTTCGTCGTCCAGAAAGCGCTTGTTGATGGACGCGCGTGCCTTGACGTGCGCCGCGCGCGCCGTGGCGGCGAACGCGTCGCCGGCGATCGCCGCGAGCTCCGCCGCCGCGGCCGTCGCGTCGGTCCACACGGCGGCGAGATACACGTCAGTGAGCACGTCGGCGCGCCGCAGCTTTCCGGTCTCGACGGCGGCGAGCCCCGCCTTCGTGTTGTCCATCAGACCGTCGCCGTCTTCGTCGGTCGAGGCGCAGTAGTCGTACGCCTTGCGGATCGAGGGCCACATGTCCTTCGCGAACGCGGCGTCGCCGCTCGAGCGGACGTAGTCGCGCACGGCGACGATGTAGAGCGGCGTCGTGTCGGCGTGGTAGTAGCCGTAGGGAAAGTCCTCGAACCAGCGGATGTAGCCGGCGCCCTGCGACAGCTCGTGCATCATCTTGCCGTCGGCACGCTGCCGCTGGCGCAGGAAATCGAGCGTCTGCTTGACGGTGGCGAAGTCGCCATACGACGTGATCGCCCACGAATTCATGAACGCATCGCCGCCGAAGAACCAGCCGAATCCCGGCCGCTCGGTCGTGCCGGACGGCCCGAGGCCGGCAATCAGTCCGCAGCCGAGATGCGGGTTGCAGATGAATCCCTTGTCGAGCGCGACCTTCCCCCATTCGAACGCGAGGTCGATGCGCCGCTCCGGCGTCTCGATCGACGTCATCCCGCTGCGAAGCCGTCCATAGTGCTTCGCCGTCGAGCGATACAACGGCTCGACCGACGCGAGCAGGTTTGCGTAGATCTTCCGCGCGGCCGCGCCGCCTTCGTGGCTGGCCGCGATGGCAATCGGGATCAGCCCTCGCGCGGCATCCTCCGGCGTCACGGCAATGGTGAACTGCGACGGCGCGTCCGGCAGGTTGTGTGCCGGCTGCACCGGCGGCGTTCGCGCGAACGGGGATCCGACCAGCGCCGCGTGCTTGCGACTCGCTTCACCTGCGACGTAGGCCTTCGTGTTGTCGTCCCAGTAGCTGCTTTGCCCGCCGAGCGCCGCGGGCCACATCGGCTTCAGGTCGATGCGGAACTTGACGGTGATCTCGAGCGGCACCGACGTGCTCACGTCGAGCAGCACGAGCCCGCCCATCTCCTCGAGCGGCACGAACCACATGGCGTCGGCGGTGAACGAATCGTGCGCATAGCGGACGACGCTGGCTTCGGGCCGGATGTCGACGGATGACGCGAGGCTCGTGCCGGCAATCGGATCCGCATACGCCGGCGTGCCGAATGAGAGCTGGAAGCCGTGCAGCACCTTGAGCGGATAGACCCACGCTTCGAACGTGCCGTCCTCGCGGCCGAGAAACGCGGCCTTCCTGCCGGACGCTTCCATGTAGCGCTGCGGCTGCGCCGGCCCGGTCAGCGCGATCGGATTCGCCTCCCGCGCGAAGCGCGCGACCGCGGACGGCTTTGGCGGCGGCGCCTGCGCGGTCGAAACGATGGCGGCGGCAGCGAGCGCGATGAAGCGCGCGAAAGAATGTCCCGTCATGATGCCTCGATTGCGCCCTTGTTCCTGGCGGACTGCGTCGAAACGCGTCGCCGTGGCCGGCCCGCGGAGCGGCCGCCATGCGCGCCGCCCCAGTGGGCGAGGAACTGAGTGATGAAGACGTGCTCGCCGGCGGCGCCGACGGCGAGCGGCGCGAGCGCGAGCGCCACGCTCAACGCGATGTGATAGCCGATCGCCCGCGAGGTGACGGCACGCGAATACGCGGGGTGCGCCTCGTTGATCCAGACCGTGTTCTCGACGAGACGCCCGAGCTCCTGATCGTCGGGCCGCGACTCGTATTGGAGGACGAGGCCGTACCGCGCCGGACGGCGTCGTCCCGGGACCGTGGCCGCCGCTCCCACCGGCGTCGGCGTTTCGACGCCACCGGCATCTGGAGGCGCGTTGCCATCAACGCCATCAGGAGGTTCCAACGGCGGCCGCTCCGGATTCGGTTGCGGCTGCACGCCGGGCGACGTCGGCTGCTCCTCGCCCGGTCGAACCCCCTCCGTCCCGGGCGGGCGGCCGTCGGCCTCCGTCCCGGCCGGCAGATCGGCGAGCAGCGGTCCCGGTACCTGCTCATCGCCGCGGCCAGGCAGCGGCAGCCGTTTCTGGCCGCCGGCACGATGCTCGACGAGCGAGCGCAGCAGGGGAAAGTCGCCCGAGAGATCCTCGAGCACGCGCTCGAGATCGCGCTCGAGCCGCTGCGTACGCGGACGGACCTCCGCGTCGCGCACGTCGCCCCACACCGCCAGCTGCCGCGACACGACTTCCTGGATCGCCTTGCGATATGCGAGGTACGCCGCACCGCGCGCGCCGGTCCTGATGAAGTCGTTCTTGCTGAGCGTGAGGCAGGCGGCGAGATCCGGTGCCTCGACGAGACCGCTGATACGGCCGGGTGTCGCCGGCGTGACGCCCAGCCAGTCCCATCCCCGCTTGATGACCTTGCCGAACGTACTGATGGCGACACCCTGTCGATCGTCGGGGAGCGCGAGATCGTGTCGCGCGAGCGCGGCGACGGCCGACGGCGTACGCCGGCGGCCGATTCGAATCGGGATCGTGACTCGTTCTCTCGCCGCAGCGGACGCGCGGCGCAAGCGCTGTCCATCCACGTCGAACTCCACGCCGCGCGGGTAGTGGCGCCGCAGCAAGTCGTCGAAGGTCGCGTCGAGCAACGGCTCGAAATGACGGCGGATCGCTTCCTCGAGGTAGCCGGCATCCACGAGCGGCGACAGCGGGTTCGACAACGTCAGTCGCACCGCGGTGCCACGCTCGCCGGTGAGCCCGGCCGGTGGAATCCATTTCCACGGCGCCCGGTGCCGCGACGCCAGGTGCCAGCGCGTCGCGACATGTGTCGCGCCCCGCCTCGTCTCGGTCACGACCTCGCGCGCAACCAGCAGTCCCAGCTTGATGCCGACGCCGGCGAACCCGATGCCCTCCCCGCGCGCCTTGGTGCTCGCCGCGATGTCGTGATAGCGCGCCAGCTCGCGCCGCTGCATGCCGCGGCCGTTGTCGACGATCGTGAGAGTCGCCTCCTGCGAATTGGTCGTCAGGCCAATCAGGCTGGCGCCTGAGTCGAGCGCGTTGGCGACCACCTCGGTCAGGATGGTCTCCTCGAGCGCGCCGGTGTACGCATCACGCAGATCTTCGAGCAGGTGCTGGAGATCGACGCGGGTCTCGCCCACAGGGAGATTCTATCCACTGTCGTAATCGATGCGCGTCATGTCCCGCTGCGGACGAGGCGAAATCTGCGTACGCCGGCAACTGCCGCGTGCGCAGATATCACAACGGTCCGCGCGGGTGCAGGCGATTCACGGCGCGATATCGACATCAGCAGCGAGGCACACAGGCTGCACGCAAGGACCTCCTGAAAGACGATGCTAGACTTCAGGAGCAGAGTGATGGCCATCACACTCGAGAGCCTCAGCGAGAAGGTTCTGACGCTCGAAGCGTCAATGGATCGGCGTTTTGCCGCGCTCGACGAACACCTCGTCGACCAGCGCCAGTACACCGAGTTCGCATTCGAGCGGCTCGAAGCGGCGATGAACCAACGCTTCGATGCGGTCGACCGCCGCCTCGACGCCCTCGAGAGCCGCTCGTATGCGATGGAGAGCCGCTTCAATGCGCTGGAGGGCCGCTTCGACGCGCTGGAAGGCCGCTTCGGACGTCTCGAAACGAAGCTGGATCAGTTCATCGACGTCCAGATGGCGACGAACCGGCTGGTCGAACGCCGCCTCGCGGCGCTCGAGCGTCGCCGGACCCGACGCCGCCGGTGAGCGCAACAGCCTGCTTCGCGTACTCCTGATACTTCGGATCGGCGGCGAGCTGGTGCTTCTTCAGGAACTCCCAGACGTCTTTGTTGATCTGCGACGACCGTCCGTAGTAGTCGTGCGTGTGACCGGAGATCTCGGTGAGCTCCACAGCGAAGCCGATGCTGTTCAGCGCGTCGCGGGTGGCGCGGACGGCGTCGAGCGGGAACAGCCGATCGTTCGTGCCCACCCAGATCGCAATCGGGATCTTCCGCGGCGCCTGCTTCGCGAACCGGCCGAACTCCTGCTGGACGACGCCGGCATGCGCGGCGACGGCCGCGAAATACTCCGACTCGAGCAGCCCCATGTGCATGCCATGAATCGCGCCTGCCGAGTGACCGAATAGGTAAACGCGGCGAGGATCGATCGAGTACTTCGCCTTGAGGGCCTCGACCAGGTCGTGCAGCACGTCGGGGCCGTCCTCGAGCGTCTGCCAGAAGCGGCGATCGGTCGCATCGAGTCCTCCGAGAATGATGCCTTCCTTCTTCGCCAGTCCCTGCCAGTGGTCCACGAGGATCCGCCCGTCGCGCCCAGAGCCGTGGAGTGTCAGGACGAGCGGCGAGGGCTTCGCCTTCGCGCTGTCGGGCACGAAGACATAACAGGTGCGCTCCTTGCCGGCCGCCGCGATGTGCTCTTTGACGATTTTCTCCGCCGCGGCCGCAGTGGAAACCGCCAGCGACATCACGACGACGAGCAGCGCTCGGGCCATCGGAACCTCCTGGACGGGGACGGGAGGGATGCTACGCTCGTCATACAGGTATGTCCATACGAGCCGTCAAGCGCATCACCTCTTCGAAACCCGCCCTCGAGGGCGCTGGCGTTCGGCTGCACCGCGGCTTCGGCTTCGGCGACACCACGGAATACGATCCGTTCCTGCTGTTCGACGACTTCCGCAACGATCGGCCGGCGGACTATCTCAAGGGCTTCCCGTGGCACCCGCACCGCGGCATCGAGACGATCACCTACGTTCTCGCCGGCACGGTGGAGCACGGCGACAGCCTCGGCAACAAGGGGCGGCTCGGCGCGGGCGATATCCAGTGGATGACGGCGGGCAGCGGCATCATCCATCAGGAGATGCCCAAGGGCGATCCGCAGGGACGGATGCACGGCTTCCAGCTCTGGGCGAACCTGCCGCGCGATCTGAAGATGACGGCGCCCCGCTATCAGGACGTGTCGGCGCGCGACATTCCGTCGATTACCGACGATGACGGGACGCGCGTGCGGGTGGTGTGCGGCGAGTTCTGGGGCAGGCGCGGTCCGATCGAGGGGATTGCCGCGGATCCGCAGTATCTCGACGTCTCCGTGCCGCCGAACACCCGGAAGACGCTGCCCGTCGAGGTCACGCGGCACGCGTTTGCCTATGTCTTCGCGGGCTCGGGAACGTTCCGTGACGCCTCCGGTCCA
Source organism: Vicinamibacterales bacterium (assembly GCA_048594885.1). Taxonomy (GTDB): domain Bacteria; phylum Acidobacteriota; class Vicinamibacteria; order Vicinamibacterales; family 2-12-FULL-66-21; genus JBMDXB01. Next base: position 35,833 of record JBMDXB010000079.1, read on the forward strand.
CGGCCGGTCCTCACCGACGACACCGGCAGCATCGACGACAACCTCTCCTACAACGACGCGCGCGATCGCTCGCTGATCCTGTTCGATCGTGGCGACGAGGTCACCGTGCAGGCGGGCGAACAGGGCATCCGCTTCCTCCTCGTCTCGGGCAGACCGCTCGAGGAGCCGGTCGCGTGGTACGGGCCGATCGTCATGAACACGGAAGCGGAGCTCAGACAGGCGTTCGAGGAGTTCCGCAACGGCACGTTCTTACGGCATCAGCGCTGACGCGCGGATGCCCCGCGTCAGTGCACGATCTGGCTGGTCTCGTCCTCCCACTCGAGGTGTGGAATCTCCATCTCCTTGATCGCCTGCAGTGCGCGTTCCACCGCCTCCTCGGCCGAGCGGCAGCGCCCGCGCTGCACGTCCTTGCGCACCTGACGCAGGGCCCGCAGGACGCGGGCCCGGTCGAACCGCTGTCCCTCACAGTGTTCGCAAAAGCTCATTGAAACACCTTGTCGATGGGCACGATCGTGATGTCGGCGTCTTTCACCCTGATCGGGAAGCTCTCGATGATCCTGTCCTCGGCGAGCAGTGAGGCAGGACGCTCGCCGGCGTAGGTGATCGACGTCGGCTCGCCGCTCAGCAGCTTCTTCTTCATCGCCGGCGCGTCCTTCGTGATGATCACCAGGTAGAAGTTGGCGTCCTGCAGGTGCTTTTTGATCGCGGCATTGACCTGCTCGGGCGTGACCTTGTCCACCGCCGCCTTCAGCGACTGCAGGAATCCCGGCCTGCCAATCCCATAGAACGCATCGTCCACGGCGTAGGCGAGGCGACGGCTGATCGTCGTGCCCCACGTGCTGACGTAGTTGCGGAGGAACTGTTTCGATTCGGCGACCGCGGCCGGCGTCATGCCCTGATCGACGAGGTTCTGAAGCTCGAACAGCGCGGCGCGCGTCGCAAACAGCGAGCGATCGTGGAGGTTGCCGGGCGCGGTCGCCGAGATCGGACGAATCCACACTTCGAACAAGTGACTCTTCCTCGCGACGTTCACGCGCGGCTGCTGCGTCGCGTAGCCCGCCGGAAATGCCTCGATGTACGAGTAGTTGCCGTAGTTCATGCCGCGCGTCTCGCGGATGGCCTGATACAGCCGGCCGACCGAGTTGCGGTGCTCGCCGAAGTGGGAGTTGGCGACGAGCAGCGGCACGAAGTCCGGGTGGTTGCGCAGCAGCGCGATCGGGACTCCGAAGGAGATCGCGGAGGCGTCGGTGTCCTTCTCGACGAGCAGGACCTTCACGCCCGACGGCTGCCGGGGCCGCGCCGCCTCCGCGCTCCGCGCTCCGGCGCCCAAGCCGGCCCCCTGGCCCCCCGGCTCTCCGGCTCCCCGGCCCCCCGGCTCCCCAGCCGACAGCGTGTCGAGGTCCTTCCTCACGCGCGCCGCAAAGCCCTCGGGGTATGCGCCGCCGATGCCGACCGCCACGTTGTCGCGAACGTAATGCGTCTTGTAGAACGCGCGCACGTCGTCCAATGTGATCGACTTCACCGAGTCGACGTAACCCTCTTCGGGATGCTGATACGGTGTCCCTTCGTAGGCCATCCAGAACAGAAGCTGCTTGCTCAGCTCTTCGTCGCGCGAATACCGCCGGCCGCGCTCGAGAAAGTTGAGCCGCTGCGCCTTGATGCGAGTGAAATCCGCCTCGCTGAACGCCGGCGAGAGCAGCGCGTTCCGGAACAGCGTGTAGAACGCCTCGAGGTTGTCCTTGTGGACGCGCCCCGTGAAGTTCGTCATCTCCTTGTCGACCGACACGCTGTAGCCCGCCGCCAGCGGATAGAGCTTCTCGAGAATCGTCTCCAGCTTGTCCTCGGTCGTGGCGCCGCCGGAAATGAGGCTGGCGGACAGCGACGCAAGGCCCTCCTTGCCCTTCGGATCGGCGGCCGCTCCGCTCTTCACCCAGATGTTGAACGCGATGAACGGCGAGCCCGGCTCGGGCAGCGCGATGATGTTCGGCGTGTCGGCGGCTGCAAGCGTCGCGACGGCGAGGGCCAATGCGGCCGCGATTCGTGACTGTGCGCGCATCTTCAACCCTCCTGCACCATCGTGATGGTCGTTCGTCCGCTGTCGATCAGATATTTTCTCGCCGCCTCGCGCAGGTCCTCAGGCGTCAGCGACTCGAGCGTCTTCATGTAATCCTCGAGCGCCTCCAGGCGACCCGTGTTCACGACCGGCTGCATGACAGAGAACGCGACGTCCTGCGCCGTCTCCATGCCCATCAACATCCCGTACTTGATGCTGCTCTTGGTGTCGGCGAGCTTCTTCGGGTCGACGAGCGTCTCCTGAAACTTTTTCATCTCGGCGAGAATCTCGCTCTCGATCGCCTGCGTCTCCTTCGGGTTCGCCACCATCGCCTGGACGCGGACCAGATACGGATCGCGTGACCGCCCGAAGATCGGGAACAGCGACTGCACGCGCCGCTCCTGCAGCACCAGCTTTCGATAGAGCGCCGAGTTCGATCCGAACGCGATCTGCCCCAGCACTTCGAGCGCGACGCCGGTCCTGTCCTTCGCGTTCCACGCCGGCGCCTTGTAGGTGATCGTGAGGATCGGCAGTGTCCGCCCCGGATAGTGAGCGGTGCGTTCGCGCGGTTCCGTCTGCGGCGGCTCCGGCTGAATGGCGGGCGCTTTGTACCCCGGTGTCCACCCGCTGTAGTACTTCGTGATGAGCGCCTTCGCCTTCGCGGTGTCGAAGTCGCCGGCAATCACGAGGACGACGTTCTCGGGGCGATAGAAGCGCTGATAGAAGGACCTGCTGTACTCGTAGCCTTCCGGCATCGCGCGCACGTCCGCCTCGTAGCCGATGACCGTGTGCGCGTAGGTGTGCTTCTTGAAGGCCGTCTCGCGCACCTTTTCATCGAGCCACCGCTGCGGCTCGCGCGCGCCGTTCTGGTATTCGCCGAGGATGGCGCCGGCTTCGGTGCGGAAGTCCGCTTCGGAGTACTCGAGGTTCTGGAAGCGATCGGACTCGATGTCCATGATCTTGTCGAGATACTCGGTGTTGGCCACGAGATAGTAGGCGGTCTGGTCCGCCCAGGTGGACGCGTTGCGGAACGCGCCCATCTTCGTCGTCTCCTCGTCGTAGCGCGGGTACTTCTTCGTGCCGCGGAACATCATGTGCTCGAAGAAATGCGCGAAGCCGCTCTTGCCGGGCTCCACCTCGTCGCGGCTGCCGGTGCGGACGATCGATACGTAGGCGATCTGGCCAGGCGCGCCCGCCTTGATCAGGTACGCACGGAAGCCGTTCTTCAGTTCGACGATTTCGTAGGGAAACGGAAAGACGCGCGTCTGCGCCTGGCCGGTCGCCGCGCCGCCAAGAACGAGCAGCAGCGCCAACACGACCGGGCGTATGCATGGGGGTATGAGGGCGAATGGTCGCTGATCCATCCGCCCATTGTAACGAGAGTGACGCGCGCCGGTTACAGCCGGCTCTTCGCCGCCACGAGCTTGGCAGCGGTGGCCTTCACCGCTTCATCGGTGGCTTCGCCGAGGATGGTGTCGCGGAAATCCGACGAGCCGAAGCTAATCTGACCGACCGCACCGGAGCTGCCGCCGCCGAGCAGCAGACCGCTGCGCTTCGAGGTGCCATCGCCCTTGGCGCTGGCCATGATCTCGCCCGTCGTCGTGTCGATGATGCGCGCGGTGATGGCGACGTTCGCTTTTCCCTTCGACGTGCCCACGTTGCCGGCGCCGTAGCGGTTCCGGAACAGGCCGCCGCTGACGCTCTTGTTGCTCTGCTCTGTTCCGAACTTCGTCACGCTGCCGACGATCAGGTAGCGTACGCCGAGCAGCTTCCCGAGCTGCGCGACCGTCTTCGCGCTCGGATCCGCGCGCTCGCTGTTCGAAAGATTCTGCTCGGCGACGACCGCGCCGAGCGCCTTGCGCTCGATCACGCGAAAGCTGCCGTCGTTGACGAGCTCGTCCACAATCATGTCGGAGATGCCCTTGCCGATGTCCTCGTTGCCACTCCACCATCGCTGGACTGAACCGAAGTCGAAGTCGAGCACGGCGATCGTCGGCCGCTGCGACGAGGGCTGTGCGCCGGCGGATGCCGGGGAAACGAGCGACAGTGCGAGTGCGGTAGCGCCCAGCGTACTGATGAAACGGGTCACGATTGCCTCCGGGGGGAGCGAGCAAGGATGGTAGCAGATTCGCCGGAGGCGTTCAGCCTGTTCTTTGATCCGCGGCGCGGCGCTTCGCCATCGGCGGCCATGGCGGCGGTCCCAACCGCTCGATCCAGAGATGACGGATCGCCAGCAGGGGGTGGCGCCAGAGCATCCGCGGACCCGCGTAGCGCATGACGTCTTTCATGGCGGTCCGCTCGACCGGCCGGTAACAGTGAATCGGGCAGTCGCGACAGGTCGTCTTCTCTTCACCGAATGGACATTTCGTCAGGCGCTCGTCGGCGTAGCTCAGCAGGGCCTCGCAGGCCTCGCACAGCGTTCCGCGACGGCCGTGCTTGCCCGAACAGTAGATACGAACCATCGCCGCCACGGTCTTCGCATCGCGGCGGATGTTGGCGGGCACGGGTGGCGTGTTGAGGAGAGCCATCGACGCCATCGTACGGGCCCGGCGCCAGGCTGCATATGACGCACGTCATCCCGTGTTATTCTCCGCGGCCGGAGGGATGGGATGGTGACGACGGTCACGGTCCAGCCGAGGCGAGCGGCCGTTGAGGGTGCCTACGATCGTGTCTTCTACAGCGGCGTCGCCATCGCCATGGCCCTGACCGTGGTCGCCGGCTTCGCGCCGACCTATTACTTCCGGTCTTTCATCGATTCGCCGCTCACGGTGTCCGGAGCGGCAACGCTGACGCCGCTGGCGCACCTGCATGGCATCGTGTTCACCGCCTGGGTCGTGCTGTTCGTCGCGCAGACCGCACTCGTCGCCAGCCGACGCGTCGCCCTTCACCGGCGGCTTGGCGTCGCCGGGATCGCGCTTGCCGTGCTCATGTGCGTCGTCGGCTACAACACCGCGATTGCCACGGGCGCGAGGGGTGCGGCACCGCCCGGCGTCGATCCGATGGTATTCCTGGTCGTCCCGCTGTTCGATCTCGTCCTGTTCGCGGGATTCGTCGCCGCGGCGGTGGTGAAACGGCGCAATCGCGAAGCGCACAAGCGGCTGATGCTGCTCGCCTACACGAGCATCATGGCCGCTGCGACGGCGCGGCTGCCAGGCGTCCTGCCCTACGGGCCGTTCGCATTCTTCGGTCTTGCGTTGCTGTTTCCGGTGGCCGGCGTGGTCTACGACTGGACGACGCGACGGCGTGTGCATCCGGTCTATCTGTGGGGCGGCGGCCTCCTTGCAGCGTCGGTGCCGCTGCGCCTCATGATCTCCAGCACGCCCGGCTGGCGCGCGTTCGCCGAGTTTCTGGTCCGCTAGACGGACGGCGTTCCGCGGGCGTATCCTCCTGCAACCCCGCCGGCGTCTCCAATATGGAGATGCACATGCTGGATCTGTCTGCGTACGCGTCTGTGCTGCTCGTGCACGTCGTTTCGGGCGTATTTCTCGTCGGCAGCAGTGTGTTCGCGCCGGTGCCGCGCATGCTCGCGCTCGAAGCGCCGACGCTGCCGGAGCTGCGCGCGCATGTCACGGCCGGCCATCACGCATCGAAGTGGAACCCGCTCGCGGCGGTCGTGCTGCTCGCGTCAGGCGTGTACCTCGGCTGGTACGGATGGTGGACGCAGCCATGGTTCTTCGTTGCCCTCGCGGCCTGGCTCGCCAGCACGGTGCTGGCGGTTGCCGTCATTCGGCCGATCGAAGGGGCGCTCTCGCACGCCGCACAGGCGACGGGCGAATGGATGATCCCGCCCGATGCAGACGTCCTCCGCAGGTCACGAGGGTGGACGGTCGCTCTGGCGTCGATGCTGGCGACCGATGTGTCGATGCTGCCGGTGATGTACCTGAAGCCGGGATGGACGGGCGGGCTGGTCATCGTTGGCGTGGCCAATGTGCTTGCCAGCGGCGCGCTGCTGTCGCTCCATCACGCCCGGCGGACGACGGCGACGATCAGGCCCGCGCTTCAGCGGCCACGTCCGCAGCAGCGCGGAGGTCGGTAGCGATCGCGAGGATCTTCGCCGCGACGGCGTCCCAGGTGTGCCGGCTGCACGCGCGCTCGCGCGCCGCGACCGCCATCCGCCTCCGCTTCACATCGTCTCCCAACAGCTCGACGATGCGGTCCGCCATCGTGCCCGCATCTCCCGGCGCGCACAGCACACCAGTGACGTCGTCCTCGAGGATCTCCTCGATCTGGCCGATACGGCTCGCGACGGTGGGCAGACCGGCCGCCAGGTATTCGAAGATCTTCAGCGGCGAAAAGTAGAAGCTCCGCTGCCTGCGGTACGGCGCGAGGGCAACGTCCATCGACGTCAACAGTCCCGGCACTGCCTCGGGCCGCACGGCGCCGGTCAATACGATCGAGTCCTCCAGTCCGGACTCCCACGCCCGCGCCTCGATTCGCGCGCGCTCCGGCCCGTCGCCGACGATGAGCAGCCGCGACGACGGCATGCGTGCGTGCACGATCTGGAACGTGTCGAGCAGCACGTCGACGCCGTGCCATGGCTTGAGGCTGCCCACGAACCCCAGCGTGCGCACGCCGGCGGCTGCCGGCAATTGCGGAACAATCCACGGCGCCAATCGTTCGGGATCAGCGCCGTTCGGGATGATGTGCACGCGGACCTGCCCCGCCATCTGCGAGACATGCTGCGCGACTTCGCGCGAGACGGCGAGCGTCGCGGCCGCGACGCCGAAGGCGCGCGCGGCGCACGCTTCGGCGAGGGTCCGGTCGCACAGCGCGCGGTGGGTCGCCTGTTCGTCGACGAGCGGCGCGTTGACTTCCAGCAGCCCCGGAATGCCTTCCGAGCGCGCGTGTTCCATCGCCGCGAAGCTCCACAAGGAGTGTCGCTCGTAGATCGCGTCGAAGCGTCCGGCGGCGCGCAGCGCGTCGAGCAGCGGCCCATTCGCGGCAACGGCATCGCGTTCGCGCTGAATGGAGTCGCGGCTCGACATCCGTGGCAGGCGCCGGCAGATCAGGCGCTCGAGCCCGCGCGGCCGCCCGGTGCCGAAACGCGCCGCGAAGAGCTCCACCGTCACGCCGCGGCGCTGCAGCGCGCGGACGACTTCCTGCACGTGAACCGACGCGCCCTTGCTGCCGAACACCGGAACACCGGAATCAGCGCATATATAAGCCAGCCGCATCTCACGACCTCTGAAGCCGCGACCGCTACGTTGCCGGAAAGACAACGCACAATCGACCGCTCCCTCGTGCAAGCGCAGTACCTCGTTCGCAGGGGGTCCAACGCGCGAAGTCGCGCGGATTCTTCAGGGATTTCCGGCGGTTACAGGAATGTGAGACCAGCAGCCGCCTTGCTGAGAATACGGGAGCGAAAAAACTACGCAGCCGCCGCCAGCGTCAGCTCAGCGCTGCGTACGCGGCGCGAACGGGGCCGGCGCCGTACTTGTCCTCGAGGCGCAGCACGGTGAAGTGGCCGCGCGCGACGTCCTGGAAATGGCCGATGAAGAGCACGTTGATCGTCGCGCCGGCCGCGGCGCCGAGAACGGGCACTGACTGTGCCATCACCTTCTCGGTGACCGGAATGCCGAACCGCGCCGCCACCTTCGAGACGAGCCGCACGAGCGCGGGAGCCGTATCCGTCGCAACGGTACGCGCCGCCAGGTGTTCCGCCGCTTCCGCGACGGCCCTCGCCAGCGCTGCGCGGACGGCGAAGTATCCGGACTCCGCCGCGTCGTCGCTGCGGCCGGGACCGCCGAGCGCGAACACCTCGACGCACGCAAGCTGCACGCGCGTCGAGCTGACCGAGTGCCCTTCCGCGCGCGCGACCTCCGCGATCGACCGCAGCATCAGCGTCGTCGAGATCGGCAGCTCCGCTGCGAGTGCGGCGAGCCCGAATGCGCCGCCGACGGCGCCGGTCGCGGCGACGGCCAGCGTGTGCAGGCGGTCGGCCGGCTGCCGCGGCTCTTCGTCCATGCCGGAGGTTGCGAGCTTGATCGCCGCGTGCAGCGACTTCGTCGTCGCCGTCCTGATCAGATCCGACGCGCCCGCGGGCAGCGCCGCCACCAGCTTCTCGACCGGCGCGCCGACGGTATTGGCGATGCGGACGGCGAGGCCCTGATGCTCCAGCAGGCTCTTCGCGCGCCGTAGCGCAACGCGATCCTCCGGGGTCCAGTCCATCCGTCTATCTTAACGGGTATACTCTGCGCCTCATGCCCGCGGCGGGAACGCGCATCGGCCCCTACGAAATCACGGGCGCCATTGGCGCTGGCGGAATGGGCGAGGTCTACCGGGCGCGTGACACGCGGCTGAACCGCGACGTCGCCATCAAGATTCTCCCCGAGATCTTCGCCGCCGATCCGGAGCGGCTCGCGCGCTTCGAGCGCGAGGCGCAGACGCTCGCGTCGCTCAATCATCCGCACATCGCGCAGGTGCTCGGCCTCGAGGACGCCACGGCTGACGGCACGCGCGTGCGCGCGCTCGTCATGGAGCTCGTCGAGGGGGAAGATCTCGCCGAGCGCCTCACGCGCGGCGCGCTGCCACCGGACGAGGCGCTGCCGATGGCGCGGCAGACCGCCGACGCGCTCGATGCGGCCCACGAGCGCGGCATCGTCCATCGCGACCTGAAGCCGGCGAACATCCGCATCCGTACGGACGGCACGGTCAAAGTCCTGGATTTCGGCCTGGCCAAGGCCATCGATCCGGTCACGATCGATCCGTCGCTCTCGCCGACGTACACCTCACCGGTCACGCACATGGGCGTGATCCTCGGCACCGCGGCCTACATGTCGCCGGAGCAGGCGAAGGGCAAGCCGGTCGACAAGCGGGCCGACATCTGGGCGTTCGGCGTGGTCCTCTACGAGATGCTGACGGGGCGGTCGCCGTTCGCGTCGGACACGGCCGTCGAGAGCCTCGGGCTGGTCGTCACGCGCGATCCCGACTGGAGCGCGCTGCCCGCGTCGCTACCGGCGCCTGTCGTGCATCTCATTCGACGCTGCCTGACGAAAGAACCGAAGCAGCGGCTGCGCGATATCGGCGAAGCGTCATTCGTCCTCTCGCAGCCGCACGAGCCGGCGCAGCCGGCAACCGTCGCGCCTTCGCGTTCGTGGCGCGCGACTCTGACAACGATCGGCGCTGTCAGCGTCGTGCTCGCCGCCGTCGTCGGCATCGCGGTGTGGCAGCTGAAGCCATCCCCGCAGCGTCCCGTGCGTCGCCTGGAGCTGCCCGCGGCGATTGCTGATGGCACATCGTTCGCGCTCGCACCCGACGGAACGCGTATCGCCTACGTTGCCGCCGGTCATCTATACGTCCGCGATCTCGACACGGTCGCTCCGCGCGATCTCGGTGTTGTACCGGTGACGGCGGCCAATCTGTTCTGGTCGCCGGACGCCAGCACGATCGGCTTCACGGCGGAGTCGTCCATTCGCACGGTGCCCGCCGCCGGAGGGCCGGTGTTCACGGTCTGCCGCCTGCGGGCGCCGGGCCGCATCATGGGTATTGCCTGGACGCGCGATGGAACCATCGTCTACTCCGCCTGGCGTGACAGCCTGTACAAGGTCGCCGCCTCCGGCGGGACGCCGGAGGTTCTTCTCGCGGTCGATCGCGAGACAGAAGTGGACTTTCACTCCGTGTCGCCGTTGCCGGACGGCCGCCTGCTGGTGGCTGCGCACATGCGGGGCGACGATTCGGATCGTCTCGAGCTCCTCGACGCCGGCAGACGGACGGTCCTGTCGAGCGACCGATCGATCGGCCCCATCAGTTACGCCGCGCCGGGCCTGCTCGTGTTCGTCCGCGAGGGCGCCAATGCCGGCATCTGGGCAGTACCCTTCGATGGACGGCCGTTCGATCTCGCGGACGGGTCGCTCGTCGAACCGGCAGCGACGGCTTTCAGCGCCGCAAACGATGGGACGCTCGTGGCCAGCGTGAAGGCGCCGGCGAAATCCTCCTTCGTGTGGGTGAGCCGCGATGGATCGTCATCCCCGGCGCCGGGCGCTGCAATCGAGGATTCCGCGCCATGGGTTTCGATTTCGCCTGACGGGACGCACGCGGCGTACGTATCGGGTGCGCGCACCGCGGCCAACGTGTTCGTGCGCGACCTCGGCACCGGCGTCGACACGCGGCTCACGTTCAATGACGAGACGCAGCAGGCGGCGACGTTCAACGAGGTCCTGTACCCGACGTGGTTTCCGTCCGGCGATCGGATCGCTTACGTGAGAGGCAGCACCGAGAACACGAAGCTCGTGTCGCAGCATGCGGGCGGCGCGGCGGCGGCGACAGAGCTGGCGTCCGCGTTCTTCGGCCGCGTCTCGCGCGACGGACGCTGGCTGATCTGGTCCGCCGACGAGCGCGGCCGCGGCCACCTGCGGTACGCGCCGCTGCACGCGGACGGCACCGTCGGCGAGTCCAAGCCCGTCTTCCCGAAGGCCGACGAGCCGGACGTGCGCTTCTTCGATCTCTCGCCGGACGGACGCATCCTCGCCTACTCGGCGCGGCAAGCGAACTCGCAGCAGGACCTGTACCTCATGGACTTCCCCACCGGCAGCGGCCGGTGGCAGGTCACGACCAACGGCGGCACGCGGCCGCGGTTTTCGCGCGACGGCCGTGAGCTGTTCTTCCTGCGAGGCGGCCGGACGGCGACCGGCGTTCCCCATGGAGAGCTGATGGTGATGGCGGTCGCGGCGCAGCCAGGCGTGAAGCTGGGCATCGTCGCGCCGGCGTTGAAGGGGGACATGAGCCAACGCGAGGTGGTGGGGCCGTACGACGTCGCGCCGGACGGGCGCATCCTCATGGCGCGCCGGGTGACGCCGCAACCGAGCGAGGTCTCACGCGCCGTGCTGATTGAGAACTGGCCTGCGGCGGTGTCGCGGAAATGATCCCTGACAGTCTCGGCCACTATCGGATCCAGCGTTCGCTGGGCGCGGGTGGGATGGGCGAGGTGTACCTCGCCGATGACACGCGGCTGCATCGCCACGTCGCCATCAAGGTGCTGCTGGACGACGCGCGTTCGGACCCGGAGCGCCGCGAGCGCTTCGCGCGCGAGGCGCGTGCCGCCGCGGCGCTGAGCCATCCGAACATCGTCACGATCCACTCGGTCGAAGAGGACGGCGGGCGCCTGTTCCTGACGATGGAGTACGTCGACGGCAAGACACTGACGGACGTCATTCCCCGGCACGGCCTCCCGCTCGAGAAGCTGCTCGCGATCGCGGTTCCGCTGGCGGACGCCGTCGCCGCCGCGCACGAGCGGGGGATCACGCACCGCGATTTGAAGCCGGCCAACATCATGATCGCGTCCGACGGCCGCGTGAAGGTGCTCGATTTCGGCCTTGCGCGCCTCCGCGAAGAAGCCCCGGCACCCGGCACGACGATGACGGCGCAGCTCACCGGGGATGGGCGCATTCTCGGAACCGCCGCGTACATGTCCCCGGAGCAGGCGGCGGGACGAGCCGTCGACTCGCGCTCCGATCTCTTCTCACTCGGCATCTTGCTGTTCGAGATGGCCACTGGCCAGCGGCCGTTCAACGGCGACACGAACATGTCGATCCTGTCGGCGATCATGCGCGACGCGCCGCAGCCGATCTCTCAACTGCGTCCTGACGTGCCGCGCGAGCTGGGGCGCATCGTCAAGCGCGCGCTGCAGAAGGATCCCGAACAGCGGTATCAGACGGCGAAGGATCTTCGGAACGATCTCCAGCTCCTGAAGGCGGAGCTCGACTCCGGCGAGCTGGCCGTCGTGTCTCCAGGCGTCATTCACGTGCCGCGGCGCTCGAGGAGTATCGGCTGGGCCGTCGCCGGGGTGGCAGCCGTGCTCCTGGCCAGCGCCGGCATCGCCGTGTACCTGGCGTCGCAGCGTGCCACGGGCTCACCCCACCCGTTCGAGCGCTTCAACGTGCGGAGGCTGACGACGGAGGGCAACGTTGTCGCATCCGCGATATCGCCCGACGGGACTTACGCCGTCTATGCGGTGCGCGAGCGGGACGGGCAGGCGCTGCGGCTGCGGCAGCTTGCGACGGGTGCGGATACGGTCATCGCGCCGGCGCAGAGCATCACCTATATCGGGTTGCGCTTCTCGCCGGATGGCCATTACGTGTATTACGTCGCGGCGCCGGATCTGGCTCTGCGCCCGGGCGCGTCGTTGTGGGGACGACGTGTCAGCCTGTATCGGCTGCCGGCGATTGGCGGCGCCGCGACCCAGCTCATCGAGGCCGGGCCCGGACGGTTCGGCTTGTCGCACGACGGGAGACGGATCGCGGTGACGCGTCCCGTCGGCCAGGGCGACGAGAGCGTGCTCGTGACGGCGAATGTCGATGGCAGCGACGAGAAGGTGCTGGCGACGCGCAAGGAGCCGCGCGGGTTTTTCGAAGTCGGTCCGGCGTGGTCTCCGGATGGCCGCACCATCGCCGCGGCCGTATGGACAGACTGGGCCGGCGTCACGATGGTGCCGGCCGATGGCGGTCCCGAAACGAACCTGCCGCTCGACGTCGTCTGGGGGGCCATCCAGGAGATCGTCTGGGCGCCGGACGGCAGCGGGATCTTCGTCACGGCGGCCGACCCGTCGTCCACGTGGTATTTCCAGGTATGGTTCGTTGCCTATCCGTCCGGCGCGGCGCGCCGCGTCACGACGGATGCGCGGAACTACCCCGGCGTCAGCGTCGCACGCGACGGCCGGTCGCTGCTGGTCCGTGACTCCGAGGCGCTGGCGCAGCCCTGGGTGGGGCCGCCTGCGACCGCCGCCCGCATGACGCCGGCGGGATCACCCGGGGACGGCTTCGGCGGCATCGCCTGGCTGCCCGACAACCGGATTGTGTTCGGCACACGCGAGTGGGATATCGGCGTGGTCGATGCGGACGGAGGCAATCGGCGCATCCTGACCCCGGATGAACACAACAATCGCGGTCCGGCGGTTTCGCCGGACGGACGCCACATCTTTTTTCGATCCTGGCGGAAGTCGCCCCACGGGTTGTGGCGTATGAATCGCGACGGCGGCGACGCCCGTCCCATCACACGGAACCCCAACGGCGAGCGCCCCGACACCTCTCCCGACGGCAAATGGGTGTTCTACGTGCGGGCGGCGTCACCATCGCCCGAGATCTGGAAGGTGAACACGGAAGGCGGCGAGCCAGTGCGCGTCGTCACAGGGATGTCTGCCGTGGACGTCTCTCCCGACGGGCGACGGATCGCCGGACCGGGGAGGGCGCCCGACGGACGGCAAGTATTGGTCACCGCCGACGCGGACGGCCGCGGTCCGCTCACCACAATCGACGTGCCGCGGGAGACCAACGACATCACGGCCGTGCGTTGGACGCGCGAGGGTGAGAGCCTGTTGTATGCCACCACGCTGAACGGCGTGGGGAACATCTGGCGACAGCGGCGCGCCGACGCCGGTTACCGACTTCACGTCCGACTTCATCGCGGCGTTCGATGTCGCGGCGGACGGGCAGCTCGTCGTCGTCCGCGGACGAGACAACACCAACTTGCTGCTGCTCACCACGGCAAAGCAGCCATGAGGGCGGAGCATTCGACGGTCAGGCTGAGTTCCCCGCCAGCTCAGAACAGGCCGGCGGGAGTATCGCGGAAACGGTAGAAATGTCTTGCGAACGCCGTACAAAACGAAAGGCCCGCGACAACAGGCCGCGAGCCCTCCGTGCGACTTAGATGCTATATGGCCGGTATACCCGGGCCGCGCGGCCCATCAACGTCGCCAAATCGCCGCACGCACTCTTCTACTGAGCACAACTGATGCCAGCTCGACGATCGCAGAAATCCACCATGTTCGGTGGATCTGTGCGACGGTTACGGCTCTGGTGCTGACTTTTCGTGTCACTACCGTGTCATCCGTTCCAACTCGAAGTAACTGGCGACGGCGCCGAACCCTGTGAGCTGCGCCGGCGGTGCGATGGCCTTCTCGAAGTAACTGCGCGCCTGCGGCTCGCGTCCATTCAGCAGGTGCCATACTCCGACGCTGTAGCCGACCGTCGCCTGCTGCAGCGGGTCCTTCGACATGGCGGCGGCCACCTCCTGTTCCGATCGGGCGCCCTTGAACAGCAGCAGCCGATCGACGTAGCCGCCCACCGCCTTCTCGGACGCGGGATCCGGCGCAAACGCGTCGAGCAGCGCCTTCGCCTCCTCCTTGCGGCCCGCGCGCACGAGCGCGAGGTACTGCCATGCCTGACATGAGGTCTTGTTCTCCGCGTTGGGCGCCGTCCGCACGCAGCCGATATACGCGTCGGCCGCCTTCGCGAACTCTCCTTTCATGTAGAGCGCCAGCGCGAGGTGGTAGAACAGGCCGTAGTCCTCGAGCTTGGTCGCGGCGACGCGCGTCAGATCGGCAAGTGCCGGATCGAGCTGGCGCACGTTGATGGAGTAGTGGCCGCGGTCGATGAGGATCCGCGCGTCGTTGGGCCGCAGCGTCAGCGCCGCCGTGCAGCTCTCGATGCCCTCGTCGTGCCGCTGCAGCCGCGCGAGCGTCCGGCAGCGCGCGTGATGGAAGTCGGCGTTCTTCGCGTCGAGCGCAATCGCGCGGTCGAACGCGGCAAGCGCCGCGGCGTTCTCGTTCTTCGCGTACGCAGCCTGCCCGTCCGCATACGCCTGCATGGCCGGGCTTGGCGACTGCGCTGACGTCTGCAGCAGCAGCATCGCGATCAAGGTGAGGATCATCGGCGGACCTCCTGCGGGCGGGGATTATATGCCTCCCCGGCGCAGGCGGCGCGCCCGCGATATCATTGGCGCGCCTCACATGACCCCGGAACGGATCGCGCACTACCGCATCACCGGCATGATAGGCGCGGGCGGCATGGGCGAGGTGTATCGAGCCGAAGACACGCGCCTGGGCCGCAGCGTCGCGCTGAAGCTGCTCCCGCCGGACGTGGCATCAGACGACGAGCGGCGCCAGCGGTTTCTACGCGAGGCGCAGGCGGCGGCGAGGTTGACGCATCCGAACGTCGCGACCGTCTACGACGTCGGCGAGTCGGACGCGCGGCTCTATCTCGCGATGGAGCTGATTGACGGCAAGACGCTGCCCGAGCGCGCGGGCGGGCGGCCGCTGCCGATCGCGGAGGCCCTCGAGATCGGCGCGCAGGTCGCCGACGCGCTCGACGAAGCGCACCGCGCCGGCATCGTCCACCGCGACATCAAGCCGGCGAACGTGATGGTGGACGCGCGCGGCCGGGCGAAGGTGCTCGACTTCGGCGTGGCGCGGCTGACGTCCGGCAGCGGTGGCGACGGGACGGCCACGAGCTACGCAACGAGACCCGGCGTCGTGATGGGGACGCTCGCGTACATGAGTCCCGAGCAGGTACAGGCACGCGAGGTTGACGGCCGGTCGGACATCTTCAGTCTTGGTCTCGTGCTCTACGAGATGGCCTGCGGCGTGCCGGCGTTCGCCGGCGATGTGCCGACCGCGGTCGCCGATCGCATCCTGCACGCGCAGCCCGACGCGATCGCGCGCTTCAACTACGACGCGCCGGCGGAACTGGATCGCATCATCCGCAAGTGCCTCGAGAAGGATCCCGCGCGGCGATATCAATCGGCGCACGAGCTCGTCGTCGATCTGCGCAACCTGCAGCGCGATCTCGGCGTCGCGCACGCGTCAGGCGCGATGGCGCCCCGTCCGGTGGGGCGCAACTTCAGTTCCGCCGCACGGCGCGCCGTCTGGATCGGCGCGGCCTGCCTGATAGCGGCGGTTGCGATCGGCATCACCTACTGGCGGGGAGACGCGCCGTGGCGCCGCGCGGCGGCGGATCCGGCAACACCGCTCGACTCGATCGCCGTGCTGCCCTTCACCAACATGACGGCGCGCGCGGAAAACGAGTATCTCGGCGACGGCCTGGCCGAAGAGGTTATCAATCATCTCGCCCGCAGCGGGCGGCTCCGCGTCGTCGCCCGCAGTTCGACGTTCGGCTTCAAAGGAAAGAGCCTCGACGTACGCGAGATCGGCAGACAGCTCGGCGTGCAGGCGGTGCTCGAGGGCAGCGTGCGACAGTCGGGAACGCGTTTTCGCGTGACGGCGCAACTGGTCGATGCCTCGAGCGGCTATCACTTCTGGTCGGAGACGTTCGACCGCGAAGCCTCCGACATCCTGGCGCTGCAGGACGAGATCTCCCGCGCGATCGCGCAGCGGCTCGCGCCGGCGGCCGCCATCGAGGTGGCGGCGCTACCGGCGGTCTCGCGCACGACGAACGCGGAGGCCTACAACCACTACCTGCGCGCGCTGCACGCGATGGGTCCGTGGACGAAGGAGGGCTTCCGCCAGGCGGAGGAGCATCTCGATCGCGCGCTCGCGCTGGATCCGGAGTTCGGTGCGGCGTGGGCCGCAGTTGCCGAGTGCGCGATCATGAGCCACGAGCTGCACGGCGTGCGCGCGCGAGACGACGCGTACGCGCGCGCTTCCGACGCGGCACGCCGCGCGATCGGCGTTCAACGGCCGGCCGGAGAAGGCCACGCCGCGCTGGCGCACGTGCTGCTTCATGCCTACAAATGGGCGGCCGCCGAAGACGAGTGCAAGCAGGCGATCGCCATGAACCCGAACTCGGCGATCGGGCTCACTTGGTACGGGATGATGCTCCATGCGAACGGCCGCTTCGATGAAGCGGAGCGCGTGCTGCGCCGCGCCGTGGAACTCGATCCCCTGTCGCCGCACTCGCGCGCCTACCTGTCGCTGATGCTGTGGGCGGCCGGAAAGCTGGACGAAGCCCTCACCGTCGCGGCGCGCGCGACCGAGCTCGGCGACACCACGTCCCCCTACGTCGAGTTTGCCGCGCTCGTCGGCTTGCGCCGCTTCGACGAGGCGCGCCAGGTCGTGGCGCGCCAGCGCAGCACCGGCATGGCTGCGCCCGCCGCGGAACTCTACACGGCGTACGCGCTGGCAGCGGAAGGAAAGAAGGAAGAAGCCGCGGCGTTGATCGCACGGGCCGAACGCGAGACGTCGAAGGCTGGCACCAGCGCTATCCCCATGCTCGGCGCGATGTTCTTCCAGGCATATACGGCGGTCGGCAACGTCGATGCTGCAGTGCGCCATTTCGACACGACCAACACGACCGACCTCGATTCGTTCGCGTACTTCACGCAGTACATGCCGCCGGTGCGCGCGCTGGCGAACGATCGGCGGCTGACGCCCCTCTACCGTGCCGCCGGGTTGCGCGCGTCGCGTTGAGCGCAACGGCGTCGGAGACGAAACTCGGTTCCCTCGCGACGACGTTGACATCAGATGCGTGATGCGTGATGATCGACGCCATGCGCACCACGCTGGAGCTCGACGATGACATCCTTCAGGCCGCAAAGGAATTGGCGGCCCTGCGCGGCAGCACCGCAGGAAGGATCATCTCGGAGCTCGCGCGAAAGGGACTCGAGCCGGCGGCCGGTGCCGCCGTGCGCAATGGCGTTCCCGTGATGCCCCGTCAACGGCCGGGCACGCCGAAGATGACGATGGCCCTGGTCAACGAGCTCCGTGACGAGCCGTGAAAGGGACCGCTCTGCTGGACGTCAATGTCCTGGTAGCGCTCTTCAACCCCGATCACATCCATCATGAAACGGCGCACGACTGGTTCGCCGACCACCGGCGGAGTGGCTGGGCGACGTGCGCGCTGACGGAACTGGGCCTCACGCGAATTCTCGCGAACCCGAATTTCTGGGATCACGGCGAGCGCACCGCCGCCATCGTCGAGCGTGTGCGCGACTTCTGCCAGAGCGGCAGTCACCACTTCTGGAAACAGGACCTCTCGCTGTCCGACGCCAGACGCTTCGATCTGGCGTATGCCGGCGGACACCGGCAGCTCACGGACATCTACCTCCTGGGACTCGCCGTGGTGAACAACGGATATCTCGCGACCTTCGATCGGCGGATTCCGCTTGCGGCCGTTCGCGGCGCGAAGCGGCAGCATCTGGCCGTGATCGCCCCGGCACCAGCGGATTAGGGGCGTCGCCGATGGTCGTGCGGCAACGGCAGGTCAACTCAAGGCGCGACGATCCGCAGCCTGGGAAACGAGGCGCGATAAAGACGCCCGTCGCGCGTCAGCAGCGTGTAGCCGGCGATCGCCGCATGCGCGCCGATGTAGAAGTCGGGTAACGGCGCGCGGCGCGTGCCGCCGCGCCGCCGGTAGCGCACGAATGCCTTACCGGCGAGAAACGCCGCCGCCCATGGCAGTGGCTCGCGGACGTAGTAGTCGGCCGGAACCGCGGCGTCCAGGTCCTCGATACGGTCGTAGCCGCACGACACTTCCGCATAGATGAGCGGATTGATCACGAGCCGCCCCTTCTGCGCGGCTTGCGCCAGCATCGACGCCGACCAGTCGCCCCAGTCGGCATCGTCCGAGGCGACGTCGAGAATCACGTTCGCATCGACGAGCGTGGTCATCGTTTCCAGTCGCGTGTCATCGCCATGATGTGATCCGTGCTGAGGCCGGACGTCGCGCTGCCGCGCAGCCGGCCGACAATGGCGTCGCCGCGGCTCTTGCTGCGGCGCGCCTTGCGCAGGCGGACGGAATCGCCGTCGAGCTCGAATTCCACTTCGGAATGCGGGAGGAGCCCGAGCGCCTCGCGGATGTCCTGCGGAATCGTAACCTGCCCCTTGGAGGTGATGCGCATGGTATTACTCCTACCAGTAAGAGTAATACAGATAGGCGCGGCCGGGAACGTCGGTTCCGTCGACCCCTTTGCGTCCTGGCACAGCGCGACGCGACCGCGCAGTTTCTGCAGACCGTCATACGTGTGCGGATCGCAGTTTTCTCATCGGCCAGCCGGCCCTGGCCTGCAACTGGGGCGAATCGTCCCGACTCGTTGCGGCACTGCATTCGCAATTCGGAGCAGTAGAATGAGCGCATGCCTGGAGGCGAGGAGATGAGACCGGGCCAGCGCGTGAAGCTCACGTACGAGGACTTCCTGCACTTCCCCGACGACGGGAAGCGGCACGAGCTGATCGACGGAGAGCACTACGTGACGCCGTCTCCGAACACCAGGCACCAGGCGATTTCAGGCAACCTTTACTTCATCATCCGGTCGTGGCTGGAGCAGCATCCCGTCGGCCGCGTGTTCTACGCTCCCTTCGACATCGTGTTCACGAATTTCGACGTCGTCGAGCCCGATCTGCTCTACATGTCGAACGAGCGGGCCGCCGAGATCCTCACCGCGAAGCACGTGACGGGGGCGCCGGAAATCGTCGTGGAGATCGCGTCACCGGGCACGCGCAAGCGCGACGAGACGATCAAGCGGCGGCTCTACCAGCGATCTGGCGTGTCCGAGTACTGGGTGGTCGATCCGGACATCGACGTCGTGCGAGTGTATCGGGCCGAGCAGGGGATGTTCGGCCGGCCCACTGAGCTGTCGGCCGAGGCCGGCGACGTGCTGATCACGCCGCATCTGAGCGGACTCGAGATCCCGGTATCGCGCATCTTCGCGTAGACGGACGACGTCCATTTCACTTCACATCCGCGCGCGTCAATTCGCTCGTACGGTCGTGTAGCCGACAATTCGCAGTGAGGTCTGCGAAGTTTCAAGGCTGCCTCCCTTCCACGCCCTCAAAGGCGCCGCGCGGGTGTGCAGCGGCTCAACGGCGTCAGCCGCCCTGGCCGTCTTTTCTGTGACACTCCGTGCACTTCACTGGCGCCTTCTTCCCCTTGGCGTTCTCCGATTTGTGGCAGTCGATGCATGTGCCCGACTGCGCCGTCGGATTGTGGAACGCGGCCTGGTACTTCGTCTTCATCGGCGGCGTCGCCGCCTTGGTGTGGCAGTCTGAGCACGCCTGCTGCGGCGCGGTGGCCGGCTTCTGCGGTCTCGACGGGTGGTGACAGGCCGCACAGCGGTTCGCAGCGCGCTCGGCATGCAGCGCGTGCTGCAGTCGCACGGCGCCAAGCGGAGAGCGCCTCAGGAACACCAACTCCCTCGCTGCCGGCTGCTTCGGTTCCGCCTGAGGGCGCTGTGGACGATCGGTTTCAACAGGCGCCGGCTTCGTTTCAGCCGGCGCCGACGGCTTCTCGGGAATGGGCTGTGCCGGTGCCGGCGGCGGCGGTTCGGAAGGCGGCGTCGAACGCGAGGGAGCCTGCTTCGGCCCGGGTTGCGGCGTTGCTCGGTCGGGTGAGGGCGCCGGCTGCTCGGGCACGGTACGCGCCGGCGGCTGTTCCGCCGGCGCGGGCTTCGGTTCCGCAGTGGGGGCGGGAGCCGGGGACGGCGCCGCTTGTTCCGCGGGCCGTGATGGCGGCGGTTGTTCCTCCGACTTCTTCGCTGTGCAGCCGGTGACGCCAGCAGACATCGCGAACAACCACACGATCGTTCCCGTCGCCAGAGCCTTGGTTCCGGATCTCATGGAATGCAACTCCTCCATAAGCGCACTCGACGATGCCGCTACCGGACGAGACCGACGCGCCGCAGCAGATCCTGATACCGCGGGTCCGATCGTGCCAGCGCGAGCGCGGACTCGACGCCCAGATACACCATCCCGTTGGACCGCTCGGCATACGCGCGCTCGAGCCACGCGAAGCCGCCATCGACATCCCCCAGCCGCAAGTGCGCCTGCGCCATCGAGTACGGAGACACGTACTGCGTGCGTGCGAGGCGCGCGACGTCGGCGACGAGTCGCTCGGCCTCGCGGCGGCGGCCCGCCTGCGCGTAAACGCTCGCGAGCCCAATCAGGCTGGCAGGACTGCGGCCGGTGAGGCGCGCCACGGTCTCGGCATGGGCAACGGCCGCGTCGAACTGGCCCACTTCCGCATACGCCGACGCCAGCCGCTGATTCGCCTGCACGTAGCCGGCGTCGAGCGCCAGCGCGTCGCGGTACGCGGCGATCGCCTCGTCGTACCGGCGCGCGTACGACAGCGTCCACCCCACGTTCGTGATGACCACGAGCGACAGCGGATCGAGCTGCCGGGCGCGCTTGACGTGCGCGATCGCCTCGTCCAGCCGGCCCCTGGACGCGAGGTAGTTCGCGTACCACACGTACGTCAGCGGGTTGTTCGCGTCCAGCTCCAGCGCGCGCAGGAACGACCGCTCCGCCGCCTCCCACTGCCAGTCGTAGTGCCGCGCATAGCCGAGCGCCGCGTGCGCCTCGGCGAGCATCGGGTCGATCTGCAGCGCCGCGATCGCCGCCGCCATCGCCTGCGGCCGCATCGCCGCCGGCGATCCGCTGCCGACCATCACGGTCCCGAGCTGGTTGTAGCAGTCGGCCAAGCCGACATGCGCCGGCGCGTACGTCGGGTCCGCCGCGACGGCGGCCCGGAAGTGCTCGACGGCAACCGCGAGCGACGCCTGCGTCCGCCTGTTCCAGTGGAACCGCCCCTTGAGATACGACTCGTGGACGTGCGGATCGACGGCGCGCACGCGTGCGAGGCGTGCGTCCTCCTGCGGCGTCAGCGGCACGGCGATGCGGTCGGCCGCCACGCGGACGATGTCGCGCTGGAGCGCGAGAATTTCGCGCGCCGGCCGTTCGAACCGCTCGGTCCACAGCCGGTCGCCGCCGCCGCGCACGAGCGTCGCCGCGATCCGCACGCGATCGCTCTCGCGCATCACGGTTCCGTAGAGTACGGCGTCGACCTGCAGCTCCCTCGCCAGCTCGCGCAGCGGCTTGCCCGTCGCCCGGTACCGCATCGCCGTCGTCTGCGGCGTCACCCGCAGCCGCGCGATCCGTCCCAGCTCGCGGATGAGCGACTCGGTGACGCCGTCGGCGAAATAGTCTTGCGCGGGATCGCCGGAGATGTTCTCGAGCGGCAGCACAGCGAGGGCCTGAATGGTGGGCGCCCGCGGCGCCGCCGCGCGCGTCCACCGCCAGGCGGCGATGCCGATGACAGTCAGCAGCATCAGCGCGATCGCGGCAGCAATCGCGACCCGCCGGCGCGATACCGGCGCTCGTGGGGCTGATGCAAGCGCCTCGAGCTGCGCGCGGATCTCCGCTGCTGTACGCGGCCGCCGCGCGGAATCCTGCGACAGGCAGCGCATCACGCAGGAGGCCAGCGCCGCCGGAACGGACGACGGCAGCGGCGTGGGCTCGCCGTCGAGAATCGCCCGGCCGATCTCGAACGCCGTGTTGCCGGCAAACGGCAGCCGCCCGGTCAGCATCTCATAGAGCAGCACGCCGAACGCCCAGAGGTCGCTCGACGCATCCGCGGGCTCGCCACGCAGGACCTCCGGCGCCATGTACGGCAGCGTGCCGCCGGCCGCGGTCATCGGGCCGGCCAGGGTGGACGTGACGGACGAACCGGGCGCGGCGCCGTCGAGATGCCGCGCCAGACCGAAGTCGAGCAGCTTCACCTGTCCGCTCGGCCTGACGATCGCGTTCGCGCTCTTGAGATCGCGATGGATGACGCCCTGCTCGTGCGCGTGCGCGAGCGCGTCGAGAATCTGCACAGCGTAGGCAATCGCCGCCGGCGCCGGCAGCCCGCTTTCAGGGATGGCCTCCGACAGCGGCCGCCCGTCCACCAGCTCCATGACGATGTAGGGACGGCCTTCGGCGTCGCCGACGTGGTGGATGGTGCAGATGTTCGGGTGGTTGAGATGCGACGCGTGGCGCGCTTCGCGCCGCAGCCGCTCGTAGGCGCCCGACTCGTCGCGCCCGACCATTTTGATGGCGACGGCGCGCGACAGCTCGGCATCGTGCGCGCGGTAGACCTCGCCCATGCCGCCGGCGCCAATCACCGCGTCGAGCCGGTACTGCCCGAGCCACGCGCCAGTCCATCGGCCCGGCGGGGGCTCCGACTCGCCGTGAAGATCGGCGAGCGGCCGCTCGATGAAGCTCCCGGCGGCGAGATGCGCGGCGACGAGCCGCTCCACTTCCGCGCGCATCTCTTGAGTGCCGCCGCACTGCCCGATCCAGGCCGCGCGCTCGCCCGCGGGACGATCGAGCGCCGCCAGGAACAGGCGCTTCACGTCGTCCCACTCCTGCGGCGTCACGCCTCGCCTCCCTGCAGCCGTGAGTACAGCCAGGCGCGCGCGATCGTCCACTCGCGGCTGACGGTGGCGGGCGAGAGGCCGAGGACTTCCGCCGTCTCGTCGATCGTCAGCCCGGCAAAGTACCGCAGCTCGACGAGCTCGCTCTGGCGCGGATCGGTGGCGGCGAGCTGACGCAGCGCCTGATCCAAGGCGAGGAGATCGACAGGCGAGAGCGCGGGGGCACCGGCGTCGGCGACCGGCACGATGGTGTCTCCGCCACCACGCCGTGCGCTCGCGCGGGCTCGCGCCTGATCGATCAGCAGACAGCGCATCACACGCGCGGCGATGCCGAAGAAGTGCGCGCGGCTCTCGCACCGCACGCCGTCCTGCTGCACCAGCTTGAGATAGGCGTCGTGCACGAGCGCGGTGGTCTGGACGGTGCGTCGCCCGTGCTCGCGGCGCAGGTGCTGCGCGGCAAGCCGGCGTAACTCGTCGTAGACGAGCGGGACGAGACGATCGAACGCGTCACGGCTGCCGGCACTCCACTCCTCCAGCAGTCGCGTGACTGGCGAGGGAGTGTGCGCCATGCGCGGCAGGTGAATGGTACGCGCGCCCGCGCGTGGCTGCAACGAAATGTGATGAGGGAATCGATCGCGATCTTCCGCATGTACGCATGCGGAGGCTGTGACGGCGCAACGCGCGCGCTTACAGTTCGGTGATCTCCAGCTCAACCATGGAGGGACGAATATGAAACGGCTCTACATCGTGTGCACGCTGCTGCTCACGCTCGCGACACCGCCGCTCTCGGCCGGCGGCGATCAGGGGCAGGTACTCAAAGTGCCGGACGATTTCGCAACGATACAGGCTGCGGTGAGCGCGGCAGGTCCCGGCGACACTGTCTTCGTGGCTGCTGGTACCTATTGCGGCAGCGTCCACATCAACAGCACGAAGACGGGGCTTCGCCTCCGCGCGGCACCGGCAGTTGGCGAGGAGGGCACGATTCTGAGCGCCTGCGGCGGCGGCGGATACGGCATCCACGTGATGGGCGCCGACGGCGTCGAGATCTCGGGCTTCACGATCGAGGGCTTCGAGAGCGGCATCGTCCTGCAGACCGTAAAGGGCGCGCGTCTTCACATGAACGAGGTGCGCGGGAATGTCACGACTGCGACCTCGACGACACCATTCTGGGCGCGCGCGCAGGGAATCATCCTCAACGCCTCGAGCTTTACCGAAGTCGCGCAGAACTGGAGCCACGACAACGGGCACCTCGGCATCGGCCTCTTCAACGGCAGCCACGACAACGTGGTCAGGGGAAACCGGCTGACCGGCAACCAGACGCAGCAAGGCGCGACGGGCGTGTATGCCAGTTTCTTCTGCTCGCTGATGGTGTGGGGCGCCGTGCCGAGCACCGGCAACCGGATCTCCGAGAACGAGATCAGCGGCTCGCTCGGCTATGGCCTGATGATCAGCCCGGGGCAGACTGAGAACATCGTCGCGCAGAACCGCGTGTCCGGCCATCCGCTCCCCGGCATCGTCGCGATGAGCGGCGCATGGGGCAACCTGATTCAGCAGAACGACGCGCGCGGCAACGGCACGGAGGAGGGCGCCGATCTCTGGGACTGGAACTCGACGACGGTGAATCTGTGGCAGCGCAATCTGGGGACATGCGCGGCGGGAAACGCGGCCTGTCAGTGAGCCTCAGCGGACCTTCTGCCTCACCTCGCCGAGCCAGTTGAGGATGACGGACACGGCGGTAACGGGGCGCGTCCCGCTCTCCTGCAGCAGCAGGACGCGTCCGTCCTTCGCCACGTCGAACGAGAAGCCGGGAACGTTGACGAACGATCCCTCGAAGATCTCGCGCGGCGGCTGGATGACGACGTCCGGATCGGCGTCGAACGCGGCCAGCATCAGCTTGCGGCCGTTCCGGTAGAGGATGCCGCGGCCGTCCGGCGTCCACACCGGCTCCTCGCCGCCGGCACTCGACACCTGCCACACGCGTCCGGAGCCGGAAGAGCGGCGGACGTAGATCTCGTAACGGCCCGACGCGGCCGAGATGAATGCGACCCACTGTCCGTCGGGCGAGAAGCGCGCGCCCCATTTCCCGAACTCGGAGGTGACGAACGGCTTCGGCTTGCGATCGCCGGCCATCGCCACCATGTGGAGATCTGCGCCGCAGCTGACCGCGAGCGTGCCGCCGTCCGGCGAGAACGACCAGGGCGCGCAGTCCTCAGCCACGATCTGCTCCTCGGGCCCGCTGCCATCCACCGGCTTCCAGGCGATCGTCGATACTCCGTCCCTGATCTTCATGTACGCGACGCGCGATCCGTCGTGCGACCACAAAGGCAGATCGTTGCCGCCATCGTGCGTCAGGCGAGAGAACGCTCCTCGCTCGACGTCGAGGATCCACACATCGTCGGTGTGGCCGGCAATGACGATGGCGATGCGCTTGCCGTCGGGCGAGATGCGGAACGTTCCGTACCCCTGCTGCGGCGCGCCGAGCGGCGTCACCTTCCCGTCAGCGCCCAGCCACGCGGGGGTGCCCAGCCAGGCGAGCGGACCTGAGATGTAGGCGAGCGTGCCATCGCGGCTGATGGTCACCTGGCCGATGCCGTCGATTTCGCTGCGCACGCGGTCGAGCACCGCCGTGGGTGCTCCCTCGACGGTAAGGGTCCTGAGATCGAACCGCTGCACGTGCAGCGAGCCGCCACGGAGGAAACAGATGTACTCGCCCACGTGCTGCGGATGCGTGCCGCCGCGGATGAGCGGCCGCCGCGTCTTGCCATCGATGGACACCACTTCGATCGTCGAACCGTCCGGGTTCAACGAGCTGACCGACTGGACGAGGACGGCGTCGGCGCCCGACACCGCTCCGATCGCGACGTACTGTGGCTTCGATGCCTGCAGGATCGGCTCCGCGGCGCCGCCCTCGGGACGGACGCGCATGAGTCGCGCGCCCTCGAAGTCGGCGAACACGATCCACCCGCTCTCGGTCCACGCCGCCCCGGGCCCGTGACGAACCTCTGCGAGCGAGACCGCGTCGCCCCCCGCAAGCGAGACGCGCTTGAGCGCGTGCTCCGTCAGAAAGCCGACGCTGCGGCCGTCGGGCGAGAAGAACGGCGCGAAGGCGCCGTCGGTGCCGGCAATCGGCGTCCCCGAGAAGCTGTCGAGGCTGCGGACGACCAGTTGCGGCGTGCCGCCGCGATTCGCGACGTACACGATTTTCGAGCCGTCCGGCGACAGCGCGATCGCCGTGCGGCCTATAACGAGCGGAACCAGGTCCGCGAGCGCGACGGCCTCCGTGTCCGGAAGCAGCATCGTCAAGCGGCGCACCGGCTCGCGCGACGGCGCGGCAGGAGATGTCGTAAACGCGAGCGCGACCGCCGCTGCGGCCGCGAGCGTTGCGATTGCCCACGGCAGCGCGCGGCGCAGGGTCCCGCGCCGCTGCAGCGTGGCGGCGGGGTGGACCGGGCCGCTCTCAATCGTGGAGAGCGCCTGCAGCGCAAACGCGAGATCGCGAGCGGACTGGAAACGATCGCCCGGGCGCTTCTCGAGGCAGTGAGCGATGATGCGGGTGAAGGGCGGCGACGCCGCCGCGTCAGCTATCGGCGTGATGACCGGCTCGTCGCGCAGAATCGCCGACATCGTCTCGGCCGCCGTCTCGCGCGCGAAAGCGCGGCGGCCCGTGACCATCTCGTAGAGGATCGCGCCGAAGGCGAAGATGTCGCTGCGATGGTCCGCCGCCTCGCCGCGTACCTGTTCGGGCGACATGTAGCCCACGGTGCCCATCACCAGACCTGGCGCCGTGTAGCCGGTCGCGGTGGGCGGCACCGTCGCCGCGCCGCCGCCAGCCGGCTCGGAAAGCTTGGCGAGGCCGAAATCCAGGATCTTCACGACGCCGTCGCGCGTCACAAAGATGTTCTCGGGCTTCAGATCGCGATGCACGACGCCGCGCTCGTGCGCCGCTGCGAGGCCACGCGCGAGCTGCGTCGCGAGATCCACCGCGCGCGATGCCGGGATCGGCCCGGCATCGAGCCGCTCGCGCAGCGTTTCTCCGTCGAGCAGCTCGGACACGATGTAGGGGACGGCCTGCGACGTTCCGTCGTCCACCGTTCCCACGTCATGGACCGCGAGGATGTTCGGGTGCGTCAGCGACGCCGCGGCTCGTGCCTCCAGCTCGAAGCGCCGGAGGCGATCGACGTCGGAGGCAAAGGCGGACGGCAGGAGCTTGATCGCAACCGTCCGGTTGAGCCGCGTGTCCTGCGCGCTGTACACCTCGCCCATGCCGCCAGTGCCGATGAGGCCGACGATCTGGTAAGGGCCGAGACGCGCGCCCGCGCGGAGAGACATGGCGCCGGGATCGTATCATCGCGTGCGCAATACCAAGGTTGAGGTTTGGACCGCTTCTATAATTACAGGTTTGGTGCGGCTGCCGTGACAGGCCTCAAGACCATCGGTCATTACCAGATCACCGGCACGCTCGGCGAGGGCGGGATGGGCGTCGTCTACGCCGCGCGAGACACGCGGCTCGATCGCGCCGTTGCGCTGAAGATGATCCGCCGCGCATCGACGGACCCCGACGCAGCGGAACGTCTGCGCGGTGAAGCGAGAGCCGCCGCGACCGTGAGTCATCCGAACATCTGTCAGCTCTACGACATCGGCGAGGAGAACGGCGACCTCTTCATCGCGATGGAGTACCTCGACGGCGAGTCGCTTGCGACACGCCTCACACGGGGACCGATTGACGTGGACGACGCCGTGCAGATCGCGCTGGCGATGCTCGGCGCGCTCGAGGCGCTCCACGGACGCGGCCTGATCCATCGCGATCTCAAGCCGTCGAACATCTTCCTCACGCCGCACGGCGTGAAGTTGCTCGACTTCGGCCTCGCGCGGCCGCTCGCGGCCAGCGACGAGACGCGGCTCACGCAGCCGGGCACGGTGTTCGGCACGGTACAGTACATGCCGCCGGAGCAGATGCGCGGGCAGCCGGTCGATGCGCGCGCCGACATCTTCTCGGCCGGGGTCGTCCTTTACGAGATGCTCATGGGGAGGCCGCCGTTTGGCGGGGCGTCGCTGCCCGACATCGCGCACGCCATCGCCTACGAACAGCCACCCGCGCTTGGCGGTTCCGCCGCCATTGCCGCGATCGATCGCGTCATTCACAAGGCGATCGCCAAGCGTCCGCAGGACCGCTACGCGTCGGCGCGCGCGATGGCCGACGACCTGCGCGCCGCGACGCCCATCACCGACACGACCAACGTCTCGAACCAGGTTCGTCCCATCACGCGGCTGATCGTGCTGCCGTTCCGCGTGCTGCGCGCGGACCCCGACATCGACTTCCTCGCCTTCAGCCTGTCGGATGCGCTGACGACGTCGCTCTCCGGGCTGGAATCGCTCGTCGTTCGATCGAGCCTGCAGGCGTCGGCGCTCGCGGCCGACGCCGTCGATCTCGAGAAGATCGCGCAGAAGGCGAACGTCGACGCCGTCCTGAGCGGCACCCTGCTGCGTGCCGACGATCAACTGCGCGTCACGTGCCAGCTCGCAGAAGTGCCGGGCGGCGCGGTGCTCTGGTCGCAGACGACGCAGACGAGGCTCGGAGACATCTTCCAGCTCCAGGACGCGCTCACCGACCGCATCGTCGAATCGCTGTCGGTGCCGCTCAGCGCGCGTGACGAGCGAGCGTTGAAGCGTGACGTGCCGGCGACGGCGAAGGCGTACGAGTTCTACCTGCGCGCCAACCAGGTCGCGCACAATTCGCGCAACTGGATCGTCGCGCGCGACCTGTACCGGCAATGCCTGGAGGAGGATCCGCGCTATGCGCCTGCGTGGGCGCGACTCGGGCGGATCTACCGCGTCGTCGCGCTCTATTCGGACGAAGCCTCGGACGCAAACTACCGTCTTGCCGAAGACGCCTTCGAGCGTGCGCTCGAGCTCAATCCCGATCTGTCGATCGCGCACAATCTCTACACGCCGGTGGAACTCGAGACGGGACGTCCGCGCCAGGCGATGCTGAGACTGCTGGAGCGCGCGCGAACACGATCAGCGGATCCGGAGCTGTTCGCCGGACTCGTGCAGGCGTGCCGCTATGCGGGACTCGATCGGCCGGCCATCGCCGCCTACGAGCACGCACGCCGGCTCGACCCGGACGTCAGGACGGCGGTCGCGCACGCGTATTTCGCGGCCGGCGAGTACGGCAAGGTCATCGAGACGGACCTCGAGGATCCACCGTTCACCAGGGCATTGTCGCTCGATCTCCTCGGCCGGCGCGATGAGGCCATCGCGCTGCTTCGCCAGTACGTCGTGCCCGGCCTGCCGACGCTGTTTCGATTGATTCTCGAGGGAACGATTGCGTTGCTCGAGAAAGACCCGCAATCGGCGCGCGCGGCCGTCGATGCCATGATCGGCAAGTGGCCGCTGCGCGACGCGTGCGCGACCTACTACCTTGCGCGGTCGCTCGCCTACGGCCAGCATCCGCGCGCCATCGAGATGCTGCGGCGCTCGGTCGAGGGTGGGTTCCACTCGTACTCGCAGTTCATGCGCGATCCGTGGCTCGACGCCATCAGGCGCGAGCCGGGATTCAAGGAGGTGATCGCGATCGCGCAGCGCGAGTACATGGAGGGCGTTCGCGCCTACGTCGACGCCGGCGGCGAGCGGATTCTGGGGCAGCCGTGATGGCGGAACTGAAGTTCCGCCCTACGGACGCATCGCGGGCAGAGCGATGGCCGGCAGGCGCCACAGCGACGGCGAGGCCTCGAACGCCGTCGTCCGGCGGCCGGCGATGTGGCCGCGGCGATGCGTCAGGAACCATGCGGGCTTCGGCCACGACGTGAAGGGCCCCCACAACACCGTCTTCAACGGCTTCTCGCACATCAGCGTGTTGTGGACGAAGCCGATTCCGCTGCCGATGTCCTCGAGCGTGTGTCCGGGATGGGCGCCCCACGGCGCGTTGCCGAGGACGAAGCTCATTGCCGACCAGTGGTTGATCGCGACGGTGCCGTACCGCAGCGCCGCGACCGCGCGATCGAGCGCCCCTCCAAGACGCCCCCGCGACGCAGGGCTGATGACGATGCCCATGCTGAGCGTGCCGAACAGGCGCTCGTTGCAGAAGCGCACCGCTGCATCCAGGAACTCACCATCGTCTGCGGCGTCGAGCGGCGCTTCGACGAGCACCGGCGACCACGCCTCGTCGGCGAAGGCGATGTGATCGGCGTCGACGCCGGAGAGGACGACGGACGTCAAGGATCGGGAAATGGGGACACCCACCGTTTTCAGGAACTGACACTGACGAAAACGGAGGGCGTCCCCATTTCCCGCTGCGAAACGCTCGTATTTGTCCACCGACCCTGGGTAATACGCAAGCCGCGGCGGTTGCTGCGAGAGGAGAGCGGCAACACGATCGAGCAACGCCTGCCGCTGCGGCCAGCGCCGTGACGTGACGAGCACCCTCGCCGTCGTGCACGTGACCGACGCGCTGTGTACCACCATGGTCGCCACGTACTCCGCGTAATACTGCAGCGCGGCGTCCGACCATTCGCCTGGCACGACGATCGTCGGCGTCACGCATCCGAGCTCGCTCGTGATGCGCTTCGTGAGCTTCGGCGAGCGTGAGCCGCGGCGACGGGCCTGCTCCTCCGGCGTATCGCCCCAGACAATGCGATCGTGGACGGCCGTCGATCCGGTCATGTGCACCTCGTCGACGGCGCCGTGGTGGATGAGCTGCTGCCCCTCGGCCGCGTCGCCGTAGACGATACGCAGGTAGCCTGCGCGGACGAGCGGATCGAGCGCTCCCTCCCAGAGCGGACCGAGATAGTCGTTCACCGGGTGCATCTTCAGCACGACGACGGCGTTCTCGACGAGAAGCTTGTAAAGGACGTCGGTCGGCGCGATGCTCGCGATGTTGCCCGCGCCGAGCACGAGCGCCACTCGCCCGTCGCGCCGCTTGCCTCGATACGTGACGGCCATCGTCTCGCGCAGGTTGCGCTCGTCGACTTCCGGCTGCATCCACACGTCGACGCGCGTGCCCGGATACATGACGCGCTCGAAGACGGCCTGCGGAAAGACGGTGACGGCGAGCTCCCCTGTCGCCGCGCGATGAATCGAGCGTGCATCGAGCGCGGGATGCCCGGTGCGATTGA
This sequence comes from Vicinamibacterales bacterium, assembly GCA_048594885.1. GTDB lineage: Bacteria > Acidobacteriota > Vicinamibacteria > Vicinamibacterales > 2-12-FULL-66-21 > JBMDXB01. The sequence continues at coordinate 66,853 of JBMDXB010000079.1, forward strand.
CCGCGTCGAGCGTCTCGATGAGCAGGCGGATCTGGCGGATCACGGCGAGCGGACCGGACATCCATTCCTCGCCGGCCGCAGGCGACTGCGGGTCGAGTCCCTTCGCCTGACATCCAGCGTGGACAACTGCTTCGGACGTCCGCAGCGAGCCGTCGAGGCACTGGCGAAGCAGCTCGATGCGGCTGCCAACTGGCACCCGCACCCACTCCTGCTTATGGGTGGCGACCGTTTCGACCGCCTCGTCCAGTTCGCGAGCGCTGGTGGGCGGCCGCGGCATCAGCGCTCCCGCGAGCGCCCGGATACCGCTCCGGTCAGGTGTCGCAGTGCGGCCCGGCCGATGACGCGCATCCGATCGCCGAACGGCAGCCGCCGCAGGTGGGTTGCGACGACGCCGCGCGTGAAGTACGTCTTCTGCGAGTAGTCGATGGCGATCTCGACGACGACGGCGCGGCCGGCACGCGATGCCGTCAACGCGCGGCCGAGCACGTCGTCGAGGACGGCGTCGGTGGCGGCGAGCAGGAACTCCGCGTTGACGGCCGCCGCGAACGACTCGAGGCGGAACGGCGGCAGCACGCTGCACGTGTCGCGGTCGAGCGACGTGCGCTGGAACTGGGCGATTTGCGCGAGCTCGCCGTCGCGCAGCACGCAGACGAGCGGCGCAAAGCCGAGCGCCGACGCGGTGAGAATCTCGAGGCCGGTCATGAGCAGCGCGCCGTCGCCGGCGAGCGCGATGACGTCGCGATCCGGATTGGCGAGCTTCGCGCCGATCGCCGCCGGTACCGCGTAGCCCATACACGAGTAGTCGATCGGGCCGATGAACCGCCGCGGCGCGTCGAGGCGCAGATGCTCCATGGCGAGGAACGTGCCGTTGCCGCTGTCGGTCGCGTAGATCGCCTGCGGAGCGAGCCGCTGCAGCGCGTCGAAGAACGCGGCGGGCGTCACCCGATCGCGGCTGCGCTCACGTCGCCGCTCGTCCTCGACCTGCCGGTGGCCGTGCGCAATCGTCCGCGACGGGTCGTCCGCCCCGACGGTCGAAGCCACCATCGGCAGCAGCTCGCGCACGAATTCCGTCGCGTCTGAAGCGATGCCGATACGCGCGTGGAAGTTGCGGTTCAGCACGTCCGGGTTGATGTCGACGTGCACGAGGTTTGCGGGCGGCGTGAAGCCGTAGCTCGCCGTGCCCACCTCGGAGAAACGGCAGCCGATCGCCAGCATCGCGTCGGCGCGATCGGTGATTTCCCGAACGAATGGCGGCGCCGATCGGCCGAGCCCGTTCCACAGCCACAGCGGGTGGCGCTCGGGAAAGACGCCCTTGCCTTGAATCGTCGTCGCCATGGGAGCGCGCAGTCGCTCGGCGAGCTGGACGAGGAGGGGCCCGGCCGCTGTGGCGCCGGCGCCGACGTACAAAAGAGGATGCCGCGCGGCCCCGAGGAGGTCAGCCACGGCGCGCACGTCCGCCGGATATGGACGTGGCGCCGGCACGGCTGGCGTGTCGTAGCGCGGATCCGCATCTTCGTCGGTCGTCAGCAGATACAGTTCGGCGGGGATTTCGACGGCGACGGGCGCCGGCGTTCCGGCAGTCGCCAGGTCGAACGCGCGGCGAACCATCGCGTAGATCTCGCCGGCCGACTGCGGACGCAGCAGGGCCTTCGTGACCGGCCGCAGCAGCGCCGATTGATCGATGTCGTGGAGCTGGAAGGCCCGGCCGGTGTCGGATCGGATGCCACACGCGAGGACGACGATCGGCACGTTGTCCATGAACGCTTCGGCGATGCCGGACAACGCATGCGTCACACCCGCGCCGGGAACGAGGTTCACGACGCCGATCGTGCCCGACGTGCGCGACACCCCGTCGGCCATGAACGAGGCGCTCTGCTCGTCGGTGACCAGGATGGGCGTGACGCGCTCCGATCGATCCAGCGCGTCGTACAGCTCGATGTTATGGGTGCCGGGAATGCCGAAGGTGAACCGCGCGCCGGCATCGGCCAGCGCGCGGACGACGAGGTCGGAGCCGCGAACGCGCATATCAGCCGCAGGAGCATCGTATCGCAATCGCGAGCGGGGCCGCCGCCGGCTGCCTGCCGGCGCGGCGCAATGCGGTAGAATGCGCATTCCCCAACTGCAGGTAGCGCCGGGTGTCCGTCGTGCGCCCGGGAGTATTGTGGCGATCAACTCAGGGAGAAGCCGCACATGATCCGTCTCCGCTTGGCTGCTTTGATGATTCCGATCTTCATGACCACGCCGCTCTCGGCGCAGCAGGACGCCGAGGGCTGCAAGGACCATCCGCTGTTCAACCGGCTGCCGAACTTCGTCATCACGAACTGCGAATCGAGCCAGTTCGATCTCAAGCGCTTTCCGCAGGGGCCGCTGAAGGAAAACGCCGAAGGAGAGAAACGCGCAAAGCCCGTGGAAATCGAGGGGCCGACCTGGAAGATCGACTACGAGCTCAAGGAAGGGGCGACGCGGCCGAGCGCGCTTCAAATCATGCGCAACTTCCAGGCGGCGGCAAAGAAGGCGGGCGCCGCCATCGAGGGTGAGTACCCCGGCTGGTGCCCGGGCATGCTCGATGAATCGCTGAGCGTGGGCAACGGCTGTATGCACCATGGCGTCACGATGCGATTCACCAAGGCCAACAAGGAAGTCTGGGCCTACGTGCAGGCCGGCGGCGACGGAGAACGCTACGAACTGGTCGTCTCGGAGCGAGAGGCGATGAAGCAGGAGATCGTCGCCAACGAACTGGTGGACAAGATCGACAAGGACGGCTTCGTCGCGCTCTACATCAACTTCGACACCGGCAAAGCGACGATCAAGCAGGATTCGAACGAGATACTGGACAAGGCCGCGGAGGCGCTGAAGAGCGCGTCCGCGCTCAAGATCGAGGTCGGCGGTCACACGGACAACGTCGGCACGCCGGCGGCGAACCTGAAGCTGTCCGAGGATCGCGCGAAGGCGGTCGCCGCGGCGCTCGTGGCGCGCGGCGTCGAGGCATCGCGGCTGACGGCGAAGGGCTACGGCCAGTCCAATCCCGTTGCCGATAACCGCGCGGAAGACGGCCGGGCGAAGAACCGCCGCGTCGAGCTGACGAAGCGGTAGCCCCTCGTAAACCTCTGCTGCCGGTACGCGTAATGAAGGATCAGGGGACCGATGCACTCCATCGCCCAGGACATCCGCTACGCCGCCCGAGCGATGCGCCGCCATGCCGTGGTCACGCTCATCGCGGTGCTGTCGCTTGCCGCGGGCATCGGGCCCAACGCCGCCATCTTCAGCGTCATCGACGCGATCGGCTTCCGCCCGCTCGCGATTGACGATCCTGAGGGTCTGATCCGCCTCGACAGCTACGACGCGCACAACCGCCAGGGCGACGTGGCGTTTCCCGACTACGCGGACGTCCGCGCGCACACGACGCTGTTCGCGGATCTCGCCGCGTGGGGGTTCGGCATGGCGGGCGTCAGCGGCGGCGATCAGCCGCCGTCGATCGCGATGACCGCGGCCGCGTCCGACCGGCTGTTCCCGCTGCTCGGCATCACGGCCGCCGCTGGCCGGATGTTCCGCGCCGACGAAGTGACGGAAGTGACCGCGGCACAGGTGGCGCTGATCAGCGACGAGTACTGGACGCGGCGCTTCGGCCGCTCGGTCGACGCGATCAACTCGACGATCCGTCTGAACACGCTCGACTACACGATCGTCGGCGTGCTGCCGGCGAGCTTCACGAGCCTCGATCCGCTGTTCGCGCCGGACATCTGGGTGCCTCTCGGCGCCGAGCCGGGGCCGCAGCGGACGCGCCATCCGCGCGATCGGCGGTCGGTCCGCGTCTTCGCGCGGCTGCGCGAGGGAGCGACCCTCGAGCAGGCGCAGGCGGAGCTCGACGCGCTCAATGCGCATCTGGCAAAGACGTATCCGGCGACGAACGCCAATCGGCGGCTCGCGATCCAGTACGAGGCGGCGGCTCGGCACCGCCGGACGCTGCCAATCGCCATCGCGCTCCTCATCATCCCAGCGCTCGTCCTGCTGATCGCGTGCGCGAACGTCGCAGGCCTGCTGATCGGCCGCGCATCGGCGCGGCGCTCGGAAGTCGCCGTGCGCCTCGCGCTCGGCGCGGGCAGGTGGCGGCTGGTCCGCCAGTTCCTCACCGAAAGTACGGTGCTGGCGCTCGTCGCCGGCGGTGCCGGGCTGCTCCTTGGCTATTGGCTGATCCGGCTGCTGCCGGCGCTCATCCCGCCGTTGCCGCTCCGTCTCGGCATCGAGTTCCGCCTCGACGCGCGCGCGGCCGCCTTCACGCTGCTCGTCACGATGATCGCGGTGCCGATCTTCGGCCTCGCGCCGGCATTCTTCGCGTCGAAGGCGAACATTCTCCCTGTGCTCAAGAGCGGCGGCGCCGACGGTACCCGGCTGCGCCGGTTCACGCTTCGGAACGTGCTGACGGTCGGCCAGATCGCCGCGTCGCTCGTGCTCCTGATGCTCTCCGGACTGCTCGTCCGCAGCTTCCTGAACAGCAGCCAGATCGACGCGGGCTTCATACAGCGCCCGATGATCCTGTCGACGATCGCGCCCGGCGTGCTCGGCTACGACGGACAGCGGAGCCGGACGTTCATGCGACAGTTGCTCGATCGTCTCGCCGCGCAGCCGTCGGTCGAGTCGGCGACGCTCGCGCGGCACATGCCGCTCAATCAGTTGTTCGGCAGCGGCGGCACGCAAAAGGTGGGCATTCCCGGGCAAACCTCTCCGGCAGGCGAGCCGCTGCGCGTCCCCTACAACAGCGTCGAGCAGAACTACTTCGAGACGATGGGCATCCGCATCGTTCGCGGACGCGCGTTCACCTCCGCCGATCGCTGGCCCGGCACGGCGGTCGTCCTCATCAACGAGACGATGGCGAAGCGTTACTGGCCGGACGAGGATCCGATCGGCCGCTGGATCGACCTCCTCGATCGTCAAGAGGCCGAACGCCGCCGCTGCCAGATCGTCGGCATCGTCAAGGACGGCAAATATCTGCGGCTGGGCGAGGATCCGGCGCCGTATCTCTACGTGCCGTACGAGCAGCAGCCGCCCGGGGAGGTCACGATCATCGTCCGCACGCGCGGGCCCGAGGCGGCCGCGATGGACGATTTCCGCGCCGCCGTGCGCGCGGTGGATCCGGCGATGCCGGCGATGCAGATCATCACACTGCGGGAACACATGCGGATGGCACTGATGTTCGAACGCCTCTCCGCCATCGTCGTCGGCACGCTCGGCAGCCTTGCGCTGCTGCTGTCGCTCGTCGGGTTGTATGGCGTGATCTCTTATGTCGCGGCGCGACGGACGCGGGAGATCGGCATTCGCATGGCGCTCGGCGCGATGCCGTCAGATGTGCTGCGGCAGGTCGTGCGGCACGGCGGCGCGTTCGCGGGTGTCGGGATCGGCATCGGGCTCGCGGCCGGCGCGGGCGCTGCGCGTCTGCTGAGCAGCGTGCTCTACGGCGTCAGCGCCTACGATCCAGCGACCTATGCGGCGACCTGCGCGCTCGTGATGACGGTGGCCCTCGCCGCAGCGTACTTTCCCGCGCGGCGCGCCGCGCGCATCGATCCGATCCAGGCGCTCCGATCCGAATAAGTTGCTCCGCACGGGCGCCGTAGGGTCGATAATGGCGCCCATCATGACGCTTCGGAAGCGGGTCGCGGGCATTCTCGTCTGTCTCGCGGCGTCGGCCGCGCCGTCGGCGCAGCCGCCGGCGACACGTCCAAACGTCCTGTTCATCATCTCGGACGATCTGCGCACCGAGCTCGGCTCGTACGGCAGCACGCTGGCGAAGACGCCGAACATCGACGCGCTGGCGAACGCCGGCGTGCGGTTCGATCGGTCGTACGCGCAATTTCCGTTGTGCAACCCGTCGCGCGTGTCGATGCTCACGGGGCGGCGCCCGGCGGTCACCGGCGTCCTCGGCAATCGCACGGACTTCCGCGTCGCGCATCCCGACTGGATCACGCTGCCGCAACTCTTCAAGCAGAACGGCTACACGACGATTCGCCTCGGCAAGATCTTCCACGGCGGGATAGACGATGCGGTGTCGTGGACGGAGGGAGGCGATCCGAGCCGGAACCTGCCGCCGGAGAACCGCGCGCAGACGCGAACCGATCCGCCCGGCGCGCCGCCCCAGCGATCCGCCGCGGCACGCAACTCGGACCGCTGGATCGTCCTCGAAGGCAACGGCGAGACGCACGGCGACTATCGCGTCGCGGACCGCGCCATCGAGGCCCTGCGGACTCACAAGGACAAGCCGTTTTTTCTCGCCGTCGGATTCGTGAAGCCGCACAGTCCACCGACCGCGCCGAAGAAGTTCTACGACATGTGGGACGTCGAGAAGATCCCGCTGCCCGTCAACTTCGCGCCGCGTCCGACCGTGCCGGAGGGGTTCCCGAAGGCGGCGATCCGTCCGCGCAACGCGGATCTCTTCATCGGGCGCGACGCGTCCGAGTCCGAAGCGAGGGAGATGATTCGCGCCTACCTCGCGTCGGTCGCCTTCGTGGACTGGAACGTCGGGCGCGTGATCGCCGAGCTCGATCGGCTCGGCCTGCGCGACAACACGGTCGTCGTGTTCTGGGGCGACCACGGCTACCAGCTCGGCGAGCGCGGCAAGTGGTCGAAGGCCGGCTCGCTGTTCGAGCAGGGCACCCGCACGCCGTTCATCGTCGCCGCGCCGAACGCGAAGAGAAACGGCCGCAGCACGCCGCGCGTCGTGCAGAACCTCGACATCTACCGCACGCTGGCGGAACTGTGCGGCCTGACGCCACCCTCCGGCGTCGAGGGGCGCAGTCTCGTCCCGCTGCTGCGCGACCCGAACGCGGCGTGGGAGTACCCTGCATTCACGGTGTGGAGCGAGGACGGCAAGACGTTCCACGGCATCGCCGTGCGTACCGAGCGCTGGCGCTACGCCGAGTTCGGTCCCGACGGGGTCAACGGCGCGATGCTGTTCGACGAGCGCGCCGATCCGCACGAGCTGAAGAGCCTGGCGGACGATCCGAAGCTCGCCGGCGTTCGCAAGGAGCTCTCCGTTCTCGTGCGGCGGTACGCACAGGAACGCTGATGGTCAGGACGCGAGTCATTGCGGCGATCGCCTGCTGCCTCGCATCTGTTTCCGCGCCACAGACGCTCCAGCCACCTGCGACGACGCCGCAGTTTCGGACCGGAATCGACCTCGTTCGGATCGACGTGTCCGTACTCGATCGCGACCGCCGTCCAATTCGGGGTCTCACCGCTGGGGAGTTCTCCGTCCTCGAGGACGGTACGCCGCAGGAGATCGTGTCCTTCGCGGAGATCGCCGTCCCCGATCCACCGGTGGTGCGCACGGCGTGGATGCGCGACGTCGCGCCCGACGTGCGCACGAATGCGGCTGCCGCCGATCGCCTCATCATGCTGTTGCTGGACGATGGGCAGGTGAGCTTCGGACCTCGAATGACGGCGACGGTGAAAGCGATCGGACGCCGCGTCATCGATCATCTGGGCCCCTCGGACCTCGCCGCGGTCGTCTTCACGAAGGACAACCGCGGCGCGCAGCCATTCACGTCCGACCGCTCGCGGCTGCTGAAGGCCGTCGATGCGTTCGTCCCCGGGGCGCCGTTCGCCCTCCCGGGCCAGCCTGTCATCGTCGACAGGTCCCACCAGTACTTCGATCGTGCGTCACTCGAGACGCTGCGGCTCGTCGCCACGAGCCTCGCCGAAGCGCCCGATCGCCGCAAAGCCGTCATTTATGTGAGCAGCGGCGTCAGGGTCGGTGCCGACCAGTTCCGCCAGATGGATTTCGAAGACATTCTCGCGAGCGCCGGCGGCAGCAACGTCAACGTGTACTGCATCGATCCAAACGGCCTGGAGGCGGTTGCGGACGAGGCGTTCGGGGCTGCCGGCGGCACTTCTCCGGACGCGGCGCTCTTGGCGAAGCCGACGGAATTCCTCAGGCAACTCGCGGCGGCTACCGGCGGGTTTGCGATCGTCGATCAAAACGGGTTCGCCGAGGGCGTCACCCAGATCTTCCGCGAGACCGGCAGTTACTATCTGCTCGGCTATCGCGCCGCCGGCTCGAAGCGCGGACAGAGGTTTCGCAAGATCGACGTACGCGTGAGTCGGCCCGGCGCGACGGTCCGCGCCCGCGCCGGTTATACCCAACCCACCGAACCAACCCGCGCGAAATGGCCCCCTCGCGAGGCGAGTCTCTTGAAAACGCTTGCCGCCGTGGTCCCTGAGCGGGGCGTGCCGATGCAAATTACGGCCGCTCCATTTGCGGTCCCTGGAAGGAAGACCGCAGCCCTGGCGATCGTTCTGACCTTGCGTCAGCCGCTACAACGAGGGGTAACACACGTCGCGGATCTCGCCGACGTCGTCGTCGGCGCCTATGGCGTCGAAGGCGGACGCCCTGTGGCATTCCAGCGGCTCAAGACAGACGCCGAGGTGCGAGCGCTCGGAAACGTACCGCTCGAGTACGAACTGCTGTCGCAACTGGACCTCAAACCTGGCCGCTACCACCTGCGGGTTGCCGCGATCAGCCCGGGCGAAGCGAAGAGCGGCAGCGTCCACATCGACGTCGAGGTGCCCGACTTCGCGAAGCGGCCGCTCTCGTTGTCCGGCATCGTCGTGGCGGTAACGCCGAGCACGCTCGCCGCTCCAAAAGATCGTTTCGCGGCGCTGCTGCCGATCGTGCCGACGGCGCAGCGTGACTTCCGGCGGGGCGACCGCGCATCCGCCTTCCTGCGCGTGTATCAGGGCGGAAAGGGCGCGCCGAAGCCCGTGTTGATGGACGCGCGCATCCTCAACGGCGCCGGCAAAGCAGCGTTCCACATCACCGAAGCGGTGACGCCGGAACAATTCGGCGCAGCGCGCTCGGCGGACTACGCGATCCACCTTCCCATCGCCCAACTCGCGGCCGGTCCTTACCTGCTGTCGCTCGAGGCCACCGTGGACAGAGACACCGCGCGCCGCGACCTGCGATTCACCATCCATTGAGGAGTGATCCATTGCTATTCAGGTGTTGAATGATTATCATTCATCATGTGAATATGCGGGATCCGGTCCCCCGTCTAATCGAAGGCCCCCTCGCCCGCGCGATGGCCGCAATGCCGGCCGTCGTCATCACGGGTGCGCGGCAGACCGGCAAGAGCACTCTCGTTCGGGAGCTGGCGCCCGCCGGCGACCGAGCCTACCTGACGCTCGACGATTTCGACGTGATGGAGCAGGCGGCGACTGAGCCCGCCGACTTGATCGGCCGCGCGGCGAAGCTGACGATTGACGAGATCCAGCGACAGCCTGCACTGTTGCGGGCGATCAAGCGGGCCATCGATGACCGCCGTACCCGCGGCCGATTCCTGCTCACCGGTTCCGCCAACCTGCTCCTGCTGCGCCAGGTGTCCGAAAGCCTCGCTGGCCGAGCCGCGTATCTGACCCTGTGGCCGATGACACGCCGCGAACAGCTCGGGCTCGGGCGGGCTGGCATCTGGGACGAACTGCTCGCCGCCGATGACGAGGACTGGCTGGACGTCGTAGAGAGCGAGCGGATCGACGCAGCGGACTGGCAGGCTCTCGCTCGGCGCGGCGGCTATCCGACGCCCGCTCTGGAACTCGACGCCGACGAGGCGCGGCAGACATGGTTCACCGGCTACGTGCGCACGTATCTCGAACGCGATCTGCAGGAGATCTCGAGTGTCACGGCCCTGCCCGATCTGCGACGCCTGATGCGGGCCGCGAGTCTGCGGCTCGGTCAGATGGTGAACCAGACGGAGCTCGGACGCGACGTGGCGCTCTCGCAGCCGACGGTGCACAGATACCTGAACCTGCTCGAGATGTCGTACCAGATCGTGCGCGTTCCCGCCTACGCCGTGAACCGGACAAAGCGGTTGATCAAGACTCCCAAGCTCTACTGGGCCGATACCGGACTCGCACTCCACCTCGCCGGCTGTACTCAACCCTCGGGCCCGCATTTCGAGAACATCATCCTGAACGACATCCTGGCCTGGCGGGAGACGTCGAGTGAGTCGACCGAGGTCCTCTACTGGCGTACAGCGATCGGAGAAGAAGTCGACTTCGTGCTCGAGCGCGGGCGGTCGCTCGTTCCCATCGAAGTGAAGACCACCCGAAAGCCGCGCATCGGTGACGTGAAGCACCTGAAGACGTTCCGGGAAGAGTACAAAGGCCGTTCCCGTCCGGCTCTCCTGCTGCACACCGGCGAGACGACGGAATGGCTCGCGCCCGGCGTTCTCGCGGCGCCGTGGTGGAAGGTGCTTTAGCGGCGCCCGGTCTCCCGCAACAGGAACTTGTGCCACGCGTCGCGATCGGACGACACGTGGAGCGGCTTCAGCGCGAGCAGGCCCGTCGGTCCAATCGACTTCTCCAGATAACGCACTTCCTCCAGACCGCGCGCCAGGTCCTCGTCGACGGGCATCTCGGTGCCGGTCTCTCGCGCCATCAGCATGCCCTTCGCGCGGATGCCCAGTTCCAGCTCGAGCCGCATGAGGCAGAACATGTCGGCGACGACCGGCCCTGGAAAGCGCGACCGCAGCTCCTCGAGATACGCGCCGAGCCGCGTCTTCCCGAAATCGTCCGACAGCACCAGGCGAAGCAGCTCGACATCGAGATCGAGTCCGGCGCTCACCCACTCGTGCGTCGCGCGCTCGCTTCGCTCGAACGTGAAGAGCACGAGCGGCGGCAGAACGGCAATGAGCACCAGGGTCGCGACGACGGGCGGAAGGACGAACTGGTTGTAGAGCGCGTGAATCGCGATGGCCGCGGCCGCGCCCGGCACGAACGCGGCGATCGGACGGCGCGGCCAGCGTTCCGAGAGCGTCTGCGACAGGATGGCGGCGATCGACGTCGCCGCCCCGTGAAGGACGGCCGCGCCGAATCCGCGAACCAGCCACAGCAGCGGGCCGCTCGAGCGCAGGACGCCGAGATAGTACGCGTTCTCGACCAGGGCGAACCCCGTGCCGACCGCGAAGCCGAGGATCGCCGCGTCCACGGGAAACCCGACGCGATGACGCCGGATCGCATAGACGACGACCGTCATCTTCAGCAGCTCCTCGACCACCGGCGAGACGGCGCGCGTGACGACCGCGAGCGGCACACCGAGTGCGTGGACGATCTGCAGGTTGATGACGAATGCGACGCCCGCAGCCGCCGCCCCCGCCGCCAGCGCGAGCGCGACGATGCGGATGGAGACCAGCTTGAAGCTGTCCATGAAGACGAGGAGCGCCAGGAGGCAGACGACCGGCGCCAGCGCGGCCGAGAGGTTCAGCATCGACCAGGGTTACTTGAGGATCTTGAATGACACCATGAGCTCGCGGCGCGCGCGGAAGCCGTCCTCGAACGCGACGGCGCCGCCAACCGAGAGCATCATGTCGAGCGTCGAGAGCGCCGTCAACTGAAAGTCGAGCTGCCCGCCGATATTCGTCGCGAGGCGTCGCGACGGTTCGTGCTCGAGATTGGTCGCGAGCGCCCCGGCGAACACCGCCGGACGCATCCAGGTGAGATAGAGCCCGGGGGACCCGGCGCGCCGGAAGCGGAGCGGCGGCAGGTTCCATTCGAGCGTCGACCGCACGAAGTTGCGCCCGCCGATCTCGTTGAGCTCCGCGCCCGGAAAGGCGTAGTAGGCGCGGTATCGCTTCTCGTCGCCGTGGTCCACCCAGTTGTTCCCGAAGCCGCCGAAGAAGAAGTTGGCAAACGGCTCGCTGCGCGATCCTGGGGAGAAGCCGGCCGCGCTCCGCAGCCAGACGGACGAATGCGCCAGCGGCAGCGGCGCGCCCGCGTCGAACGTCGCGTACGTGCGGCCGAACCAGTTCCCCGCGACGCGGCTGCCATCCCCGGTCACGGACCAGACGGTGCCCTTCTCGTCGTCGACCCGCCCGAGTGAGGACCGGACGTGCCGCCCCTTCAGCGTGGCGTCGAAGACGAAGAGCCGATCGACGTCGACGGCGACATTCTGATATTGCGGCAGGCGATCGAGGTTGCCGGCGAAGCGGACACCGGTCTCGAGATCAATCCGGCGTGGTTCGTCGTAGAGCAGCGCGCGGTGGTAGCCGAGGCCGGCCGAATACCCCTTGCGGCTCGTGCGCGTGGGCCCGAACAGGTCGTAGAAATTCGCGTCGTTGTACGCCGCGTGCGCGCGCCAGTCGTAGCGTTGGTACTCCGCGCGCAGGTGGATTCGCTCGTCCGCGTCGACATCGGTGGACGGGCTGTACGACGCGGCCAGGTTGAGCCGGTTCAGTTGCAGCGGATCCGAGAAGTTCGCCCGCACGCCGACGGCCGCGGTGTCCTTGTAGCCCTGCACGATCGGGTAGAACGATTCGCGCTTCAGTCCGCCGGCGAGACGGTACTTCCGCGTTGCCAGATGCTTCGCCTCGACATCGACGTCGGCCGGGGAGCCCGCCAGCCACGTCTTCAGCACCGGGTGCTTCTCGACGAGGCGCTCGCCGAAGAACGTGATCGCGCTCACATCCTGAAGCGGCTTCGCCGCTATCCGCGCCGGCACGAAGCCTTCGCCCGAATACCTGAACACGAACAGCTCGCCGTCCTTCGGTCCGGGCACCGGCCGGAAGAACCCCGTCTCGGCGTTGCTCAGCGCCGCCGTTTCGCCGCTGCCGATGTCGTACCGGAAGATATTCGACACGCCGGTGTAGTACGAGCTGCCGACGAGGGACTTGCCGTCGCGCGTGAAGACGAAACCCGAGGGGACGGACGGGCCGAAATCGAAACGCGCCGCAGGCGCGGCGTCGCCCGCGAGCAGCCGTTCGATGGCGAAGAGACGGACGTCCTGCTTGCCGCTGATCTCGCCGAAGGAGGCGGACAGCCGCATGCCGTCCGGCGACACGTCCAGATCGTAGAGCACGGTGCCGTAGGGCCAGGACGTCACGCGCGTCCACTCCTTGTAGGGCGGGAGCATGCGCACGAGCGTGCAGATCCCGTTCAGGTGCCGGATGCCCCAGATGGATCGATCGGCGCGGTTGAATGCCAGGTCGCCGATGCGGGCGTCCTTCATCAGCAGCTCGGTCTTGCGCGTGGACGGATCGAGCCGGACGAGATCGCGGTGCGCGCCGTTGTCGGTCGTGTAATAGAGCTGCTGCGCGTCGGGATCGAACGCCAGCGACGTGACGGTGTAGATCACCGGGCCCTTGACGTCCACGAGCCGCTCGACGTCGCCGCTCGCGAGATCGATGGCGCCGACGTGCGCGACGACGCCCGGGTAGTTGAAGGCGGCGTAGAGTTTCCCGGCGCGGTCATCGTAGTAGGCGCGCGACACGGACCCGAGCGCGCGCCGCGACACGTCCTGGTAGGCCGTCGTCGGGTACTGGCGGATCGCCTCGAGGTTGCGCTGCTGAAATTCACGTTCCCACTCGATCCACGCGCGCCACGCGTCGCCGAGCGATCGGCCGTAGATCCGCCGGAAGTGTGAGGCGTAGTAGGCGCGGCTCCCTTCCTGCCGGCGCACCCACTCGACGAGTTTTTCGGGCGAGTAGGCATCCGCGAGCCACATCATGAAGCGCGTGCCGTACAGATACGAGTTGATCTGGAGCTGGAAGTCGACCTTGGTGCCTTCGGAGACGAGCCCGAGCGGATCGTAGAACCGCGCGCCGTCGCGCACCATGGAGCGAAAGACCATCTCGTCGTAGCCGCTCTGCGCGCGGCCGATGCCGCCCGCCATCCAGGTGTCGATGAAAACGGCGATCCCTTCGTGGTACCAGCGCGGCGCCGCCACGCGCGGGGTCGTCAGATACATGTAGAGGATGGTCTCCGGCTGCTCGGCGATCGGGTTCACCTTCCCGCCGAAGAACCGCCGGAACCCGCGATCGCGTCCGGTCGCCTGGTCCATCGTCGCGACGTGAACGAGCTCGTGGTTCATGATCGTGTTCATCCGCTCGTTCGCGGCGATCGTCTCGAACGCGAAGCTGAGCGGAGCGATCTGCACCATCATCGTGCTGCGCGGCACGACCGAAACGCCGGCATTGCCGTAGTCCTCGAAGTCGGCGAGCAGCACGGTGATGTCGGTGTCGGGCTCGTAGCCGAGCAGGCGCGCCTGAAACGCGAGTGAATTGAAGAAGGTGCGGACGGCGTACGGCACCAGGTAGGTCTCGGTGCCGTCGAAGTAGACGAGCCGGAGGCGCGAGCCCTGCTGCGAGGTGAGCTGCGCGAGAGCGGGCGGCGCGAGGCCGCACGTACATACGAACGCGACGGCTGCCGCGAGCAGCCGCCGCGCGCGCATGGCGGGGGCGCGCGGCGCGCGCCCCCCGCCCTCCGACACCCTGCGCTGCCAGGATCCGCGAGCCACCGGCGGCCTGGACCTACTGCTCGGCGATGCGGCTGGCGAACGCCGCGCTCTTGAGCGCCGTCGCGAACCCGGCGTCCCTCAGCGCCGTCTGCAGGGCCGCGGAACGGATCGCCGCCTCGAACTCGGCGCCGGCGAACATCGTGCGCAGCGCGCTCGACTTCAGCGCCGCCTGCATCTCGGCTTCGGCCAACGCCTTGCGCATCGCCGCCGACGCGAAGGCCGCCTCCAGCTCCGCCGCCCCGATCGACTTCATCAGAGAGGACTTGGCGAATGCGGTGCGGAGGTCCGCCTGCGCAAACGCGTTCATCAGCGCCGCATCCGTGAATGCCGAACGGACTTCAGCGACGGCAAACGCGTTGCGCAGCGCCGCCGACGCGATGGCCCCCTGGAAGTCGACGTCGGCCAGCGCCGCCTGCATCTGCGCGTGGGCGAGCGATGCGCGCACGTTCGACCGCGCCAGCGCTGCCTCGAGGCGGTCGTCGGCGAATGCGGCCAACAGGTTTGCCCCCTTCAGCGACGCGCGAACGTTCATGTCGACGAGCGCCACGCGGAACTGCGCGTCGCGCAGGGCCGCCTGGATGTTCGCCTTGCCGAACGCCGCCATGAGGTCGGCATCGGCAAACGCCGCCTCCAACTCGTCGGCCGCAAACGCGAGGCGGAGGTTCGCCTTCGCCAGCGCGGCTTCTACCGCATCGTCGTTGAGCGCCGCGTGCATCTGCTGCGACGCCAGTGCCGCGCGCGTCTGGGAGCGCGCCAGCGCCGCGCTCAGCTCGTCGTCGCGGAACGCAGCGGCGACGCCGTCGTCGGCCATCGCCACCGCGCGCAGCGCCGCGGCAGCGTCCGGCTCCGCGAACGCGGAGCGCATCGCGGCGCTGGTGAACAGCGACCGCAGCTCGGCATTCGTGAGCATCTTGCGCGCCTTCTCGTCCTTCAGCAGGCGATCGAACGTCTCGCTCTGCATGAACGCCTGCGCCTGCGTATCGCCGAGCGCGACGTCCTTGTCGGCGATCTGCTGCGCCTGATAGCGCTTGGCGGCGCCGATCGTGGCCTCGGCGCCCTCGTCGACGGGCGGCACACCGTAGAACCACAGGCCCACGAGAACCGCCGCCGCCACGGCGCTGATCCCCCACACGACTTTCGTCCTTGACATCGTGCCCTCCATCGGTGAGCCGGCCCAGGTGTCCGTGCCGAGTACGCCGCCCACGGCCGCCGCTGCGCGCGCCACATGGCGCCGCACGCGCGACAGCAGTCCGAGCGGTTGCGGGTGCCGCAGCGCCTGTACCCGCGTCATGATCTCCGCCACCGCCGTCCCGGACGGCTCGATCTCAGGACCGGTGACGAGTCCCTCGTCCAGCGAGCGGAGCGCCGCGCGAACCAGCCGCGCCTCGGGGCTGGCTGCCAGCAGCGTTTCGAGCCGTGCCGCCTCGTCAGGAGCCAGCGATCCCTCCGCGTCCCGCTGAAGCAGCTCCACGTCGTCTCTGGTCAACATCCCGCCTTGCTGGCGCGGCTCTTCGCTCACGCCGGTAAATACACCGTCCCGGCCGAAAAGTTGGTCGGCGTCATGCGCCCGTGCCGACCAGCAGCTCGCACAGGCGCTGACGCGCGGAAAAGAGGCGCGATTTCACCGTCTTCTCCGGAATGCCCAAGGCCACTGCGACCTCCTCGTACGAGAGCTCGACGAAGTGTCGGAGGATGATGACGTCGCGCTGCGCGGCCGGCAACTGCCGGATCGCGCCACGCACCAGCCGGCGGAGCTCCGCCACTTCGACGCCGTCGGGGACTGTCGGCGCTGCGGCGGTCTCCGGCAGCGGTGCCGCCGGACGCCTGGCGCGGCGCGTGTTCAGACACTCATTGATCAGGATGCGATACAGCCAGGTGAAGAACCGCCGCGTCGAGTCGCACGTCGCCAGCGCCTGGAAGGCCTTGAGAAAGGCCGTCTGCGTGGCGTCGCGCGCCTCTTCCCGGTCGTCGAGCAGACGGACGGCCGCGCGATAAAGCGGCCGGTGATAGCGTTCGACGAGCCGTTCGAACGCCGTCTCGTCTCCACTGAGACACCGCGCCACCAACGCGGCATCATCCGCAGCTGCGTCGACGAGCAAACGTCACCCTCCGAACTCGATGGAGCCGGTGAGACGCTGAGGACGGCGACTTATAACACATCGCAGGGACGGGTATGATGGTCCCCGACGGATTCTTCGGCCCATTACAGAAATGGAATCGCGCCGCGCGCACCTGCCCGCCGATACGACGGCCGTCTCCCAGGCGGCCGCCGCGCTCGACGCCTTCTCGACTGCCGAGCGCCTGCCCGCCGATACCGTCTGGCGGCTGCGAGTCGCGCTCGACGAGATCCTCGCAAACATCGTGACGCACGGAACCGTGGACGGGAAGGTTCCGGCCATCGACGTCCTCTTCCGCCGGGACGACGACGTCGTGGAAGTGACGGTGGCGGACGACGGGCCCGGATTCGACCCGCTGACGCAGCCGGATCCGGACGTCACGCTGCCGCTCGAGGCGCGGCAGCCCGGCGGGCTCGGTATCGTGCTCGTGAAGTCGCTGATGGATCGCGTGCACTACGAGCGGGACACGCGCAACGTTCTGACGATCTGGAAGAGGATCGCCTCGGAGGAAAGCGGCGAACCATGACCATCGACCAAAGCACCCGTGATGGGGTGACCGTGCTGGCACCGCACGGCCGCATCGACACCACGACGAGCGGCGCGCTCGAGGACCGCGTGCGGCGCATCGTTGACGACGGCGTCCGAAGCCTGATCGTTGATTTCGCCGGCGTGGAGTACATCAGCAGCGCCGGCCTGCGTGTGGCGCTGGTGCTCGCCAAGCGGCTGCGCGGTCTCGACGGACAACTGGTGCTGTGCGGCATGGCGCAGCCCGTCCGGCAGGTATTTCAGCTCGCAGGATTCCTGCCACTGTTCGCCGTCACCACCGATCGCGAAGCCGCGCTCGCCCGGTTCGCCGCGGTGCCGTGAAGACGATCAAGCTGCGCGTCGAGCGGCCCGACGGCGTCGCGATGGAACGCACCAGTTCCGGCGAGGCGTTGACGTTCGGCCGCGCCGCGGGTGCGGACGTCGTGTGCTCCGACAATTCCATGTCGCGCCGGCACGCGCGCATCGCCCCGGACGGCGACGGCTGGGTCGTCGAGGATCTGGGCGCGCGCAACAGCACCTATCTCAACGGAACGCGGATCGACGCGCCCGCGCGCCTCGCGCCCGGTGACGTGATCCAGATGGGCGCCACGCACGTACGCGTGGCGGAGGTGAACGGCCAGGCGCAGCCGGCACCGCCGGACATGCTCGGCGCCGGCGCTCTCGGATCGTCGATCTTCCGGTCCGTCGCGGAGATGGCGCCGTTCGACGTCTCCGCCGCGGAGCGGTACGCGACCGCACCGGCGCGTGTGAGGGCGCGGCTGAACGCGCTCAACGAGTTCCATCGCGCGTTGGCCGGCGCCATCTCGCTCGATGCCCTCCTCGAGCTGATGCTCGATCAGCTTTTCCAGGTACTGCAACCGGAGGAGGGCATCATCCTGCTGCGCCAGCGTGATGGCACGCTGGCCACGGCCGCCAGCCGCCGCCGCCCGGATGCGACAGGCGATCTGCTGGTGTCGCAGCGGCTCACCGCCGAGGTCGTCGGCCGGGGCACGGCCGCGCTCGTCACCGACGTCGCGGAGGACGCGCGGTTCGCGACGGCGCAGAGCGTCATCGGTGCCGGCATCCGGACCATCCTGGCGGCGCCGTTCATCGAACCCGAAGGCTGCCTCGGCATGGTGGCGATCTACTCCCGCACGACGGTGCGCCGCTTCGGAGAAGAAGATCTCGAGCTGCTGGTGTCGCTCGCGTCGGCTGCCGCGCTGCGCATTCGCAACGTCGCGCTGGCGGAAGAAGCGGCGGCGCGCCGCGTGCACGACCGCGAGCTGGCGCTGGCGCACGACATCCAGATGGCCATGCTGCCGCGACAGATGCCGCGGCGGCCGGAGATAGCGATGGCCGCCTCGCTGAGTCCCGCGCGCGCGGTTGGCGGCGATCTCTATGATTTCCTCGTCTCCGGCGACAGCCTGTCGTTCGTCATTGCCGACGCTGCCGGCAAGGGCGTGAGCGCGGCGCTGTTCATGGCGGTCACCCGCACGCTGTTCCGCGCCATCGCGCACGGCGACACGAGCGTCTCGTCCGTCGTCGAGCGGATGAACGCGGAGCTCACGCGGGACAACGAGCAGCAATTCTTCGTCACGGCGCTCGTCGGGCGGATTGCGCTGGCCTCGGGAGAGCTGACGATGTGCAGCGCCGGCCACCCGCCGCCACTTCGTGCCGCCCGCGGAGAGCGGCCGTCGCCGCTGCCTGTCGCCGCCGGTATCGCGCTCGGCGTCCTCGAGCAGGCCCGCTACGAAGAAACGAGGATGGTCCTCGGCGCCGGGGACACGCTGCTGCTCTTCACCGACGGCGTGCCCGAAGCCATCAACGGCGCGGGAGAGCTGTTCTCGGACGCGCGGCTGCTGCGCGAATTCTCAGGATGTGCCGCCGCGCCTCCGGAGGAAATCGTCGAGCGCGTCGTCGGCGCGGTGAACCGCTTTGCGGCGGGCGCGCAGCAGGAGGACGACATCACTCTACTGGCGCTGCGCTATCTCGGGGGCGGTCCCTGATCCCCGATCCCTGGTCCCTGGTCCCTAGTCCCTGGTCCCTGGTCCCTGGTCCCGGGTCCCGGGTCCCGGGTCCTCTGAGTGCGCGCGGACGAACGCGACCAACTGCGCGGCGTAGCCGGCGAACGGGGGGCATGAGATGCCGCACTCACCGAGAACCTGGGTGGTCACCGCGGTGTCGTAACGCGCGCGGTGGACCGTGTAGTCGAGCATCGGCCTCTGCACCGGCGACAGCTGTGGGATGCCGGGCAATCGCAGCGCCGCGCGCGCGAGGCCGAACGGCACCGGCAAGGTCACCACGCGCCGGCCCGCCGCGCTCGCGAGCACCTCGATCATCTCCGGAATCCTCATCGGACGCGGGTCGGCGAGATGGAACGTCTGCCCCGCCGTACCGGCACGCGCCGCCAGCGCTGACATCGCGTCGAACACGAAGTCGCACGGCACGAGATTGAGCTCCGTCGTTCGCGCGCCGATCGGCAGCGGCATCACTGCCACGCGCGGCTGCCGCAGCAGCCATTGGATCGTCGCGTAGGGACCGTCGTACTTCTGCGTTGCGCCGGTGCGGCTGTCACCGACGACGACGGCGGGACGATAGATCGTGGCGGGCAGGCCGCGCGACATCGCGTCCCGGACGAGCACTTCGGCGAGATACTTGCTCTCCTCGTAGACGTTATTGAACGTCTGCCCTTCCTCGAGCTGCGCTTCGGTGAACACGCCGTCGTAGCGGCCGCTGACGTAGCACGTGCTCACGTAATGCAGCCGCTCCAGCGAGCGGCAGGCAAATGCGAACGCGAGCACGTGGCGCGTGCCCTCGACGTTCACGCGCATCGCCGGCTCGCGCGCAACAGCGAGATCGTAGATGGCGGCCAGATGGTAGATCTCGCGCGTCGTCGCAAGCAGCGCGTCGCGCTCCGCGCCCGTCCCCAGATCCGGCTGCGTGATATCTCCGCTGATGACGCGAATACGGTCGCGGAGGTTCGGACTGCGCGATGCGATCTCGCTCACGCGGCGCCGTGCCAGATCGGCGAACGCCGGCTGCACGAGACATACGGCGTCGCGCTCCGCCGCGCGCCCGAGCAGGCGCGGCAGCAGGCCGCTCGCGAGAAAGCCGGGGAAGCCGGTCACGAGGAACGACGACATCGATGGCGCCGCGGCTCCGCTACCTCTGGTCCTGCACGCTGCGAATCTTGTCCGCGAGCGACTGATCGCGATCGACGCGCGTCGACAGCTTCATCGTCGTGCTCACGCGCGGCGCGCCCATCGCGTGCACCGCCTCGTGGCAGCGCCGCACGGCGCCGACGACAGCCTCCCACTCGCCTTCGACGTTCGTGCCGAACGCGTGCAGCTTCGGCTCGAGCCCCGCCTCACGCAGCACGCGCTCGCACGCGGCGACGTAGGGCGAGAGCGACACGCCGACGCCGAGCGGCACGATCGAAATGTCCGCCAGTACTTTCATGCGACGAGAATAGTCCAGCCAGACGATTGAAGTCTCGCGCGCGGACGCGCTCGTCGTCCACCGAGGACACCTCGAGCGGAAATCGTTCCGGATTCCCGGCCGACCGGCTGGTCCCTCCCTTGCTGTCTCTGAGAGCGGAGCACCATCGCATGACACGCACAGCACTCGTACTCATCCTCGTCGGTTTCATGGCCGCTCCGGCGGCGGCGCAGGGGCGTGGACGCAAGAGCGGCAAGGTGCCGCCGGGACACATGCCGGCCGCGGGCGAATGCCGCGTCTGGTACGACGGCGTCCCGCCCGGTCGGCAGCCACCGCCCACCAGCTGCGGCGAGGCTGAGCGTATCGCCGCGCGCGACGGACGCGCACGCGTGATCTACGGCGACGGCACGCGCAGCACGCGCGACGGCTGGTGGGGACGCGACGATCGGGACGACCGTAGGGATCGTCGTGACGAACGCATCCGCCGCGACCGCGACGATGACGCTCGCGAGGAGCGCCGGGACCGGGGACGCGCCGTGCCGAGGACCGGCCCGCTGCCCGAGCGCGACCGCGCGCGCCGCATCCCCGACAGCCGATCCGACGCGGCATGGTCCGCCGCCTTCGACAAGGGGTTTGACGACGGCCGCGTCAAGGGACGCGAGGACGCGCGCGATGGCGATCGTCAGGATCCGGAGCGCCATGCCTGGTATCGATCCGCGAACCGCGGCTACAACAGCCGCTACGGCACGCGCGAGCAGTACCAGGCGGCGTATCGCGAGGGATTCCGCGACGGCTACTACGACGCGTATCGCGGCGAGGAGAACGCCCGCCGCAACCGTCCCCGCTGGTGGCCGTTTTGATGCCCTGAATCCGGCCGAGGCTGTCGAGTTCGCTATTCGGCGAGAGACCGCGTATACTCAATGAGTCAGGTGGACAGACAGCCTCTGCTGTAGCCCAGTCTCGCTTCTTTCCCGCAGCGTGATCGCTTAGCACTCAAAGCCGCCATCCATCAGAAAGGATCCATGCCGGATCCACACGTCAAGGAAGAGAGAGAGACAGAATGGCCAGGAAACTCTACGTAGGAAACCTCCCGTACAACACGACCGAGCAGGACCTTCAGGACCTGTTCGCCGGCGCCGGCACCGTCGAGTCGGTGAACGTCATGCGCGATCAGGCCACCGGCCGCGCGCGCGGCTTCGCCTTCGTCGAGATGGCGTCCGACTCCGACGCGCAGCAGGCGATCAGCATGCTGAACGCGAAGGACTTCGGCGGCCGCAGCCTGACCGTCAACGAAGCACGCCCGAAGGCGAGCGGCGGCGGCGGCGGATTCGGCGGCGGCGGCGGGAGACACCGGCGCTCCGAACCGCGCTGGTAACCACGTTCAGGACGAACGGAAGAAGGGCGGCATCGAAAGATGCCGCCCTTCTTCTTTCATGACCGCTTCGGTCACGGCAATCTCGTACCTCGCAGGGATCGCTCGGAACATCGCGAGCGCCTCGGCCAGCGCAGTCCGGGCGGCGTCGACATCGCCGCGTCCAAGCGCGACGCGTCCCGCCGCCCTCAGCGCCACGCCGATCCCGTACGGAAACGCCACCTGCCGGCCGATCTCGATTGCCGACGCGGCAAGCTCGCCCGCGTGGTCGACGTCGTCGAGCGCGAGGTGCGCCTCGGCAAGCCACGCGTTGAACCAGCCCTGCTGCGGGCGCAACCCGAACTCCGCCGACCGCGCGACGGCCTCGGTCAGCGCGTCGCGGGCGCCGGACGGGTCGCCACCCCGCAGGTAGGCGTAACCCAGGAATCCAAGCGCGTTCGCGACGCCGAGGGGATCCGGCGCGAGCGACACCGCACGCCGGCACGCCTCGACTGCCGCGACGGGTTCGCCGCGCGCCGCCTCGGCCCAACCGGTGCTCCACGCCGCGAATGTCTGCAGCCGCGCGCTGCCGGCGCGCTCAGCCAGCGACATCGCGATTCGATTCACCTCGTGCGCGCGATCGAGCTCCCCGAGCTGGATCGCATTCACCGCCTCATAGAGATGCGCGTAGAACAGCCACTCGACGTCTCGCCCGCCGGCCAGCAACGCCGCGGCGCGGCGGGCCTGCTCGACACCGCGTGCCGGCGTGCCGGCCCAGAACGCTTCGAGCGCGAGCACGGCGTGTCCCTGTCCCTGCGCGAGATCGTCGCCGGCGCGGCTCGATACGGCGATCGCCCGCTCGGCGTGCAGGACGGCGGATTGATGCTGCCCGGCCAGACTGAAGGCCGCGGCGAGCCACGCGTGGCAGGCTCCCGCAGGCGAGGGATCGCCGATGCCGTCGAACACGTCGATGTAGCGCCCGAGCAGTTGGATCAGCTGCGGAAGGCGCCCGAGGTAGAAGAGATAACTCGCCTCCGCGCCGAGCAGTTCGACGAGCCGCCGGTCGCGAATCGCGGCGGGCAGGCGGGCCACGTGGCGTCTCGCCTCGGCCAGCGCCGCGACCGCATCGTCGAGCGCGTAGCGCCGGCTGGCCTGTTCGGCAAACAGCGCGAGATATCTCACCGCGTTCTCCGCCGCGCCCGCGCGCGTGTAGTGATGTCCGAGACGGTCGAAGACGTCCTCGAGGTGATCCGCAGCGACGCGCTCGATCGCGCCCGCGACGGCAAGATGCAGCGCCGCGCGCGTCGGCGGCAGCAGCTCGCCGTACGCCGCGTGGCGCAGCCGATCGTGGACGAACGAGAAGTTCTCTCCTTCGAGACGGACGACGCGGCGGCGGACGAGCTCTTCGAGGCCGTCGGCCGCGTCGCGATCCGGCAACTCCACGGTCTGGCGCAACAACTGGAAATCGAAGTCGCGACCGATCACCGCGGCGGCGTCCGCCAGCCGGCGTGCCGCCGGCCCAAGCCGATCGAGACGGCCACGAATCATCTGCTGGACACGATCGGGCAGCGTCGCGCGCGACGGCAGCGGTGAAGCGGCGTCTTCCGCGGCATGCAGCGCCTCGAGGGCGACGAAGGGATTGCCCTCGCTGAGCGACCAGACGTCTGCGGCCACATCCGTCTGCTTCGCGGCGCGGCTCGCGTGGGCGTCGACGAGCGCCAACGTCTCGGCGCGGGCCAGCGGCGCAAGCGTGAGGAGGGTCGCCGCGGATTCGTTCGAGATCTCGTCGATGGCGGATCGCAGCGCCGGCGCATCGGCCAGATGCTCCTCGCGCGCCGTGACGAGCAAGCAGATGCGGTGGCCCGCCGTTCGGCGGGAGACGAACGGCAGCAGCCGTACGCTCATGCCGTCGGCCCAGTGCAGATCCTCGAGCACGACGAGCGCCGGACGGTGCCGCGCGACGTGCATCAGGAGACGCGCGATCGCCTCGAACAGGCGCAGATGATCCTCGACCGTCGGCCGGTGCGCCGGCGGCGGCGCGACTTCGGGAAACAGCCGTGCGAGCTCCGGCCGCCAGATGGGATCGAGACCGTCGAGCGCCGCGCCCGGCACGTCCGCGGCTCGCAGCGCGTGCACCCAGACGCCAAACGGCAGGATCTGCTCGCTCTCGTACGCCTGCCCGACGAGCACCTGAAAATCGCGGAGGGCGGCGCGGTCGATGGCTTCTGCCGTCAGGCGGCTCTTACCGATCCCGGCCTCACCAAGCATGACGATCGTCCCGCCTTCGCCACGCGCCGTGCTGTCGAGCGCCGCCGTCAGCGTCGCCAGCTCTCCGGCGCGGCCGACGAGCGGAACCGTGGGGCCTGCGACGCGCCGCAGCCTCTGACCGTCAGCGCGCTGCTCGAACCGCGGCTCGGCCGCCGAGAGGATCTCGGTGTAGAGGCGCTTCGTGTCCGGTTCGGGCTGCGCGTGGAGTTCCCGGTGCAGGATGTCGACACACGCCTGGTACTGACGCAAGGCCGCTGCGCGACGGCCCTGTCGCGCGTACAGGCGCATGAGCGCTCGATGCACGGTCTCCTGTAACGGATCGAGCGCGAGCAGTCGCACCGCCGTCTGCACCGCCGGCTCGAGATCGCCGTGTGCTTGTTGATGCGCGAGCAGGCGCCCCATCACGTCAACCGCAAGCTCGTGCAGGCGTGTTCGCTCGGCGTGCAGCCATTCCTCGAACACGTCCGACTGCGCGCGAAGCCCGTCGAGAAGCGGACCGCGATACAGCCGCGCGGCGGCGGCGAGCGACGGCGCGACCCCGTCGGCAGCCAGGCGGCCGAACTCGGCGACGTCGATCTCCACGCGGTGCGAATCGAGCCTGACGGAATCCGAATCGACGGCGAGGGGACAGGCACCGGGCGGAAACGCGCGGCGGATCGAGACGAGCGCCTGCCGCATGCCCGCGCGTCCGGCCGGCTCCGGCACGTCGCTCCAGAGCAGCGTGGCGAGCTTGTGACGCGGATGCGCCTGGTCCGGATGGAGCGCCAGGTACGCGAGCAGCGCCTGGGCCTTCTTGCGCGCAAACACGAGCGGCGTGCCGTCGGGCCGTCGCGCATCGAAGCCGCCGAACAGATGGAGACGCAAGCGACGCATTCTACAGCCGGGTAACGGCGCTGTAACGCCTTTGTCACGGCACACGCGGTAGAACCTCGCGCAGGAGGACCGACATGAAATCGATTCGTCAACTCGTGATCGCTGGGTCTGTGCTTGCTATCTCGGCCGTGCCACTCAACGCCCTGCCCGCCGGCGCGGAACAAAACTGTCAGCCCGTCGTGGGCCATTTCGAAGCGCACGTTGTCCCGCCTGGGCAGGGTCACTGCCCCAACGTGGCGGGGGCGTTCTGCACGGCCGGCAGCGTGTGGGGTGGCCTCAAGGGAACGTACGAGTTCGTGATGACGAACGCGATGCCGTCAGCGGCCATCGGCGGGGTGCCGACGATCCTTTTCTTCACCGGCACGAGCGACGTGACGCTGAAGACCGGCGACCACGTCATGGGGACCGACACGGGGAGCATCGATCTGCCGCCGGGGCTCGGAGGATTTGCGTCGCTCATTACGTTCACGGGCGGTACCGGGGAGATGTCTGGCGCCACAGGTCAAATTCGCCTGCGTGGGGAATTCGACGCCGTGGAAGGCACGACCAGCGGCGACTACATCGGGAGTCTGTGTAAGTAAGCGCGCGGTTTTTGATGCAGAATGGCGCCGCATGGCCATGGCCGAGCGGACCGTGCGGCGCTACCACTCGCTCGACGCCCTGCGCGCGGCGATGATGCTGCTGGGGCTGGTGCTGCACTCGGCTGCCGGCTACGTCACCACACCGCTCGGCGGCGCCTGGCCGTTCCGCGATCCGTACAGGAACGTCGTCTTCGACCTGCTCGTCTTCTTCATTCACCTGTTCCGCATGCCGGTGTTCTTCGCCGTCGCCGGCTTCTTCGCCGCGCTGCTCTACGAGCGCGACGGCGCCGCAGGCTTCGCGCGCAACCGCGCCATGCGCGTGCTCCTGCCGCTCGTCCTCTTCTGGATCGGAGTCCTTCCCGTCACCGGGCTCGGCCTGGTGTTCGCGACCCGGCAGGTCGGCGCGCCGATGGTGTGGGATTCCAGCGGACCGGAGCCGCCATTCGTGCGGCAGGAGATCCTCGGTCATCTCTGGTTCCTCTACCAGCTCGCGCTGTTCTACGCCGCCGCACTCGTCACCGTGCCGCTCACGACGCGCCTGCCCGCTGCGGTGCGTGCGCGCGCGCATGCGGTGTTTCGCCTGCTTGCGCCATCGCCCGCCGGTGCCCTCGTCTTCGGCGCGCTCACGACGGTGACGATGATCCCGATGGTCAGCGCGGCGATCGACACGTCGGCGGCGATTCTCCCGTCGCCCCGGATACTGGTCGCCTACGGCGTGTTCTTCGCGTTCGGCTGGCTGCTGTTCGGGCATCGCGATCTGCTCGCGTCGTTCACGAACCGCTGGAAGCTGCCGCTCGTCGCCGGCGTCGTTCTGGGCGCCGGCTACCTGTTCGTCATCGTCGGGCAATTTGGCTTCACGGACGCGCGCGTCTGGCACCGCACGGCCATCGCGCTCGCCGGACCCGCGATCTGGCTGCTCTTGTTCGGGATGCTCGGGTGGTTCGGGCGCTACCTGGACGCCCCGCGGCCGATCGTCCGGTACCTCTCGGATGCGTCGTACTGGATGTACATCACGCATCTCGTGCCGATCACGTTCGCGCAGGGACTGCTCGCGCACGTCGACGCGCCGTCCTTCGTGAAGTTCGCGGTCGTGCTCAGTGCGACGATCGTCGTCACCGTGACGACATACCATTACTTCGTGAGATCGACCGTCGTCGGCGAGCTGCTGAATGGACGCAGGTATCCGCGCGCGCTGCCGCGGCTCGTGCGGGAACGGGAGATCACCGCGGTCTGAGAGCGATGGAGCTGGCTGATTTAGGAGAAGCGACATGCGAAAGGTGACGTTGACGATCACGATTTTCCTCGGCCTTGCGGCCGTCCTCGGTGTCGCCGCCACGGCGGTCCCGCCCGCGCAGGCGCCGGCCGCGCAGTCGGCGGCGCGTGCCGAGCGCAGCGCCTGGTATTTCTATCGCGTGAAGTGGGGGTTCCAGGACGAGTTCGTCGCGCTGTTCGCCAAGAACCATCTGCCGGTGCTGAAGGACCAGATGAAGACTGGCCGGATCAAGGACGTTCGCACCTACGTGCCGACGTATCACGGCGACGGCCGCGCCGACTGGACGTTCGCGGTGGTGATCACGTACCGCGACACGGCGGCGATGACAGGCCCCTCGGGCGAAGCGGAGATCGTCAAGCGCCTCTACCCGGATCAGGCGACGTTCAGGAAGGAAGAACAGCGCCGCTTCGAGCTGCTCGATGCGCACTGGGACGTGCCGCTCAACGAGCTCGATCTCTCGGGCGGCCGGTGACGCTGCTCTTCTGCTTTGCGCATCCGGACGACGAGAGCTTCTCGGGCGCAGGCACGGCGATGAAGGCGGCCGCTGCGGGCGCGCGCATCGTGCTCGTCACCGCCACGCGCGGCGAGCGCGGCAAGGCTGGCGACCCGCCGCTCTGCGCGCCGGCCGATCTCGCCGCGTGCCGCGAGCGCGAGCTGCGCGAGGCCGCGCGCATCATCGGCTTCGACGAGGTGCATCTCCTCGACCATCACGACGGCGAGCTGGCCGACGCCCCTCCGGACACGATTCGTCACGAGCTGGTGTCGTTCCTCCGCCGCGTGCGTCCGTCGATCGTGTTGACGTTCGACCCGAACGGCTTCAATCGCCATCCCGACCACATGGCCATCAGCCGGTTCACGAGCGACGCCATCTCCGCGGCTGCCGATCCGCGGTGGCTGCCGGACGCGGGTACGCCTCACGCCGTCTCGCGCCTGCTCTGGACGCCGCCGATCGCGCCGTGGGACGGAGTTTCGAGTGCGTCGCTCGCGGGTGAGCCCGGCGTCGACTTCCTCGTCGACGTGTCGACCTGGATCGACCGCCGCGCGGCCGCGTTGCGCGCGCATCGCACGCAGCAGCTGTCCACAGACACATACTTCTTCGGACGGCCCGACCTCGAACGTGTCCTGGCAACGGAGATCTGGCGTCACGGGTTCGGTCCTCCCCTCGCCCACCGTCCGTCGCCCGACATCTTCGAGGGATTGTCCGGTTAAGCTGAGACGGTGAGCTACGGACGACGCCTGGCGCGCACGCGTGTCCTCGAGACGCTCGAGGCGCGCATCAAGCAGTTCCGCTCGCGCGAGGAGATCTCCCCCTTCCGCGTTCCGCACGAGCCGCTGCGCCTGGACGCGATCGTGCGCGACGCGCTCGAGGACGGCGGCGATCGCGTCGACGAAGACGATCTGCGCACGCGTACCGTCATCCGGTTCGAGTGGCACGACAGCGGCACGTGGGACGCGTGGGCGATCGTGCTCGCGTCCGGCGTCACGGTGTTCTGCGACTCGGACGGCGAGGAAACGCGCGTCCTCGCGTCGCTCAAGCGAGGATCGGCGGAGGAGGCGGACCGTTTCTTTCTCGAGCTGCTCGCCGAATCGAAGGGCCACGAGCTCGGGATCGAGATGGCCGGCGGCGCCCCGGATCGCGTTCGAACCTACATCACGGATCGCGCGTTCCTCACCGACGTCTTCGTCGAGCTGTTCGAGGGAACGCGCGCCGAGCGCTCCATCGAGCGCGTTGTCGCGCGAAGAATCGCGGGATCGGCGCCCGCGGATCGCCGCGACTTCCGCTCCGAGGTCGAGCGCTGGCTCGATCTCGTTCTCGTGACGCCGACGCCGAGCAAGGCCCGCCGCCGCAAGCCGCGGCGCCTGCGGGACGAAGATCCACTCCCGTAGGGCGGAACTTCAGTTCCGCCATCAGCTCCCGTTGGGCGGAACTTCAGTTCCGCCATCACTCGACGCTCACCTGGCACGTGCCGTGCGCCACACCTCGGGGCGCAGCAGCGCCAGCACCGTCAATACCTCCAGGCGGCCGATCCACATGGCCGCGGTGAGTACGACCTTCGACACCGGGTGCAGATCGGCGAAGTTGGCCATCGGCCCGACGGCGGCAAAGCCGGGACCGATGTTGCCGAGCGTCGCGATCGTCGCGGTCAACCCGGTCAGAATGTCGGCGCCGAGGGCGATGACGATCATCGTGCAGACGGCGAACACGAGCAGGTAGAAGAGGAAGAACACCAGCACGCTGCGCATTACATCGTCCGGCACGACACGGCCGCCCAGCTTCACCGGCAGGACGCCGCGCGGATGCAGCGTGCGGCGCAGCTCGAGCAGCGTGTAGCGTGCGATCAGCAGGTGGCGCACGACCTTCGGGCCGCCGCCCGCCGAGCCGGCACAGCCGCCGATGAACATGAGAACGAGCAGGACCATCTTCGCCTGTTGGTTCCACAGCTCGAAGTCCACGCTTGCATACCCCGTTGTCGTGAGGATGGACAGGACCTGAAAAGCGGCGTGCCGGACGCGTGCGAGCAGGCCGGGAATCTCCGGCTGGAGAAAGACGACGAGGGCCGCCGTGGCGACGAGGACGATGCCCATGTAGGCGCGGAACTCCTCGTCCCTGACGAAGCTCCGCGTCTCGCCCCGCAGCATGCGGTAGTGCAGCGCGAAGTTCGCGCCCGCGCACAGCATGAAGAACGTGATGATCCATTCGGCCGCCGGGTTCGCGTAGCCGGCAACCGAGAGCGGATGTGGCGAGAAGCCGCCGGCGGCGAGCGTCGTGAATGCGTGGCATGTGCTGTCGTAGAGCGGCATGCCGGCAACGACGAGCGCCACGATCTCCGCGAGCGTCAGGCCGGTGTAGACGGCCCACAGCGCGGCTGCCGTCTTGCGGATCTGCGGCGTGAGCTTTTCGTCCGTGGGGCCGGGCGCCTCGGCAAAGAACAACTGCCGGCCGCCGATGCCGAGCCGCGGCAGGATGGCGACGAACAGCGCGATGACCCCCATCCCGCCGAACCACTGCGTCAGCGATCGCCAGAAGAAGACGCCGCGGCCGAACTGCGAGAAGTCCCGCATCACGGTCGCACCGGTCGTCGTCAGGCCCGACATCGATTCGAAGAGCGCGTCGATGGGAGAGAGCCCGGCGGGCACGTACGGCAAGGCGGCCGAGTGCGCCAGCAGGATCCACGATCCCGCGACGACAGCGAGCCCTTCGACGCGCTTCAAATCGTCGGTGCGCGCGCGCGGCGCGAGCATCATCAGTTGTCCGGCAACGGCGGAGATCACGCCGGCGCCGAGAAACCAGGTCACGTCCCGGTACTCGTCGTAGATCAGCGACACGGCGGCCGGGAGCAGGAACATCAAGCTGAAAAAGCGCAGGACGGCGCCGGTGGTGTGGAGGACGACCGGAACGCGCATCAGGCGGAACCGAAGTAGTCGCGCACGCGGCTGACGGTATCCGCCGTGGCGAAGACGAGCAGCCGATCGTAGGGCCGGATCTGATCCTGTCCGCGCGGCACGATCGCCTCCGTGCCGCGCAGAATCGCGCCGACGATGGACTGCGGCGGCGCGTTCATTTCCGCCAGCGCCCGCGGACGGTAGCTCGATGGCACCACGAGCTCGACGATGGTGGCCTGACCTTCCTCGAGCACCGCGAGCAGGTTCGCCCGGCCGCCCTGGATGTGATGCAGGATCGATGCGACGGCGGCGCCCCGCGCCGACAGCGCGACGTCGATGCCGACGCGCTCGAACAGCCGCAGGTTCGCCGGCCTGCTCACCCGCGTGATGATCTTGCGCACGCCGAGCTGCCGCGCCAGCAGCGACGCGAACAGGTTGCGCTCGTCGTTGTCGATGACCGAGACGAGCACGTCGCTGCGGCCGATCTCCTCCGCCTCGAGGAGCTCGAGATCCGTGCCATCGCCGTTCAGCACCAGCGCGCGCCGCAGCGCGGCGGCCAGCATCTCGCCGCGGCGCCGGTCGCGCTCGATGATCCTCAGGTTGATGCCGCGCGTCGCCTCGAGCTTCTGCGCCAGCCTGAACCCGACGTCCCCCCCGCCGATGATCGTGACGAGCTGCGCGGTGCCGCGCTCCCGGTCGGCGCCATGAATCTGCGGCTCGATCGCTCGCATCGCCTCGGGCGTCCCCATGACGATGATCTTGTCGCCGGCCGACAGCCGCGTGTCCCCGCGCGGGATCTCGATCGTGTCGCGGCGCTTCACCGCAACGACGAGCGCTCCGCGCGGCAGGTGCAGGCCGGCAATGGGACCACCCGTCAGCGGCGACCCCGGCTCGAGGCGATACTCGAGCAGCCGGATCCGGCCGCCGGCGAATACCTCCGCGTCGATCGCTCCCGGCGCCGCGATGACCCGCTCGATGTCGTCCGCCAGCTGCGCTTCCGGCCAGACGATCCGCTCGATGCCGAAGTGGGCGCGGACGCTTTCCGCCGTCGCGTCGCCGCCGAGGAAGTCCTCCCGCGACACGAAGCAGATGGTGCGGACCGTGCCCGAACGATTCGCAATCGCGCAGGCGACCATGTTGACTTCGTCGAGGCCGGTGCAGGCGATGAGCAGGTTCGCGTCACGCACGCGCGCGCGCTCGAGGACGTCGGCGTTCGTGGCGCTGCCGGTGAGGAACTCGACGTCGAGCGACGCGAAGCGCTCGCTGACCTCAGGGTTGTGATCGACGACGAAGATCTCGTGCTCGCGCGACAGTTCTCTGGCCAGCGCGTAGCCGATCTCCCCGCCGCCGACGATGATGATGCGCATTCGTCAGTGGGGCAGGATACATGAGAGGAGGGGCGGAACTGAAGTTCCGCCCTACTGTTTCATGAAGGCTATTTTCGGAATGCTTCGAAGCTGTAGGAAACGCCAGTGGTGACGAAGAACGTCGTGCTGTTGAGGTCCTGCCGCGAGATCGTGCGGCCGACGCTGCCGAACACGGCCACGTTCGGCGTCACGGCAACGGTCGCACCGCCGCTGACGTCCGTCCGCGTCTGCACGAGGCCGAGCGCGGAGCTGAGCTCGTCGCTTCTGGTGGAATGCGACTGCGTGATCGTGCCCACGAGCCACAGCTTGTCCGACACGGCGGTCTCGAGGCCGGCGCCGGCAAACAGCGCGCCTCGCGAAAAGTACCCGGCGCTGCCGAACGCGCGCCAGCCCTGACGCTGCACTTCAATCGTGCCGGGCAGCGCCCACTGGACGCGTCCCTCGTCCGGGTACGGCTGGAAACGAAGCACTTCGAGAACGGGAACGATCGCGAAGCCGACGCCGCGCGGACTTGCCGACGGATCGCGAAGCTGAATCTTCGCATTGAGATAGAGATCGCCAACGCCGCGCGACACCGGTCCGCCGGGCTCGTTGACGTGATACACGGGCACGCTGAAGCCGACCTGTACGCGCCGAGCGAGGCCGACGCCGCCGTCGACCATCGGCACGTTGACTTCGCGGAAGAGCGGCGTGCGCCAGTAGCCGAACGACACGCTCGTCCATCCCGTGCCCGGCGACAGCATCGACGCATCGTCCAGCCACACGCCGAAGTTCCTCACGCCGGCGCCGGGCGGCTGGAAGACCACCCCATCAGCCGAGTCGCCGCTTCCGGACGATGACGTGGAAGGCGCCGGTGCGGAGGCAGCGGATGGCGATCCGCTGCGCCCGCGGCCGTACGCGTTGCCCTTGCCCTGCGCCCACGCGGACGCAGCCGCACCCGCGATCAGGATCGCCGCCGCGGCGGCCACCGCGAGCGCGCGAGGCGTGCGAGCCATCGCTATTCTCCGCCGTCCTTCTTCTTCGTCTTGTTCTTGCTCCGCTCGACGCGCTCCGCGTCCGTGATGATTCGGTTCGCGTCGCTCTCGGCGCGGCGCACCTCAGTGGTGACGTTCACGTCCGAGCGCTCCGACTGAATCGCCTGCCCGAGGCTCATGCCGTCGTCGACCATCCGTGTCTTCAACTGCGTGAAGGGGATGTCGAGGTTGTCCGATACGTTCACGGCGGCGACGAACTGACCGAGGTTGCGGAAACCCTCCGCAGCCGCCATCAGATCCGTGCCGTCGGGCAGCCGCGTTCTGAGTTTGTCAGCGAGGTTCGTGTTCTGCTGCAGCTTCTGCTGAACCGGCGTCAACGTGAGTGTCGTGCCGGTCGTCGTCGTAGTCGTCGTGGTGGTGGTTGTCTTGTTCTTGTTCTTGCCGCTCGCGGTGCTCGCGGTCGTCGTCGTCGAAGTCGTGTGCTTCGGCCCTTTGGGTGTCGCGGCCTTCGTCGACTGCCCCTGACCGCGGGTCGTCTTCGGGCCCTGGGCCTTCGGTCCACCCTGAGCCTTCGGGCCACCCTGCGCCTTCGGACCGCCCTGCGCGTGCATCGCGCCCTGTCCCTTCGGCGCCGTCTGCGTCACGTGCCCCTTGCCCTTCGCGCCACCCTGTCCGCGTTGCGCGAAAGCGGCATTGGCGGAAAAGACCATTGCTGCTGAGATGACGATCGCAGTGACTGAACGATTCATTCGTATGCCTCCTGTTGGCCTTGGAGACCAAGCGGTCTACTGGCAAGAGGCATTCCACGAGCGTGTGCAGGCGTGAGCAGGAAAATCGGCCGTGAGGGATTACACGAATGAGCGAGCGGCGACAGTAACGGTAGAGATTACATTGTCCGAGGGTCCGAGGGTCCGGGGGGTCCGAGGGTCGGGGGGGTCCGAGGGTCCGAGGGGTCCGAGGGTCCGAGGGGTCCGAGGGTCCGAGGGTCCGAGGGTCCGAGGAGTCCGAGAAGTCCGAGTCGTTCGAGAGGGCAACTCGGCCGCTCGAAGAACTCGGCCTCTCGGACCCTCGGACAACTCGGACTCTCGGACTCGCGGGCACTCATCTCGGCGTGCCCGCGCCCGGCGGCCCAAACGGGCCGCCACGTCCGCGGCCGCGGCGGCTGCGCGCGCGGTCCTGCTCGAGCCACTTGTCGAATTTCGGCTGCTGCTCGGACGTGAGCACCGCGCGGATCTCCGCCTGCAGCTCGTTCTGCTCGCGCTCCATGCGATCGCGCATCTCACGGCGCACGCGCTCGAGCGGCTCGCGGCGCGCGTCGAAGATCTTCTGGATGCGGGAGCGCTGATCGTCGCTCAGCTGCAGCTCCTCGTCGAGTCGATCGATGAGCGCTTCAGGAGGCGGCGGCCCACCGCGTCCGGGGCCTGGCCCCGGAATGAAGAACGGCCGCTCCGGTCCGGGACGCACGTCCATGCGCCGCCCGACCAGCGCGCCGGCCGCGACGCCCGCCACGAACACGGCCAGCACGAACAACGAGAACCAGATGCGCGTCCTGCTATCGCTCATTGCCGGCCTCTCCGGACGACGGGGCGGCGCCGGTGAGCACGGCTTCGATCAGCGCATCGCCCGTGACCGACGGCTGAAGGAAGACGTCGGCGGCGGTCGAATTCGACGCGGTCCATTCCTCGATCGTCGGCGTCGAGGACTGGGTCATCTCCGTCCCGCTGGCTCGTGCGATATCGAGGTAGGCGACAACGAGCAGGGCCGCGGCGGCGGGCGCAAGACCCGCCGTCCATGCGCGCCAGTTCGCAAGGCCCAGCCAACCCTCGTCCGCTCCGGCCTCGCGATCGATCCGCGCGGCGACGCGTGCCTCGAGTCCAGGCCGCACCGGCGTTTCGAGCCGCGCTCGGAGCAGGCCGGCGACGGCACGCTGCGTCTCGAGCTCGGCGCGGCACGCGGCGCACGAAGAGAGGTGCGCCTCGAGCGCCGCGTGATCGCCGGGCGCGAGCGCCTGCTCGTCCTCGGCGTAACGCGAAATCAGCGGCTGTACGCCTGTGCAGGTCACGGCTTGCCTCGCAACGGCGCGAGCAGCGGCCGCAGCCGCTGGCGCGCACGGAAGATTCTCGATTCCACCGTCCCCATCGGCACGTTCAGCGCCTCGGCGATCTCACGATACTCGAGACCCTGGACGTCGCGCAGGACGACCGCCTCCCGCAGCTCGCCCGGCAGCGTCGCCAGCGCGCGGTCGATGGCGTCACGCATCATGATCTGCTGCTCGACGCTCTCGTCGGGATCGACCGCCCGCTCGAGCGGGTCCTGCTCGCTCTCGGCCGGCGCGCTCCACAGCAGGCTCTGCAGCCTCGAGCGCCGGCTGCGGTGCGTCCGAATCACGTTCAGCGCGATGCCGTAGATCCACGTCTTGAACGTGCTCTCGCCGCGAAACTTCGCCAGGCTGCGCCAGATGCGGACGAACACCTCCTGCGCCATATCGTCCACGTCGGCATCCGACGCGGTCATCGCACGCGCCAGGTTGACGATCTGGGCCTGATAGCGCCGGACCAGCTCGTCGAACGCCTGGCGGTCGCCTGTGGCAGCAGCCTCGACAAGGTCGCGATCGGCATCCACGTCTGGAGATCTAGCGAGGCTTCGCCTCAGGTCCTTCGGCTTCGCCTCGCTAGCCGGCATTCTTGGTAACACCGCGCTGACGCGCGGCCGGCGGTCTCGACCCTGCTCGAGGCGTTTGACCGCGGACGCCGTCAGTTTATTCCCTTGTTCTGGACGCTGCCGAACGTTCGTGAGGCAAGTGCAAGCGGCACCGATGCCGGAGCTGTGGTGGATATTGAGACGGGCGGGCAAGCAGGCCAGGTCGACACGTTAAGTGGCCACGCTGCGTTCAGACCGCCGCCAGGGTACCTTCACCAAGCCTGCGCCCCGCCGGGCTATTTGATCTTCGCGCCGTTGGCACAACTGCTGTCAAATCTCCGCGTCCCAGCGGTGCCGGCCAGCGTTCCGATTAACCCGTCCACCGCCGAATTAATCGAGCAGACAACCCCAAAACCCACGTTCCCTACGGCCGTTTCGTTCGGAGGATTCAGGATTCCCTGCAGATCGCCGAGTTGCACGAACGACTGCTGTGTTACGACGACTCCATCGGAGCCGTTTCCGTCGACGAAGTTGCCCGCAAGATCCGCATGCGACGCACCTGAAATCGACACGCCGGGACCGTCGTTGTCGCTAATCGTATTTCCGACCAGGGACGCGCCGGACGTCCGCGCGACGAGTACGCCACCGGCCGGCCCGTTTCTCCTGATGAGATTCCCAGCAGGGGTCGCAGTCTCGAGATCCAGAAAGCCTGCACGGACGAACGAACTTTCCAACACCCTGATGCCCGCGGTCGCATTGAACTCAATGACGCTGTTGACGACGCGAGCGTAGCTATGTTGGGCGACGTTGATTCCGTTGTCAGCGTTGTCGCGAATGGCGGTGCGGTCGATGAGCGCCGTGCCGCCGCGCAGCACCGCAACGCCATTGCGGCCCCCGGTAATGGTGAATCGCCGGATGGTGATGCTCCGGCCGGCAACGAGAAGTGCGTTCGACGTGCGGCTGGGGCTGCGCAGCGTGGTCAGCCCCTGGCCGTCGAGCGTGATCCGCGTGACCTCGTCCAGGATCCTCACGCTTTCGACGCAGAGGCCGCGGACCAGAATCGTGTCACCCGGCTGCGCGGCCTCCACCGCTGACTGAATCGCCTGGCCGGCGTCGCAATCGATAGACCAGGTGGCGCCCTGTGCCGGCGCGGCGAGCGGTGCTACAAGCAGCAGCGCCGCCAATCCGCACGTGCTGAAGGTCGTTGCCATGGCTGTCGTTCCTCCCGTCAATGGAGCTCGGACACACCTCCCCGAGCGGCGAAAAAGCCGCAGGGAGCCGAACTCTGTTACACGAGATCGCGCAACCGAAGGAGGGATTGGGTCAGTGGCTCTTGCCGCCAGCCTGCGGATCGAAGTTCTCGATGAGCCACGCGTCGCCTCGGTGCTCGGCGACGCTCGAAACGATATCGCGACCGTCGGGAGTGACGTCAGCGGACAGAATGGTTCCGGGAAATGACGTAATCAGGGTGGCGTGGCCGGTTTCGGACGAAACGCGGAACACGCGGCGGCCGCGGAACGCATAAATCCACGAGTCATCGGGAGACCAGCCCACCGGCGTCAGCATTTTCGTGAGAAAACGTTGGTCGCGGCCTGGCCACGTCAGCACCCACAGACCGCTGCGATCCGGGCGCATCCATGCCACTGCCACTCTGTCGTTCCGGCGCGAGAACGTGGGGGAGAAGATGGATCCCGGAGACGGCTTCACCAGCAGCTCCTCCTGACCGGTGGCCGGATCGCGAATGCAGTAATTGAGAGAACGCCCAGTCGTCGATTGCTGCCACGCCACGCGACCATTCGGGGCGGCGCTGACGAGGAGGTTCGTCCCCACCTCGCTGGTTTCCAGTTTGCTGACTTCGCGGCCCGCTGCATCCATGAACCAGACCTCCGGCACGCCCCGACGATTCGTCGCAAAGTAGATGCGGCTGCCGTCCGCCGACCAGGCGGGGCTCGTTCCTCCTCCCTCAGGAGACGCCAGCGTCATGAGCTGTCCGCCGGTGAACGGCAGTTTCGCGATGCTGTCTCGCGCGACGGCGTCCGTGGCGGTGACAACCCAGCGCCCGTCCGGAGATACTCGGGGATTCCAGTACTTCGAGGTGCCTGTGGTGATGGCCCGCGGCACGGGTGGCGCTCGCCCGTCGATGGGTGCTCTCCAGAGATTGCTGTACTCCAGGACGCGCGTATGTAACAGCCGCAGTCCATCACTCGAGAGCGTCAGCGGTCCCCCGCTCTGTACACCGGACAAGAGCACCCGCGGCGGGGTGGTGCCGTCGGCAGGGATACTGAGGAGTTCAGCGCTGTCCCGCTGGCGAAGGGCGTAAATCGCCTCACTCTTTGGCGCCCATCGAGGCGAGAACACCTTGAGCGTGTCCAGATGCACGCGGTGGAGTGCCGTGCCGTCCAGACGCACCGTCCAGATGCTCCACTCGAAACGACGATCGTCAAACGCCGCCAGGGCAAGGCGATCCAGGCGCGGATTCCAGTCGAGATCTTCCAGGCGCGAAAGTCCCGGCAGGGCGATGTGGCGCAGCGTTCCGCCGTCAACCGGCACGATCCGGAATCCCTGTTCCGACCGTGAGGCGACGGCCAGGCGCGTACCGTCAGGAGACCAGGAGCACAACGCGCCCGGGGCGACAACACGCGTCGCTCCACCGAATCGCGAGACGACTGCGATGCGAGCGCCGTCGTTGTACGCGAGACGGGTACCATCGGGAGACCACCGAAAGTGGGGGCCAACGCCGCGTGCGATCTCGAGCGCCGCGGCCGCCGACAGATCGCGAACCATCAGGCGCTGCGTGTCGCCATCGTCGGCCACGTAGGCGAAATGTCGGCCGTCCGGTGAAAGTGCCGCGTTGCGGACGTCGCCCTCGAACGTGATTTGTGTATGGGTCACCGTAAGGGGGGCTTTCGCTTCGGGCGATCTGGAGTGCCACAAGAGTGCCGCAGCTCCTCCCAAACCCACGACCGCAACGAGACCCAGCATGAGTGTTGCCCTTCGAGGCCGCCGGGTTCCTACATCCCCGGGAGCACCACCGCGCGCGCGAGACGGGGCAGGCTCGCCGGCGAGGAGGTTATCGAGCGCGAGGCGCGCCTCGCCGATGTCGGGCCGGCGGCGGTTCACATCCTTCTCGAGGCAGCGGCGCACGAGCGCGCGCAGCGGAGCGGGTGTCGAGGCCGGGAACGCATCCCATTCGACCTCGCGTTGCAGCACGTTGGCGATGGCGTCGTGGAGCGTGTCGCCGCCAAACGCGCGTCGGCCCGTGAGCATCTCGAACAGCACACAGCCAAACGACCAGACGTCCGTCCGCGCGTCGACGATGTCTCCTCTCGCCTGTTCCGGGCTCATGTACGCCGGGGTGCCGAGAAGCGTATGCGTCTGGACGGCCGTCAATGTGGGCACTGTGAACGACGCTCGCGGTCCAGCCCCGGCTGCCCGTTCCCAGACCTTCGCCAAGCCGAAATCAAGCACCTTGACAGCGCCGTTGCGGCCAACCTTGATGTTCGCGGGCTTCAGATCGCGATGAACGATTCCTTGCCGATGGGCAGCCTCGAGCGCGCCGGCGATCTGCCCGCCGGTAATGATCGCCTCGCTTGTGGGAAGAGGCCCGCCCTTGATGCGATCCGCCAGTGTGGGTCCGTCGACCATCTCGAGCACCAGCGCGTGCACAGGGCTGGAGTCCTCGAAGCCGTAGATCGCGGCGATGTTTGGATGATTCAGGGCAGCCAGCACCTGCGCCTCACGGGCAAAGCGCGCGAGGCGATCGGGATCGCCGGCGAAGCGCGGAGGCAGGATCTTGAGCGCGACCTCCCGGTGCAGTTTCGTGTCGCGAGCCCGGTACACCTCTCCCATGGCACCGGCGGCGAGCGGTGTGACGATTTCGTACGGTCCTACCCGGGTACCCTCGGCCAGGATGGCCTCGGCGCGCCCCGACAAGCCCGCGGCGGCGGAAATCGCACGCGGTATGCAGTCCAGGAATGCTGCCTCAGAGGCATCGGCGGCCAGGAGCGATTGGACTTCGCGGCGAAGCTCTTCGTCGTCGGCGGCGGCGGATGCCAGAAACGCATGGCGCTCATCGAGCGGGCGTTCCACAGCCGCTTCGAAAAGCGCGCGGATCCGTCGCCAGCGACCGTCAGCCACCGCAATGTTCGCGGCCAACCTCGCGACCGAGCCAAGCCCTGGCGGTGCGCCAGGCGCGCTTGGCGGTGGACGTCGAGACGTTCAGGATCTGCGCCGCCTCATTGATCGTGAGTCCGCCAAACGCTCGCAGCTCGACGATCTTGGCGAGCTCCGCATCAACGGTTTGAAGGCGCTGCAGCGCGTCATCAAGCGCGAGCACGGGCACTGCGGTCGCAGCGAGGAGCGCCTCCGGATCATCGACCGCCACCGTGACGACACCATCTCCGCGTTTGGCGGCGGTGTGGCGGCGCGCGTGATCGATCAATATCCGCCGCATCACCCGGGCTGCGACGCCGAAGAAATGCGCGCGGCCGTGCCAATCGACACGACGCTGATCGACGAGCCGCAGGTAGACCTCGTGGACGAGCGCCGTTGGCTGCAGTGTGTGGTCTGTCCGTTCGGATCCGAGCTGGCGAGCCGCCATACGACGGAGCTCGGCGTAAACGAGTGGCACCAGCTGCGTGAGCGCGCCGCGGTCACCACGACTCCAGTCGTCAAGCAGCGCCGTGACGTCCTCGGAGGAGTCCATGGGCCGGCTCTTCAGGGCGTCGATGATAGACGGCAAGGCCAAGGACCGCAAGTTCGTCAGGGCTGGCTGCCCAGGATTTCGAATGGGACGTCACCCACCACGCCGCGGCGGTTCTTGCGAAGGACAGTCCCGCGCTCGCGCTCCTGGCACTGCGGTTCCCACGCCGGGCAGGGGACGGGGAAGATTCGAGGCGGCGGGCAGGTCTAAGTGGACATCAGGAGGGCAGCCGACATGAAACGAACGTTGTGGACCGCTGTGGCCGTTCTGGCGGTCGTGG
This sequence comes from Vicinamibacterales bacterium, assembly GCA_048594885.1. Taxonomy (GTDB): domain Bacteria; phylum Acidobacteriota; class Vicinamibacteria; order Vicinamibacterales; family 2-12-FULL-66-21; genus JBMDXB01. The sequence continues at coordinate 106,901 of JBMDXB010000079.1, forward strand.
CAATTCCGTTGATCGCGCAGCAGCCGCAGGGGCGCGGGTTCGGACGCGGCATGGGACCGGGACCGGGGGGCCGCGGCATGGGGCCCGGACCGATGCCGATCCTGCATCAGCTCAATCTGACCGAGGCGCAGCGGGAGCAGATCCGCACGCTGACCGAAGAGTGGCGCAACGACCGCCCCGAGGTCCGGATGATGGAGCTGGAGAAACAGCTGCACGCGCTCGTCTTCGCGGACTCGCCCGACGTCGGGAAGATCAACGAGCTGAAGACGGCGATCGCGGCCGCGCAGGCCGAACACCTGGCTAGGCGCGTCGATCACGAGCTGCAGCTCGTGCAGGTGCTGACGCCGGAGCAGCGCGCGAAGGCGAGAGAGCTGATTGCGAACGGGCCCGGCCCCGGACCAGGACGAGGCCGTCGCGGCGGCTTTTAGGCGAACACCGGAGAGCGGCGCCGACCATTGACGTCGCTCTCCTATTCCGGCCCCCAGCCCCCCAGCCCCCAGCTCCCCAGCCCCTAGAGTCCCCAGCCACCCGACGTATACTCGCCACAACATGGAACAGTTGCATGCGTTCGAGCGCGCGCTGAACGGCTACGTGTGGGGCGGACCGATGATCGTGCTCCTCATGGGCACCGGTCTGCTGCTGACGATCCTCACAGGACTGGTGCAGTTCAGGCGGCTCGGCACCGCGCTGTCGGAAGTGCTCGGGAAGGTGTTCTCCCGCGGCGAAGGCCAGGGCACGGTGACGCCGTTTCAGGCCGTCGCCACCGCGCTCGCCTCGACGGTCGGCGTCGGCAACATCGCCGGCGTCGCCACGGCGATCTTCATCGGCGGCCCCGGCGCGCTGTTCTGGCTGTGGATCTCGGGGCTGCTCGGCATGTGCACGAAGTACTCCGAGATCGTCGTCGCGATGCATTATCGCGAGCCGGACTCGAACGGGATCATGCGCGGCGGTGCGATGTACACGCTGAAGAATGGCCTGGGTCTGCCCTGGGTCGGCGGCGTGTTCGCGCTGCTCACGGCGCTCGCCGCGTTCGGCATCGGTAACATGACGCAGGCGAACTCGGTTGCCGAATCGCTGAAGGAGTCGTTCGGCCTGTCGCATCAGTACACGGCGATCGCGCTCGTCGTCCTCACGGCAGTCGTCATCCTGGGCGGCATCAAGCGGATTGGCGAGTTCACGTCAGTGCTCGTGCCGTTCATGGCGGTCATCTACTTGGTCGGCGGATTTGTCGTGCTCGTCACGCACGCCGGCGCGCTTCCAGGGGCACTCCAGCTCGTGATCGACGGCGCGCTGAGCGGGACGGCGGCAGCGGGCGGGTTTGCCGGCAGCACGATGATGATGGCGCTCCGCTACGGCGTGGCACGCGGCCTGTTCTCGAACGAGGCCGGCCTCGGCAGCGCGCCGATGGTGCACGCGACCGCGCAAACCGATCACCCAGTACGGCAGGGGCTCTACGGCATCTTCGAGGTGTTCGTCGACACCATCCTGATCTGCACGATGACGGGCCTCGTGATTCTCGTCACCGACACCTGGACGTCCGGAGTCACCGGCGCCGCGCTCTCCGCGCGCGCGTTCGCGACGGGATTGCCCGGCACCTGGGGCCACATCGTCGTCACGATGGGGATCGTGCTGTTCTCGTACTCCACGCTCATCGGCTGGAGCTATTACGGCGAAACCGGCATCGTCTATCTACTCGGGACGCGGGCGGCGCTACCCTACCGGCTGCTGTGGCTGGTGGTAATTTACATCGGCGCCACGATCCCGCTGCACGTCGTCTGGGACGTGGCCGACACGCTCAACGGGCTGATGGCGATACCGAATCTGCTCGCGCTGCTCGCGTCGATTCCACTGCTGCTGCGGCTGCAGCGTCAGTTCTTCGCGCGCGCATAAGTCCCTGGTCCCTCGTCCCTGGTCCTTGGGTCCCTGGTCCCGGGTCCCCGGTCGCGGGTCCCCGGTCGCGGGTCCCCGGTCGCGGGTCCCGGGACCCAGAGACGAGGGACTCGGGACCCGGGACTCGGGACTCGGGACTCGGGACCCAAGGACCAGGGACGAGGGACCAGGGACTAAGACGCGCGTACGCGCGGCTTACGCGCGCCTCGCCGTTGATTTCAGATACGCCAGCATCCGCCGGCGGTGCGCAATCTCAGCCGGCGTCAACTTGTGCTCCGCTGCCGCGTCCTGCTCGAACGGCAGCGACCGCTGCGCCCAGGCGTCCTGCCGCGCCCGCGTGCGCTCGGACCCGGCGCGGAAGCACTCGAAGCAGAGCGTCAAGCCATTGCCGTGGGCACACCGCGCCGCGCGTCGTGCCCGCGGCGACCCGTCGCGTTCGGACGCCATGTCAGTTCCCCTCCATCAGATCCAGCAAACGGCGCGCCTTGATCTGCGCCTGCCGCCGGCGGTGTTCGAGCGCTTTGTACTTGCCCGATCCCTGAGCCGCCGCCAGGTGCAGCTTCGGCCGGCCGAGCTCGCCCCGCGCCGCCGTCGTCGTGGTGATCCGCCCGAAATCCAGCTTCAGCGCCAGGGAACCGTCGAACCGGGGCATCGCAACCTCTCCTGATGAGTGCGGCCGTGGCCGCCGATGCCCGCAGTCTACGAAGGGGGCGTGACAGGGGAGGTCAAACCGATTGCGGATTGCCGATCGTCGATTGCGGATTTCGATTGCGAATTGTCGATTGTGGATTGAGATTGCGGATTGTCGATTGGGATTTGACGGATTTCGAGCTTCCGGCGGAAGCCGGTAATATTTGCGCCATGCCATTCCGCGCTCACGGCGCCACAAGGCTCGAGGCGTTCAGCGACGCCGCCTTCGCGTTCGCCTTGACGATGCTGGTGGTCTCGCTGGATGTGCCGCGCAGCTACGACGAGCTGATGGACCGGATGTACGGCTTCGGCTCCTTCGCGTGTTGTTTCGCGCTGCTGGTGTGGATCTGGTTCCAGCACGCCGAGTTCTTCAAGAGATACCCGCTCGAGGATCCGCTGACCGTCGTCATCAACAGCATGCTGCTGTTCGTCGTGATGTTCTACGTCTACCCGCTGAAGTTCATGTTCGACTCGATGTTCGCGCTCTTCGTGCCGCAGCCGAAGACCATGAAGCCGCTGGTCGGCATGCAATTGTGGCAGCTCGCGAACGCATCGGCGGTCTATGGCCTGGGGTTCCTGGCGCTCTTTCTGCTGTTCGCACTGCTCTCCTATCGGGCCTACAGGCTGCGCGAACGTCTCGAGCTCGGCACGATCGAGGTGTACGACCTGAGGACCGAGATCGGTCACCACCTCGTAAGCGCCGGCGTTGGCGGCCTCGCGCTCCTCTATGCGCTCCTGGCGCCGCTCTCGATCGTGTTCGTGTCGCCGATGCTGTTCGCGCTCATGGGGCCGGGCCACTTCTGGTGGGGCACGCGGCGCGCACGCCTGCGGCCGACGCCGCTGCCGGCGGCGCCCGCCGGGGCGGTGTAGATGCCACGCAACGCGGAAGTCATCCGCCAGTGGTCGATCCTGCGCGACCTCGAGGCCTCCCGCCGCCTCACCATCGACGATCTCGCGAAGCGCACCGGCGTGACGACGCGCACGATCCGCCGCGACCTCGAGGCGCTCCAGTCGGCCGGTTTTCCCCTCTACGACGAAGTCCACGACAACAAGCGCTACTGGACGCTCGAGCAGAAGGCGTTCCGCCGGCTCGACGACACCGGCTTCACGCTCGCGGAGCTGAGCGCGCTCTATTTCAGCCGGACGCTCGTCGAGTGCCTGGCCGCGACGCCGTTCCAGCGTGACGTGCGGAGCGCATTCGACAAGCTGGCCGCCGCGCTGACGCCTGGCATGCGTCACTTCCTGGATCGTCTTCCACTCGTCATCCATGCCAAGGCGGAGCCCGGCGCCGCGGCGGCGCCCGACGCGGAGGCCAGCCACTCGAAGAAAGTCGCGCAACTGCTCGACGCGACGCTCCACCACCGCCGCATCGGCATGCGCTATCGCTCGCTCTCGAGCGGACGCGAAAAGGACTATGTGGTCGAGCCGTACCGGCTCGTGTTCGGGCAGGGCGCGCTGTACCTGAACGCGTTCGTCCCGGAATACCGCAAGTTCCGCACGTTCGCGGTGGACCGGATGCTGACGCTGTCGGTGACGGAGGACCGCTTCGAGCCGGTGGAGATCGAGCCGGAGCCGTTCGCGCATTCGCTCGGCGTGCACGAGGGGCCGCCGGAACACATCGAGATTCAGTTCGAGCCGCGGATCGCGCCCTACATCCGCGAGCGCCTCTGGCACGCCTCGCAGCAGGCGCGCGAGATGGAGGACGGGTCGCTCGTTCTCACGCTCGACGTCTGCAACGACTTCACGCTGCGAAGCTGGATTCTGGGATTCGGACCGCTCGCGCGCGTGCTCTCACCCGCGCACCTCGCCGCGCAGATCCGCGACGAGCTCGAGGGAGCGCGGCTCCGCTACGCGCTCGAGTGACTGCTTGCGCCACTCACGCTGGCGCCGCCACGCGATCGTGATCGCGAGATGGCACGTGTGGCACAGCAGACGATAGTTGTCGAGACCGCACTCGCCGCCGCCGTCCGCCACGGGAACGATGTGATCCGCTTCCCAGCGAGGCTTCGCCGCGCGCCACGACTTGCGGGCGCGGCGGTCGGAGCCCGGCGGCTTCTGCTGGCGCCAGGTGCGCTCGGCGGCGCGCACGTCGAACCCGCACAACTGGCAGACGCCGCGGTCGCGCTTCTTCACCTCCTTGCGCACGTACGACGGACTGCTGCGGACGCGCCACTCGTGCACGCAGGCGTCGCTGCAGAAGGTGCGGCGCGGCGGCTTGACCGGTAGGCGGCACCAGCGGCAGATCGCCTCGCCGGCCTCGTTGCGTTCCGGCACTCCCCAGTTGTCAGCGGCTACGGATCGGCGTCGGAGTTGGCTCACGCCGATGGTATCGGCACCATCAAGCCACACGTTTACGTTTCGAGGCCTTTTTCGTCTTTGACGCGGTCTTGCGCCTGGCGGCGCCCTTCCCGCCTTTGCCTTCCAGGCTGGCGCGGAGCCGCGCCATCAGGTCGATCACCTCCGCCTGCTGCGGCGTCTCGCGCTCCTGCAGCTTCGGCTTGCGCCCCTTCAGCTTCCCCTGAATGATCCGCATCAGGTTGTCGCGGTACTCGTCGTTGTATTTCCCGGGCTCCCAGTCGGAGGCGAGGTTGTCGATCAGCTGGCCGGCCATTTTCAGCTCCGCGGGCCGAACGTCGACGGTCTTCGGGAACTTGAAGTCGTTGAGATCCGCAAGTTCATCGGCAAAGCGCATCATCGTCAGCACCAGCGCGTCGCCGTGCGGCTCGACTTCGGCGAGATGCTGCGCGTCGCGCAGGATGATCTTCGCGATGCCGACTTTCCCGGTGTCCTTCATCGCCTCGCGCAGCACTGCGTATGCACGCTCGGCACCCTTGGCGGGCTGCAAGTAGTACGGCGTCTCGAAATAGCGTTCGTCGATCTCCTTCGGATCGACGAAGTCGAGGATGTCGATCGTCTTCGTCTTCTCGATCGCCGCCGTCTTGAAGTCGTCTTTCGAGAGGACGACGAACTGGCCTTTCTCGTACTCGTAGCCCTTGACGAGATCTTCCCAGGCCACCGGCTTTCCTTCGGTCTGGCACACCCGCTCGTATTTCACCGGCGATTCGTCCTCCGCATGCAGCAGCCGGAACTTCGGCCGGTGATCGCGGACGGCGCTGTACAGCTCAATCGGGATGTTCACGAGCCCGAACGCGATCGAGCCTTTCCACATTGCACGAGCCATCGCTACCTCGACGCCCGTACATAGCAAGGGCTCGGCCAGCCGAGCCCTTGCTATGACGACTTGGGACTAGTGACCCGTGACCCGTGACCAGGGACCGGGGACCCGGGACTAGGGACCAGGGACTAGGGACTTACTTGCATCCGTCGGAGACGTGCGTCATCGACTTCACGTTGAGGCTGCGCGCCTCGGCCGCCGCCGCGCCAGCCTGCGGCGTCCACATACCGGTGATCTTCACCGTGTGGCCGACGTGCTTGCTCAGATCCATGCTGGCCGGCGCGCCGGACAGACGGACGTCGCCAGAAATCGCGCCGCTCGTACCGACGGCTGCGCTGGCGGCCGGCGCGTTCGCCGACGCCGGTGGATTGGCTGCCGCGGGCGGATTCCCTGCGGCCGGCGGGTTCGCCGGGGGCGTCGCGGGCGGGTTGTCGGGCGGCGTCGCGGGCGGGTTGGCCGGCGGAGTCGCAGGCGCCGCCGCAGCCGGTGCGGCCGCTGCTGCATCCGCGTCCGCGTCCGACTTCGCGTTGGAGAGCACGAACGAGTTCGGCGTCTCACCGGCGCGCAGGCAACCGGTAATCGTCACCGACTTCTCCGCCGCGGCCGCGGCCGGCGCCTTGCCCTTTCGCTGCGCGTCGTCCGCCTGCGCCTGCCCGGCCTGCTGCGCCTGCGCGCTCACGCCAACGGCAAACGCCAACGCGAGACATGCTGCTGAAAACACTCTCATCGAATTTCCTCCTTGGTTGTCCGCAGGCGCCTGCATGTGCTGGGTCACGCGCGGCGCCGCTGCGACGCCGAGAGAGACCGAATCTCCCAGTTCAGTCTTCAGCGTCGGGCCGAGCCGACTGCAGAATGCGCGCCACGGCTGTGAAATGGATGAGAGTGGAGGGAACTCACAGAGACAGTTCGACTAATCTCGTATCGGCCGCGCGACCGCCGCGCAGCAGGACCGACGGTGTTCGGATGGAATACGGCGGGCGGGAAAGGTTTACGCGCCTGCGATCCACACGAGGCCGCGGCAGTGCGGGCACGCAAAGACGAGCCGCATGTCCGCGACGAACGACACGAACCCGCCTTCGCCGCGCCGTCGGCACGACGGACAGATCGCGCCGGACACCTCGACCGTGGCGATGCGCAGCTCGCGCCCGGTCTGCGGGTCGGGAAGCGAGACCGGCGGCGCGGGATGGCGCTTCAGCCTGCCGCCCGCATCCCCATGCATGAACACGCCATAATAAGGATCGGTCGCCATGTGGCGCATATGTTACAACGGACGGACGAGGTTCCAGCGGAACCCGTGGAACCCGAGGAACCTTGGAACCCCGGGAACCCTGTAAGATGACAGTTGAGGCGGCGTGGCGAAACTGGCAGACGCGAGAGACTTAGGATCTCTTGGTGAAAGCCGTGGGGGTTCGAGTCCCTCCGCCGCCAAACCCGCGCTCTGAGTTCCGCTGCGGAGGACTCGAGAATCGAAGACCCGCCCGGATTCTGCTCCCCGACCAGGCAGCGCTGTGCGTTATTAATAAAGGACCGCGAGCGGAATCGCTGCGGCGCGCCGGATGCGCCAAGTGGGCAGCGCGAAACGCAGCGGAGCGGCCGACGAAGCGGCCGCGCAGCGGAGTGAGCTCGAGCGAGGGGCGAGGCCGCGAGCGCCAAGAAAGAGGGGCCGGCGGGAACCGCCGCGCAGCGGCGGCCCCGAGCGCCAAGTCAAGGGACCGCGAGCGGAATTGCGTCGGCGCGCCGAATGCGCCAAGTGGGCAGCGCGAAACGCAGCGGAGCGGCCGACGAAGCGGCCGCGCAGCGGAGTGAGCTTAAGCGAGCGGCGAGGCCGCGAGCGCCAAGAAAGAGGGGCCGGAGGGAACCGCCGCGCAGCGGCGGCCCCGAGCGCCAAGTCAAGGGACCGCGAGCGGAACGGAGCCGGCGGCGAAGCGCCGGCGTAGTGAAGCGAGCATAAGCGAGGGGCCGGAGGGAACCGCCGCGCAGCGGCGGCCCCGAGCGCCAAATGATGAAAAGCGAGTTCGTCGACGTCAGCGATACGCGAAAGAACCTCGTCGTCGAGATCGAGAGCACGGTCGTCGACGCCGAGATCGACAAAGTCTCGAAGGACTACAGCAAGGCGGCACGCATCCCCGGATTCCGTCCCGGCAAGGTGCCGCCGAAGGTGGTCCGGCAGCGCTTCCGCGACCAGATCCTGCACGACGTCGCGCACGGGCTGATCCCGCGCGCCGTGGAGGAGGCGCTGCGCGAGCGCGGCGTCGAGCCGGTCGATACGCCGGATATCCGCGACGTCGTCGTCGAGGAGGGACAGCCGCTCAAGTTCACCGCGACGTTCGAGACGGTGCCGCCGATCGACCCCGGCGACTACGCGGCGATCGTGCTCCGCAGGAAGGACGTCACCGTCGACGATGCGGCCGTCGAGCAGGCGCTGTCGCAACTGCGCGAGCGATCGGCGCGCTACGAGCCGGTCGAGGGCCGCGGCATCGAGGTCGGCGACTCCGTCGTGCTCGATCTCGAGCGCACCGCCGTCGGCGGAGAAGGCGCATCGCAGACCGACAAGCACGAGAACGTGACCGTCGACATCGGCGCGCCCGCGAATCCGCCGGGATTCGACGAAGCGCTCGCCGGCCTCCTCGCCGGCGACAGCAAGTCCTTCGACGTGCAGTATCCGGACGATTACACGATCAAGGAGCTGGCGGCGACCACGGTGAAGTACACCGCCGCGATCAAGGGCATCCGCAAGCGCGTCGTGCCCGAACTGGACGACGAGTTCGCGAAGGATGTCGGCGATTTCGAGAACCTCGAGGCGTTGCGCTCGCGCGTCCGCGGCGATCTCGAGCACGACGCGATGCACGAGGCCGATCGCGAGATGCGCGCCGACCTGCTGAAGCAGCTCGCGTCGCGCGTGAGCTTCGAGGTGCCGGCGTCGCTCGTCGATCGCGAGATCGATCGGCGGGTCGAGGAGTTCGTGCGCCGTCTGATCGAGCAGCAGATCGATCCGATGCGCACGAACATCAACTGGGAGGAGTTCCGCGAGAAGCAGCGCGATGCGGCGGTCGAAGCGGTGAAGAGCGCGCTCGTGCTCGACGAGGTCGCGCGGCGGGAAACCGTGGCGGTCAGCGAGGCCGACGTCAACGCCGAAGTCGAGCGCTACGCGGAACGCAGCGGCCGCAGCGCCACCTCGGTGCGCGCGCGGCTCGAGAAGGAGGGCACCCTCGGGCGGCTGTATGCCGGGTTGCGCCGCGAGCGCACCGTGGACCTGGTGCTCTCAAGGGCGACGAAGATTTAGCCGATAACAGATCTGGTACACTGGCGGTGGCTTTATGTCCGAACGCATGCAGCTCATTCCGATGGTGGTCGAGCAGACCAACCGTGGCGAACGCGCCTACGACATTTTTTCGCGTCTGCTCAAGGACAGCATCATCTTCATCGGCACGCCGATCGACGACAACGTCGCGAACCTCGTGATTGCCCAGATGCTGTTCCTCGAGGCCGAGGATCCCGATCGCGACATCATGTTCTACATCAACAGCCCCGGCGGCGTCGTCACCGCCGGGATGGCGATCTACGACACGATGCAGTTCATCAAGCCGGACGTGCAGACGATCTGCATCGGCCAGGCGGCCTCCGTCGCGGCCGTGCTGCTCGCGGCCGGGGCGAAGGGCAAGCGCTACTCGCTGCCGAACTCGCGCATCCTGATCCATCAGCCCTGGGTCCAGGGTCTCGGCGGGCAAACGACCGATATCGAAATCCACGCGAAGGAACTGCTGCGGACGCGCGAGCGGCTGAATCAGATCCTCGCGGAGCACACGGGCCAACCGCTCAAGCGGATTCAGGACGATACCGAGCGGGACTACATCATGGGGCCCGATCAGGGCAAGGAATACGGTATTATTGACGACGTAATCCGTAAACGCGCCTAAGGACCTCATGGTGAAGAAAGCCGGCGACGGCGAGATCCTCCGCTGCTCGTTCTGCAACAAGGACCAGAATGATGTCCGCAAGCTGATTGCGGGCCCGACGGTCTTCATCTGCGACGAGTGCGTCGAGGTCTGCAATGACATCATCGCCGACGACAACCGCTTCGAGGCGCGCGGCGGCGCGCGCTCCTCGCTGCCGGTGCCGCAGGAGATCAAGAAGTTCCTCGACGAGTACGTCATCGGCCAGGAACAAACCAAGAAGAAGCTCGCCGTCGCCGTCTACAACCACTACAAGCGGATCGAGATCCAGAAGCAGGCGCGCAGCCGCAACGACATCGAGCTGACCAAGTCGAACATCCTGCTGATCGGGCCGACCGGCACCGGCAAGACGCTGCTCGCGCAGACGCTCGCCAAGCTGCTGTCGGTCCCCTTCACGATCGTCGACGCGACGACGCTGACCGAGGCGGGCTACGTCGGCGAGGACGTCGAGAATATCATCCTCAAGCTGCTGCAGGCGGCCGGCGGCGACATCGAGAAGTGCCAGCAGGGCATCATCTACATCGACGAAGTCGACAAGATCTGCCGCAAGGACGAGAACCCGTCGATCACGCGCGACGTCTCGGGCGAGGGCGTGCAGCAGGCGCTGCTGAAGATCCTCGAGGGGACCGTCGCCAACGTCCCGCCGCAGGGCGGGCGCAAGCATCCGCACCAGGAATTCTTCCAGGTCGACACGACGAACATCCTCTTCATCTGCGGCGGCGCATTCGTCGGCCTCGACAAGTCGATCGAGCGGCGCACCGGCAAGAAGACGCTCGGGTTCAAGGCGGACGTCAAGTCGCTGTCGAACCGCGACATCGGCACGACGCTCGAGATGGTCGAGCCCGAAGATCTGATCAAGTACGGCCTCATCCCCGAGTTCGTCGGCCGCCTGCCCGTCGTCGGCACGCTGCACGAGCTCGACAAGGCGGCGCTGGTCCAGATCCTGACGCAGCCGCGCAACGCCATCACCCGGCAGTACCAGAAGCTGTTCGAGTACGAGAACGTCAAGCTGCGCTTCACGGACGACTCGCTCGAGGCGATCGCGGAGCAGGCGCTGCAGCGCAAGATCGGCGCCCGCGGCCTGCGCATGATCATCGAGGACCTCATGCTCGATCTCATGTACACGCTGCCCGGCCAGAAGAAGATCCGCGAGTGCGTCATCACCCGCGAAGTCGTCCAGTCGAAGGAAAAGCCGATTACACTGATCGAAAAAGCTGGGTAATGGAACTCTACGAAACCCTTCCCATCGTCCCCTTGAGGGACGTCGTCGTCTTTCCGCACATGATGATGCCGTTCGTCATCGGACGGCCGTCGTCCACGCGCGCGCTCGAGCACGCGCTGGCGAAGGACAAGCGCATCTTCCTGGCGGCACAGCACGACGCCGCGGTTGACGATCCGCAGCCGGCCGACGTGTTCACGATGGGCTGCGTCGCCAACATCGTCCAGAGCCTGAAGCTGCCGGACGGCAACATCAAGGTGCTGGTCGAGGGCATCGAGCGCGCCCGCGCGGTCGAGTGGAAGGAAGACAAGGGCTTCTACCGCGTCGTCGTCAAGATCGTCCCGAAGCACAAGGAAGCGGGCGGCGACGCCGAATCGACGATGGCGCGCGTCGTCTCGCTGTTCGAGCAATACGTGAAGCTCTCGAACAACCTGCACTACGAGGCGATGGTCGCGGCCGTCCGCGTCGACGACCCCGGCAAGCTGGCCGACACGATCGCCGCGCATCTGGTCGTCGGCGTCGACGAGAAGCAGAACCTGCTCGAGATCATCTCCCCCGTCGAACGGCTCAATCGCATCGCCGGCATCCTCGAAGCCGAGGTCGACAAGCTCCAGGTCGATCGCCGCATCCAGTC